>NZ_JBIUTD010000001.1:0-649286 GCF_044741705.1 Kitasatospora sp. NPDC088134 | reverse complement strand
TGCCGCCGCCGGCCGGGGGGTCCCCGCCTGGGGGGCGGGTCCCCCGGCTTTTCGGTGCAGAGCATACCCCCCCCGGGGCGGGGGCCCCCCCCACCCCCCCCCCCCCCCCCCCCCACGCCAGGGTTTTCCCTGAAGAGCACGGCCCGACATCCCCACCGAACCGTCGGAGCGGTAGCTGCGAAAGGAAGCCGAGATGACCACCACGCCCGAGAACAACATCGCTCGCATGCGCGCCGCGTACCAGGCTCTGGAGAACGGCGAGTTGGACACCGCCGCCGGAATGCTCACGGACGACTTCATCGCCAACGTTCCCGGCGCCCCGGAACCCCTCGCCGGACGTGAGATCCGGCTCCACGGCGCCCGTGGGATGAAGGAGGCGTTCCCCGACCTCACGATCAACGTCCAGACATCTTCGGCGTCGACGACAAGGTGACCGTTCTGGTCCACTTCGAGGCAACACACCGGGGCGCGTTCCAGCAGATCGAGGCCACCGGCCAGCGGGTCGGCTACCGCAGTGTGGAGGTCTACCGCTTCCTCGACTGAACCCGGTGGTTCTGGGGCCCGACGGCGGCTCCGATCCCATGAGATCCGATGGCGGATGACGACAGGGGTAGACGACAGGGATAGATGACACCCAAAGTCCGATGCGGCGGCAGAAGCGGGGAAACAGCGTGGCCAATCTCGTCTACAAGCGGGTGTCGACCGACCAGTAGTCCACCGGCCGCCAGGACCTCGTCCTCGCCGAGGCCGATATCGAGGACCCGGTCCTCTTCGAGGAAGACCCGGGGACATTCAGCCGCCTCCACCCGCTCCATCGGCCCAAGTTCGGCGAACTGCTCACCTGCGCGCGGCCGGGCGACACGGTGCACATCTCCGAGATGTTCCGCCTCGTGCGCGGCAACCAGCACATCCTCGACATCCTCGACGTCCTCGAAGTCCTCCACCGCGACCGGCTCGCCCTGCGCATCCACGACGGCGCGTTCCCCGCCATGGACCTCACCCGCCCGCCACCCGCGTACCGGCGAGCTGCTGTCCCCCGTGAAGTTCATGGTGCAGACCCTCGCCGCCGCCGGCGAACTCCAACGCGACCTCCAGCGTGAGCTGACCTACGACGGACTGCGCGCCGCCGAGGCCAAGGGCGACAAGGGCGGACGCCGCCCCGCGGTGACGGCCGCGAAGACCGACGACGTACGCACCGCGTACGTGGAGGGCCGCTCGATCGCCGCCCTCGCCCGCGACCACGGCGTGAGCCGCGGCGCGATCCGCACGGCCGTTGCCGGCCTCCTGCCGGAGCATGTCTCCGCGGCCGAAGAGGGTCCGGCGCCGGAGCTGCCGGTCACCCTCGACATGCCGGGCCAGGTCGCCGAATTCCTCCGCTCCGCCGAGCTGGACCCCGTCGAGCGGGCCGCGCTCGACCAGGGTGTGACCGTGCGGCGGGGCCAGGGCTTCACCCTGCGCGTGACCGCTGTCCCCTCCCTGCACCGCCAGTTCCTCGCCCGCTGCCGGCCGCTCGACGGCAGCCACGGCCTCCCCGCAGTCCCGGCTCAGCGCAAGGCCCGCCGCGAGGACGAGAACCGAGTCAGCACCCTCACGCCGAGAGGACGGCCCCGGGCTGCACCTGGTCGGCCACAACTCCGCCGTCCCGGTCGAGCACGCCCTGCGCCTGCTCACCGCCTTCGCCGCCGACCAGCTCTGCTGCGAACTCCCCGACCCGGTGTCCGAGCCTTGAACGCCCGGACGGCCCGTCAGGCCGTCAGGTGCGCGTACACGACGGTGTTGGAGTCGTAGCCGGTGCGCCGGTCGTAGTGGCCGCCGCAGGTGATGACCCGGAGTTCGGCGCGCCCGGTGGGGGCGTACACCTCGGCGGGGAAGGCGGACTTGGGGTAGGAGCGGACGGCGTCGACGGTGAAGGTCGCGGTGCGGCGGTCCTGCCGGGTGACGGTGATGGTCAGGCCGGGGCGCAGCAGGCCGAGCCGGTAGAGGACGCCGGGGCCGTGCCGGTCGTCGACGTGGCCGACGACCACGGCGGTGCCGTCCGCGCCGGGGGTGGGGGCGTCCCGGTACCAGCCGACCAGGTCGGGGCGGCCGATCGGCGGGGTGCCGAGGGCGCCGTGCTCGTCCAGGCCGAGCGGCACGAAGGAGGCGTCGACGGCGATCGACGGGATGCGCAGCCGGCGCGGTTCGGACGGGGCGAGCGCGGGGGCGGCGGGGGCGGCGGACGGGGCGGTCGGCGCGGCGGCCCCGGTCGGAGCGGCGGTGGGCGGGGCGTAGGTCGCGGACGGCGGTGGCGGGGAGGGGGGCTGGGCGGTCGTCAGCCCGTCGTGGACCAGCCACGCCCCGCACAGCAGCGCGACGGCAGCGGCGCCGGCCCGGAGCGGGCCGGCGCCGCGGGAGCGCCTACGGCGTGCGGGGAAGGTCAACGCCGCGAACGGTTGCGGGTCCGGCGCACCAGCAGCCAGGCGACCCCGGCGATCAGCGCACCGCCGACGGCCACCTCGGCCGGGTTGGTGCCGTGCGAGGCACCGCCCGCGCCCGCCGCGACCCCGCCCTGCGGCGTCCGCCCCGGCACGGAGGGGGTGGCCGAACCGCCGGGCCCGTTGCTGCTCCCACCGGACGGCGAGGCCGAGGCGGACGGCGACGGGGAGCTACCGGGGTTGCCGCCGCCCACGGGGGACGGCGAGCCGCTGGGCGTGGGGCAGTCGGCCATGAACACCTTGTGCTTGGCGGCGCCGTGCTCGCCCTCGAAGTTCCAGAACAGCTCGTAGTGGCCGTCGGGCAGTTGGGGCGTCACCGTGGGGGTGTAGCCGTGACCGCCGCTCAGCGTGATCTCCCCGGACCGCACGTTGGGGGTGTTGCCGGTCGGCGGCTGCTGGTCGATGTGCCAGGTGACCTTCTGCACGGTGTCGAAGTTGAAGGCGTCGAGGTAGAAGCTGCAGACCTTCGGTTCGTCGTTCTGGTCCTCGGTCGAGGTACCGGTCCTGTGGATCTTCACGTCGCCGTTGTCGCCGGGCGCGGCGTGCGCCGCACCGGTCAGGAAGGCCAGCGGCAGGACGACACCGGTCAGCACGGTGGCCGAGCGGAGACGGTGGGGGGCATGGGCACTCCGGAAGGGGGGCGGGTAGTCGGCCGGCACCGCGCCGACCACCCCACAGAGGGTCCTCGGGTCCTCCTGACGGCCTATCACAACACTCCGGGCTGATAAAACGTTTCCCCCTTACGGCCCAACGGTCGGCCGGTCACCGCCTGCGGCGCGGCCGCAGGCGCTCGCCGCGGGCCAGCCGGCGCAGCTTCGAGAAGCGGGTGAAGCGGTCGCGGCCGGCCACCGCGGCCCGGTCCAGCTCCTCCATCAGGCGGCGGCCGCGGTGCTCCAGGTCGAGTTCGTCGAGGATGCGGTCGACCTCGGCGAGCAGCGCGCCGTGCAGCTGCCAGGCCTCGGGGTGCTGCTGGACCCGGTGCAGCAGCAGTTGGGCGACGTTCTCGCGGCAGGACCAGGCGGCGGCGAGCTCGGCGGCGAGCCGCTGCTCGGCCTCCTCGGCGTTGCGGCTGACCTGGGTGGTGACCAGCACCGCGAAGCTGACCAGCGCACTGCCGACGTGGCCGAGCAGTTCCTCCAGGGCGACCGCGACGTCCCCGGTGAACAGGTGCTCGCCGGGGGCGCGGCGCTTGGCGAGGTCGGTGAACGAGCGGGCGATGACCCGGATCACCACCACGCAGATCTCCAGGGTGTCCAGGCCGGTGCGCAGCACCAGCCGGGACAGCAGGCCCTCGCTGATCCGCGGGTTGAGCCGCAGGCTGTCCTCGGCCTGCCGCAGCGCCGCGTCGACCTGGGCGATCGCCTGGTCGAGTCGCCGGGCCTCGTGCAGGCGTTCGGCGGCCCGTTCGACGGGGACGGGGCGGTCGACCTGTTCGGCGAGGTCGAGCAGCAGCTGCCGGGCCCGGCGGGCCAGGTCCTCGATCGACTCGCCGGCGGTGTCGACCCAGACCGGGGCGGCGAACACCAGGTTGAACAGCAGGCCGACGGCGGCGCCGATCAGGGTCTCCAGGACCCGGTCCCAGGCCTGCGAGGTGACCTGGGAGACGCCGAGGATCAGCATCGCGCTGATCGCCACCTCCTGGACGAACTCGTCGACCCGGACGAACCGCCCGATCACCAGCGAGGCCAGGATGATCAGCCCGAGGCTCCACCAGGACAGGCCGACCACGGTGGAGAAGCCGATCGCGATCAGCACGCCGACCACCACCGAGTTGACCCGCCGGACGCTGGTGGTGAGCGTCGAGTACACCGTCACCTGCACGACCAGCAGCGCGGTCAGCGGGGCGGTCAGCGGCACCGGCTCGCTGCTCAGCCAGGTCGCCACCACGTACGCGAGGGTCGCCGCGACCGTGGCCCGCACCGTCTGCACGGTGAACGGGTCCCTGGCACCGCGGCGCACCGCCGCCGCCACCGCATCCGGAACAAAGCGCATGCGGCCCTTCTTTCCACGTCGGAGCCGCTCACACCGCCGCCGACCCGCGGCGTTGCGCCGAACGGTGTGCCCACCGGGGCGGTCGGCAGGGCCGGGGGAGGGGAGGCCGGTCCCGGAACCGAAGGGCACGAAGCGCTGCGGGCCGAGGGGTGTGGGGCGGGTCGGGCCGGCGCGGCCGTTCCTGTCGCCGCGCGGCGCGCCGACCTGGCCGCACCCACCTCTTGGCCGGCCGCCCGAAACCCCGCCCCGGCCGCAGCAGGATCGTCCCGGGCGGCCCGGGCGGCCCGGGTCAAGGGGCCAGCGCCGCAGTGACCTCGGACAGGCGGTCCGCCGACAGGGCGAAGGCGTTCGCGGGGTTGCGGAACGAGTAGTCGCCGTCGTTGATCAGTCGACCGTCACCGGTGGCGGTCCACCGTGTCGGGCCGCAGGGGCCTTGATCCGCCAGCAGGGCCGCCGCGAGTCGCTCGGGGTCCTCCACCGCGGTTCGCGCGCGCAGCGCCGCTGCGAGGCGGGCAGCGGCCGTACCGGGTGCGGCCGCGTCCGCGAAGGCGGGCAGCAGGAGCAGGAGGCGACTGTGCGGGTCGGTGGTGGAGCCGCCGGCCGCACCGTTGTCGGCAGCTGCTGTCAGCTCGGACCAGGACAGTCCGGGACCCATGAAGTGGCCGTCGTCCTGGGCGAGCAGTGCGGCCCGGTCCCAGCCGGGGCGGTGCAGGAGGTAGTCGGTGCCCGTGTCCTCCTCAAGGGTGCGGTGGACGACGTGCATGCGGCCTGCCCTGACCGGGACGGTGAAGGCGGGCCAGTCCGTGCGCCCGAGGATTCGGCCGTGGAAGTCCTCGGCGGCTTCGTGGTCCGCACCGAACAGGAGCTCCTCGGTCTCCTCGCTCTGCGCGCACGAGCTGAGGTGGCCCAGCCAGAACAGGGGCTCGTCCAACAGTTCGGGAAGGTGGGCCAGAGGGCCGCCTTCGTAGCCGGGGATCCGGCCGGGGTGCGTGTCTGCGCTGTACGTCACGCCGCCCATCGTGCCGCCGGCCACTGTCAGGGACGGAGGCGGGCCGAGTGGCGGGAGCCGTGCTCGCCGGAGAGCTGTCGCAACCGCGCGTGATTCTTGCAGGACGGGCCCCGGCCGGAGGCTCGAAATCGCCCCGTTCGCCCCGGACGCGCCCGGAAGCGGCCCGCTTGGACGGCACCCGCCCGGTCCCCGAACATCGGACTCCCGGCCGCTCACGCCGCCGGACCGACACGCCTCCGGGCCGCGCGACTCGACGCCCCGGCCTGCGAGGGCAACCGTGCGCACCGCGTCCCGTCCCGTCCGGAGACCCGATCAGATGAGCCGCTCCCCGCTGCCGCCCGCGCTGCTGGCCTGGGCCGCGGAACGCCTGCCCGGCCCGGTCGGGGTCGCGGACTGCTCCTGGCCGCGGGCCACCTCCCGGGTGTGGCGTCTTGACGGCCCCGACGGCACCGCCGCGTACCTCAAGATCAGCCCGGACGAACGGGCGTACGACCGCGAGACGGCCGGATACGCTTACGCCGCCCGCGTCCTGACGCAGGGGCAGTCGCCGCGGCTGCTGGCCGCCGATCCGCTGCTGCGCGCGCTGCTCACCTCGGCGCTGCCCGGCCGCGTCGTGCGCGATCTGCCACTGGAACGGGGCGCGGAAGTGCGGCTGCACGAGGACGCCGGACGGCTGCTGCGGCGCTGGCACGACCACTCCGGCACCGGGATCGCCGCCGACCGGCAGGCGGTGCGCGAGGCGATGGAGGCCCGCGCCCGGGAGGCGGACGAGTGCCGCACCGCCCTCGCGGGGCAGGTGCCGGGCGAGGTGCTCGCCCTTGTCGCCGACGCGGCCGCCGAGATCCCCGGCCTGACCGACCGGCTGCCGCTGCGCTTCCTGCACGGCGACTACGCGACCCGCAACTGGCTCGTCGACACCGTCGGCGGCCGGCACGGCCTGATCGACTTCGAACAGGCCCGCTACGGCGTGGTCGTGGAGGAGTTCGTGTGGCTGTTCGGGGCGCTCTGGCCCACCCGCCCCGACCTGCGCGACGCCTTCTTCACCGGCTACGGCCGCCCGCTCGACGGAGTGGAGGAGCGGCTGCTGGTGCTGCTGACCGTCCGGCTCGGCGCCTCCTACCTCCGCACCGGCCTGCGCGAGGGCCGCGAGGACCTCCAGCAGCGCGGTCGGCTCGCCCTGACCCGCACCGCCGCCCACCCGGCCGGCCGCCCGAACCGCACCGGCCGCCACCGCGCCGACTGACGCCCCCTCGGCCCCCTCGGCTCACGCCGCGAGGGCCGCCACCACCCGGTCCGCCAGCTCGTCGACCGTCAGTTCGGCGTCGAGGCGGACCGTTCCGGCCGGGAGGGACTCGGCGGCGGCCGCGCTCGCGGCGATCCGGTCCCGGCACCAGCTGCGGACCTTCTCGTCGCGGGCCGGGTCGTCCGGGAAGAAGCTGCGGCCGTCGATCCGGGCGCGCAGGACCGGTTCGGGCAGGTCGAGGAAGAAGTGCCGCAGGTCGGCGCCGGCCGCGGCGAGGCCGCCGAAGACCTCCGCCCGGTAACCGGGGTGGACCAGGGTCATCGGGACCAGCAGGGGCCGCCGGTACTCGGTGAGCAGGCCGGTGGCGAGCGACACCACCTGGGAGCGCCACAGCGGCAGGTCCTGGAAGTCCCCCGTCGGCACCGGCACCACCTCGCGCAGCAGGTAGCCGACCGTCTCCGGGTCGAACACCAGCGCCTCGGGCAGCCGGCCCCGCAACTCCTCGACCAGCGTGGACTTCCCGCTGCCGAACGCACCGTTCACCCAGACGATCATCCTCGCCCCTCCCTCCGTCCGGTTCCGTTCCGGAGGGGAGCACGCGGCGGGCCGGGGCCCCGGTTCCGCGGAACCGGGGCCGGGAGCGGTGGGCCTGGGGCGGTGGGGCCGGGGGCGGTGGGGCGTCAGCCGGTGTAGGGGGTGCCGCCCGCGAAGTCGGCGGCGAAGGCGCTCTCGACGCCGTTCAGGACGTCGGGGTCGTCGACGATCAGGCCGAGTTCGCGGTTGTGGTTCAGCGAGTTGTCGGAGAAGTTCTCCGACCCGGCGAACACCCGGGCGCCCGCGGTGCCGTAGTCGGCGGTGACGGTCTTGGCGTGCACGTACAGGCCGTTGACGCCGTCGTAGGTCACCACGCGGCCGCCGGCGGCCAGCACCTGGTCGAACTGGCTGCCGTACGAGGACGGGTTCATGCCGACCACCCGGACGGCCACGCCGCGCCCGGCGGCCGCCGCGACGGCGTTCACCAGGGCGGTGTCGCCGAACTCCAACTGCTCGACGTCCAGGGAGTGCCGGGCGCCGTTGATGAGTGCCAGCAGGCGGGTCTGCGAGTCGGTGGGCGACCAGACCAGGTGGTCGCCGTCGGTCGGGGTGACGGCGGTCCGCGCGTAGTCGGCGGCGAAGACCCGCTCGATCGCGGCCACGTCCGCCGGGTCGGTGTCGAAGACCCCGAAGTCGCGGTCGTTGGCGTAGTAGCCGGCGTCCAGGTTGCCGGTCATCACCAGCGAGCGGGCCGCGTCCACGGTGATCGTCTTCTGGTGGGTGTAGACGTAGGCGGAGGAGGAGTACACCACGCCCGCGCCGGCCGCCTTCAGGGCGTTGTACGCCGAGGAGTTGACCGAGGTGTGCGCGCCGTCCAGGACCACCCGGACCTTCACGCCCGCCTTCTGCCGGTTCACCAGCGCGCTGACGGCCGCGGTGTCGCGCAGCTCGTACATGGTGACGTCCACCGAGGAGGTGGCGGAGGAGATGAACGCGTAGACGGCGCTGTGGTCCTGGTCGGGGAAGGTCAGCAGCGCGTACCCGTTCGCGGCCTGCGCGGCGGGCCCGCACAGCGCGGTGAGCGCGGTGGCGGCGGCGGTGGCGAGGGCGGCGAACAGGACGGCGGGGCGACGCGAACGGCGGCCGGGCATCGGGATTCTCCCTGCGGTGACAGCGGGCGGCGATGCCAACTCCCGTATTTTTGCCGGGAATTGACCTGGCGAGGAGCGGTCTGTCGGTGCTGCGGGAGGAGTGTCGGGGCGCCGCCCCACGGGAGTGCGCCGGGCGGATGACGCGGACATGAACCGTCTGCGCGGACCTCGTGCCCGCCCGCCGGTCCCCCCGCCCCGGCCGGCCCGCAGCGCCCCTGGTCGTCCGCCGATCACCCTCCAGTAGGCTGACGCCGCCGGAGACGGGGGAGGCGACGGCCCGGGGGAGCGGTCGTTCGCACCCGGGGCGCCCGCACCCGCGTCGTTCGCACCCGCCACGGGGACCGGCGCACGGGGACGAGCACGAAGGACAGCACAGCAGTGGACAGCGGCCAGGGCACCGGCGCCCACCTCGCGGACGGCACGACCGCCACCACCGGCCCGGGGGCGGGCGGTTGGCACTACCTGCTCGACGACGGCCTCGACCCGGCCGGACGCCACCCCGTGCACGCCGTGCGCGGCAGCCGCCCGCCCGGCCCGGACACCCCGTACCGGCCCAACCCGCGCCACGGCCGCCCGCTGCCCGACCCCGTCCCCGCCGACGCCCCGGCCCCCGGCCTGCCGCCGCTGGACGCCGGCCGCCGCCCGGCCGGCCGCGCCCTGCTGGCCTGGCTGGAGGACGCCCGGGCGCCCCGGCTGTGCCGGCTCTCCGGCTCCTCCGGCAGCGGCCGCACCCACCTGCTGACCTGGCTGGCCGCCGCCTGCCCGCCCGACCACCCGCGCCCCGGCCGCCGGGTCCACGCCCTGCTGGACGCCGAGGGCCTGACGGTCAGTTCCGCCACCGCGCGCCTCGCCGACCTGCTCGGCCTCACCGCCGGCGACCCCGCCGACCTGCTCGAAGCGCTCCAGGACGGCACCCCGCGCACCGTCGTGGTCACCGACCTCGACCGGGCCGGCGGCCCCCGCCTCCCCGACGCCCCCGAGCAGCTGGCCCGCGACCTGCTCGTCCCGCTGCTGTCGGTGCCCTGGCTGCTGCTGGTCGTCGAGGCCGCCGACGGCCCCGCCGCCGAGCTGCTCACCGCCGCCGCCCCCACCGGCGCCGTCCTCGACCTCGACCACCCGCAGTGGACCGACCCGGCCCAGTACGCCGCCTGGTGCGCCCGCCTGCCCGGCCACCCCGTCGACCCCGACGCCACCCACCCCAGCCCCGCGCTCGCCCAGCTCGCGGCCCGCACCCCCGGCGCCGAGCCCGACCCGGCGCTGCCGCCCGCCGACCGCGCCGCCGCCCTCGCCGACATTTGGTGGCAGGCCCTGCCCGGGGCCGAACGCGGCGCCCTCACCGCGCTGGCCGGCGCCGACGGCCCGCTCAGCACCGAACTCTGGGCCACCCTCCCCGGTGCCGGCGGCGAGGCCGTCGTGCACGCCGCGGCCGCCCTGCTGCCCCCGCCGCCGATCGCCGACCGCTGGCGGCTGCGCCCCGCCGAACTCGCCCACCGGGTCGCTGCCGGGAGCCTGCCCGTCGACCACCCCGCGATGGTGTGGGAGGTGGCCGGGGGCATCCCGGTCCGCCCCGACGGCGGCCCCGACCTCGCCGCCAGCGACCCCGAACGCCTCGCCCTGCTGCTGCGGCACGCCTCCGCCGCCGACCCCGCCAGCCCGCTGCTGGACGAGATCGACCTGCTGCTGCACGCCGAACCCGCCACCGTCACCGCCGCGTTCCGGCGCGCCGAGGAGGCCGGCGTCCCGCCCACCGCGCTCGCCACGGCCTGGCGGCTGGCCGCCCCCGACCGGTCCGCGCTGGCCCGCCCCGTCGACCGCGCCGCCGTCCTGCACGCCCACCTGACCGGCCGCGACGAGACCGCCGCCGCGCACTGCGCCGCCCTCGCCGAGGCCCGCTGGCACACCGTCTGGAGCCACCCGGCGCCCGGCCCGTGCGCCGTCGCCCCCGGCACCGGCCCGTCGGCCGGCCGCCTGCTGCTCGCCGACGGCACCCGGTTGCACCTGGTCGACCCCGCCACCGGCCGCCCCGCCGCCACCGGGCCGGTGCTCCCCGCCGTCCCGCTGGCGGAGCGTCACCCGCGCGCGCTGGCGGCCGTCCCGTCCGGCGGCGCCGTCCTGCTGAACGCCTCCGGCGAGCTGCGCCCGGTCGCGGCGGGCGGCCCGGCCGACCTCCCGCCCGAGGTGCCGGCGCTCCTGGCGGGCTGCACCGCCGTCGCCGCCCACCAGGACGTGCTGGTCACCGGCCGCGCCGACGGCCTCACCCACTGCACGGTGCTCGCCACCGGCGCCGCCCACCGCCCGGACGCCCCGCTGCACGAGGGCCCCGTCACCGCCGTCGGCGCGGCCGCGGCGGACGGCGGCACGCTGGTGGCCAGCGGCGGCGAGGACGGCCGGGTGTGGACCTGGATGCCCGGCCGCCCCCCGCTGTCCGCCCCCGTCGACCGGCGCCCGTACCCCGTCACCGCCGTCGCCCTCGGCAGCACCCCCGAGGGCCTGCTGCTCGCCGCGGCCTGGTCCGACGGCCTGCTGCGGCTGCGCCGCTGGGGCGAGCGGCACCGCGGCGCGGACCTGCGGCTCGGCGGCCCGGTCCGCTCGCTGGCCGTCACCCCCGAGGGCCTGGTGGCGGTGGCGCTGCCGGAGGCGGTGCTGGCGGTCGCCCTGACCGGCTGACGTTGAAACCGCCGCAGATCTTCAATATCTTCAACAAAAGACTTCGGTATTCACCATTTCCAGTCGCCGGGTGATCGAGTTTGACCATCCGAAGGCAGTCGGCGTCAACGCGGCCGCCGCTCCTTCCCCGTAACAGATGAATCCCCCGGGAATCCCCATCCGACCGGAAATGAGGAACCGATGCCTGAATACCGTGGCGCGGTCGACCAGGTGGAGAAGGAGTGCGCCGCCCTCGCCGGGCTGCCCGCCTCCCAGCGACTGACCGAACTCGAACGACTCTGCCGCCGCGCCGAGAAGGTCCTCGGCCGGGCCGTCCTGGACACCGCCAGCGAGGTCTACGAACAGGGCGGCGACGCCGACCTGCGCCGCTCGCCGTACGCCTACGGCTACCTGCGCCGCTCCCTCGGCTTCCGCTTCGAGCACCGAATGGACGGCTGACCGTTGTACACCTACCTGTGCCGGACCCGCTGGGGCGACATGGACGCCTTCGGCCACGTCAACAACCTCAAGGTCCTGCAGTACGTCCAGGAGGCCGTCTACTGCCTGCTCTACGACGACACCGACGGCCAGGAGCTGTTCGAGGACGGTTTCATGATCGCCCGTCATGAGATCGACTACCGCTCGCCGCTCTACCACTGCCCCACCCCGCTGCCCGTGCAGATCTGGGTGGAACGCCTCGGCCGCGCCTCCATCAGCACCACCTGCGAGGCTCGCCGCCGCGGCCAGATGGTGTTCCAGGCCCGCACCGTCACGGTGGCGACCGACGCCCGGACCAGGCGCAGCCGCCCCCTGCGCGAGCTCGAACGCCGGCACCTCAACCGCTACCGGGTCCGTCCCACCGGCCCCGTCGCCCCCGTCGGCCGGGTGCCCGTCCGCTCGACCACCCGCTCCCGGGTGCCCGTCCTCGGCGAACGGGCCTCCTGACCGTCCGGGACGCCCCCTCCCGCCGCGACGCCGCCGGCCGGCCCGCCGGGCACCCCTCCCGGGCCCGGGCCGGCCCCGTCCGGCCGCTCCGAGGACGACATGGCCACCAGCGCGTAGTACGACGGATCGTTCATACGACCATTGACCACCCGCCGCCGAGTGCGGCCAAGCACCCTCGCCGGGCCACCACCCGCTTGCCGCCGGGCCGGCCCCGCGCCGCCCGACCCACCCGACCCCGCGCTACCCGCCCAGCCGGGCGAACCGGCCCTCCAGCCGGGACAGCCGAAGCGCCGTCGCCGGCGAGCGCAGCGCGTCCTGCCGCTCGCGGAAGCTCGCGTACGCGCGCCGCGCCTGGTGGATGTTGCCCGCGTCCAGCTCCAGGTGCGCCAGCTGCAGCAGCGACACCCCGATCGTCCGGTGCTCCTCCGGCGGCCGGGCCCGCAGCGAGGCCCGCAGGTACGACAGCGACAGCTCGGTGGACCGCAGCGAGCGGTGCACCTGGGCCGCCTGGTACAGCAGCGCCGGCTCCGGGTACTGCTGCGGGCCGCCGTCCGCCGCCGCCCGCCCCGCCCAGTGCTGCGCGCCCTCCAGGTGCCGCAGCGCCGCCGCGGCCTGCCGCAGCCGGGCCGCCGCCACCGCCTGCTGGGCCTGCACGAACGCCCGCACCCCCGGCGCCGCGTCGGCCGGCAGGTGCGCCGCCGCGGCGTCCGCCAGCCGGGCCGCGTACGCCTGGTGGCCGAGCGCCCCCGCCTGGGTGGACTGGTCGCGCAGCGCCATCGCCTGGCCCGGCCCGTCCTGCGCCTCGGCGGCCAGCCGGTAGGCGAAGCGGTAGTGCCGCTGCGCCTCGCCGTGCCGGTTGTCGTCGGTGTACGTGCGCCCCACCAGGCGGACCAACTGGGCCGCCGCAGACAGCAGTTCGTCGTGCCGGGGCCCGCTCGCCGAGGACTTCAGCCAGGGCAGCACCTGGTCGCGCAGGTAGCCCAGCAGCAGGCTGCGGGCGACCGCCCCGCCGTACCCGTCGTAGTGCCGGGCCCCGAAGGCCGTGGTCTCCCGCACCGCCTCCACCTGTCGCGCGCCGACCCGCTGGCCGCCCGCCGCTGCCGTCCGCGCGTGCGGGGCGGCGGGCCGGGGCAGCGCCGGGCCCGGGACCGGCGGGCGCGGCGCGGGCAGCACCCGGATGCGGAACAGCGGGGGCCGGCAGCCCTCCTCCTCCGGCCGGGGCGGACCCGGCCGGGCGTGCAGCCGGCCCAGCTCCGCCAAGGCGTCCGCCGACTCCGGCGCGGGCTCCTCCGGCGGCCCGGGATCCACCGGCAGCAGGCCGAGCTCGCTCCGGGATACCGGGCGGCCCAGCCGCCGGGCGAACGCCTCCTCCAGCAGCTGCGGGCCCGGCGGCCGGGGCTGGGTGCCGGACAGCCAGTGCGCCACCGTCGTCCGGTCGTAGCCCACGCTGAAACCGCTCTCCCGGGCGACCTTCTGCAGGGCCGAGGCCAGGGCGGGACCGTTCCACCCGGCGTCCGCCATGCAGGCGCGCAGCGCGACGTTGGGCCCACGGACGTGCGGCATCGGCAACTCCTCAGCAACTCCTCGCACGGACCTCCGAAGTGTTTCGGCCCCAGAATAATCATCCGGGGCCGACGGTGAAAACCGATTGACGCGAACGCCGCCCGGCGCGGGCCGGGCGGCGGGAAAAGGGGCCGACCATTCCACTCCGCCGGGAATACGATGATCGGCAGGAATGCCGGTCCTATTCTTCGGTCCTATTCTTTCCGGCCCTTGCGCTCCTTCCGTTCCTTCCGGTCCAGCCGGCCCGACCAGTCGTCCCGCTCGTGCCCGGCCGGGGCGTCGCCCAGCAGGCGGCGCAGCAGCGTCTCGGTGTCCAGGAAGTGGTGCTCGGTGCCCGGCGGCACCACCCGGTGGCTCAGCCGCAGGAAGTCGCGCACCGGCGCGGCCGGGGTGTGCAGGACGGCGGTCTGCCCGGGCGTGCTGAGCGCGATCGCCAGCAGCTCCGGGTCCGCGCTCGACCGGCGGATCGTCACGTCGCCGACCCCCGCCCAGCCGTCCATCCCCTCGGCGAGCAGGTCCCGGGCGAACAGCCAGGTGATCGGCTCCTCCAGGTCGGCGTGGCAGTCCAGGTGCACGGCGAACGGGTCGGCCCGGTGGTAGCGCAGCCGGGCCGGTACCGAGACCCGCAGCCCCGGGCACGGGGCGACGGTGACGTCCAGCAGCAGGACGCAGTCGGGCTCCTCGGCGCGCTGCAACCAGGTGTGCGGGGTGTTCTGGTGGGTCACCGGGCCTCCCTCGGGCGTACGACGGACGGGATGGGGCGGGCGGATGCGGACCCGGACCCGGGCACGGGTCCCGGCATGGGCGCGGACGCCGGTGTGGCGGGTGCGGCGGGCATGGCGGGTGCGGGCGCAGGGGCCGGTGCGGGAGCCGGGACCGGTGCGGGAGCCGGGGTCGGGTCCTGGGGCCGGTCCTGGACCCGCGGGCGTTCGGGTTCGGGGCCGGGCCCGGGGGTGCGTTCGGGGTCGGGCGGCGGGAGCGGGGAGAACGGGTCCGGCGCCGGGCGGGCGGCGAACCGGGGCGGGGTGGCCAGCCGGGACCACTCGTGGTCCCGGCGTCCGGGCACGGTGCGGCCCGACTGGTGCCACAGCGTCACCAATTTGGCGTAAATGGGAGCCTGCTGAATCGTTTCGTCACGGACGCCCGTTGGGGCCCAGGGGTCGGCACTCACGTTCGGTCATAACGACCGAACCCAGGGGCGGTCACGGCACTCGTCCGTCCGCCGCGCCGGACGGGCGCGATCGCGCCGCGAACGCCTCCCCGCGCACCCCCGGCGGGGCCGCCGACGGGCCGTCACCGGGCCGCTGCCGACGGGGTGCCGGGGCGGGACCGGCCGTCGGTTCGTCACCCGTCGCCGCTGCTGGACGTCACCCCCGTGGCACGTCACCCGCTCCGTCGCGCGTCACCCGTTCCGGTGTCCGTCACCCGTTGCGGCGTCCGGGCGCCCGGGTGTCCGTGCGTCCGGACCGTGAGCGAGACGGCCAGGGCCCGGGCCCGGTCGAAGGCGCGGACCGGGTCGCGCATCGAGGTCCAGGGGTGGGCGCCGCACCACGGGCCGATCAGGCGGAACTGCTCCAGCGCCAGGTCGGGGCGGCCGCTGAGCAGCGCGAAGTGCGCCAGCAGGTGGCGCAGCAGCGGGAGCCGGTCGTCCGCCGGGGGGAGGTCCGCGAGGGCCGCGGCCACCTTCGGCAGCAGGGCCCGGCGCCGCCGGACGCCCGGCAGCCCGGCCGGGCCGTGCCGCCGCTCCAGCAGGTACAGCGCCTGCAGGTACAGGCCGGGCAGCGGCGAGCCGGCGGGGGCGGTGCGCACCGCGCGCTCGGCGAAGCGCAGCATCCGGCGGTCGCTGCCGTGCCACTCGGCGCTCAGGTGGCGCAGCGCCTGCCCGTGCCCGGCCGCGTGGTGCGGGGCCCGCGCCGTCACCTCGCCCCACAGCGCGCGGAACCGGCGCCGCGACAGCCGGGCGCCGCGGGCCGCCGTCACCAGCACCACCCACGGGCCGGGATCCTCCGGATCGAGTTCGGCGGCCTGCTGGGCGATCTCGCGGGCGGCCGACAGCTGGGCCCGGAACGCGGTCCACCGGTCCGGCGGGACCTCGGCGTCCCGCCCGCCGCCGCGCGCCTCCCAGGCCCGCTGCACCAGCAGCCGGGCCTGCACCGTCGCCGCGGCCGCCCCTTCCACCCCGGACGCCCGCCACCGGGTCAGCCACTCGTCGCGCTCGGCGGCCACCCGGGTCAGCAGGTCGAGCCGGGACCAGCGCTCGTCCCAGTCCCGCCCGGCCGCCGTCACGTACGCCGCCGCGGCCCGCCAACCGCCCGCCAGGCAGGAGTCCGCCAGCGCCTCCAACTCCTTGCGCCGCAACAGCCGCATCGGCGGCCCGGCCCGCCCCGGATCGAGCTCCGCGGACCGCACCAACCCGTACGCCTCCGGATCGAACGCCCCGGGCGCCGTCGCCCGCCCGAGCTCCGCCCGGCGCCGGGCACTCCACTGCTGCCACTGTGTCAACAGGGCCATCAGCAGGGCGAGTCCGAACACCAGAACGGAGGTCATGCGGAGAATGATCTCCCACCCCGGACCCTCCGCGTACCCGATCGCGGGTCGCTGCCGCCCCGGCCGGGAGGGTTCACGGGGTCGGAGCGGGAACCCGCCGCCGGGAGAGCGTCAGCCGCCGCCGTTCCAGGTCGAGGCCGAGGACGACGACCGGGACTTCCTCGCCCACCCGGACCACGTCCCCCGGCGTCCGCACGGGCGGCGGGGCGAGCTCGTCGAGAGGGACCAACCCTTGGACCCCGTCGGCCACTTCGACAAAAGCGCCGAACGGAACCAGCCGGGTGACCGCTCCGCGCAGCGTCCGACCCACCGCGAGGCCGTCGGCGAAGACCCGGAAGGGATCCGGCTGCAGCGCCCGCAGGGACAGCCGGGCTTCCTCGTTCCAGGTGTCGTACTGGAGGAACTCGCAGGAGACGCGCTCCCCGACCCGCACGACGTCCGAAGCCGCTTCGAAACGCCGCCAGGAGAGTTCGGGGAGCGTGATGAATCCGACGCCGGGAAAGAGCGGATGCCCGGGGCCGTCGTCCAGCGCCACGAACACGCCGAACGACTCGATCGCCGCGATCGTGCCGGAGAGCACCTCACCGTGGCGGAGCCGTTCCAGGAACGCCCGGAGTTCCGGATTCCCGACGGCGGAAGGCGAATCCGGCGGCACCGCCGCCCCGCTGCGGAGGTCACCGGTGCGGATCGCCGGCACCGGGTTCCGCCCGGCCCGACCGTCCGACGCTTCGTCCATCCCGACAGCCTTTCACGAGGGCCGGCGAATTCCTCGGCCGGCACTGCCGCTGCGCCTCCCCGCACTGCGGCACTAGACTCGCGGGAATGACCGCTGCCCCGTCCTCCGGCCCCGTCCTGGTTCTGCCGTCCGATCCCGGGTGGGTTCGGCTCGGCGCGGGGGTGGTGGGCGAACTGGTCGGTGTGTTCGGGGAGTCGGCGTTGTTCGTCGACCACATCGGGAGTACCGCGATTCCCGGGATGGCGGCCAAGCCGGTGCTCGATCTGCAGGTCGCCGTCGCGGATCTCGCCGAGGCCGAGCGGCGGTTCGCGGGGCCGCTCGCGGAGCTCGGGTTCGACGGGCTTCCGTACCGGTACGACCACGTTCCGGCCGGGGTGGACGACGATCCCGAGCGGTGGGCGAAGCGTTTCTGGCGGCGGCGCGGGCACCCGGCCGGGCCGGACTGCAATCTGCACGTGCGGGTGGCGGGCGGGCCCAACACCCGGCTCGCGCTGCTGTTCCGGGACTGGTTCCGCCACCATCCGGAGGCGGTGCCCGCCTACGCCCGGTTCAAGTCGCTGCTGGCGGACGCCGTGCCGGACCTCGACGGCTACGCGGACGTCAAGGACCCGGTGGTCGACCTGGTGATCGCCGTCGCCGAACCCTGGGCCGCCGCCACCGGCTGGGCGCCGCATGCCCGTTGAGGACGACGCCGCCGGGTACCGGTACGCCCCGGCCGACAGCCTGCCCGGCCTGATCGAGCGCGGGCGCGGCCTCGGCGCCCTGCGGGCCCGGGAGGAACGGGCGGAGGCCCGCGACGCGGTGCTGAACTGTCTGCGGACGGACACCCGCTGGCACCGCAGGCCCGGCTCCCGGCACCACTACCTCGCCGACCTGGTGCGGGAGTTGGCGCTGCCGATCGACCTCCCGATCGCCCTGCTCGACGCCGGGCAGCAGGACAACTGGCGTTCCCACGGCCTGCTGGCCGTCCTCGCCCGGACCGGCTCGGCCGAGGCCCGGGCGGCGCTGCTGCGCTACGTGCGCAGCGGCCACCACTGGTGGCAGGACGTGCTGGACACCGTGGCCGGCGAGTGGCCGGTCCCGTGGTGGGACGGCCTCCGGGCGGACGCGCTGCGGCTGCTCGCAGGTGCCGAACCCGAGCACCCCGGCTCCGCCTGCTGGGCGCACTGGGGGACGGCCGCCCCCGTGGTGCGCCGGGAGCCCGGACCGTACTCGCCCCCCGACGCCGCCCTGCTGCTCGCCGAGATCACCGACCCGAAGACTTCGGACATCGGCCGGATGATCCTGGTGCGCGCACTGGCCGGCGGGCCGCCCGTGCCGGAACTCCTGCCGCTGGTGCCGCAGTTGTCGAGCGTCGAGCGGGGCGGAACGGAGCTGCGGGCGCTGCCGTACCTCGACGGTGAGGTGAAACGGCTCGGCCCGCTCGCCCTCGCCCCGGCCCGCGAGTGGGCGGCGTCCGGCGAACCCTGGCTGGCGGCCTTCGGCCTCGACGTCCTGGCGGACCTCGGCACCGCCGCCGATCTCCCGCTGCTGCTCGCCGAGTTGGACCGCCGCTGGACCGCCCGCCGCTGGGACGTCCCGGACCGGCTGGCCGACGGCCTGGCCCGGCTCGGCCCGGCCGCTGCGGAGGCCGCCCCGCTGCTGCAGCTGTTCTGGTCCGAGACCCCGCACTCGCTCGAACGCCCGTCCTATCTGCGGGCGTTGACCGCCGTCGCCCCCGCGACCGCCGCCCCGCTGCTGACCGAATCGCTCTGGGACTGCGAACGCCGAGCCCGCCTGCACGCCCTGGAATGCGCCCCGGACGCCCCGGAACTAAGCGCCAGGGCAGCCGAGTTGCGCGACAGCCCGGTGGAACACCCCGAGGTCCGGGCGGCCGCCGCCCGGCGCTGAGGGCAAGGGCGCGGAAACCCGGTCGCGGCGGACGGGCCGATCGGGCATCGTCGTGGCCCGTGACGGCCCACGAGGACGGATACCGGTACGCCCCGGCCGACAGCCCGGCCGGCCTGATCGAACGCGGCCGGGGGCTGGGCGCACTGCGGGCCCGGGGGGAGCCGGCGGCGGCCCGCGCGGCGGTGCTGGACTGCCTGCGGACGGACACCCGCTGGGACTGGCAGGTTGACCAGCGGCACCACTACCTCGCCCACCTGGTCCGGGAGTTGGCGCTGCCGATCGACCTCCCGGTCACCCTGCTCGACGGCACCGACCAGGACAACTGGCGCTCCCACGGACTGCTGGCCGTCCTCGCCCGGACCGGCTCGACCGAGGCCCGGGCGGCGCTGCGCCGCTACGTCCGTCGCGGCGGCGAGTGGTGGCAGGGCGTGCTGGACACCGTGGCCGACGAGTGGCCGACCCCGTGGTGGGACGATCTCCGGGCGGACGCGCTGCGGCTGCTGGCGGGCGCCGAACCCGAGCACCCCGACTCCGCCTGCTGGCCGCACTGGGGCCTGGCGGTTCCGGCCGCCCCGCCCCCGCCCCGTCCCGCGCGGGCGCCCGCCGAACCCGCCGCGCTACTCGCCGTACTGGCCGACCCCGACGCCCCGCGCCGCGACCGGGCGGCCGCCCTGCGCTCCCTCGGCGACGGGCCGGGTGCGCCTGAACTGCTGCCCCTGGTACCGCAGTTGTGGACCTGCTACCCGGGCTCCCCGGACTCCTTCCCGCTGCCGCACCTCGGCCGCGCGCTCGAACGGCTCGGCCCGCTCGCGCTCGCCCCGGCCCGGGAGTGGGTGGCGTCCGGCGCACCCTGGCTGGCGGGCCTCGGCCTCGGCGTGCTGGCCGGGCACGGCACCGCCGCCGATCTCCCGTTGCTGCTCGCCGACTTGGCCCGCAGCTGGGCCGACCGCCGGTGGTGTGCCCTGGACTGGCTGGCCGACGGCCTGTCCCGTTTCGGCCCGGCCGCCGGGGAGGCCGCCCCGCTGCTGCACCTGTTCTGGTCCGAGACCCCGCACTCCTACGAACGCCTGTCCTACCTGCGGGCGTTGACCGCCATCGCCCCGGCCTCCACCGCCCCGCTGCTGCACGAGGCCCTGTGGGACTGCGAGTCGAACGTCCGCCGGTTCGCGCTGGAACACGCCCCGGACGGCCCCGAACTGCTCTCCCGTGCCGCCGAGTTGCGCGACAGCCCGGTGGAGCCGCCCGAAGTCCGGGCGGCGGCCGCGCGGCGGGCGGGGTGAGGGTGGGGTGAGGGCGGGGACGCCGACGGGCAGCCGCGGCGGGGGGCCGCGGCTGCCCGGGGTGGGGGTCAGCGGGTCAGAACTGGGTGGAGACGGTGACGCCGGAGAAGTCGGTGACCGCGTAGAGGCTCAGGTAGCGGTAGCCGGCGGTCGGGTTGGTGACCGTGATGGTCTGGGAGGTGCCGGAGAGGGTCGAGGAGGCGGTGAAGGCGCTCTGCGAGGCCCAGGTGCTGTCGTTGTAGTACAGGTACGCGGTGCCGGTGCCGCCGCTGGTGGAGATCTTCAGGGTGGTGGTGCCGGCGGGCAGGTAGACGTACAGGTAGTCGGTGTTGCCGGCGGTCCGGGCGCGGCCGGTGCGCCGGCAGTTCTGGCCCATCGCGTCGGTGCGCTGGTCGGTGCAGGTCGGCAGGGTGGTGCCGGTCCCGGTGCCGACCGTGACGGTGACCGAGGACGGGGTCGCGGTGGAGCGGCCGGTCGAGTCGGTGACGGTCAGCGCGACGGTGTAGGTGCCGGCGGCGGCGTAGCTGTGCGAGGGGTTGCGCTCGTCGGAGGAGGTGCCGTCACCGAAGGTCCAGTGCCAGGCGGTGAGCTGCGCGGGGGAGTTGGTGACCACGGAGCGGTCGGTCAGGGTGACGGTCGGGCCGTTCACGGCCTGGTCGAAGAGCGCGGTCGGGCCGGTGGCGAAGCAGGCGCCGGCGTTGCACCGGGTCAGCCAGGCGTCGAAGTCGGCGTCGTAGGAGGTGCCGAGGCCGTTGTAGACCGCGTAGCCGCCCTGGTAGTCGCCGGCCCGGAAGTGGTTGAGCATGTTGTACACGTCGGCCGGGTGCTTCTCGAACATGTAGCGGACGGCCAGGTAGCCCCACGGGTAGACCCGGGTGGAGTCCGAATTGCCGTACGTGTTCTGGAAGATGGTGCTGAGCTTGTAGGTGTGCTTGCCGGCCTCGGTCATCGCCTGGGTGTCGGTCACCCCGCGGTAGGAGTACGACTCGTACTCGGCGACGCCCTCGATCCACCAGATGTCCGGGACGGAGGTCTCGGTGGTGAAGTTGCCCTTCATGTCGTAGATGTTGTCGAGGTAGTGCGTGTACTCGTGGGTGAGGTTCCAGATGTTGCCCGGGAAGTCGTCGTTCCACGACTTCTGGTACATCACGCAGACCGGCTTGTTGTTCGGGTCGGTGACGTCCATGACGGTCTGGCCGCCGTTGTCGGTGGAGTTGTTGTAGATCGCCCAGGAGTAGTTCTTGTAGTCCGCGGCGCTGGCGAACACCGGCATGGTGACGGTCTTGCCGTACTGGTTCGGGACCGGCCCGCTGTCCTTGACCATGGTGTGGAAGTAGGTGTCCTCGCCGCGCAGGTGCTCGCACACCGGCTGGAGCTGGGCCACCGTCAGCGCCTGGGCGCGCAGGGTGCGGTTGTCGCAGACCAGGACGTTCGGCAGCACCGTGTCGGCGAGCTTGGTCGGCAGGTCGCAGATGCCGTAGTACGAGCACTGGCCGGCGTCGAACTGGTTGGCCTGGTAGGCGGTGTGGACGTACAGCGGGCCGGTGTCGCCGAGGATCTGGGTGGTGTCCAGGATCTGCTTGATCAGCGGCTTGGCGGCGGTTTCGGCGGCGGTGGAGGCGCCGGCCATCCGGGACAGGTCGTTGCCCGCGTTGACGTCCAGGAAGGCGTTCGCGGTGCCCAGCAGGTCGCGGTGGTTCAGCGCGAAGGTGCCGACCGCGGTGACCACGCTGCTGTCGGCGGCGACCGCGTTGACGAAGTCCGGGTTCCAGTTGCCGCGCCACAGCGGGGCGAACAGCACCGCGTTGACGGCGTTGACCATCTTCGGCGTGGCGTTGTAGCCGTTGTTGTACGAGCCCAGCACCTGCTTGTAGGTGTTCAGGTAGCTCGCCTGGACGTTGGCGCTGTCGGTCAGCACCAGCACGTCGTACAGCACCACGCCGTTCGCGTCGGTGACGTCCTTCCACCGGGTGCCGGCGAAGTACGCGTCGAGGCCGGCCTTGGTGGCGGTGGTCAGCGAGGCGTCGTAGCTGCCGACCGCGCCCGCGTTGTAGGACTGCACGTAGTAGCCGGCCCGCAGGAACTGCACCAGTTGCAGGATGCCGGAGTTGTTGGTGCCGTCGTAGCTCGCCGCCAGCGTCTTGAAGGCGCCCGCGACGGTGAGCATGTTGGCCTGCTTGAAGATCGCGCCGGCGTCGGTGCCGGTCACGTTGTACAGGGTGCCGATGCAGGTGGTGCTGGACGCCTCGACGAAGTCGACCAGGCTCGCGCCGCTGCGGCTGCCGAAGTCGCCGTAGGTGCAGCTCTGCGCGGCCGCCGCGGCCGCGGGGCCGGAGGAGGGAGCCGCCTTGGCGCTCTTGGCGGTCAGGCCCTGCCTGGCGGCCGGGCGGGGGGTGGTCTGGACGGCGGTGCCGGCGGGCTGGCCCATCTGGACCTGGCCGAGCAGCGCGGGCGGCAGCGGGGCGGCCACCGCGGTGTGGGTGTCGGGCGCCGCCTCGACGATCGGGCCGAGCGGCTTGGGCACCGCCCCGCCGGGAGCGGCGGCGTGCTGCCCGCCGGACGCGGTGGCCGCCGCGGCGGCCTCGGACCGTCCGCCGGTGGCCGCGAAGGCCGGGGCCGGCAGCAGGGTGGCCGCCGTGGCGCAGCCGGCCAGCAGACCGGCCGTCAGCACGGGAAGGGGTATGCGCAGGCGCACTTCTTCTCCTGTGGGGGAGCTCACTGAGCATCAGATGGGGGGAGTTGACGCGTCTGCATCCTGGCACTGTCGACAGGGTCAGAACAATGTCACAGGTCATATGACATTTCATCGGGGCGGCATAACACCGACGGGAATGCCTTGGCCCGGACCCGGGTCCGACCCCCAGTCCGGCCCCTCGGGTCCGGGGGTCAGACCCGGGGCGGGCGGAACGTCCGGCTGGCCCAGCTGTGCAGGTGGGGGGCCTCGGCGGCGAGCTCCCGGTAGGCGGCGACCGCCGCCCCGAACAGGGTGTCCACCAGGCCCGGACCGAGCACCGCGGGCCGCCACAGCATCAGGTAGCGCAGCCAGACCGGCGCCCCCAGCAGGGGCTTCAGCATCACCCCCGGCGTCGGCGGCGTGCTCGCCGGGACGAGTGCCGCACCCAGCCCCGCCGCCACCAGGTCCAGCACCTCCCGCCGCCCGTACGGCAGTTCGCGCACCCCGGCCGGGGTCAGCGCGGCCGCCTCGCAGGCCGCCCGGAACAGCGCGGGCCAGCCCGCCCCGTCCGCGGACGGCAGCAGCCAGGTCTCGGCCGCCAGGTCGGCCAGTGCCGGTTCGGCGTGGTGGCGCAGCGGGTGCCCGGCCGGGAGGGCGACGAACGCCGGCTCGGTGGCGACCGCCCGCCCCGCCAGCGCCTGCGGGGGTCTCGGCCCGACGGCCGGGTGGTCGAGCAGCAGGGCCAGGTCGAACGGTTCCTCGCGGCAGGCGGCCACCGTCCAGCGCAGCTCCGGGCGCAGCTGCCGGGCCCGGGCCAGCGCGCCCGGCAGCAGGGCCGGGCAGTCGGTGACCAGCCGCAGTTCGCGCTGCGGGCGCTCGCCGTCCGGGCCCCCGGCCCGGCCCAGCCGGTCCACCCGGGACAGCACCTCGCGGGCGGCGGCCAGCACCTCGGCGCCGAAGGTGGTGGGCACCACCCCGGCCGCCGTCCGCTCGAACACCACCGCGCCCAGGTGCCGTTCGATGCGCCGTAGTTGGGTGCTGGTGGCGGGCTGGGACGCACCGATCGCGGCCGCCGCCCGGCCCACGCTGCCGGTGTCGGCGATCGCGCACAGCACCCGCAGGTGCCGCAGTTCCAGGTCCATGCCCCGGCCTCCCCTCGCGTGCGGGCGGCCCCGCCTCGGCGGTGGCGTCAGGCAACCTGTGGTATTTCACACGCAACATGTCAGATGGTGCGCTCACCTTCGCCGTCCCGCCGGGCCGCGTCAAGTCCCGCCGCGGCGCAATGGCGCCGATCCGTTCCGCCGAACTGTCCCGTTCGGGCCGGTCGTACCTCCTCGGGGCGAACCCGTCAGGGGTGCTCGGGGCAGCGGCAGAGCAGGTCGAAGGCGGCGCCGGCGGCGGCGGCCAGGTCGGTGGCGACGGTGCGCGGCGGCTCGGCGGCCAGCACCCGGCGGCGCAGTTCGCGCAGGGTGGCCCGGTGGACGCCCGCCAGGGCGCCGGCCAGCAGCGGCGCGCCGGGGGCCGGGGGCAGGGCGGCGGCCAGCGCGGCCTCGGCGCGCTCGCCGATCTCGCGCTCGCGGGCCCGCAGCGCGGCGCTGGCCTCGACGGTGCGGAAGAACAGCGCCGAGTCCGCCCCGAGGCCGTACGCCGGGTCGATCCGCTCCAGCGCGCCCCGCAGGTCGTCCCGGACGGCGGCCACCGGGCAGCGCCCGGGCGGCAGGGCGGCGACCAGGGCGGCCAGGTGCTGCTCGACCTCGGCCTGCCGGTCGAAGAACAGGTCCTCCTTGGCCGGGAAGTAGTTGAAGACCGTATTGGTGGAGACGCCCGCGTGCCGGGCCACCTCGGCGACCGTCACCCGGTCGAAGCCGTGCTCCAGGAACAGCGGCAGCGCGGCGTCGGCGATGGTGCGGCGGGTCTGCCGCTTCTTGGTCTCACGAAGTCCCGGGGGTGCCATGGGTCAATGATAGGGTCACTGAAAAATTGGGGTGACACCAAGATTTTCGGAGGGCTGCGGATGCGCGGGATGCGTGAGGCGCGCGAGGTGTACGACGGGGGACGGCACGCGTTCAGGTTCGGGATCTACCCCGGTGCCCTGCTCGGCGACGAGACCGGGATCGTCCACCCCGTCCGGCCCGACGACCCGGCCGCGCTGGCTGCGGCGCTCGACGAACTCCAGGGCGCCGAACCGGAGTTCCTGGTCCGGATCTACCGCTCCTTCGCCCGCACCGTCACCCCGCCCGGACAGACCCCCGAACACTGGGCCGACCTGCTCGACCGCCCCGGCCGCAAGCTCGACCTGGTGCTCCAGTTCCGCGAACCCACCGGCGACCCGGCCGGCTGGGCGGCGTACGTACGCGGCCAGATCCGCGAACTCGGGCCCCGGCTCGGCTCGGTGCAGATCTGCGAGGAGCCCAACGCCGACCTGCCGGTCCTCGACGGCAGCATCCCCGGTGTCCGCGCCGCGCTGATCGAGGGCGTGCTGGCCGCGAAGGCCGAGATCCGGGCCCTCGGCCTGACCGCCGATGTCGGGTTCAACGCCGTGCCGACCCTCGACCCCGCCGCGGACTTCTGGCCCGCGCTCGGCGAACTCGCCCCGCCGGAGTTCCGCACCGCGCTCGACTACGTCGGCCTGGACTTCTTCCCCGACGTCTTCCGCCCCGTCCCGCCCGGGCAGCTCGCCACCGCGGTCGCCTGGGCCCTGCACCGCTTCCGGCACACCGACCTCCCGGCGGCCGGCCTCCCCGCGACGCTCCCGGTCCGGATCTGCGAGAACGGCTGGCCCACCGGCCCCGGCCGCCCGGAACCCGAACAGGCCCGGGCCCTGACCACCGTGATCCGCGAAGTCGCCTATCAGGCAGTGGAGTTGAACATCGACGGCTACAGCCTCTTCGCCCTCCGCGACGCCGACAGCTCCGGCCCCGGCCCGTTCCACCACTTCGGCCTGCTCCACGACGACCACACCCCGAAACCGGCCTTCGCCGCCTACCGCGACCTGATCGCCGAACTCGGCCCGGCCCTGCGCGCCCGACGGGAGTGAACTGCCCTGCCGGCCAGGCGGATCAGGAGGAGGGAAGCGAGCGACCCCGCCCCGCAGGCGGATGCGCGCTCCGCGCGGTTGTGGGCAGGGAGGGGGCGACGGTTGCTCGCGCCCTTCCCTGCGACCGTTCCTCGCGCCCGGCCGACCGGGGTCGCTCCGCCTTCCACCGGGCCGCTGCGCGCTCCGCGCGGTGGGGGACACGCGGGTTCTTCACGGCGGGTGCCCGCGCTCTGCGCGGTTGCGGGGTCGGGCGGGTCAGTGTTTGGCGCAGGTGATCCAGCGGTTGGCGGCGAAGGGGTCGTGGGGTGCGGGGCGGAAGGCGTGGTCGTAGGGGGTGCGGGTGGTGCTGGTCCAGCCGAGGGAGGTGAGGGCGGCGGCGGTGTCGGGGCGGGGGCCGGGGGCGAAGAGGGCCAGCAGGTCGATGCCGAGGCGGGCCCGGGTGGCGGCGTACACGGGGGAGGAGCGGACGGTGGGGGACTCGGTGGCGGTCTTGATCTCGTAGGCGAGGGTGCTGCCGGGGGCGCTGAGGGCGTTCAGGGCGGTGGCGAGGCGGAGTTCGGCGGCGGCCGGGAGGTAGAGGAAGAGGCCCTCGGCGAGCCAGGCCACGGGGCGGGCCGGGTCGAGGCCGGCGGCGGTGAGCGGGGCGGTCCAGTCGGCGCGCAGATCGGCGGGGACGGGGCGGCGGTCGGCCCGCGGGGTCGCGGCCAGCCCGTCCAGGACGTCCTGCTTGAAGCGCAGCACCTCGGGCCGGTCGACCTCCCAGACGGTGGTGCCGGTCGGCCAGGGCAGCCGGTGCGCGCGGGAGTCGAGCCCAGCGCCGAGCAGCACCACCTGCCGGGTGCCGGCTCGCGTCGCGGCGAGCAGGTGCGCGTCCAACACCCGGGTGCGCAGGGCGAAGTAGCCCGCCAACCGGTCCCAGACCGGGTCGCCGGGAGCGACCTCGGCGGGGTCGCGGGGCCAGTCGGCACAGCCCGGCGCGGCCCGGACGAAGTGCTCGGCGAACGGGTCGACGGCCAGCGGCCGGGCCCGCCGCGACTCCAGCGCCCGGGCGTGCGCGACCAGCAGCGCGGTGCGCCCGACCCCGGCATCGACCCCTGCCCCCGTCCCGGCGCTCGCCGCCGCCCCGCCGGGACGGGCACCGGCCGGTCGGCGGGGCCGGTGACCCGCCGGGACGTCAGCGCCCACCCCCGTCCCGGCCTCGGCCGCCGTCGCGTTCGGGGCGGTCATCGCAGACCCGCCGGGGAGAGCAGGGGCGGGGCGAAGGGCCGGTCGGTGAGATCGGTGATCCGGGCGCCGTAGAGCCGGGCCATGAAGCGGAGGATGTCGGCGTCGGCGAGGTGCAGGGCGGTGGTGCAGTCGCGCAGGACGGTCAGGTGCAGGCCGCGTTGGAAGGCGGTGCGGGCGGTGGAGTCGACGCAGACGTCGGTGAACAGGCCGGCCAGGACCAGGTGGTCGATGCCGCGGCGGCGCAGGTGGGGTTCGAAGTCCGGGTCCTGGAAGGCGTCGAAGCAGGCCCGTTTGGTGAACACGGCCTCGTCCGGCCGGGGCAGGGCGGCGTGGAACTCGGCGCCCCAGCTGCCCTCCAGGCACTTGGGCCGCTTGCCGAGCGCGGCGTCCCGCCACCGCCAGGCGGGCCCCTGGTGGGCGGGGTCGCCGAGGAAGCGGACGAACAGCACCTCGACGCCGGAGGCCCGGGCCGACTCGACCGCGCGGGCGCAGTTCGCGGCGGCCAGCGCGAGCAGCGCGGGTTCGCCGGGGAAGCGGGCGGTGGCGACGTCCCCGACGCAGAAGTCGTTCTGCAGGTCGACCACCACCAGGGCCGTGCTCATCGGGCCGCCGCCCGCGCGCCGGTCCCGTCCGCGGGAACGGGAACGGGCGTGGGCACCCGCCCGGGGGAGCCGAGCCGGGCCAGCACGGCGTCCGCGGTCTCGGTCGTCCCGGTGCTGCCGCCGAGGTCGGGGGTGCGGGTGCCGCGGGCCTGCGCGGCGGCCAGCGCCCGTTCCACCGCGGCCTCGGCGCCGGGGCAGTCGACGTGCCGCTCGGCGATCCGGGCGGCGGCCCGGATGGTGGCGACGGGGTTGACCAGGTCGAGCCCGGCCAGGTCGTCGGCGGAGCCGTGGACGGTCTGGTACTCGGTCAGCCCGGCGGCGTCGGGGTGCAGGTGGACGTTCTCGGTGCAGCGGTTCTCCTGCCGCTCGGAGCCGTACCGGTCGAGCAGGACGACGTGCATGATGTCGGCCCACTCGTTGCCGGCGATCAGCAGGGTGCGGTCCGCGACGCCGTGCGCGAGCAGGTTGCGGTTGACCGTGTCGGGTTGGAACAGGCCGATGTCCAGGCCGAGTTCGGCGGACAGCTCGGCAGCCCAGTCGTCCAACGCGCCGTCCAGCAGGTGGTGCTTGTAGGCCATCAGCACCCGGGCCGGGCCCTCCGGCCAGCGCGCGCGGGCCCGCTCGACGGCGTACCGGACCACCCGGCCGGTGGTGGCGCGGTCGAACTCCAGGGTGCGCACCACCCGGCCGGGGGTGTGCGCGTTCTCGCCGGTGTAGAAGCCCTGGGCCTGGTCGCGGACCAGCAGCAGCCGGGCCCCGTCGGCGGTCAGCGGCTCGACCTTGACGGCGGCCAGCCGCTGTCGGACCAGGTACAGCGACTGGGCGTTGATCGCGGTCCGGAACACCGCCCGGACGCCGGCCGCGGCCTGCTCCCGGCAGAACGCCTCGTAGTGCGCGGCGTCCTGCTCGGTGAGCGCGGCGACCTCCGCGGTGCCGGCCGCCTCGGCCCGCAGCGACACGTACGAGTGGTAGAGCCGCGGCGAGCGCACCAGCTCGACCCGGCGGCCGTGCAGCCGGACGATCCGGTCCAGCACCCGTTCGAACACCGGGGCGAGCTCGGGGCCGGTGCCGCGGCCGACGGCCAGGGCGATGCGTGCTGCGGTCATGCGGACTCCTCGGAGACGGCGGGTGGGGCGGGGCAAGGCGGGGCTGGGAGGGGCTGGACCGGGCCGGGTCAGGAGGGCTGGACGACCAGGTGGTTGCCGAGCGCGTCGGGCCGGTCGGGGGCGTAGAAGTGCCGGATCTCGCGGGCCCAGTCGGTGACGGCGATCCGGTCGGCCGGGTCCGGGCCGATGGCGTCGAACAGGGCCTCGGTGTTGGGCTGCTCGAAGCCGATCGCGGTCATCAGGGCGAGGAAGCGCGGCCGCTCGATCAGGCCGTCGCCGTCCGGGTCGCCGAGCGCGGCGAGGGCGTCGGCGAAGACGGCGGCGGTGGGGCCGAAGCGGTCGGGGTCCAGCACGAAGCCGCGGAACTCCTCGGCGTCGACCACCCCGTTGCCGTCGGTGTCCAGGGTGGTGAGCTGCTGCCAGTAGCGGTCCAGGCTGTCGGCGAGGGCCTGTCGGTGCGCCGGTGCCGAGTCGTCGGCGACCGCGAGCACGCGCTCCGTCATCAGCTCGAAGTCCTGGGCGTCCAGCACTCCGTTGCCGTTGGCGTCGAACAGGGTGAAGACCAGCGCGGCTCGGCGGTGTGCCTGCTCGGTCATGGCGGGGGTCCCTTCGTCGCGGCGGGACCGGCCGGGGCGGCCGGGCCTCGGCCGGGCCTCCTACTCTGCTCGGCGGGCGAGGCGGGCCGGGGCGGAACTGACGGTCCGTCACCCGGGGGAGTGACGGAAGTGACGCGGGTGATGTTGGTCACGCCCCGTGAGCGGGGCGCGGAGGACTGACGGTGCGTCAGTTCCGGCCGGGAGCTGCGCGGTAGCCGTCCGGGGGCGGGCGGCATGTGGCCGCCGTCACGCACACCCCGGGAACCGCCGCTGGTCAGCGGGCGGACCGGCCCCCGGTCGGGCGGGCGGTGCTGGCTAGCATGGGGGCGCCTAGCTCGGCCTACCCTCGAAAGTTGAATCGTGACTGTCAACGACGACGTGTTCACTGACTGGAAGAACCGCGAGGAGCTCGCGGAGTCGATGATCCCCCTCATCGGTCGGCTCCACCGCGAACGGGACGTCACCGTCCTGCTGCACAGCCGCTCGCTGGTGAACAAGTCGGTGGTCAGCATCCTGAAGACCCACCGCTTCGCCCGCCAGATCGCCGGTGAGGAACTCTCGATCACCGAGACCTTCCCGTTCCTGCAGGCCCTCGCCTCGCTCGACCTCGGCCCCTCCCAGATCGACCTGGGTCTGCTCGCCGCCGCGTACCGCGCCGACGACCGCGGCCTGTCGGTGGCGGAGTTCACCGCCGGGGCGGTGTCGGGTGCGACCGGCGCCAACAAGCTCGACCGCCAGGCCCCGCGCGACGTGGTCCTCTACGGCTTCGGCCGGATCGGCCGCCTGCTGGCCCGCCTGCTGGTCGAGAAGGCCGGCGGCCTGCGGCTGCGCGCCATCGTGGTGCGCAACGGCGGCGGCGACGACCTGGTCAAGCGCGCCTCGCTGCTGCGCCGGGACTCCATCCACGGCCAGTTCCAGGGCACGATCACGGTGGACGAGACGAACAACCTGATCGTCGCCAACGGCAATGCGATCCAGGTGATCTACTCGAACGACCCGAGCGAGGTGGACTACACCGCGTACGGGATCGAGGACGCGATCCTGATCGACAACACCGGCCGCTGGCGCGACCGCGAGGGCCTGTCCAAGCACCTGCGCCCCGGCATCGCCAAGGTCGTGCTGACCGCCCCGGGCAAGGGCGACGTCCCGAACATCGTGCACGGCGTCAACCACGACACCATCAAGCCGGACGAGCAGATCATCTCCTGCGCGTCCTGCACCACCAACGCGATCGTGCCGCCGCTGAAGGCGATGAACGACGAGTACGGGGTGCTGCGCGGCCACGTGGAGACCGTCCACTCGTTCACCAACGACCAGAACCTGCTGGACAACTACCACAAGGCCGACCGCCGCGGCCGGTCCGCGCCGCTGAACATGGTGATCACCGAGACCGGTGCCGCCTCGGCCGTCGCCAAGGCCCTCCCGGACCTGCAGGCGAAGATCACCGGCAGCTCGATCCGCGTTCCCGTGCCGGACGTCTCGATCGCCATCCTGAACCTCCAGCTGGCCCGCGAGACCACCCGCGAGGACGTGCTGGAGCACCTGCGGGACGTCTCGCTGACCTCCCCGCTGAAGCGGCAGATCGACTTCATCGACTCGCCCGACGCGGTCTCCAGCGACTTCATCGGCTCCCGCCACGCCTCGATCGTCGACGCGGGCGCCACCAAGGTCGAGGGCGACAACGCGATCCTCTACCTGTGGTACGACAACGAGTTCGGCTACTCCTGCCAGGTCGTGCGGGTGGTCCAGCACGTCTCCGGCGTCGAGTACCCGACCTTCCCGGTCACCGCGCACTGACGCGTCCGCACCGCTCCGGAACCCCGTTCGGCCCTCGGGCCGGGCGGGGTTCCGCGTTTTCCGGGGAGTTCCGGGGGGCCCGGGGGGTCCCGACCGGCCGTCAAGAGGCTTCGGCGGCCCGCTTCCTGGCGTAGGCGCGGGCGGCCCGGACCCGGTCGCCGCAGCGGGTCGAGCACCAGTGCCGGGCGGCGTGGGTGCGGACGTAGAAGCGCGAGCACGGCGCGCCGCCGCAGCGGGCCAGCCGGTCGGCGTCCGGGCCGGTGAGCAGGTCAGCGGTGTCGGCGGCCAGCAGGGCCATCGCCCGGTCGGCGATCCGGTCGGCGGGGTGCGGCAGGGTCCGGTGCAGGCCCCGCTCGGCGTCCCAGTGCAGCAGCGGCGCGGACGGGGCGGCGGTCAGCGCCGCGTTGACGGCGGCCAGCGCCTCGGCGGGGGGCGGGGTGCCGTCGACGCGGGCGGCCAGCAGTGCGCGGACCTCCGTCCGCAGCCCCTGCAGCCGGTCGGTGCAGACCTGGTGGAGGCGCCCGTCGACCGGCGCGAGCCGGTGCTCGACCAGCCAGGCGGTGGCCGGGGCGGGGGCCGCCAGCAGGTCGTGCGGCCCGGTGGGCAGGGTGAGCAGCGAGTTGGCGAAGTCCAGGGCCGGGTACCGGTCGGCGCCCGGGGCGGGGGCGGGTACGGCGGGGGCGGGGGCGGTGTCGCGCTGGCTCATGCCTCTCATGCTAAAGGGCGGGGTTGGGCGTGAGAAGTCGCGCGCGGATCTCACGGAAAAGCTTGCGCTCGCCCGTGAGGGATCGCTAGGTTCCTCTCACGGAGAAGCCGAAGTTTTCCCGTGAGGGAATGTCGAATCGCGAGGTGCGCCATGTCCGCTGTCCCCACCGTGCAGGTCTTCGGAGGCCCCACCGCCCTGATCGAGTACGGCGGCCTGCGCCTGCTCACCGACCCCACCTTCGACGCCCCCGGCGACTACCCGCGCGGCGGCGGCCGGTTCCTCACCAAGACCCTCCCCGGCACGGTCGACCCCGCCGCGCTCGGCCCGGTCGACGCCGTCCTGCTCTCGCACGACGAGCACCCCGACAACCTCGACCGCAGCGGCCGGGCCCTGCTCGCCGACGTCCCGCTCACCCTCACCACCCGGGGCGGCGCCGAACGCCTCGGCGGCACCGCCCGCGGCCTCGCCCCCTGGCAGAGCGTCGAACTGGACCGCCCCGGCGGCGGCGCGGTGACGGTCACCGCGGTGCCCGCGCAGCACGGGCCGGACGGGAGCGAGCCGGTCGTCGGCGAGGTGATCGGCTTCGTCCTCACCGGCGAGGGCCTGCCGGTGGTCTACGTCAGCGGCGACAACGCCTCGCTCGCCGTGGTCGAGCGGATCGCCGAACGCTTCGGCCCCGTCGACACCGCCGTCCTGTTCGCCGGCGCCGCCCGCACCGGCATCTTCGACAACGCCCTGCTCACCCTGGACAGCGCCCGCGCCGCCGAGGCCGCCGCCCTGCTCGGCGCCCGCCGGGTCGTCCCCGTCCACTTCGACAGCTGGGCCCACTTCACCGAGGGCCGCGAACCCCTGCTCGCCGCCTTCACCGCCGCCGGCCTCGCCGACCGCCTCGAACTCGCCTGAGCGGATACTCCGTTGCCCGGAGGTGCGGCGCCCTGCCACGGTGGCCGGATGCCAGGACAGCGCAAGCGGCGGGCGGAGGAACAGGCGCGCCGCCCGATCGGGGAGTACCGGTCCGTGCACGAGTGGCACGCCGCGGGGACGTGGGAGGTGCTGTTCGAGACCCGGGACTACCGGGAGTGGGCGGACTTCGTGCGGCGGCTGCAGGCGGAGAACCGCCACGGCCCCGAGCACGAGCTGCGGATGGACGCCTTCTGCGGGGGCTCGGTCCACCCCACCACCTACCGCCTGAGCCGGTTCGTCCCCCCGGCGCCCGGCGCACCCGGGGCCGGCCGGGACTGAACGGCCCCTCCTGCCCCGGGCCGGCGGGGGCGACAGTGCCGGGTGCGACGATGGGGCCCGTACGGACGAACGGTGGCGGGAGGTGCGGGCCGGTGGGGCGCAGCGTGCGGCAGGTCCGGGAGGTGCTCGGCCGGGCCGAGGGGATGGTCGGGGCGGCCCGGGCGCTGCTCACCGACCACGGGGCCGCCGTCGAGCAGGTCGCGGTCGCGCACCGGGCCGTCTTCGGGCGCCTGGTGCGGGCCGAGCTCGCGGCGATCCCGGTCGAGCGGCTCAAGGACGTCACCGAGGGCCGCCTGCAGCTCGGCGCCCTCACCGCCGCCGGGTACCGGACGGTCGCCGACGTGCACGAGCGCACCCGGCAGGACCTGCTCCGCGTCCCCGGTGTCACCGCCCCCGCCGCCACCCACCTGCTGGCCGCCGCCGCGGGCATCGCTGCGGCCGTCGAGGAGGGCACCGCCGTCCGGCTCGACCCCGCGCACCCTGACGAGGACGCCACCGCGCTGCTCGCGGCCGTCCACCGCCTGGTGCAGGCCGGGCCCGCCGCCCGCCGGACGGCCGCCGAGGCCGCCGCGTTCGCCGACCGCCTCGCCGAGCCGCTGGCCGCCGCCCGCCCCGCCCGGAGCCGGCTGCGCGGCCTGCTGGCCGGCGCCGAGCGCCGCGCCCTCGCCGCCGCCGCGGTCGAGTCGGTGGCCGAGCGGGTCGAGGCCGCGACAGCGGACGGGCTGCCGCTGCGGATCGCCCAGGCCGGCGCCGACCTGCTGCGGCCCGCCGCCGACCGGGTCGAGACCTGGGTGGCGTTCGAGCACGCCCCCGCCGACTTCTACGCCGAACTCGCCCTGCTCGCCGAGGAGGGCCGCCTCACCGGCCCCACCACCCGCGGCGGCCGCCCCGCCGCCGAGGGCCACCTCCCCGACCCGCTCGCCGAGGCGGTCCGCGCCCAGCTGCTGGACGAGCGCCGCTGCACCGTCTCGCTCCGCGGCTACCAGGCCTTCGGCGCCCGCTTCGCCCTCGCCCGCCGCCGGGTCGTGCTCGGCGACGAGATGGGCCTCGGCAAGACCGTCCAGGCCCTCGCCGTCCTCGCCCACCTGGCCGAGCAGACCGCCGCGGGGGCCGACGCCGGGGGAGCAGAGGGCCCGGACGGCGCGCCGCCCGCCGAGAACGGGGAGGCCCGCTTCCTGGTGGTCTGCCCCGCCTCCGTGCTGGTCAACTGGCAGCGCGAGACCGCCGCCCGCACCACGCTGGCCGCGCACCGCTACCACGGGCCCGGCCGGGAGGCCGCCCGCGAGCGCTGGGAGGCCGAGGGCGGGGTGCTGGTCGCCACCTACGAGTCGCTGCGGACGCTGCCCGAACAGCCCGTCGCCGCCCTGGTCGTCGACGAGGCGCACTTCGTCAAGAACCCGGCCGCGCTGCGCACCCGCCTGGTGGCCGCCTTCGCCGCCCGCACCCCGTACGCGCTGTTCCTCACCGGCACCCCGATGGAGAACCGGGTCGAGGAGTTCCGCACCCTGATCGGCCACCTCCAGCCCGACCTGCTCGCCGAACTCCCCACCGCCCTCGGTGCGTTGGGCCCGCGCGCGTTCCGCCGCGCGGTCGCCCCCGGCTACCTGCGCCGCAACCAGCAGGACGTGCTGACCGAACTCCCGGACGTGGTGCGGGTGGACGAGTGGACCGAGCTCTCCGGCCCGGACCGCGCCGCCTACGCCGCGGCCGTCGCCGAGGGCAACTTCATGGCGATGCGCCGCGCCGCCTGGGTCGACCCGGCGCACTCCGCCAAGCTGCGCCGCCTGCGCGAACTGGTCGGCGAGGCCGCCGAGAGCGGGCACAAGGTGGTGGTCTTCTCGTACTTCCGCGAGGTGCTGGCCGCCGTCGCCGGGGCGCTCGGCCCGGCCGTCACCGGGACGGTCGAGGGCGGGCTGGAGATCGAGGAACGGCAGCGGCTGGTCGACGAGTTCACCGCCACCGCCGGGCACGCCGTGCTGCTCTGCCAGATCCAGTCCGGCGGCACCGGCCTCAACCTGCAGGCCGCCAACGTGGTGCTGCTGTGCGAACCGCAGCTCAAACCGACCCTGGAGGACCAGGCGGTGGCCCGCGCCCAGCGGATGGGCCAGCTCCGCAAGGTCCGGGTGCACCGGCTGCTCGGCACCGACAGCGTCGACCGCGGCCTGGTCGAACTGCTGCGCCGCAAGGCCGAGTTGTTCGACGGCTACGCCCGGCGCAGCGAACTCGCGGAGAGCACGCCGGCGGCGGTGGACGGCTCCGACCGGGCCCTGGCCGCCCGGATCGTGGCCGAGGAGCAGCTCCGGCTGGCGGCCGGGTGACCCTCGGTTCCTGACCGGCCGTCAACTGTTGCTGCTCACAGGCGGACCAGCATCTTGCCGGTGTTGGCGCCGGCCAGCACCCCGAGGAAGGCGTCCACCGTCCGGTCGAAGCCGTCCAGCACCGTCTCGGGGGCGAGCACCCGGCCGGCGCGCAGCTCCGGGGCCAGCAGGCCGTACAACTCCTGCTGGGCGTCCAGGTGGTGGCGGACCAGGAAGCCCTCCAGCCGGATGCTGCGGCCGACCAGCTCGAACAGGTTGTGCGGGGCGGCGGGCGGCGTCGCGGCCGCGTACTGGGCGATCGCGCCGCACCAGGCGATCCGGCCGAAGTCGCGCATCGCGCCGATCGCCGCCGCCAGGTGCTCGCCGCCGACGTTGTCCAGGTACACGTCGATGCCCTCCGGTGCGGCCTGCGCGAGCAGCCCGGCCACCGGCCCGTCGTGGTAGTCGAAGGCCGCGTCGAAGCCCAACTCCCCGGTCAGGAAAGCGGTCTTGGCGGGGCTGCCGGCCGAGCCGACCACCCGGCGGGCGCCGAGCAGCCGGGCCAGCTGGCCGGCCGCGGTGCCGACGCCGCCGGCCGCCGCCGAGACGAACAGGTCCTCGCCGGGCTTCAGCGCCGCGATCCGGGTCAGGCCGACGTACGCGGACAGGCCGGTGCCGCCGAGGACGCTCAGGTGCGCGCTCAGCGGCACCCCCGCCAGCTCCGGCAGCACCCGCACCTGCTCCGGCGTCACCACCGCGTGGGTGCGCCACCCCCGGCGGTGGATCACCGGCGTCCCGACCGGCAGCACCGCACTGCGCGACTCCACCACCCGCCCCACCGCCCGCCCCTCCAGCGGGGCGTGCAACGCGTAGCCGTCCGCGTCGCCCGCCATCATCCCGAGCATGTACGGGTCCACGGACAGGAAGGCGTTCTCGACCAGTGCCGCGCCCTCGGTCAGCGGCGGCAGCTCGTCCTCGACGAAGGCGAACAGCTCGGCGGTGGGCAGCCCGTCCGGCCGGGCGATCTGGTGGACGGCGCGGGCGGACCGGGTGGCGGTGCGGGACATGGCGGAGCACTCCGTTTCGACAGGTTCGACAGGTTCGACGGGGAGGAAGAGGGGGCTGACGTGGGGAAACGCTACGGAGCGGCGCCGCGGCCCGGCAGCCCCCGGCATCGATGGCAGCCCCCGTTCCATGAGTGCTGTTCATGGCAGGGCTTAGGCCGGTCCGATGGCGGACGAACTCCTCCCGCAGGAGCTGCGGATCCTGGTGGCGGTCGCGGACAGCGGCGGGTTCACGGCGGCGGCCGGGCGGCTCGGGCTGACCCAGTCGGCGGTCTCGCACGCGGTGCGCGGCTGCGAGCGCAAGCTCGGCGCGGTGCTGTTCGAGCGGGGCCGGCGCGGGGCGGTGCCGACCGCGGCGGGGGAGCGGGTGGCCGGGCACGCCCGGCGGATCCTGCGGCTGCTGGCCGCGCTGCCCGCCGAGGCCCGGCCGCAGGCCGCGGAGCGGCCGAGCGGGCCGCTGCGGATCGTCGCCTTCCGCAGCGCCGCCGTCCAGGTGCTGCCCGCCGTCCTGGCCCGACTCGCCGCGGAGCACCCCGAGTTGGAGCCGCAGGTGCGGGTGGTCCGGGACCTCGGGCGGGGCACCGCCGGGGAGGTCGCGGACGGCCGGGCCGACCTCGCGCTGGCCACCCTGGGCCCCGTCCCGCCCGGCCTGGTCGCCGCCCCGCTGTACCGCGAGGAGTACGCCCTCGCCCACCAGCAGGGGCACCCGGACCCGCGCGGCCTGCCGCTGGTCGACTGGGACGAGAACTGCGGCTCCTACACCGCCGACTGGTGGCGCCGCCAGGACTGGATCCCGCCCGCGACCATCAACGTCTCCGACGACACCGTGGTGCTCTCGATGGCCGCCCGCGGCCTCGGCATGGCGATCATGCCCCGGCTCAGCCTGGACCGGCTGCCGGACGGACTCGCCGTCAGCGACCTCGGACCGGACCGACCGTCGCGGCAGGTCGGCTACGTCACCACGCCCGAACTGGCCAGGACCGCCGCCGTCCGCGCGCTGATCCGCACGCTGCGCGCCGTCCCGCTGCCCGAGGGAGCGATCGCGGTGGACGGGCGGTGACGGGAGGCCGAAGAAAGGGGATTGAGTCCCGCCGCCCGTAGCGGGGGCGCCCGGCCCGGGAGAGATCAAGTGGGCAGGGTGGGCGGCGGGACAAGGAGTGACGAACCCCGCAATCAGTGTGCGAGGCGGCGCTCACGTTCCACTAACGTCCCGCTGACGTGCACGGACTCCGAACGCAAGGGGTTGACTTGACGGGCGGTCGACACCCGGGGGAGGGTACGCCGGGAGGCTGCCGAGCGGCCCGGAAGGGCGACAGGGGGAACGGTGAGGGCACTCGCCGGAGTTCATGACGGACCGATGACGGCCGACGGGCTGCTCCTGCGCAGACCCCGCCCCTCGGACGCCGCCCTGGTGCACCGCGGCACCCACGACCCGCTGGTGCGGGAGTTCCTGCAGGCCGTCGTCCCGCACCGGGACACCGCCGCCGCCGAACGCTGGCTGGCCGAAGTCCCCCCGCTGCTCTGGCGGACCGGCCGCGCCGCCTACTTCACCGTCGAGGCCGTCGAAACCGTCAAGGCCGTCGAAGCCGTGGCCGACCCGGAAGCGGGTCCGGGGGACGGGGAGCTCATCGGCTGGGCGGAGCTGGTGAACATCGACCCCGAGGGGGAGAGCGCCGAGGTCGCGGTCTGGCTGCTGCCCGAGCACCGCCGGCTGCGCACCGCCAAGGCCGCGCTCCGCCTGGTCTGCCGGTTCGGCTTCGAACGGCTCGGCCTCGGCCGGATCGACGCCTACGCCGCCGCCGACAACATGCCCAGCCAGCTCACCGGCGCCGCGATCGGCTTCCGCCGGGCCGGCTACCGCCCGGGCGCCTTCCGCAGCTCCCGCACCCACCGGCTGCACGACGCCGTGTACGCCACCCTCGTGCCCGAAGACCTCTGCTGACGACCGTCCCGAAGACCCGAAGGCCCGAGCAGGCCCTTCCCGAAGAGCCCGAAGAGCCCGAAGAGCCCGAAAGACCCCGAAGAGCCCGAAGACCTCGCGGACCTCGGCGAGCGACCCCGCCGAACCCCCGAGGCTCCCACCCCTCCCCGCACCCGAAGCAGGAGTGACGACATGTCAGGAAGCGTACGACTGGACGACGGAGCCCGCGGTGAGCTGCTGATCACCGCCGACGGCGGGTTCCGCGCCACCCGGGACGGCCGGGAGCGCACCGGCCGGATCGACCCCGCGCTGATCCGCCGGGTGCTCGGCGGCCTCGGCCCCGCGCCCGCGCCCGCCGACACCCCGGCCACCGGGCGGCGGCTGACCGTCCAGGGCCAGCCCGGGCAGCCCGACCGGCAGTGGGCCGACGGCACCGGGGCGCCCGTGCCGCCGTCCGCCGCCGCCCTCGGCACGCTGCTGGAGCTGGCGCTCGGCGACCCGGCCGCCGCGGCCGCGCTGCCCGCCGCGCTCGCCCTGGCCGACCCGGCGGTCGGCGCCGCCCGCACCGCGGCCGTGGTCGGCACCGTCGGCGGCCGGCCCGCCTACGCGCTGGTCGAGCCGGACGGCGCGTTCGGCCTGACCGCGCTGGACGACGCCGCCCCGCTCGGCGGCTCCGGCGCCGATGCCGGGCTGGCGCCCACCGCCGTCGCGCTCGGCGAGGCCGCCGGGCGCTCGCTGTTCGCGGTCGGCGGCACCGACGGCGCCGTCCAGGTCTGGGACGCCACCAGCGGCGAGGTGCTGCACGGCACCACCGGCGGCGAGGGCGCGCAGGCCGTCGCCGCGCTGGTCTGCCGGGACATCCCGGTGGCGTTCTCGGCCGGCCAGTCCGGCGACCTGCGGGCCGTCCGGGCCGACGACGGCCGGGTGCTCGGCACCCTGCCCACCGGCGGCCACGGCGCCACCGCGCTGCGCGCCGCGCGCTGCGGCGGCCTCGACCTGCTGGCCGCCGCCGCGCCCGACGGCACCGTCCGGGTCTGGGACGCGGGCACCGGCGAGCTGATGCACCTGCTGGTCGGCCACCGCGGCGAGGTGCTGGCGCTGGCCGTGCTCACCGTCGACAACCAGGCCGTGCTGGCCTCCGCCGGGCAGGACCGCCGGGTCCGGCTGTGGGACCTCGCCACCGGCCAGAGCGTCGCCGAACTCGACGGCCACACCGGCACGGTGACCGGCCTGGCCTTCACCACCCTGGACGACCGCCCGGTGCTGGCCTCCGCCGCGCTCGACGGCACCCTGCGCACCTGGGACGTCTACGACGGCCGCCCGCTGACCGGCTGGCCGGCCGGCGAGTGGCTGACCGGCCTGGCCGCCGTCGGCGACCTGCTGTACACCGGGGACGAGACCGGCCGGATCACCGCCTGGGAGACCGCCACCGGGCGGCCCCGCACCGAGGGCGTCCCCGCCGGGCGCCCCGGCACCCCGCTCACCGCGCTGGCCGCCGGGGAGTCCGACGGCACCCCGGTGCTGGCGGCGGGCTTCGGTGACGGCGCGCTCGCGGTCTGGGAGCTGCCGACCGGCCGTCAGCTGCTCGATCTGCCCGCCGAGGGCGGCCCCGTGCACACCCTCGACCTGACCTCGGCGGGCCCCGGCGGCCCGCTGCTGGTCAGCGGCACCTCCACCGGCGCGGTGCGCAGCCACCGGCTCGCGGACGGCGGCGCGCTCCCGCTGCCCGTCCCGCACGCCGGGGCGGTCACCGGGCTGGCCTTCACCACCGGCGAGCAGCCGCTGCTGGTCTCCGCCGGACGGGACGGCGTGATCGCCGTCCGGGGTGCGGCCGACGGCGCGGACAGCCGCCGGTTCCGCACCGGGCAGGGCCCGTTCACCGCGCTCGCCGCCACCTCGGCCGGCGGTCAGCCGGTGCTGGCCACCGCCGGCGAGGACCTGGCGGTGCGGCTGTGGCACGCGGGCAGCGGCGCGGCCGGACCGGTCTGCACCGGCCTGTCGGGCCCCGCCGAGGTGCTGGCCTTCGCCGAGATCGGCGGCCGCCCCGTGGTGATCGCCGGCGCCGCCGACGGCACCGTGCTGGTCTGGGACGTCCAGAGCGGCGGCCGCACCGCCGAGCTGACCGGCGGCGGCGCGGCCGTCCGGGCCGTGGTGGGCCGGGAGTTCGACGGCGAGGCGCTGCTCGCTGCGGGCGACGCGGACGGCACGCTGCGGCTCTGGCACCTGGGCAGCGCCACCCTGCTCAACGAGGCCGCGCTGGACGGCACCCCGCTCGCCATCGAGCTCGACGCGGCGGGCCTGCGGATCGTCACCCCGGCGGGGGCCGTCACGCTCTGACGGCCGGGCCCGCCCCGGCGGGGGATCGGCGCGCGGGTGACCAGGGTCACGTCGGGGCCGCGAACGACCCGGCCGAGTGGGGGATTCACCGGATCTTCACCATTCGACCGGGTCGGTCACGGCCGCACGGGGCGGGCCTCCGGAAACCCATCCCGTAATTCACACCGTGAATTTACCAACTGCATACCTTGCGGGCCCTTGCCGGTTTCCGCATGTCTGCGAAGCTCGTTCGCAGAGTGACGAGGTGTCAGGACGGCCACCCGGGCTTGGCCGTGCGCGGTCACCCCGACGTAGAGTGGCAGTGACCTGGTCCGTGCGGCGGCGGCGAACGGGCGGGTCGGGCCAGCCCTGCGCGGAAGCGGGCCGGTCCGGGGTGGCGCAGAGTGCGGGAGGGCGTGCGGGGTGGCGGGCGACTCGGTGTGGATCGACCTCGACGAGGTCGACGCGGCAGCGAAGCTGATCATGGACCTGTTGGAGGAGCTGGAGGGCCCGGCGAACCAACTGGAGGCAAAGATCAAGCAGGTGCAGGCCTCCGTCTACGGGACGGACCTGCTGGGCAAGTCCCTGCAGGGCGGGGGCTCCTCGGTCGGCGGGCTGGCCCAGCACCAGGAGCAGGTGCTCGCGGGCATCCGCACCCTGATGCAGAACGCGACCGCGATGGGTCAGAACCTCAAGACCATGGCCGACAGCCACCGTTCCAACGACGAGGCGCGCGCCACCGAGATCGGCCGGATCACCGACACCGGTGCGATGCCCGCCGACCCGAACCTGGCCGGCCTGCGGATCGGCACCGTCGAATCCGTCCCGGCCACCCCGCTCACCCGGCCGGACGCGCCGCTCGGACCGGTCGTCACCGGGGACGACCCGCCGGTGCCGCCGCCCGCCCCGGTCGTGACGATCGGCACCACGAACCCCGGCGGCGGCTACCACGACCCGGACGCGCCCGACCTCGACTACAACCACGGCAACCCGCTGATCGAGCGGCTCGACCACGGCGGCGCCGGCCCCCGCATGGTCTGACCGTCCGTCCCAGCATCCGACGGACCGTCGAACCCTTCCTTCCCGTAGCCGTTCGCGGCCCGCACCGGCGCCCGCCGGCCCTCGCTCCGTACCCGATCGCCCTCCCGGAGAGCCTCCCGCCATGATCGAGCTGCCCGCCGACCTCGCCGAGGTACTGAAGACCGTCCAGAGCAACGAGCACGGCGCGGACATCGCCTTCCCCGACGGCGACGAGGACCTGCTCGCCGAACTGGGCGCGGCCTGGGACAAGTGGAACCAGATCGCCGACACCCACGTCCGGGGGATCGCCGACGCCGCCCAGCGCGCGATGGGCAGCATGTCCGGCCCCGCCGCCGAGAGCTTCCAGCAGTACCTGGAGAAGTTCGCGGGCGGCGACGGCTCGCACGTCGCCACCACCCTGCAGTCCGGCTACACCGTCGCCAACTCGCTGCACGGAGCCTCGCAGGCCGTCACCGGCACGAAGAACGAGATGGTCCGCGAACTCCAGTACGCCAAGGAGTACATGGAGCAGAATCCGGCGGGCAAGCACGACGACATCGCGCAGTCCGAGGGCATCAAGCAGGCCGCCGAGGTCTACCACCAGTACATCGGCCAGGTCGGCAACGGCGTCGACGGCATGCTCCGGCAGAGCGCCGACCACATCAGCAGCATGACCGGCATGGGCCAGACCTGCGCCCTCAACGGCTCGGGCGGAGCCGGGGGTTCGGGCGGCAGCGGCGGGACGGGCAGCACGATGGGCGCCACCGACCGCACCCGCACCCTCCCGAACGGGATGCTCGCCCCCGACGGGACCGTCACCGGTGGCCCCGGCGGCATGTCCGGCCCCGGCGGCGCCGGCACCCCGACCCCCTTCAACCTGCCCACCCCGCCGGACGGTTCGAGCGCGTTCGGCGGCGCCCACGGCGGCCCCGGCGGGAGCGGCGCCGCGCCCGCCCCGTTCACCATGCCCACCGGGCCCGGGGGGTCGGGCGCGTTCGGCGGGACCGGCGGAACTCCCGGCGGCGGCGCGGGCGGTGGCAGCGGCCTGGCGCCGTTCAGCATGCCCGCCCCCACCATGCCGAGCTTCGGCGGTGGTGGCGGCGCGGGCGGCGGCGTGCCGTCGTTCACCCCGCCGAGCTTCAACTCCGGTGGGAACCCGCTGAACCTGGCCGGACTCGGCGACCTTGGCGGCCTCGGCACCGGCGGGCCCGGCGGGGGCGGCTCCACCCCGTTCAACCTCAGCCCCGGCCCCGGCATGGGCGGCACCGGCACCCTCGGCGGCCCCGGCGGCTCCGCCCCGTTCAACCTCGGCAACCCGCTGGCCAACATCGGCAACCTCGGCGGCCCGGGCGGCAGCACCGGCCGCCCCGGTACCGGCGGCCTCACCGGGCGCGGCGGCCTCAGCCCGTTCGGCGGCACCGGCAGCAGCCCGTTCGGCCTCGGCGGCCCCGGCGGCTCGGGCCGGTCGGGCCTCGGCGGCGGCGCGATGGGCGGCGCCGGGCTGCGCGGCGGTGCGATGGGCGGCGCCGGGCTGCGCGGCGGTGCGGGCGGCAGCGGCCTCGCTGCGGGCAGCTCGCTGGCCTCCCGGGCCGGCGGCGGCCTCGGCGGGGCCTCCGCGAACGGCATGTCCGGGGCCGGTTCGGCGGTCGGCCGGGCCGGGGCGGGCGTCCTCGGCGCCGGCGGCACCTCCGGCCGCGGCGGCACGTCCGGTGCGGCCGGCACCCCCGGCGCGGCCGGCGGCCACGGCCCCGGCATGGGCGGCGCCCACGGCGGCGGTCGCGGCGGCAAGGAAGGCCGGGCCGGCAACCGCTTCCTCAGCCCCACCCGGTTCGGCGAGGAGGGCGAGGAGGACGAGGAACTGCTGGGCGACGCCGGCATCCTCGGCCAGGCCGGCGAGGTCGACCCGCGCGACCGCCACTGGCAGCGCGCCCGCCGTCGCTGGCTGGACGAGGCCCGCGCCGACGGCACCTTCACCCTCCCCGAGCCCGCCCCGGCGCCCACCGCCCCCGCCGGGCCCGCCAGCGAGCAGGAGGCGCTCAGCCAGCTGGCCGGCGTCCTGCTCGGCGGCGGTGCGACCACCGGCGGTGCGACCACCGGTGACGCGGCCCCCGACGGCGCCCCCGCGCCGGACCCGACGACCGCCCCCGCCGTCGACCTGACGACCCGTCAGGAGGCTGCCGCCGCAACGGCGGAGAGCGCCGACGACGCCTACCTGGAGCGCTCGCGCAGCGCCGCCGCCCGCCGCGGCCACCCGGACGCGCCCGACGCCACGGCCGGTGCCACGGCCGGTGCCACCGCTTCGGGGGCGGCTTCGGCCGCCGCCGGGGACGCGGCCGCCGCGCCGCAGCGCGCCCCGCTCCGCGAGGAGGGCGGGTACCAGGTGCCCAGCCCGTTCCTGCGCGCCGCCCTGTCCCGATTGGCCGCCACGCCCGCCGAGTGACCGCGCCCGCCCGTCGACCGCCGTACTGACGAAGGACCACCATGAGCAACGACGAGCAGGCCTGGTACACCGAACCCGCCCAGTTCGACCGGGAGTTGCCGGAGGAGCCACTGGCCCCCGCGCACTTCCGGGTCGGCACCGTCCAGCAGGAGAGCGTCCCGCTGGAGCCGATGCAGCGGGTGCAGGCCAGGGAGGCCGACGCCCCGCTGGAGGCCGCGCACCGGCTGCTGCCCACCCAGGAGGGCGAACTGCTGCAGCCCATGCAGCGGTTGACGCCGACCCAGGAGAGCGTGCCGCTGCAGCCCTTCGAGCGGGCCCGGCCGGTGGAGACGACGCCGCTGCAGCCCTTCGAGCGCGCCACGCCGGTGGAGAGCGCGCCGCTGCGCTCCTTCGAACGCGACCGGGCGGCCGAACCGACCAGCCCCACCGAGCCGTTGCAGGCGATGCGGACCCGGGATCTCGCCGAGCCTCTGCAGGCGACGCGGGCCCGGGATCTCGCCGAGCCGTTGCAGGCGACGCAGGCCCGGGACCTCGCCCGGCCGCTCCAGCGGACCGAGGCCACCCGGCGGGACGCCGCGCAGCCCACCGCCCGGACCGCGGCGACCAAGCGGCGCGCCGACGACGCCGCCGGCAACGCCGGGAAGGGCTTCCAGGTCGACCCCGCGCAGTACCAGGCCGCGGTCTCGCCGATGCTCGCCGCCTCCGAGCAGGTCGCCAACCTGTACCGCTCGCTGAGCGCCTTCCTGCCCGCGATGGAGGCCCAGAACCCCTGGGGCAACGACGAGTCGGGCAAGAAGTTCGCCGAGGGCGAGAAGGGCTACCTGAAGTACAGCAAGGACACCCTGGACGTCCTCAAGGGACTCCCGGACGCCCTCAAGGGCATCGCCGACGGCCTGAAGGCGATGGCCGCCGGCTACGAGAACGCCGACAGCGGGGTCGTCGCCGAACTCGGCAGCATCGAGACGGACGCGGTGGCGATGCCCGCCTCGCCCGCGATGTCCAGCACCCCCGTGCACGTCCCGATGACCCCGCGGATCACCCAGAGCGGAAGGCACTGACCCCATGGCTGTCGAACTCCCGGAGCCGCTCCAGTGGGTCCTCCTCCTGCTCGCCGGCACCCGGTGGCCCGAGGCGGACGAGGACCAGCTGCGCGACATGGCCGACCACTGCCGGAAGACGGCGGAGGGCCTGAAGGACGCCGCGCAGGGCGCCGACAACGCGATCAAAAGCGCCCTGGAGGGTCAACAGGGCGTCGCGGCCGAGGCGTTGGGCAAGTACTGGGAGAAGTACTCGGTCGGCAAGGGCACCGAACAGGACCCCGGCTACCTCCCCGGCGCGGTGAACGCGCTCAACGGCATGGGCGACATGCTGGAGCAGGTCGCCAACTCCGCCGAGACCGCGAAGATCCAGATCATCGCGCAACTCGGCATCCTGGCATTCGAGTTGGCGACCGCCGAGGCCGAGGCCCCGTTCACCGCGGGCGCCTCGCTGCTCGAGGTCCCGGTGATGATCGCCGCCAGCCGGGTCGTGGTCTCGCAGCTGCTGAAGACCCTGCTCAAGGAGACGCTCATGATGGCGGCCAAGCAGGCCGTCCAGATGGGCGCGATCAACCTGCTGGCCCAGGGCATCGAGGTGGCCGAGGGCCACCGCAAGAGCATCGACGGCAAGGAGCTCGGCCAGAACGTCCTCGGCGGTGCGGTCGGCGGTGCCTCCGCCCACCTGCTCGGCAAGGGCATCGGTGCGGGCGGCAAGAAGCTCGGCGCCGAGAACGCGCTCAACACCACCGCGGGCAAGATGGCCTCCGGTGCGGCCGTCGGCGTCGGCGCGGACGTCTCCACCCAGCTGATCACCACCGGCAAGGTCGACAGCGGCTCCCTGCTCGGCTCCGGCCTCTCCGGCGGCGCGGGCGCGGGCCTGCACGCCGGCGCCTCCGCCGCCAAGGGCCACTTCAACACCCCCAAGGCCGCCGAACCCCCCAAGCTCGACATCCCGGCCGGCGGCACCGCCGGCGAACACGGCGGCAGCACGCCCACCTTCAACAAGCCGGACACCTCCGCGGCCTCCGGCGCCGGTTCCTACCACGGCCCCTCGGGCGACAGCGGCTCGGCGAGTTCGGGTTCCGGCTCGGGTTCCGGATCGGGATCGGGCGGCAGCTCGGGTTCGAGCAGCCGCGGCCTCGGGACGGGCGACAGCTCGCACGACCCGGGCACCGCCGGTACCACCGGTTCGGGCGGCTCCGGCGGCGCGAGGCCGAACGGTCTCACCCCGTTCGGCGGCGGTTCGCCGCGCGCCGAGGGCACGTCGTCCGGGGCCGGGGGCGGAGGCGGGCACAGCGCCCCGACCACGCACGAGACGTCCGCGCCCGCGCCGACCCACGAGTCCGCGCCGCCACGCCAGGAGGCGGGCCGCACGGAGACCTCGGCCGCCCCGCGCACCGAGCAGCCGCCCGTCCCGGCGCCGACCCACGAGAGCCCGGCCGCGCCGCGCTCCGAACAGCCTGCGGCGCCGGTGCACGAGTCGACGCCGCGATCCGAGCAGCCCACGGCTCCGCGTTCCGAACAGCCCGCCGCGCCGGTGCACGAGAGCCCGGCGCCGCGTCAGGAACCCGCGCCGGTCACGCACGAGACCTCGACCGCGCCGCGCTCCGAACAGCCCACCACCCCGCGCGGTGAGCAGCCCGCCGCCCCGGTGCACGAGCAGGCCGGGCGCCACGAGCAGGCCCCCCTCGCCCACGACACCACCACGCCGCGCACCGAACCGGTCACGGCCCCGGTGCACGAGCAGCCTGCCGGGCAGGTGCACGAGAGCCCGGCGCCGCGCACCGAGCCGGTCACTGCCCCGGTGCACGAGCAGCCTGCCGGGCAGGTGCACGAGAGCCCGGCGCCGCGCACCGAGCCGGTCACTGCCCCGGTGCACGAGCAGCCCCCGGCCCCGCGCAGCGAGCAGCCTGCCGGGCAGGTCCACGAGAGCCCGGCGCCGCGTCATGAGCCGTTGCAGCCGCATGACAGCACCCCGGTCGCGTCGCGCTCCGAGCAGCCTGCCGCACAGGTGCACGAGTCCCCGGTCCCGCGCACCGAGCCGGTCACTGCCCCGGTGCACGAGCAGCCCCCGGCTCCGCGCGGTGAGCAGCCCGCCGCTGCCGCGCACAACTCGCCCGCCGGGCACGAGACTTCGTCCGCCCCGGCCCACCAGTCCGCGCCGCCGGCCCACGACGGTACGGCGTCCGCGCCGCGCACCGAGGCGGTGCACCAGTCGGCGCAGCCCGTCAACACCGGTAACGCGCACGAGAGTTCGCCGACGCCGGACACGGCGGCGCAGCCGTCCCGGGGAGCGACGCCGAACCTCTCGGGGGTGTTCGGCAGTGCCGGGCAGCTGGCCGGGGCCGCCGCCGGTGGCGGTACCCACCTGGACGGCGGGACCCGCCTCTCGGCCGGGCCCGCCCCGGTGCGCAGCGCGCCGGAGGGGGTGCCGCCGCAGCTGGTCCCGGACGGGCTGGTGGACGGGGCGCCGTCCGCGGCGCCGGTGCAGAACCCGATGGCGGGCGGCTTCACGCCCGGTCCGGTGGGCGGTGGCGGCGCGGTCGGGCACGGTGGCGGCGGCCGTTCGTCCGCAGGCCCGAACGTCCCGCACCAGGTGCGGGACACGCCGCGGACCGGCCCGGTCCGGCCGGGCGACGGCGCGGCCCCGGCGGGCGGCACCATCCGCCCGGGCGCGGGCCGCGACACCGGTACCGCCACTCCGCCCCCGGCGCAGCGCGGTTTCGGCACCACCGCCCCGCGCCGCGGCTTCGGCACCACCAACCCCCAGCCGTCCACGTCCGCGTCCAGCTCGCACGCCAACCAGCACGCTGCTTCCGGCAGTTCGGCCCCGGCCAAGGCGGGCGGCGGCTACGAGCACAAGATCGACGGCAAGAAGACCTTCGACACCATCGAGCACTTCCTCGGCGGCTCGCAGGAGTTCAAGCAGGTCCGGGAGAACCTGGAGGGCTACGACCGGGCCGCACTGGAGGACGGCGACACCGCCGCGATCCTCGCCCAGTACCGCAACCAGAAGCGCCAGCACGTCGACGTGCTCTCGCGCAACGGGGACGAACTGCCCAAGGCGATCGAGCGGGTCGACGACCGGATCGCCGCGGTGGACCGGGAGTTGGGCAACAACCAGCACACCCCGGAGCGGCAGGCCGAACTCCGCTCCGAGCGCGAGCAGTTGACCGCGTCCCGGGAGCGGCTGCAGGAGCAGCGCGACCGGATGGCGATCTTCGAGCACGCGCAGCAGGAGAAGCCGACCGCCGCCCAGACCCGGGCCCGGCAGGAGGCCGAGACCCGGGTGCTGCCCGGCACCATCGAGCGGATCAAGGCCGAGGAGGCCCGCAACCAGGATCTCCTGGACCAGGCCGAGCAGAACAAGACGGACGCGGGCAAGAACGTCTCCAGCGTGCACAAGGACCGGATCCGGGACCTGGAGGCCCGCCGCGACGAGCTGAAGGCCGACCGCGAGCAGCGCGAGCAGGACCTCGCCAGGGCCGAGGCTGCGGTCAAGCAGCCGGCCCCCGCCCCGACCGCGGGCTCCGGCGGGCACAAGGGCGTGCCCGAGCCGGTCGGCAAGGAGGCCTGGAAGAAGTTCGAGGACGACTACCGCAAGGCGTTCGGCTACTCCGAGCACGGCGTGATGGGCCAGGAGCCGCACGCCGAGAAGACCGTGGTCCGGATGACCAACCACGAGGTCAAGCTCGCCGACGCCAAGATCAACCGCAACCACGTCATCGCCGACTACATGGTGCACAAGTACGTGACGGCGGCCGTGTTCAAGGCGCGGGCGATGGACGGCGAGAGCCACCGGGCCGCCTCCGAGGCGTTCGGCGACTTCGTCTCGGTGATGGCCCCCGACCGGCACCGGATCTACGACGGATTCGGGCGCAAGGCCGAGGACCGGCTGCAGGCGGGCGGCCCGGAGGAGGCGGCGCTGGCCCGCCGCGACCTGGCGATGACCCCGGACAACGTCGACCTGCGGACCACCTACGGCAACGACCGGCTGCCCGGGGCGTTCGACCCCAGCGGCGTCGCCGACCGCCGTACCGCCGACGAGGCCCGGGCGAACCTGGAGCGCGAACTCGGCCGCAACGGCCTGGACGTCCCCGTCCGCAAGGAGCTGGACGCGCTCGCCGCGAAGGTCGACGCACTGCACCCCGACCACCCCACCCAGTCCCAACTCGCCGACGTGCACGCCGAGATGGCGAAGGTCGAGCAGAAGGTCAAGCAGCAGGCGGTCGAGGACCTGGCCCTGGTCAACGGCGTCACCGGCCCGCGCCTGCTGGACGACACCGCCGCCGCGCTGGACACCGCCGCCAAGGGCGGCGGGGGCACCCACACCCCGGCCGGCCGGGAGAAGCTGGCCGGCCGGCTCGACGACCTGGCCGCCCGCTACGACAAGAACGGCGGCGACCCGAAGGCGCTCCGCGACCTCGCCACCGACCTGCGGCAGCACCCCGAGCAGGTCACCCCGGACCGGCTCGCCGCGATGGAGAAGCAGCTCCGCGACGAGCGCCCGGACGTGCGCAAGCGCGAGATCGAGCAGCGGATCAAGTCGATGGCCGACCCGGTCAAGGACGGCACCAAGCGCCCGGTGAACCAGGCCGGCAAGGACGTCGACCGGGCCGAGAAGGCGCTGACGGCCAGCAAGGACAAGCGGACCGCCGCCGAGCAGGCCGCGCAGCAGGCCGACGCCGACCTCGCCGCCGCCCAGCAGAAGGCCGACGCCTCCGCCGCCGCCTCCGACGCGGACAAGGCCGACAAGGCCAAGAAGGAGGAGGCGAAGAAGGACGCCGCCGCGCTGAAGAGCGCCAACGAGGCCGCCGACAAGGCCCACGACAAGCTGGCGACCGCCCGGGCCAACGTGGTCAACGCCGACCACGACCTGACCGTCTACCAGGACATCCAGCAGCGGGTCGAAGCCGTCAACAAGGACGAACTCGCCGGCATCGCCAAGCCCAAGGCCGCCGAGAAGACCGCCGCCGCCCGGGTCGCCTGGGGCACCGTCGACCTCGAGTTCGTCGGCCAGCAGCACGGCGGCGCGTACGCCCGCGACGGCGCGGCGGGCGTGAACCACCCCGCCGCCAAGTTCGACCAGGCGCTGACCGCCAAGGTTGAGGACGTGCCCGCGCTGGTCGAGGAGATCACCGCCGGCCTCTCCAACAGCGGCTCCAACCTGCGCTTCGGCGACGAGATGGTCAACAAGTGGATCCAGAACTTCCTGGACCCGCACCTGGTCCGTGACCCCGACCTGCTCACCGCCGTCGCCCACGACCAGCTCCCGGCCGAGGTGCTGTACTCCCCGCACACCGCCGACCTGCTCCAGGCCGTCCGCAGCCTGGAGGCGAACGGCCTGGTGCCGCCCGAGCTGCGCGACGTGATGACCCCCAAGACCCAGGGCGACCTGGAACAGCTGCGCGCCGACGACAAGCTCAGCGCCAGCTCCCGGATCATCGTCGACGAGCTGGGCCTCCCCGCCCCGCACGCCGACCGGGTGCCGGTCAGCTCCTCCGGCGACTTCGCCAACCGCGCCGACGGCAGCAAGCTGACGGACGACCAGCTGAACCGCCTCGGCGCGGAGGGCCACTACCAGCCCGACCGGGTCCAGGCCCCCGCGCCCGCCCGGGACACCGACACCGTGATGGACGACGCCAGCCAGCCCGGCACCGGCCACACCACCGACCGCACCGCCGACCACGACGTGCAGATGCACGACGGGACGGCCGGCGCCGGACGCCCCGAGCTGAAGCGGCCCCGCGAACAGGACGACTCCGACAGCGACAGCAGCACCGACGTCCCGATCCGCAACGTCCGCCGCCGGATGGACGACCTCGACCTGAACGCCCCCGCCCAGCCGCACACCGGCACGCCGGGCACCGGGGGCCACGGGTTCGGCACCGCCACCGCTCACGCGTCCGGGAGCGGGCAGCCGCACACTCCGCCGACCGAACACGTCACCGACCGGGACGGCGACACCGTCATGCGGGAGGACGCGCCGACCGGCAACAGCCGCAAGCGCGGCCGCGAGGACGACGAGCCCACCCCCGCGCCCACTCCTGTGCGCGCGGAGCCGCCGGCCCCCACCGGCCGCAAGCGCGGCCGGGAGGACGACGAGGACACCGTGATGCGGGACGCGGACGCCCCCGCGCCCAACCAGCGCAAGCGCGGCCGCGAGGAGGACGAGGCCGAGCAGCAGCGGGTCCGCGACGAGGACGCGCCCGCGGCGAAGCGGCAGCGCACCCCCGCGTACGAGAACAGCGACGCCGTGATGCAGGACCGCGGCTACCGGCGGATCGGCCCCGAGCACGAGCTGACCGGCAAGCTGGTCGACTACCTCGGCGGCGAGCCCAAGATCCATCCGCCGATGAGCAACTCGCTGCTCCAGAAGGTCAATCCGCACGAGGCCCCGGTCCGTCCCGGCGAGAACTTCCAGCGCGGCGACGACCTGAACGCCTGCCTGGAGAACGTCGAGGCGTACCGCGACACCCACTTCGGCCGCCCCCGGGTCTCCGGCCAGACCGTGCACGGCAACGTCGAACCGATCCCCGGCAACACCCTCTGGAAGCGCCACGACGGCCCCGCCCGGTTCGGCGAAGGCCCGGACGCCGTACAGAAGTTGATGGACAAGGTGAAGGACGGCGGCCCCGGTACCTTCGCCACCGTCCTCGGCACCGGCGCGCACGGCGACGGCCACGCCGTCGCCCTGGTCCACGACCGCGACGGCACGCTCCGCTGGGCCGACCTGACGGACCGCAAGGTCAGCCCCGCCAACGGCACCATGCCCGAACACTTCGGCAACGACTGGACCGTCTGGGCCTCCGTCGCCGACCCGCACGAGAACAACATCTCCGGCGCGCACGACCCGGCGTTCATGGAGCACTACTCCACCTTCACCGCCGGCCCCGGGCACACCCCCAAGGACGACACCGCCGAGCCGATGGACATCGACGGCTTCGGCAACCGCCCCCGCGCCTCCTCCGCCCCACCCGAACTGGGCACCCACGCCCCGGAGACCCATGCTCCGGTGACCCATGCTCCGGAGTCGTCCCCCGCGCATGTCGAGGCGCAGCCGTCGCACGTGGAGGCGCAGCCTTCCCACGTGGAGCCGCAACCGTCTGTTTCGCATGTGGAGGCGCAGCCCTCGCATGTCGAGTCGAAGCCGTCCTCTTCGCATGTGGAGCCGCAGCCTTCCCATGTCGAGTCGAAGGCGTCTTCCTCGCATGTGGAGGCGCAGCCCTCGCATGTCGAGGCGAAGCCGTCCTCTTCGCATGTGGAGCCGCAGCCTTCCCACGTCGAGTCGAAGTCGCCTTCTTCGCATGTGGAGGCGCAGCCCTCGCATGTCGAGTCGAAGGCGTCTTCCTCGTATGTGGAGCCGCAGCCCTCGCACGCGGAGTCGAAGGCGTCTTCCTCGCATGTGGAGGCGCAGCCTTCCCACGCGGAGTCGAAGACGTCCTCCTCGCACGTGGAGCCGCAGCCGGAGGCGGTCGTTCCGAAGCCCGATCTCTCGCAGGCCGTAAGGGATTTCCCGCCGCCCGGGCCGCTGGTCAAGGTGACCGGCGACGGGCTGTGCCTGCTCCACTCGCTCGATGTCAGTGCTCCCGGCCTGGCCGGGTCGCACGGCGGGGGCGCGCCGGCCCAGCGGTTGCAGTCCGCCGTCGAGTCGCACTTCCGTGATCTGCCGCCGGAGGCGTGGCCGTCCGAGGTGGTCGCCAACTACCGCAACAACCGCATCCTGCGGGGCAACCTCAGCGCCGAGGAACTGCTCGGCCACCTGCCCCCGGACGCGCGCGGTGCGTTCGCGCAGCTCCCGCCCGCGCAGCTCCGCAACATCGTCACCCAGCACCTGACCGACAACGCCCCGCCGCCCTCCGCCCGTGAGCGGGCCGCCCTGATGGACACCGTCCGCAACTGGGAAGGGCGTTGGCGGACCACCGAGGGCGAGATGCTCCCGGCCGCCGCGGCCCACGCGCTCGGTCTGCGCCTGCGGGTGCTCGGCCACGACGGCATCCCGCGCGCGGTCTTCGGCCCGGAGGACGGCCGTCAGGTCACCGTCTACCACGAGGGCGACCACTACGACGGCTCCGTCCCGCCCCCGCCCGCGACCCACGAGGGCACCGCCCCGGCGCCGACGCACCAGCAGCCGGAGGTGAAGGCCGAGCAGAAGCCGGCGCCCAAGGCCGAGCAGAAGCCCGCGCCGGAGACCAAGGACGAGACGAAGGCCGAGACCAAGCCCGAAACGAAGCCCGAAACAAAGCCCGAAACAAAGCCCGAGAGCAAGGACGAGACGAAGGCCGCCGAGACCAAGCCCGAGACCGCGCCCGGGCAGAAGCCCGCCACTCCGCCGGAGGCCGAGGGCGTCAAGTCCGAGGCGGCGGGCGCCAAGCAGGAGCCGGAGCAGAAGCCGGAGCAGAAGCCCGCGTCCGGCCCGCGGCCGATCGCGGGGACGGACCTGCTGGTGGGCCTGACGGCGAACGAGGTGGCGGTCCGGCAGCGGGTCATCGACGTGCTGACGAACGCCGTCCCGGGGGACCGGGCCGCGGCGCGGGCCTTCGCGGACGCGCACTTCGGGCCCGCCACGCTGCGCCCGATGCTGGGCGCGCTCTCGCGGGGCGAGACCTGGAAGGCCACGTTCGAGCACGGGGACTGGAGCGGCAGCGTCACGATGCGCGGCGAGGTCATCGGGTCGAAGCACCTGCGGACCGACAAGATCGAGTTCGAGAACGGCGCGGACCGGACGGTGGCGATCGGCAACACCCGGGACTCGCAGTGGCAGTACAACATCGGTGTGCAGGCCCGGCAGACGGCGGGCGTCACCGAACCGGCCGAACTGGTGGGGTACTTCCACGACCGGGGGCAGGGCGAGGTCAGCCTCGACCTGGGCGGCATGGTGGCCCGGTCGAAGACCTCCGAGCCCGCCGACGTGTTCGAGTCGACGATGCGGCTGGAGCTGGACTTCGGCGACCTCCGGCACGACGGCGAGCCGGTGCGCACCGGCAGCGCCCGGACCGAGGAGGTGGACCTCGGCCTGACCGTGGCCGTCCCGAAGCGGTCGGAGGCGACGACCGGGCCGGGCGAGCAACGGACGCCCCCGCAGCGGCTGTTGGACGGCCGAGTCGGCGGCCAGGAGATCGTGCTGGACCTGGCCCCGCGCGGTGCGGCGGACGACCACCGGCCGGTGGAGGCGCTGCTCGACCACGTCGAGGCGGCGGCGAAGCAGGAGTTCGGCTCGAACTGGCCGGCGCTGCGCGAGAAGGTCCTCGCCGAGGTCGACTTCGGCCGCCTGCAGCGGGACCTGAAGTCGATGACGGCCGGCGAGCCGGTCTCCGTCACGCTCACCGACCGACGCGGCAAGAGCCTCGGCACGCTCGACATCAAGGCCCGGGTCGGCGAGTTGAAGCAGAGCGGCACCACCAAGGAGACCGAGTTCAACATCGGCACCTCCGTCCAGCAGGTCCGCAGCTCGGCGCAGAGCCGGGGCAACGCGGGCCAGTTCGGCCTGGCGAACGCGCTCAAGCCGGGCAGCGCCCTGATCAACACGGGTGGCGCGGGACGGCTCGGCCGGGACCGGATCGAGATCAGCGGCGACAGCCGGGTCTCCCAGCTGACCAGCAAGTCCAAGGTGCCGGGCGTGCTCTACGGCGGCCCGGTGCACTTCGAGATGTCCTTCAACGGCAAGGCCGACACCCACCCGGCGGGCGAGGCGGACGTCCGCCTGCTGGTCGACCGCGCCGACACCACCGCCCCGGCGCCCAAGACCGGGTCCGAGACCGTCAAGGCGGAGCCCGAGACTGCCAAGCAGGAGTCCGAGAGCTCCAAGGCGGAACCCGAGACCGGGAAGACGCCGCAGGAGCCGCAGACGCACGAGGTCACCAGCCCCCCGGAGTCGGTGTGGCACGGCGGCAACGACCGCGGCGGCCTCGGCGAGACCGTCGTGGTGCGCGACCTGGAGTCCACGAAGGCGCTGCGCGAGGCCGTGGACCAGCAGGGGCGGGCGAAGTTCGGGGACGACTGGGACGCGGTGCGCGAGCAGGTGCTGCGCGGGTTCAGCCAGCCGAACCTGGCGGCGCGGCTGACCGGGATGACCCGGGGCGAGGCCCTGGAGATCAAGGTGCCGGGGCACGAGAACCTGGTGGTGCGGGCCACCGCCCGGGTGCAGGAGATGACGTACCGTCGGGAGGACGGCAAGGCCGAGCTGAACACCCTGAACGAGACCAGTGCGTTCACGGTGGACCGCTCGCTGCTGTCCCGCACCGTGGCCGGGAACGGCCAGTTGGGCGGTGCGGTCACCAAGGGCGCGCCCGGCGGCGACCTGCTGGCCACCGGGTCCGGGCAGCGGCGCGAGCGGGCGGGCGGCCAGGGCCGACAGGCCGACCGGGTGTACGCCAACGGCAAGTACAGTGCGCCGCAGGTGATCTACGGCGCGGAGCTGGCCGTGGACCTGCACTTCGGGCGGCCCGGCGAGGCGGCGCCGGCGCGTCCGGACGCGACCGCGCCGGTCCGGATCGAGGTCGGCCTGGACGCCCGGGACACCGTCAAGGTGCAGGCGCCGCGCAGCGAGGACGGCACGGTCGCGTTCAAGCCGCCGACCGAGTCACCGGTCGAGTCGCCGGCCGGGTCGCCGCGCCCGTCCGGGGAGAGCGCCGACCGCTCGGCCGGCGAGGGCCGGGACGGGATCGAGCTGACCCGGCAGGAGTCGGTGCCCGAGGGGCGCAAGGGCACCGAGGCCGAGCGCCCGGCGGTCCCGCACCTGGCGCCGCGCCGGATGCGCGAGCAGCACGAGCTGAACGCCTCGTACGTGGTGCACAGCCTGGGCGGCGGCGACCGGGTCCGCACCGTGGTGTCGGACGCGATCGAGAAGAAGTACGGCAAGCCGTCGGACGAGATGCAGCAGAAGATCGACGGGGCCTTCGACCGGATCGCGATGAAGACCCAGCTGTCGCAGCTCACCCGCGGCGGGAAGGTCACCGAGACGATCTCGGGCGCGACCTGGAAGGCCGAGGTGACGGTCACCGCCCGGGTGGGGGAGGCGACTTACCACTCGAAGGCCGACAAGTACGAGTTCGAGTCCGGCACCCGCACCTCCAGCGGCCAGGGCGGCGTCCGGGACCGCCGGGACCGGCTGGACGGCGGCGGCCGGTTCAACGCCCGCACGCCGGTGCTGGCCGTCTCGGGCGGCTACACCCACCGGATGGACCGCAGCTACGGGCAGAACGTGGAGACGATCGGCTCCACCTCGAACCGCGGCAAGCACGTCGAGCCCGCCGTGTTCTTCGACGTGGACGCGGCCTACGACGTGTCGGTGAAGTTCAAGCGGCTGGGCGTGGCGGACGGTTCGTTCGCGCAGCCGGTGGAGGCGGTGGCCCGGGTCGCGGTGCCGATGCGCGACGCCGAGCCGACCGCCGGGCCGGTCGAGCGGACCACCGGGAAGCAGCCCAAGGGCTTCGTCGACGGACGTCGGCTGGACTCCTCGGCGATCGTCACCGACGTGCACGCGCTGCCCGGCAAGGGCGGGGCGGCGGACGGGCCCCGGCAGACCCTCGGCGAGTCGCTGCTCGCCCAGGTCGAGTCCGGCTGGAAGCCCAAGTCGGGCGGGAAGAAGTCCGAACAGCCCTCCGGCGGACCGAAGTTGGAGCGCAACCCGTTCGGCAGCGACTGGTCGGGCATCCGGGAGAAGCTGGACGCCGAGCTGACCCCGGACCGGCTGCAGTCCCGGCTGAAGGGCATGACGGCGGGCGACGAGATCGTGGTCCGGCACGGCCGGACCACCGTCCGGGTCGGCGCGGTGCTGCGCGACCGGATGGAGCACCTCGGCGACTCCGGCACCACCGAGTTCAACACCGGCAACGACGTCCAGCGGACCTTCCAGCAGGCCGACGGCACCGGCACCTCGCACCAGGGCCTGCTGGGCGTCACCGGCGCCGCGCCGATCGCGGGCACGCCCGTGTCGGTGACGGCCGGGCTGACCGGCACCGGCGGCCACGGGCACGACCACGCCGACGTCCGCAGCACCAGCACCTCGGCGGGCGCCGCGACCAAGGCCAAGCTGCCCGGCAGCGCCTACCGGGGCGAGGCGGAGCTGCAGTTCACCATCGAGCGGCGGCCCTGGGTCGGCGCCTCGGTGGCGCAGCGCCGCACCGCGGCCGTCGGCTTCGAGACCATCGTGGAGACCGGCGAGACGGTGCCGGTGCGGACCGAGCCGGTCCGCACCGAGCCCGGCGACGCGGCCCCGCCGCGGACCGTCCCGGCGAAGTCCCCGGAGCCGGTCAGCGTCCCCGTCCCGCCCGAGCGGGTCTGGGAGAGCGGCCTGCGCGACACCGACGTGCTGCGCTTCCTCGGCGACGTCGGCGGCGTGCAGGACCTGGTCCGGCTGCGCGGCGAGCAGTACTTCGGCAAGTCCGACTGGGCGAAGATGGCGCCGGTCGTCGGCACCGTCACCACGCACAGCCACCTCTCCGCGCTGTTCGGCACCGCCAGCCAGGGCGCCGAGGTGGCGGCGACCGTGCCGACCAAGCGGATCGGCCTGGGCGGCGGCAAGGGCGTCGAGGTCGGGGTGAAGGTGGTCGAGCTGGAGCACCGGACCGACGACAAGGCCGTCGAGTTCAGCCCCGCCAACGCCAGCAGCTCCGGCACCGCGCACGCCGACCTGTCCTCGAACAACGCGGGCGCGCAGGGCCAGGTCGGCGCGCGGATCACCGGCGACGTCAGCAACAACCCGGCGCTCACCGGCGGCGCGCAGCGGATCTGGCGCGAGGGCGGCGGCCATGCCGACGCCGGACAGGTCATCTCGAACGGCAAGTTCGCCGTCCCGATGGCCCGTTACCACGGCGCCGCCGAGGTCGAGGTGACGCTGTTCGACAACGACCGCACCCCGGTCAAGGAGAAGGGCATCGTCCCCTTCACCGTCGACATCCCGCTCGCCGAGACCACCGGCTCGAAGGTCCCCGGCGACCACTACCTCGCCTTCAGCGGCGAGCGGCGCTCCGGCGAACTGCGCTTCGGCGAGGGCGCCCGGCTGCTCGACGACGTGCACCGGGTGCTGGACGGCGACAGCACGCCGTACGACCACACCGCCCGGACGCCCGCCGAGCGCGAGCAGCTGAGCGGCACCGTCCGGCTCGGACAGGCCGTCTATGAGCGGGAGTTCACCGCCGGGACGGAGGCCGGCCGGGCCCGGATCGAGGCCACCCACCGGCTGGTCGAGCTCTCCGGCGGCAGCTCCGAGAAGGCCAACGCCCTGCTCGGCAAGCTGCTCGACACCCCCGGGGGCACCCCGGTGAACGCCGCGGACGCCCGCAAGGTGCTCGACTTCCTCGGGCAGCGCGCCGGACAGGGCCCGGTCACCCTGGACGACCTGGCCGCCGGGGCGAAGGAGGGCTGGCCCGCGCACGAGACCCGGCAGGTGCACCGGGCGGCCTGGACCGACCGGGGGCCCGCGAGCGAACTGGTCACCGCCGCGATGGCCACCGCCGCGGACGCCGTCGGCCCGCTGCTCCAGGGCGGCCTCCCCACCTCCGGCCAACTGCACCTCACGGTGGCCGGCGAGGGCCCCGGCCTGCCGGTGATCCGCTCCTTCGACCTCGACGGCACCGACCCGGCCGAGCAGATCCGCCGGATCGAGGGCGAGGTCTACCTGGGCGGCGGCAACCGCCCCCAGGAGGTCACCGTCCGCCTGGCCGGCCCCGACGACTGGGACTACCGGGTCACCGCCCGCCCGGGCGGCGAACGGGAGTTGACGCTCCGTCAGCCCCCGTCCCCGACCCCGGAACCCCCGGCGACCCCGGCGACCCCGGAGGCGGAGGCCCCGGCCCCGAAGCCCGACCCCTCGGCCGTCCGGGCGAGCGCCCTGGCCGCCTTCGTCGCCGGCCGGTCCGGCGGCGCCCCGGAAGGAGCGGCCTGACGCCCCGCCCCCGGCGCCCCGGTTCCCGGCCGCCCGCGCCGGGTGGTGACCACCGACCGCCCCGGGCGGTGAGCACCGCCCGGGGCGGTCGGCATGCACCGGATAACGATCAGGTAGCCTCCCTCAACGAACAGGGCACAACGGTGGGGGAGACACGGTGAGGTTCCGTCTGCTCGGTGCGGTCGCGGTCGACGGGGCCGACGGCGAGCTGCCGCTCGGCCCCGAGAAGCGGCGCAGCCTGCTCGCGCTGCTGCTGCTGCGCCGGAACCGGGCCGTGCCCGTCGCGCAGCTCACCGAGGCGCTCTGGGTGGCCGAGCCGCCCGCCAACGCCCGCACCGTGGTGCAGAGCCACGTCTCGCGGCTGCGCGCGCTGTTCGCCGAGCAGGGCGCCGACCGGTCCGGCGTGCAGCTGGCCACGGCCGGGGACGCGTACACCCTGCACCTGCCCGAGGGGATGCTCGACGTCGAGCAGTTCGACCTGCTGGTGGCGGCGGCCCGGTCGGCCGAGCGGTCCGTCGCGGTGGTGGACGCCCTGGAGCGGGCGCTGGCGCTGTGGCGCGGCCCGGCGCTGACCGGGACGGTGTCGAGCGTGCCGCTGGAGGCGTGGCGGCAGACCCTGGAGGAGAACCGGCTGGCGGCCGTGGAGGCGCTGGCCGAGCACCGTTCGCGGCTCGGCGAGCCCGCCCGGGCGGCCGAGCTGCTGCGGGCCGAGACGGTCGCGCACCCGCTGCGGGAGTCGCTGGTGTCGGCGCTGATGCTGGCGCTGTTCCGGGCCGGCCGGCAGTCCGAGGCGCTGGACTGGTACCACCGCACCCGGGAGTCGCTGGCGGACCGCCTCGGCGTCGACCCCGGCCGGGCGCTGAACGCCGCCTACGAGCGCATCCTGCGCGGCGAGGGCGCCCCGGCCCCGTCCCCGGAGCCCGCGCCCGCGGCGGCCCCCGAGTCGCCCCCCGCCGCCGTCTCGCCGACCGCACCCGCGGCACCGACCGGACCCGCGGCATCGACCGCACCCGTCGCCCCGACCGCACCCGTCGCCCCGGCCGCGCCCGCCGTGTCGCCGCCGCCCGCCGTCGACCTGCTGCCGCGCGCCCCGCGCGGGTTCTACGGGCGGGCGGCCGAGCTGGCCGCGCTCGACGACGCCCTGCGCCCCGGCCCGGACGGCGCGATCGCCCTGGTGACCGGCCCGGCCGGGGTCGGCAAGACCGCGCTGGCCCTGGACTGGGCGCACCGGCACGCCGCCCGCTGGCCCGACGGCGTGCTCTTCGCCGACCTGGGCGGGTTCAGCGACCGGCCGGACCGCGAAGTCGGCGAGGTGCTGGGCGAGTTCCTGGCCGCGCTGGGCGTCGACCGGGACGAGCTGCCCGCCACCGGTCCCGCCCGCAGCGCCCTGTACCGGCGGGTCACCGACGGGCGGCGGCTGCTGGTGGTGATCGACAACGCCCGCGAGTCGGAGCAGGTCCGGCCGCTGCTGCCGGCCGGCGCCGAGGCCGCCGCCCTGGTGACCAGCCGGAGCCGGATGCTCGGCCTGGTCGCCGCCGAACTGGCCCGCCCCGTCCCGCTGTCCGTGCTGGACCCGGAGCAGTCGACGGCGCTGCTGGCCCGGGTGCTGGGCCCGGCCCGGGTCGCCGCCGAACCGGACGCCGCCCGCGAACTCGCCGAACTCTGCGACGGCCTGCCGCTGGCGCTGCGGATCGCCGCCGCCAAGGCGGCCGCCGACCCGGGCCGCGCGCTGGCCGCGACCGCCGAGCGGCTGCGCCACGAGCAGCGCCGGCTGGCGTACCTCGCGGCCGAGGAGATCAGCGTGGCCAGCGCGCTGCGGGTCTCCCGCGAGCAGCTGCCGCCGGTCGCCGCCCGGCTGTTCACCGCGCTCGGCCTGCACCCGGGCCCGCTGCTCGACGCCTACGCCGCCGCGGCCCTCGCCGACCTCGAACTGCCGGTCGCCGCCGAGGCGTTGGAGCACCTGGCGGCCACCCACCTGCTCACCGGCACGGACGCCGAGCACTACGGCATGCACGACCTGGTCTGGCTGTACGCCCGCGGGCTCGCCGCCGAGAACGACCGCGCCACCCGGCGCACCGCCCGGGACCGGCTGGCCGACCAGTACCTGTACGCGGGCCTGGCCGCCACGCGGAGCGCCGAACCGGGCAGTCGGCCCTGCTGCGAACCCCCGCCGGGCAGCCACCCGCCGCGCGCCGTACCGGAGTTCGACACCGTCGAGCAGGCGCTGGACTGGCTGGGCGCGCACCGCGAGACGCTCGCCGAGGTGATCCTGACGGCCCCGCCGGAGCGGGCCTGGCGGCTGGTGCTGAGCCAGTGGCCGCTGATCCTGCGCCGGGTCCGGGACGGCTGGGTGCCGCAGCTGCAACTCGCCCTGGACGCCACCCTGGAGAGTGGCGAGCAGGACGGCGAGAGCCAGGTCCGGGCGCTGCTCGGCTGGGTGCTGGTCTCCAACCGGCGGCTGCCGGAGGCGCTGGCCTGCCTGGCCCCGGCCGCCGAGCTGGCCGCCCGGGCCGGCAACCAGGTGGGCCGGGCCATCGCGCTGATCAACCTGGCGGCCGTGCAGAGCGAGCTCGGCGACCACCCGGCGGCGGGCGCGGGCCTGGCCCAGGCGCTGGAGATCGCCTCGGCGGCCGGCCACCCGCACACCGTGGGGCTGGCGCTGTACCACCTGGCCCGGCACCACCTGGACACCGGCCGCCCCCGGCAGGCCGTCGACCACGCCCTGCAGGGCCTGGAGCTGGGCGCCGAGGAGGGGCCGAACGCCCGCCGGGTGCTGCTGCACACCGCCTGCGGCGAGGCGCTGTCCGCGCTGGAGCGCCACGGCGAGGCCCGCGACCGGCTGCGCGCCGCGCTCGCCGAGGCCGAGCAGGTCGGCCACGACGAGGCCACCGCCGAGGTGCTGCACGCGCTGGCCCGGGCCGAGGACGCCGCCGGGTGGGCCGGGGAGGCGGTCGCGCACCGCCGCCGGGCCGAGGAGTTGGAAGCCCGGTGAACATCGGCGGTCGACGGCCGCCGCGTCATTGACAGCGGGCGCGCGGCGTCGATCTAATGCTGACGCCTCGGAAACGGGCAGCTCAGGGGGGAACAGCCATGGGAAGCAGCAGGATCGACGCACTGTTCGAACGCGACCGGGCCTGTCGGCAGGCGGGGATCACGCTCGACGAGGTGGCGTCGGGGCGGGCGGTCGCCCGGATGAAGGTCACCGAGGAGATGGCCAACGCGCACGGCATCGGCCACGGCGGGTACGTGTTCCTGCTCGCCGACGCCGCCTTCTCCTACGCCTGCAACAGCTACGGGCCGGTGGCGCTGGCCCAGGGCGCGCAGATCACCTTCCTGGCGCCCGCGCAGATCGGCGACGAGCTGGTCGCCGAGGCCACCGAGCGCACCAGGGCGGGCCGGCAGGGCGTCTACGACGTCACCGTCCGGACGGCCGCGGGTGCCGTGGTCGCCGAGTTCCGCGGGCAGAGCGTGCAGGTCGCGGGCGTGCCGCACTCCGGCTGAGCCCGGCCGGGCCCGGCGCGGCGCACTCCGACCGGGCCTCGGCGCGGCGGGGGCGGCGGGCCCTCACGGGCGGCCCCGCCGCGCTGTGCGGTCGGCGTAACCGCCGACCGCCCCGCCGCGAGACGGCCGCGAAACGACCCCTTCCTACAGTCACCGGCAGGCAAGGCGCAGGTCGAACGGAAGGGTGCCCCGTGGCCGGACAGCTGGCGCAGGACGCGGCGACGCCGCAGCGACCGGGGACCGAACAGGTCAGGTCGGTCTGCTCGTACTGCGGGGTGGGCTGCGGCCTGCTCCTGGACATCGGGACCGGCCCGGACGGCCGCCGCACCGTGCGGCGCGCCTCCGGCGACCCCGCGCACCCCGCCAACGGCGGTCGGCTCTGCACCAAGGGCGCCACCACCGCCGACCTGCTGGCCGCCCCCGGCCGGCTGGAGACCGCCCTGGTGCGCCCCGCGCGCGGCCAGGACCCGGTGCCGGTGCCGGTCGCCGAGGCGATCGCCGCCACCGGCCGCCGGCTGCGCGCGATCGTCGACGAGCACGGGCCGGACGCGGTCGCGCTGTACGTGTCCGGGCAGCTGAGCCTGGAGGCCCAGTACCTGGCCAACAAGCTCGCCAAGGGCTACCTGCGGACCAACCGGATCGAGTCCAACTCCCGCCTGTGCATGGCCAGTGCGGGCACCGGCTACAAGCTGTCGCTGGGCGCGGACGGCCCGCCCGGCTCCTACCGGGACCTCGATCTCGCCGACGTGTTCCTGGTGATCGGCTCCAACGCGGCCGACTGCCACCCGATCCTGTTCCTGCGGATGATGGACCGGGTCGAGGCCGGCGCCAAGCTGATCGTGGTCGACCCGCGCCGCACCGCCACCGCCGCCAAGGCCGACCTGTTCCTGCAACTGCGGCCCGGCACCGACCTGGCGCTGCTGAACGGCCTGCTGCACCTGCTGCACGCGAACGGGCAGCTCGATGAGGCCTTCATCGAACGGCACACCGAGGGCTGGGCGGCGATGCCGGACTTCCTCGCCGACTACCCGCCGGCCAAGGTCGCCGCAATCACCGGCCTGGCCGAGCAGGACATCCGCCGGGCCGCCGAACTCATCGGCGAGGCGGGGGAGTTCACCAGCCTGTGGACGATGGGCCTGAACCAGTCCACGCACGGCACCTGGAACACCAACGCCCTGGTCAACCTGCACCTCGCCACCGGCACCATCTGCCGCCCCGGCAGCGGCCCGTTCTCGCTCACCGGCCAGCCCAACGCGATGGGCGGCCGCGAGATGGGCTACATGGGCCCCGGCCTGCCCGGCCAGCGCTCCGTCCTGGTCGACGCCGACCGGGAGTTCGCCGAGCGGCTGTGGCGGCTGCCGCCCGGCACGCTGCGCGCCGACGGCGTCGGCCGGGGCACCGTCGAGCTGTTCCGGAAGATGGCCGACGGCGAGATCAGGGCCTGCTGGATCATCTGCACCAACCCGGTCGCCTCGGTCGGCAACCGGCGCACCGTCATCGAGGGCCTGGAACGCGCCGAACTCGTCGTCACCCAGGACGTGTTCGCCGACACCGAGACCAACGCCCACGCCGACGTCGTCCTCCCCGCCGCGCTGTGGACCGAGACCGAGGGCGTCCTGATCAACAGCGAGCGCAACCTCACCCTGGCCCGCCCCGCCGTCGACCCGCCCGGCGAGGCCCTGCCGGACTGGCGGATCATCGCCGAGATGGCCCGCGCCATGGGCTACGCGGAGGGCTTCGCGTACACCGACGCCGAGCAGGTCTTCGAGGAGCTCAAGCAGGCCTACAACCCCGCCACCGGCTGGGACCTGCGCGGCGCCTCCTACCCCCGGCTGCGCGACACCCCCGTCCAGTGGCCCGCCGCCCCCGACGGACCCGACCGCAACCCGATCCGCTACCTGCTCCCCGACGGCACCCCGCGCTTCCCCACCCCCAGCGGCCGGGCCGTCTTCCACCCCCGCCCGCACCTCGACCCGGCCGAACTCCCCGACGACGACTACCCGTTCGTCCTCAACACCGGCCGCCTCCCGCACCACTGGCACACCCTCACCAAGACCGCCAAGGTCGCCAAGCTCGCCAGGCTGAACCCGTCGCCGTTCGTCGAGATCCACCCCGAGGACGCCGCCGCGCTCGGCCTCGCCGAGGGCGACGCCGTCGAGGTGTCCTCCCGGCGCGGCCGGGCCGTCCTGCCCGCCAAGGTCACCGACCGGGTGCGGCAAGGGAGTTGCTTCGCCCCATTCCACTGGAACGACCTGTTCGGCGCGTACCTGTCCGTCAACGCCGTCACCTCCGACGCCGTCGACCCGCTCTCCTTCCAGCCCGAACTCAAGTACTGCGCGGTCGCGTTGACCAAGGTCCCGACCCGCACTGCCACCCCTGCCGCGCCGGGCGCCGTCTTCGGGCTCGACACCGCCGCGCCCCCCGTCCTCGCCGAAGCCGAACGCCGGTACCTGGCGGGCTTCCTGGCCGCCCTGCCGACCGGTCGGCCCGGCGTGCCGGTGCTCCCCGCCGACGCCCCGTTCGACCCCGCCCACGCCCAGTGGGTCAACGGCGCCCTGGCCGGCCTCTACTCCCGCACTGCCGAACCCGCCCCCACCACAACGACCCGCCGGCTCATCGTGCTGTGGGCCTCGCAGACCGGCACCGCCGAGGAGTTCGCCGCCACCGCCGCCGCCCGCCTCACCGCCGGCGGCCACCCCGCCGCCCTGCACGCCATGGACGACACCGACCCCGCCACCCTCCCCGCCGACGCCGACCTGCTGCTCATCACCTCCACCTACGGCGACGGCGACGCCCCCGACAACGGCGCCGGCTTCTGGGCCGCCCTCAACGCCGAGCACCCCGCCCGCCTCGACGGCCGCCGCTACGCCGTCCTCGCCTTCGGCGACTCCCACTACCGGGACTTCTGCGGCCACGGCCGCCGCCTCGACACCCGGCTCGCCGAACTCGGCGCCCACCGCCTCACCGACCGGGCCGACTGCGAACCCGACGACGAGTCCACCGCCAACGGCTGGCTCGACCGCGTCCTCGACGCCCTCCGGCAGGCCCCCGCGCCCGCCGCACCCCCGCCCGCCCCCGCCGCGGTCGCCCGCCGCGCCGCCGCCCCCGCCGCCCCCGCCCGGCTGGTCGGCAACCGCCTGCTCTCCGCGCCCGGCTCCGCCAAGGAGGTCCGCCGCCTCACCTTCGACACCCGGGGGACGGACCGCCCGCTCGACTACGCCGTCGGCGACGCCCTCGCCGTCCACCCCGTCAACTCCCCGGCGCTGGTGGCCGAATGGCTCGCCCTGACCGGCGCCCCCGCCGACACCCCCGTCACCCTCCCCGGCCACGGCGAGGTCCCGTTCGGCGAAGCCCTCGCCCGGCACCTCGACATCACCCGGGTCGGCCCCGAACTGCTCCGCTTCACCGCCGAACGCACCCGCGACGGACGCGAGTTGCGCGCCCTGCTGCGCGCCGACAACACCGACGCACTGGCCCGCTGGAGCTGGGGCCGCGGCGCCGTCGACGTCGCCGCCGAGTACGGCGTCCGGGCCGAACCCCAGGAGTGGGCCGAGGTGTTCGGCAAGCTCCGGCCCCGCCCGTACTCGATCTGCTCCAGCCCGCTCACCGACCCGCACCTGGTCGCGCTCACCGTCGCGGTGGTCCGCTGGGACAACCTCAAGGGCCGGCCGCGCGGCGGCGTCTGTTCCACCCACCTCGCGGACGCCCCACTCGGCGCCGAGATCCCGGTCCGGCTCCGGCGCTCCCCGCACTTCCGGCCGCCCGCCGACCCCGCCACCCCCATGATCATGGTCGGTCCTGGCACCGGCGTCGCCCCCTTCCTCGGCTTCCTGGCGGACCGCCGCGCCCGCGGCCACCGCGCCCCCAACTGGCTGTTCTTCGGCGAACAGCACGAGGCCACCGACTTCTACTACCGCGAGGAACTCGCCGCCCACCTCGCCGACGGCACCCTGGCCCGCCTCGACACCGCCTTCTCCCGCGACCGGCGCGCCAAGGTCTACGTCCAGGACCGGATCCGCGAACACGGCCACCGCCTCTGGTCCTGGCTCCAGGACGGCGCCCACTTCTACGTCTGCGGCGACGCCGCCCGGATGGCCAAGGATGTCGACCGGACCCTCCACGACCTCGCCACCACCCACGGCGGCCTCGACCCCGCCGACGCCGCCGCCTACGTCAAACAACTCGCCGCCGACCGGCGCTACGTCCGCGACGTCTACTGACCCCCGCCGGATACCCGAAGGGCCCCGCCGGAGCACGCTCCGACGGGGCCCTCGGCCGTGCCCGGGGCGTTCGTCCCGGAGACCCGAACTGCGGTCAGCCCTTTCGCCTGTCCTCGACCAGGCGGGCCGCCAGATGGAGGTCGCGGGAGTCGACCACCGCCAGCAGGGCGAAGTGGATCATCCGTCCGAGGTCGCCCTCGGCGCAGGTCAGGATGTCGTCGACGACCTGTTCGCCCGGGGTGATCTCCTGGTAGCAGTCGTGCCAGGCGTACTCCATCAGGTCGATCAGGTCGAGTGCCGCGGAGGACTGTTCGGCCCCCATCGCGGCGCCGACCCGTTCCGTGCGCTCCGCCCGGCGGGCGGCCCTGCCAACTGCCATGGACTTCCTCCTCCCGTGGACTTCCGATGTGCGCCCGGGCCGGGATCAGTCCTTCGGGCGTTCGTCGATGACCTGCTGGAGCTTGCCGGTGCGGGGGTTGGTGGCGAGCTCGGCGCGGGGGACCCACTCGATCCGGAGGGGGTGGATGGCGCCGGCGGCCTCCTCGGAGACGTAGAGCGGGCGGGCGTCGAGGACGGCCCGCCGCAGGGTCTCGGTGAGGTCGGCGGGCGGCGGGGCGGTGTGGCCGAGGCGGATGATCAGGCCGTCGCGGCCGTCCCAGCGGCGCTGGACGAGTTGCATGCCGGCGATGTGCTGCTCGGGGTCGTGGGCGAGCAGGACGGCGCGGACGTCCTCGGTGGGCATGGCGACGGTGCCGACCCGGGCGCCCTCGGTGGAGCGGCCGAGCAGCCGGAAGGTGGTGCAGGCGGCGTCGGTCCACTCGGCGCGGTCGCCCGCGGGGTAGCGCAGGATCGGGACCAGGGTGCGGAACAGGTTGGTGACGAACACCCGCCCGGGGACGCCGGGTTCGGTGATCGGCTCGCCGGTGGCCTCGTCCAGCAGCTCCACCACGGTGCGGTTCGGGAACGCCCGGTGCACCCGCAGGTCGTCCCCGACCCGGACCGGTCCGGCGACCAGGCCGGCGTCCACCGAGGCATAGCCGATCGAGGAGAGGACGGCGTTCGGGAAGGCCGAACGCAGCAGCGGGCGCAGGTCGTTGAAGAGGATGTCGCCGCCGAACAGGACCAGTTCGACCTGCGGGGCGGGCCGGTCCTGCTTGAGCAGCGTCTCGGCGACGGAGGACAGCTTCATCGGCTCGCCCGCCAGCACGTCCACGCCGAAGGAGTGGATCAGGTCGGCGACGTACTCGTCCGGCGCGGCCGCCACGGGCAGCCGGACGTTCTCCACCGGCGCGTGGTGCAGGGCGTTCTCGATGAAGAGGAAGCCGCTGTACAGCTCGCCCGCGCAGAACAGGTTGGCCACCTTGTGGCCGGGCTTCAGCCCGGCGTCGACCAGGCCGGCGCCGAACGCGCTGACCGAGTCGAAGTGCTCGCTGCGGGTCCAGGGCGAGAACTTGGGCGCGCCGGTGGTGCCGCCGGTTTTGTAGACGGCGGCGTCGGTGAGCGGCCCGGTCATCAGCCGGTTGTCGGGCCAGGTGTTGGCGGCCCAGAACGCGGCCTGCTCGATCACCGGCAGCTGGGTGAGCGAGGTGACGGTGGCGGGGACGTCGCGGTACAGCTCGGCGTAGAACGGCGAGTTGGTCCGGGCCAGGTCGACCAGGGCCTGAAGGGGCTTGGCAGGCAAGGGGGTTGCTCCTAGAGAAGGTCAGGTGGCGGGGGTCAGGCCGATCCAGTCGCGGGCCAGCCGCTGGACCGAACTGCCGTCGCGGTCGGCGAGTTTGGCGTCGAGGTAGGCGGCCGCCCACGCGTTGGCGGGGATGCGGAACGGCGGCTGCTCCAGCGCGAGCGCCTGCAGCACGGCGGCGGCGACCTCGGCGGCGGGCTGCCCGGCGCTCTCCCAGCCCCGGCCCAGCCGGGCCACGTAGGCGGCGAAGGTGTCCGCGTACGGGCCCGAAGCGGCCTGCAGGGTGTGGCGGTCGACGTCCGGGAACACCCCGAACTCGGTGTCCGGCACGTAGCCGGGCACCAGCACCGAGACCCGGACGCCGTGCGCGGCGGCGACCGGGGCGAGCGCCTCCATGAAGCCCTCGACCGCGAACTTGGCCGCGCTGTACGCCTCGTTGAAGGGCTGGCCGACGACGCCGTGCACGCTGCCGATGGTCAGCAGCCGGCCCCCGGAGGCGCGCAGCAGCGGCATCGCGGCCCGGCTGACGGCGACCGTGCCGAAGAAGTTGACCTCCAGGTTGGCGCGCAGCGCGGCCGCGTCGGACATCTCCAGCGTCGGGTCGCAGTTCGACACCCCGGCGTTGTTGACCACCGCGTCCAGCCGCTCCAGGTCGGCGAAGCACGCGGCGATCGACGCCTCGTCGGTGACGTCCAGGCGCCGCACCAGCGCCCCGGGCGCGGCCGCCCGCAGCGCGTCGGCGCGCCCCGGGTCCCGGACGGTGGCGAGCACCGACCAGCCCGCCGCGTCGGCGGCCGCCGCGGTGGCCAGCCCGATGCCGGAGGAGCAGCCGGTGATCAGCAGCACGGGCCGACGCTCCGGCACAGGAAGGTCCGTCACGGGGTCGCCTCCGCGGGCTCGGCGCCGACGGTTCCGGGAGCGTCCGCGGTGGCGGTGTCGGCGGCCTTCGGCGGGTCCGCGTCCATCCGGGACTGCACGGCCAGCGCGGGGAAGAACGAGCAGGCGGCGAGCAGGGTGCCGCCGGCCATGGTCCAGCGGGCCGCGTCCAGGATGCCGAGCGGGCCGGTGAGCAGCGACACCGCCACGCCGCCGACCAGCGCGGCCAGCGGGATGACGCCCCAGGTGACGGTGCGGAACGCGGCGTGCATCACGCCCTGGTGCCTGGCGGACATCCGGGACTGCCGGGCGGGCGCCGAGCACACGTTGATGCAGGACATGAAGAAGCCGTACGCGCCCATGGTCGCGGCGATCACCGGACCGGCGGGCAGCGCGGGCGCGGCCAGCACGCCCAGGCCGACCAGGCAGTGCAGCAGCAGCGCCCAGGCCAGGGTGCGGCCGATGCCGAGGCGCGCGGAGATCCGCGGGGCGACCAGCGCGCCGAGCAGCGCGCCGACGGCGCCCGCGGACATCGCGGCGCCGAACACGCCGACGGTGACGCCCAGGCCCCGGTAGGCGAGCACCGGCAGCACGGTGACGAAGACCGGGCCGCCGGAGTTCAGCGTGACGGCGGCCAGCACGATCCGGCGCAGCACCGGGTCCTGCCAGTTCAGCCGGAAGCCCAGGGTGAGGCGCTGCCACACCGAGCCCTCGGTGACGGTCCGCTCGCCCCACGGGCGCATCCAGCCGAAGCAGACCGCGGACACCGCGTAGCTGGCCGCGTCGACCAGCAGCGCGGCCACCCCGAGCGCGCTGTACAGCGCGGCGGCGATCGACGGCCCGGCGACCTCGGAGACCGAGCCGCTGCCCTCCAACCGCGAGTAGGCGCGCACCAGGTGCTCCTCCTCGACCACGGCGGGGACGGCGACCAGGTAGCCCACGTTGAAGAAGATCGTCGCGCCGGAGACCGCGGCCACGCAGCAGAACAGCAGCGGCGTGGAGAGCACGTCCAGCCAGTACGCGAGCGGGATCGCCGCGACCGCCGCCAGCCGGACCAGGTCGCACACCAGCATGGTGCGCCGCTTGTCCCAGCGGTCGACCAGCACGCCGGCGACCGGCCCGAGCAGCGGGATGCCCAGGTACTGGGCCATCGAGACGATGCCGACCTGCAGCGCCGAGGCGTGCAGCACGAAGATCATCAGGGTCGGGACGACGAACACGGTGACCCGGTCGCCGACCGTGGAGACCGACTGGCCGAACCAGAACACGTGGAAGCCCCGGCCGAGCGAGCGGGGCAGTCGGGCCTTCACGCTTCCTCCCGGACCACGAAACCGGCGGTCTTGCCGGTGCGTTCGTTGCTGACCAGCGCGTCCACCACCCGCACCACGACGTTCTCCGGGTCGTGCACGAAACCGGTGCTCAGGGTGAAGGTCGAGGAGAGCAGCTCGCGGCGCAGCGCCTCCGGGTCGGACAGGGCGCCGAGCACCAGCACCTCCACCCGCCGGGCCCGGCCGCCCCGTTCGGTGATCAGCACCTGGGCGCGGGTGACGCCGGGTTCGCGCTCGACCCGCTCCAGCAGCTCGTCCACGTGCAGGCCCAGGCCGCGGACCTGCACCACGTTGTCGCGGCGGCCCAGCACCCGCATCGCGGGGCCGGGGCGCCCGCACGGGCAGGGGCCCAACTCGCCCGCGTCGCCGGTGCGGTAGCGCAGCACCGGGTTGAGCATCGCCGGGTCGAGCGAGGTGAAGTCGAGCAGGCCGCCCTCCCCGACGTGCACCAGCTGGTGCGGGAACGGGTGGAAGGTGTCGGCCGGGCAGTCCGGGGTGTTGGAGCCCACCACCCAGGTCTCGGTGGAGCCGAACATGCCGTGCCGGCGGGCCTTCGGCGCGACCGCCGCCAGGTCCTCCTCCAGCTGCGGCTGCCAGGCCTCGCCCAGCCACAGCACCTTGCGCAGCGACGGGAGTTCGATCCCGGCGGCGCGGGCGTGCGCGAACCACAGCCGCAGCACGCTCGGGGTGCCGCCGATCGCGGTGACCTGCCGGGCGGCCAGGAAGCCCAGCCACTCCGGGTACTCCTCGGCGGTCACCGAGCCGAGCGCGATCACCCGGCAGCCGGACAGGTCGGCCAGGCCCGCGGCGAGGAAGTGCGCGCCCCACATCCGGCCCGCGCCCCAGGCGTTGACGAACACGTCGTCCCGGTCCAGCGGCTGCCAGTGCTCGAACACCTTGGCCATGTAGAAGCCGGTCGGCGCGTAGCCGACCTTCGGCGCGCCGGTCGAACCGCCGCTCTGGAACAGCCAGGTGGCGCCCTGCTCGGCGGCGGGCTCCAGGTGGGCCAGCGCCGTGTTCAGGTCGTCCTTGGCCAGCGGCGGCAGCGCGGCCAGCTCCACCAGCGTGCCGGGCGCCGCCGCGTCCGCGTACCGCTCGCCCAACCCGGGTACGGTGCGCAGTAGTTCGAGCGTCCGGCGGGGGACGGCCAGGCCGCCGGCGGCTTCGGCGTCGGTCAGCGAGAAGGTCATCGCGCCGCACCTCCGTTCTTGAGGAAGGTCGCGTGGGCCTCGCGGTAGGCGGTGAACCGGGCCCGGGTGACGTCCCGCTGGACGGACCGGTCCGGATCGTCGAAGTCCGGGGCGATCACGCCGTCCGGCTCCAGCTCGGAGAACCAGAACCGCTCGCCGTCGTGCAGGAAGTCCACGCAGAAGAACGGGATCGGCAGCTTCTCGGCGAAGTAGGCGGTGGCGTCGGCGAGTTCGGCCGGGATCTCGCAGAAGTCCATCGAGCCGCCGCGGCTCGCGTTGGCGACCGGCGACCCGGCCTCCGGGGTGCGGCGCAGCACCGCGTACGGCTTGCCGTCGATCACGTAGACCCGGTAGTCGACGGTGCCGTCGCCCAGGTACGGCTGGGCGATCAGCGTGGTGTCGCCGCCCTGGGCCAGGCTGGCCAGGCCGCGGACGTCCTCCAGCGAGCGGGCCAGGTTGATCCCGCCGCCGCCGCACCAGCCGGACGGCTTCACGATCGCCGGGAAGCCCAACTCGCCGAGCGCCACCTCGTACTGGTGCTTGGAGACGTCCCGGCCGGAGCCGATCCGCACCGAGGGGATCGGCCGGACCGGGGAGTCCGCCAGGAACAGCACGGTGGCGAGCTTGTCGTTGCCGAGCAGCGACACCTGCGCCGGGAACGGCAGGTAGAAGCCGGCCTGCTCCAGCACCGTGGTCAGCGCCAACTGGTTGAACACGTCCATCGACTGGTACGGCAGCGAGTACAGCGCGGTGATGAACAGGGTGTCCTCGGGCGTCACCGGCTCGTCGTCCACGTACACCCGCGGCCGGGCCGGGTCCACCGCGTCCACGGTGACCGCCTCCGGCGCGTGCCGGGTCCACTCCAGGCCCAGTTCGGCGGCGGTCTCCGCGTACAGGTCCCAGAAGTAGTGCCGCCACATCGCCCCGGACCGGGTGGACTCCCGGTCCGGGAAGATCCAGCACATCCGGCGCAGCGGCCCGTCCGGAACTGCCTCGCTCATGCGCTCCCCTCCTTGTCCCACAGCTCGGTCAGGTCGAACTCCCCGCCCCGGGCGGCCTGTTCGGCCCACCACCGGCGGCCCTCGGCCGGCAGCGTGTCCACCGGGTCCACGTACGGGTGACGGTTCGTCAACTGGCCGTCCGCGCCGCCCGGTTCGGCGGAGCGCAGTTCGAGTGCGGTGCGGTAGTTCTTGGTCCAGTACGAGATGCCGCGCACCCGGTCGTAGCCGACCGCCTGGTGCACCCACCGCTTGCCGACGTGCGGCACGTCCGCGACCATCCGGGGCGTGGCGTAGCCCGGCAGGTAGCCGAGGATCGCCTCCTGCAGGCGCTGGGCGTCCGCCAGCGGCAGCCGCCAGTGCTCGGCGTTCGGGATCACGTCGCACAGGTAGAAGTAGTACGGCAGGATGTTCGCCTCGCCCTGCAGGGCGAAGCACAGGTCGAGCAGCGCCTGCGGGGTGGCATTCACCCCGCGCATCAGCACGCCCTGGTTGCGGACGTCCCGGACGCCCGCGTCCAGCAGCGCCCGGGCCGCCTCGGCGACCAGCGGCGTCACCGAGGCCGCGTGGTTGGCGTGGGTGTGCACCGCCAGGTTGACCGCGCGGCGGGCCGCCAGCCGGGCCACCCGCTCCACCCCGGCCAGCACCTTCGGCTGCAACCAGTGCTGCGGCAGGCCCACCACCGACTTGCTGGCCAGCCGGATGTCGCGCACCGAGCCCAGCTCCAGCAGCCGCAGCAGGAACGCCTCCAGGCGCGGCCACGGCACGTTCGCCAGGTCGCCGCCCGACACCACCACGTCCCGCACCGACGGGGTGCGCTTGAGGTAGTCGAGCATCTGCTCCTCGCGGTCCGCCGGACGCAGCACCAGCCGGGCCTTGGTCACCTGCGGGGTCGAGCGGCCCACCAGGTCCATCCGGGTGCAGTGCCCGCAGTACTGCGGGCAGGTGGCGACCAGCTCGGCCAGCACCTTCGTCGGGTAGCGGTGGGTCAGCCCCTCCACCACCCACATGTCGGCCTCGTGCAGCGAGTCCCGGGCCGCCAGCGGATGGCTCGGCCACTTCGGGTGCCGGTCGGTGCGCACCGGCAGCATGTACCGGCGCACCGGGTCCGCCAGGAACGCCTCGGTGAACGCCTCCGGCTCCAGCGCCGCGTCCGGCGCCATGGTGTTCAGCATGTGCGGCGGCACCAGCACCGACATGGTGGCGAACTCGGCCTGATCGGCCGCCAGTTCACGGTAGAACCGGTCGGTCAGCAGCTCGCCGAACACCCGCCGCAGCTGCCGCTCGCCCTGCACGCAGTGCGCCCGCTGCCACTGCGCGTCGCGCCACTGCGCGGCCGTCACCTCCCGCCAGCCCGGCAGCCGCCGCCAGTCCGGCTCGACCAGCGGCCGCCGCACGTACCGGTACGGCTGTCTCCCGTCGTCCATCAGGAGCCCGCCGCGCCGAGCAGACCGGCGTGCCGGGTGCGCAGCTCGCGCTTGAGCACCTTGCCGGTCGGGCCGAGCGGGAACTCGCCGGGCTCGCGGGCCACGGTGAGCGCCGCCAGCTGCGCCAGCCCGGCCTTCGCCAGCTCGGCGTTGGCGGCCTCCAGCAGCCCCTCCGCGTCCGCGCCCTCCTGCAGCCGCACCACCGCGACCGGCCGCTGCCCGCCGTCCGGGTGCGGCACGCCGACCACCGAGCAGTCCTGCACCGCGTCGCCGCAGTCGGCCAGCAGCACCTCCTCCAGCGGCAGGCTGTACACCGGCCCGTCCAGGGTGTCGATCACGTCGACGGTCCGGTCCAGGTGGTAGAACCGGCCCTCGGCGTCCCGGTGGGCGAGGTCGCCGGTCAGCCAGTAGCCGGACAGCCGGAAGGACGCGGTCAACCGCTCGTTGTTCCAGTACCCGTGGGTGATCGAGGGCGCGATCACCGCCAGCATGCCGACCGTGCCGTCCGGGACCTCCACCCCGTCCTCGTCCAGCACGGTCGCCTTCTCCACCACCTCGGACGGCCGGCCCACGCAGCGGTCGTTGCGCTCCGTCTCCGGCGAGGTGACCTGGCCGAACAGCGCCATGCCCATCTCGGAGGAGCCCAGGCCGTCGACGAACTGCGAACCGGGCAGCGCCGCTTCGGCCTCCTGCTCCTGCGGCAGCAGCCACGGCTTGATCAACCCGGCCGGGCGCTCGCCCAGTTGGACCAGGCGCCGGATGTGCCCGTAGTGCGCGCTGTCGCCGGTGTTGAACCAGGAGTGCACCTTCGCCGCGCCCCGCACCGGCAGCTCGCCGGTCGCCAACTCCACGAAGGTGCGCGGGAACGAGGCCACCATGGTCGGTTGGAACGCCTCCATCACCGGCTCCACCGTGACCCGGCGCCAGTCCGCCATCACCACCGTCGGCAGGCCCAGCAGCGTCGCCGTCAGGAAGTAGCTCAGCCCGCCCGCGTGGGTGTGCGGCATCAGCGACATCAGCCGGTCGTACGGCTCGGCGGGGAAGCGCAGCATCCGCGGCTGCTTGCCCTCCCAGAACTGCCGGTGGGCCAGCGTGGTCGACTTCGGCGTCCCGGTCGTCCCCGAGGAGTGGATCAGCGCCACCACGTCGTCCGGCCCGTGCCGGTACGGGTAGCCCTCCGGCAGCGCCGACGGGTCCGCGTCGAAGGCCTGCACCTCGGCGGTCAGCGCCAGGAACCGCGGCCGGCGCTGCGGGTCCTGCCGGTACGCCGACGCGAGCCGGGTGGTGTCGTCCGCGACCACCCCGACCGCGCCCACGTGGTTCAGGTAGCGCACCATCACGTCGTGCCGCATCGCGTCGTTGATCAGCGCCGGGACCGCGCCCAGCGCCGTCAGCGCGAAGAAGTGCAGCAGCGGCTCCAGGCCCTCGGCGACCACCACGCCCACCGGCTCGCCCGGCCGCACCCCCATCGCGTGGTACCAGGTCGCGTACCGGTCGCGCAGCGCGATCAGGTCGAGCAGGCTGTGCCCGTGCAGCACCACCTGCCCGCGGTGGTCGGTGCGGTGCGTGAACGCGTACGGCACCGCCCGGTTCGGGTTCGCCTCGGCCGCCCGGTCGAGGAAGTTGCCCGCGCCGAGCGTCGGGTCGGTCATGAACCCCTCCCGGACGGACAGCGGGGCGATGGATGTCTGGTCGCTCATGGCAGGTCTCCCAAGCAGGACTCGTCGCCGGAGGAACCCTCGTGGGGCGTCCGACGGAAGGGGAACGGGTGCCCGACGGGCGGGCGGGGAATCGAATAGCGTGGTACCGAATAGGACGCGGCATCGGAATGGCCGTGAAATGCCTTGCGCCGCAGTGCGTTTCGGTGAATCAGGGAGCCAGCAGCGCGGCCGCTGCCCGGCGGCCGGAACGGATCGCGCCCTCCAGCAGACCGAAGAACTCGGTACTGGTCTCGGTACCCGCGAAGTGCACCTGTCCGTGCGGGGCGGTCAGCGTCGGACCCAGCGCCGACCAGTCGCCCGGGCCGAACAGCGCCGCGTAACAGCCCCTGCTCCACGGCTCGTTGACCCAGTCGGTGAGGTGGAAGCCGATCGGCTCCGGCAGCATCGGGAACAGCCGCCGGGCCTGCGCGACCGCCGCCGCACGCTGCTCGGCGGGCGGCAGGGCAGCGAAGCGGTGCGCCTCCGCGCCCGTCACGAACCCGGTCAGCACGCCCGGCGACCCCTCCGGCGGGGTGTCGTCCACCGTCGACAGCAGCGGGCCCGCCGCGTTCACCGACCAGCCCGACAGGCCGTGTTCGCGCCACACCGGCTCCGGGAACACCAGGTTCAGCTTCACCGCGCAGCCCCGCTCGGTCCGCGACGCGGCCCGCGGCACTGGCAGCCCCGGCCGGAACTCGATCGCGTCCGCCAGCAGCGGCGGCACCGCCACCACCACCGCGTCCGCCCGGTAACTCCCGCCCGACGTCCGGACGGTGGCCTCCGAACCGGTCTGCTCCACCGCCAGCACCGGCTCCCCGGTGCGCAGCACCCCGCCGCCGTCCAGCAGCCGGCGGGCCAGCCGCTCGCACAGCCGGTGCGCGCCGCCCGCCACCCGGTCCTGCTGCGCGCCGCCCTCGAAGGCGTTCAGGAACCGCAGGCCGCCGCCGGAGCGCAGGTAGAAGGCCATGTGCAGGACCGACACCTTCGCCGGGTCGGCCGCCATCATCTCGCCCAGGAACAGCGGGAAGAACAGCCGGGCGTCCGGGTGCGACAGGTTCCGCTCCGCCCACTCCGCGGCCGTGGCGGCGTCCAGCTCCTCGGCGTTCGGCGTCAGCCACGGCGCCTCCGGCCGTACCGAGCACGCCAGTTCGTCCAGCAGCTCGAACAGATCGCCCAGGGCCACCGCGTTCAGCGGCGGGAACCGGCCGTCGGCGGTGGCCTGCGAACCGTCCGCCGCCAGCGCGAACCGGCTGGCGCCGAGCATCGTGGTCGGCGCCGTCTTCAGGTCGCAGGCCGCGAGCAGCGCGTGCAGCTCGGTGTGCCGGTCGCCCAGGTACGCCGCGCCGGCGTCGATCCAGCGGCCCGGCGCGACCTCGATCCCCCTGGTCCGGCCGCCGACCCGATCCCGGGCCTCCAGCACCGTCACCCGGACGCCCCGGTCGGCGAGTTCGACGGCCGCGGTCAGCCCGGCCGGGCCCGCGCCGACCACCACGGCGGTGCGCGGTGCGCGGCGCGCCCCGTCCTGCGGCCGCTCGGGCTCCTGCGGGGTCGGGGCGAGGGCGGCGGCGCTCACCGGGCGGCCGGGACGGTCGCGGTGGCTTCGGCGGTGGCTTCGGCGGCGGCGTCGGCCGTGGTGGCGGCGATCCGGGCGGCCAGGCCGCCCGGGGTCGGGTCGGCCAGGAAGTCGTCGAAGGTCAGTTCGACCCCGTGGGTGCGGGCCACCGCGCTGAGCACCCGGGTGGCGATCAGCGAATCCCCGCCCAGTAGGAAGAAGTTGGCGTCCGCGGCGACCTCGTCCAGCTCCAGCACGCGACGGAACACGGCCGTCAGCGAGTCGAGCAGCGCCGGGTCGGCGGCGGGCGAGGGCACGGCGGTGGGCGTGTCGAGGCTCATCAGGGTCTCCTTCGACCGGTGCGGGGTGCGCGTGGTCCGGCGGTGCCAGCGGTGCGTGGTGCGCGTGCTGAACGTGGACGTGAACGCGGTGCGTGGTGCGCGAGTGCGAGATACGCGAGTGCGAGGTGCGTCGTGCGTGGTGCGGGCGCCGTGGAAGGGGAGGGCGCGGGGCCGTGCGGTGCGCGTGGTGCGGTGATGCCTGGCGTACGTGGTGCGCGTGATGCGTGGTGTGTGTGTGGCGTGCATGTCGTGCGTGGTGCAGATCGTGCCCGGCCGCTGTGACAGTCGACGGTCCGTCAGATCACGCCCGTGGGACGGGACTCGGCGACGGCGGAGGTCAGAGCGGGACGGCGGTGCTGCCGTGCAGGCGGTGCGAGGCGGCCCGGTCGACCTTGCCGCTGACGGTGCGGACCAGGTCCGGGACGACGGTGAGCCGGCTCGGTACCAGGTGGCCGGGCAGGGTGTCCCGCAGGTGCGCCAGGACTTCGGCGGCCAGCGCCCGGTCCGGCCCGCCGGTGCGCGGGACCACGTAGGCGACCAGGGCGGCCCGCCCGGCCAGCGTGGTCGCGGCCACCGCCGCCGCGCCCACCCGCGGATGGGCGTCGATCGCGGCCTCCACCTCGGCCGGATCGACCCGGATGCCCCGGATCTTCACCTCGTGGTCCAGCCGCCCCTGGTGGGTCAGCACCCCGTCCGCGCCCCGGGCGGCCCGGTCGCCGGTGCGGAACCAGCGCTGCCCGTCGCGGACGGCGAACCGTTCGGCGGTGGCCTCCGGCAGCCCCGGGTAGCCGGTCGCCAGCGCGGGGCCGCCGATCAGCAACTCGCCCTCGGGGGAGAGCAGTTCCTCGACGTGTGGCAGGGCGCGGCCGATCGGCGCGCGCTCCGCCGGGTCCCAGCGGCGGCCCGGCTCCGGGGTGTCGGGACCGAGCAGGTCCACCGCGTGGGTGATCAGGGTGGTCTCGGTGCAGCCGTAGGTGTTCAGCAGCCGGACCCGGGCGGCGTCCGGCAGCCCGCTCCAGTCCGCGAGCCGGGCCGGCGCGGCGGCCTCGCCGCCGATCACCACCAGCCGCAGGGCCGTCGGCAGCGCGGCGCTCCCGCCCTCGGCGGCCTCCTCGGCCAGGTGTAGCACCAGCTCGTGCCAGAACGCGGTCGGCAGGTCCAGCACGGTGATGCCGCGCCGCTCCACCATCCGCAGCAGCCGGGGGAACGAGGCCGAGTGCGCCTCCGGGTCGAACACCAGCCGGGCGCCCGCCGTCAGGGTCGGCAGGATCTCCTCGAAGCAGGTGTCCCAGTTCAGCGAGGCGAACTGCAGCACCCGGTCGGCCGGCCCGACCCCGAACAGGCCGCGCAGCGAGGCCACCGAGGCGGAGATCGCCCGACGCGGCGTCAGCACCGGCTTGGGCTGCCCCGTGGACCCCGAGGTGAACAGGACGTAGGCGGGATCGTCCGGCGAGACCGCCGGCCCGTCCAGCCAACTCCCTTGCTCCGTAGGCCCGTTGGGTTCATCCGGTCCGTCGGTTCCGTTCGCCCCCTCGGGGGAGTCCGGCAGTTCGACGAACCGCAGGCCGAGCAGGTCGGCCTGCTCGGCATGGCCGGCCGACCGGCGGCCGACCAGGGTCCGGCAGCCGGCCGTGTCGGCCATCCGCCGTCGCCGGTCGAGCGGGAAGCCCGGGTCGAGCGGCACGTGCGCGCCACCCGCCGCGAGGACGCCCAGCAGGGCGACGACGGTGTCCGGCGAGTGGGCCGCCGGGACCGCCACCGGACCCGGTCGGTCGCCCAGTGCGTGGGCCAACCATCGTACGTGACTTGCGAGTTGCTGGTAGCTGAGAGTGTGCTCGGGTGACTCCAACGCGGTTCGTTCGGGCCACCGGAGAACGGTTTCCGCGAACGCGTCCAACAGATCGGTGACCGATCCGTTGACGCCGCCGTTCTTTGACATGCCCGCTCCAAGAAAATGCCCAGAGGTGCCCGTCCGTGCTTCGGCGAACCCGGACTCTACCTGTCGGGATGCGGGCCCACAATGGTTGTTGGGGCGACTTTCCAGAGGATCTGTAACTGAACTGTGAACGGCGAACCACTCCACCTTGATCACGTTCCGTGATCAAGGTGCCGGGTCGCGGGCCGGTACCTCCGGTCGTGCTGGGGTGCAGCCCTTAAGGTTTGCGGCGCCCGGCAAGTGACGGTCAGTCAGCGAATCAACGCCCGCTCCCGGGTGGGCGATTCGTTTGCCGGAAGGATTGCGGGACCGGATAACCGCCAAGTCGAGCAAGTGCGGTAGGTGGCCGAACGGTCGAGCGGTAAACACCGGCCGGAGCGCGATTTCCGGGAACGGAAAGCGATTTCCCGTTGCCCGCCCCGCTTCCGGCCGCCCACGCCCCCCGGGTTCGGGCGCGCCGGACCGCCCCCGCGGCCCCGTCCGCCCCCGGACGGTCGCTGAGCGTCACCGTACGGGTGTGCGAACAGCGGCTCCGGAGCCCCTAACATTCGCCGAATGACGATCACCGCGCTCCTGATCGACAGCACCGTCCTCGGCTCGGCCGCCACCGCCCTGCTGATCGCCTCGCACCTGCTGCGCGCCCCCGCCGAACCGGCGGCCGACGGGGGCGGTGGCCGGAGCGGCGGCCAGCACGGCGACCGGGGCAGCGGCGGGCGCGGTAGGCGTGGCGGTCGGGGCTCCGCGGGGCTGGTCCGATCGCCGGAGGTCCTGCTCCTCGCCGTGACCGCGCTGCTCTACCTCAACCAACTGCTCTGCGCCGCCTACCTGCTGCGCGTGCACGGCGGGGACACCGGATTCGTCACCCGCTACCTCCCGCCCGGCTGGTTCGACCAGCCCACCGGCAACCCGGTCGTCCGCGCCCTCGCCGACCACCTGCCCGCGCCCCGGCTGTTCGCCCCCACCGTGCTGCGCGTCCAGGCCTTCCTGGAGCTCCCGTTCGTCCTGCTCGCCTACGCGACGGTGCTGCGCCGCCTCGACCCGGCCCGCTACCGCACCGCGATCGGCTCCGCCCCGCTGCTGTGGAGCGCGGCCGTCTCCTGGACGCTGGTCTTCGGCACCGTCGAATGGCGCTTCCACAACCCCTGGACCCTCCAGGACCTGACGATCCGCGCCCTCTCCGCCGCCTGCACCACCCCACTGCTGCTGGCCACCGCCCGCCGCGCCCCGGCCGGCCCCGCCGCCACCGAGCCCGACCCGGGGCCCGGAACGCTCGGACTGCTCCGCTTCGCCGCCGCCCTGTGGGCCGTGGGCACCCTGGTGATGGTGGTCTACGACACCGCCCTGCTCTACAACCCGGCCCACCTGCCCACCCGTTGGCCCGAGGCGGCCCTCGCCCTGCTCCTGCTCGCCGCCACCGCCCGCCGCCCCACCACCCGGACCGCCCCGGGCCCCGCCACCACCGCCCTCGCCGTCCTGCTGCGGCGCATCCTGGTCCTCTTCCTGGTGCCCGCCCTGGCCGTCCGCTACGGCCTCGGCTTCGCCCACCCGCAGATCGCGGCGGCCGGCGCCCTCCTGGTCACCGCCGCCGCCCTCGCCGACCGTCGAATCCGCGCCGCCGCCCCCCAGTTGGCTCTCGCCGGCACCGTCGGCCTGCTCGCCGCCCGCTACGCCCTCCACCTGACCCCCGACCCCTACCCGGAGACCGGCCTCCTCCGCGCCCTGGTCGCCCTCACCGCCACCACCACCCTCCTCTGCGCCCTCGCCGACACCCTCCGCACCCGCATCCCCGGCACCCACCGGCTCCTCACCCCGGTCGGCAATCCGGAGGAACCTCTCCGACCGGGCACCGCCGCGCGACCTGTGCAGCAGGAAGGCTCCGGGGGCTTGAGGGCCGGGCAGGGCGGGTGACCGGACGCCGGTCGCCCTCGGCCGCCGGGCCCGCGCCGAGCCGGAGGCCCTGGCACGGCACGGGCCGGCGCCGAACGGAGGCGCAGTGTCGCCCTCTCGGGGGGCGTTCCGCACGACGACGCCTGTCGGCAAGCGCTCGGAGAGGCTTCCTGGGCCGAAGCCTCCGCCGGGGAGCCCGACGCGTTGGCCCTGGAGCGGAAGCGCGCCGTCGGCCACGGGGCCCTCCCGGGCGGTGCACCTGCTCGCCGAGAACCCCTGTCCGGCGGGCGCCCTCACCATCGGCGCCAGCGGGATCCACCGGACTCGGACCGGCTTCCTCCGCCTCCGGTACGAGGTCCGGGACCGGACGGTCGCCGTCACTGTCCTCCACCCCGGCCGGATCCGATCCGACCGGGAGGGCGGCGCGGCGGAGCTCGGTGTGGCCGCCTCCGGGGCCGTCCGTCCTTGCCAGGTGGGGTGCAAGGCGCTGCGGGAGGGTGCCCGGCGTCAGCCGAGGTGGTGGTCGCCGAGGTGGAGGGGGGTCGGGCCGGGGCCGTCGGCGAGGAGGGCGGGGAGGAGTTCGGCGAGGCGTTGGGGGTGGACGGTCTCCTCGGTGGTGGCCAACTCGGCGATGCTCCACCAGCGGTGGCCGTGGGAGGCTTCCTCGGGGTCGACCCGGACGGCGGCAGTCTCGGCGGCGGTCAGCCGGACCAGCCAGTACTCCTCGCTCTGGTCGAACGGGCGGCCGTTGAAGGTGAACACCGCCCGCCGGGTCCAGACCACCGGACCGAGGCGGGTGGCGGGCAGGTCGAGGCCGGTCTCCTCGCACAACTCCCGGACGGCGGCGGTCAGGGCGTCCTCGCCCTCGTCGATGCCGCCGCCGACGGTGAACCACCAGGAGCCCTCGCGGCCCGTGCGCGGGTCGCGGGCGCAGAGCAGGAGCAGGCGGTCCTGGTCGTCGAGCAGCAGGATGCGGGCGGTCGGCCTCTTCTCGGGCGTCATCCCCCGACTGTACGGGGTGATCCGGGTGGCGGGGGAGGGGAACGCCGACGCCCTCCGCCCCGGTCCGCCGCTCGTCGGCCACGGTGTCGTCGGCCGTCCGCCCGTGATCGGACGGTCCGTCAACTCCCGTTGCCGGAAAGGGGTCCGCCGAAGAGTTCGTCCAGGTGGGCGGTGAGGACGGCCAGCGCGGCGGCCCCGTCGCGCTGGCCGCCCAGGACGCTCTGGCCGAGGCCGTTGACCAGGGCGGTGAGGCCGGCGGCGGTGGTCGCGGGGTCGCGGGACGCGGCGATCAGACCGTCCCGCTGTGCGGCGCGCAGCTGTTCGGCGAGGAAGTTCTCCAGCAGTTCGGCCTGGCCGGTGCCGTGCTTGGCGAGGATCTCGGGGTCGTTCAGCACCAGGACGTAGTAGGCGGTGTAGGTGCGGGTGATCCGGCGGCTCTCGGCGTCGGTCGGCAGGATGCTGGAGAGGACGGCGGTGACCAGGCCGCGCGGGGTGGGCGGGGAGCCGGCCGCGGTGATCCAGGCGGCCATCCGGGCCCGGAGCTGTTCGCCGAGCCGGGCCAGCGCGTCCAGCAGCAGGCCCTCCTTGGTCTCGAAGTAGTACTGGACCAGGCGCAGCGAGACCCCGGCCTCGGCGGCGACGGCCCGCATGCTGGCGGACTGCAGGCCCTGGGTGTCGGCGATCCGCAGCAGCGCCTCGGCGATCTGCCGCCGCCGCTCCTCGTGTTCGGCCTTGTGCTCGACCTTGCTGCTCATGCGTCCGGCCTTCCCGCGAACTTCCCTGGTACACCCGTATCATGCCGTGATACATATGTACCATGCGAATGAGCGAGTTCAGGAACGCCCGGGCCGCCGACCGTTTCCGCGCCGCCTACGACCGCGCCCTGGCCGCCCTCTGGCCCGGCCCGCGCACCGCCCACGACCTGCCCACCGCCTACGGCCGCACCCGGGTGTACCGCACCGGCCCCGAGCCGAGCGCCGGGGCCGGACGGCCGGTCGTACTGCTCGCCGCCTCCGGCGGCAACGCCCTGATGTGGCACCACCAACTGGCCGAACTCGCCGAGCACCACCCGGTGTTCGCGATCGACCCGGTCGGCGAGCCCGGCGCGAGCGAGCAGAGCGCCCCGATCGCCGACGGCGCGGACGCCGCCGCCTGGCTGGACCAGGTCCTCGCCGAACTCGACCTGCACGACGCCCACCTGGTGGGCTGCTCGTACGGCGGCTGGGTCGCCCTCCAGCACCAGCTGCACCACCCGGGGCGGGTCGGCGCGCTCACGCTGCTCGACCCGGCCGGGTTCAACGGCTTCGGCTTCCGGTTCTACGCCTGGCTGATCGCCGGCGGGCTCGCCGCCGCCGCGCCGCGCGCGCTGCGGCCCCGGCTGGCCCGTGCGGTCGGCAACAGCGCGGTCCTGGAAGAGGAGTTGATGAAACTGACCCGCGCCACGACGGGCTTCCGGCGCGCCCTGCCCGTCCCGCCGGTCCTCACCGACGCCGAACTGGACCGGATCGCCCGGAGCGGCGTCCACGCCCAGTTCCTGCTCGGCGCCCGCAGCGCCCTGCACGACTCCCCGGCGGTCGCCGCCCGGCTCGCCCGGCTGCTCCCCGACGCCCGGGTCGAGGTCGTCCCGGACGCCGGCCACTCCCTCCCGATGGACCGGCCCGCACTCGTCACCGCCCGCATCCGGTCCGCGAGTTCGGCGACCGCAGCCTGAACGGCGGTGCCTGCGGCCTCAGCCGGTGAAGGCCGGACCCACCTCGGGGTACGGGTCCGGCTCCACCGGCGACGCGGGCGGCCGGGCGGCGGGGGAGCGGAGGTAAGTGGCGAACACCGGGAACAGCAGGAGGTAGCCCAGGACGGGCGACAGCAGGCTGTTCACCAGCAAGGGCACGTCCGGGCCGTACTGGTACAGCGTGTCGAAGGCCCACATCGGGACGAACGTGACCAGCACGAACTGGAGCAGCGCGATGCCGAGCAGTCGCAGGGCGGTCCGCCAGTCGCCGAACGCGATCCGGCAGGCGCGGCCCAGACCCCGCCCCTCCAGGAACACCGTCATGGGCAGCGGCAGCCCCAGCATGGCCAGGACCACCACGAGTACCCGCAGTCCCCAGGTCATCGGCGTGGACAGGTCGAAGAGGAACGGTCCGTCGATGAAGAGCATGCCCAGCCGGTAGACCAGCATCACGCTCAGCGGCAGGGACAGGACCGACATCAGCGCGATCCGGAGCGGAGGCAGCCGCAGGGCGGTCAGCGGCCCGACCCCGAGCCCCAGCACCCGCGCCTTCGCACCCGCGAGCGCGGCGGACACCACCAGCGACAGCAGCAGGTTCGCCACCCCGACGACCCGGTAGTCGTGCGGGGCCACCGCGTACACCAGGGCCGTCGCCATGGTGCCGAGGAGCAGCTCCACCAGCACCAGCACGATCAGCTGCCACCAGCAGGCCGCGGCCCGCTCCTTGACGATTCCCCACCACGTGGCCTTCGGAGCGGCCACCTCATCGAACATCACGCGCCGAGGGTAGCGGACGATCCACCGCCCGCCACCCGGATATCCGCAGGCCGTGCAGGTGCTAGGGCAGGTGGACGAGCTGGATCAGGTTGCCGCAGGTGTCGTCGAACACGGCGGTGGTGGCCGGGCCCGCGGTGCGCGGCTCCTGCGTGAAGACCACCCCGCGGGCGCGCAGCCGCTCGTACTCGGCCGGCACGTCGTCCACCGCGAAGGACGTGGCGGGGATGCCGTCCTCGAACAAGGCCCGCTTGTACGGCGGGACGGCCCGGTGGCCGGACGGTTCGAGCAGCAGCTCGGTGCCCTCGGGCTGCTCGGCCGGGACCACCGTCAGCCGGCGCGCCCCGCCCTCGACCCCAGGACCCGCCGCCCACACCCGCCCGGTCGGCACGCCGGGCGGTCGACACAGCGATACAACGACACGGCAATACGTCGACACGGAGGCGTCAGGCTGCGGGAAGGCGCCCCGCGAAGGCGTCGAGGAGCAGGTCGAGCGCCAGCGGGTAGGCGCTGCGCCGCATGTGCGCGGCGAGCAGGTCGGCGGTGGCGGCGATGTGGGGGTGGGTGTCGGCGGGCAGGTCGCGGTAGGCGGTGTCCCAGACGCCCTGGTCGGCGTCCTGGGCGGGGGCGGGCATGGCGAGGGCGGCGGCGTCGAGGACGGCGAAGCCCAGGGCCTGGTCGATGAAGGCGTGGTAGAGCGCGACGGCGTCCTGGCCGGGGAAGCCGGCCTCGCGCAGGATGCCGAGCATGGTCTCGATCGCCCGGATCTCGTGCGCCCGCCCCGTGGTGCGGTACGCGGCGAGGACGGCGGCCTGCGGGTGGGCGCAGGAGCGGGTGTGGATGCGCAGGCCGACCTCGCGCAGGTCGGCCCGCCAGTCGCCGGTCGGCTCCCAGCCCCGCAGCCCCAGGCCGATCAGCTCGTCGGCGACGGCGATCAGCAGCGCGTCGGTGTTGCGGAAGTAGCGGTAGATCGCGCTCGGGTCGGCGCCGAGCGCGAGCCCGAGGCGCCGGACGCTGAAGGCCTGCGCGCCGTGCTGCTCGACCAGGCGCAGCGCGGTGTCGACGATCACCTGCTCGGACAGCACGGTGCCCTGCTTGGTGGGGCGCCGGCGGCGGCGCGCGGTCTCGGGGACGACACGGTCGGTCATGGCCGGTGAGCTTACGACAACAGCATTGACGTGTGAAGGGGCGGCGGGTTTCATGGCGTCCCTGACCCGCGCTCGCGCGGGCCGGACCCCCACCCGGCGCGCCCCGCCCGCGAGGCCCGCCGCTCTCCCCGGAATCCCCGCGCCCTCCGGCGGCGCACCCCATCCGACGCCCCCGCCCGGGGCGTCGCACCCCCACGACCCCCTCGGCGGTGATCCTTTGGCAGCGACGCACAAGGAGCGGGGCCCCGTCCCCGACGGCGGCCCCACCCCCTCCAGCAGCTCCGGCACGACGGCTCCAGCCGCGACGGCTCCGGACGCGATGCGCAAGTCGGTCGGCGTCGGCGCGGTGGTGGTGATCGCCGCGTCCAGCACGGCGGCCACCACCTCGATCGGCATCGGCCTGGGCCTGATGGCCGGCGTGGTCGGCCTGCACCTGCCCGCCATCATGCTGCTGGCCTTCCTGCCGGTCCTCGGCATCGCCTGCGGCTACGGCCGGCTCAACCGGGTCGAACCCGACGCGGGCAGCTCGTACCGCTGGGTCGGCAAGGCCCTCAACCCGTGGCTGGGCTTCCTGACCGGCTGGGTCAACATCGTCACCACCGTCGTCTTCATGGCGTACACCACCACCGTCACCGGCTCGGCGCTGATCCAGCTGGCCGGCCGGGCCGGACTGCACGCGCTGCCCGGCGTCGAGTTGGACCCGGACTCCAGCCTGCAGTGCACGCTGATCGGCATGGCGGTGCTGCTCGCCGCCACCGTGGTCGCCGTCCGCGGCCTCGACCTGGCCGCCCGGCTGCAGAAGTACCTGCTGGTCTTCGAGTACGCGGTGCTGCTCGGGTTCTGCGGCTACGGCCTGTTCGCCGGCGACCAGCCGTTCAGCCTGTCCTGGTACGACCCGTTCGAGATCCCCTCGCTGGGGGAGCTGGCCCAGGGCATGGTGCTGGCGGTGTTCTGCTACTGGGGCTTCGAGTCGGTGTTCAGCGTCGGCGAGGAGGTGCACGACCCGAAGGACACCGGCCGGGGCGGGTTCCGGGCGCTGCTGCTGATGCTCGGGCTGTTCCTGTTCGCCGGCACCGCGTTCCAACGGGTGCTGCCGATCGAGGAGTTGGCCGACAACGGGGCCACCGGCCTGGCCTACTTCGCGGAGAAGCTGGCGAGCCAACCGCTGGCCGCGCTGCCGCTGGTGGCGCTGACCTTCTCGGCGGCGGCCTCGCTGCAGGCCGCGGTCATCCCGACCGCCCGCGGCACCTACGCGATGGGCCGGGACGGCACCCTCGGCCGGGTCTGGACCCGGCTGCACCCGCGCTACCGCACCCCGTCCACCGGCACCTGGCTGATCACCGGCATCGCGCTCGCGCTGGCCGGGCTGTCGCTGGTCATCCCGACCGTCACCGAGCTGATCTCGGCGACCGTCAACGCCATCGGCATCGTCGTCGCGCTCTACTACGCGCTGGTCGCCATCGCCTCCGCGGTGCGCTTCCGGCACCTGCTGCGGGAGAATCCGGCCGAGGGGCTGAAGGCGGTGGTCGCGCCGCTGCTCGGCGGGGTGGTGCTGCTGCTGGTCGGCGGCTACCTCGCCTGGACCTTCTACGACTCCACCGACCACTTCGAACTCGCCGCCGCCAACGGCTGGTTCGAACTCTCGGTGCCGGTCCTGATGATCGGCTCCGGCCTGGCCGCCGCGGCCTGGTCGCGCTGGGGCCGCCGCTCGGCCTACTTCACCGGCGCCACCGACCGCGCCGCCGGAACCGGGCAGCCCGAATCCGCAGCGCTCTGACGATCAGTCAACTCCCGTGCCACACCCAGAAAACGGAGCACCTCCCATGAACCGTGCCGACCTGGTCTTCACCGGCGGGCCGATCCACACCGGCGACGCCGCCCGCACCCGGGCGACCGCGCTGGCCGTCACCGGCGAGCGGATCACCGCGGTCGGCCACGACGAGGTACGGGAGTTGATCGGACCGAACACCGAAGTCGTCGACCTGCACGGCAAGTTGCTGATCGCCGGCTTCCAGGACGCGCACGTGCACGCCGTCTACGGCGGCGTCGAGATGGCCTCCTGCGACCTCACCGGCACCGTCACCCTCGACGACTACCTGGCCCGGATCGCCGAGTACGCCGCCGCCCACCCCGAGAAGGAGTGGATCACCGGCGGCGGCTGGTCGATGGAGAGCTTCGAGGGCGGCCTGCCCACCCGGCAGCTGCTCGACCGGGTGGTCCCCGACCGCCCCGTCCTGCTCGCCAACCGCGACCACCACGGCGCCTGGGCCAACACCCGCGCCCTGGAGGCCGCCGGGCTCACCCGCGACACCCCCGACCCGGCCGACGGCCGGATCGAGCGCGAGCCGGACGGCACCCCCAGCGGCATGCTCCAGGAGGGCGCCATCGGCCTGGTCGGCCGGCACGCCCCCGCCTGCACCCCCGCCGACCGCCGGGCCGGCCTGCTGGCCGCGCAGGAACTGCTGCACTCGCTCGGCATCACCGCCTGGCAGGACGCCCTGCTCGGCGACTTCGGCGGCAACCCCGACCCGTCCGACACCTACCTGGCCGCCGCCCAGGACGGCACCCTGACCGCCCGGGTGGTCGGCGCGCTGTGGTGGGACCGCGAGCGCGGCGCCGAGCAGATCCCCGAACTCGTCGCCCGCCGCGAGAAGTTCACCCACGGCCGGTTCCGGGCCGGCTCGGTCAAGATCATGCAGGACGGCATCGCGGAGAACTTCACCGCCGCGCTCACCGCCCCCTACCTGGACGGCTGCGGCTGCGCCACCGGCAACAGCGGCCTCAGCTTCGTCGACCCGGCCGCCCTCAAGGAGCACGTCACCGCCCTGGACGCGCTCGACTTCCAGGTGCACTTCCACGCCCTCGGCGACCGTGCCGTCCGCGAGGCCCTGGACGCGATCGAGGCCGCGATCACCGCCAACGGCCGGCGCGGCAACCGCCACCACCTCGCCCACCTCCAGGTCGTCCACCCCGACGACCTGGCCCGGTTCGCCGCGCTCGGCGCGGTCGCCAACATCCAGCCGCTCTGGGCCGCCCACGAACCGCAGATGGACGAGCTCACCATCCCCTTCCTCGGCGCCGAACGCGCCACCTGGCAGTACCCGTTCGGCAGCCTGCTGCGCACCGGCGCCACCCTCGCCGCAGGCTCCGACTGGCCGGTCTCCAGCCCCGTCCCGATCGACGGCATCCACGTCGCCGTCAACCGCCGCGAGCCCGGCGCCGGCCCGGACGTCCCGGTGTTCCTGCCCGAGCAGCGCCTCGACCTGGCGACCGCGCTGGCCGCCTACACCTCCGGCGCCGCGCACCTCAACGGCCTCGACGACACCGGCGTGCTGCGGGCCGGAAACCTCGCCGACCTGGTGGTGCTGGACCGCGACCCGTTCGCCGCGCCCGCCGAGGAGATCGCCGAGACCCGGGTGCTGCGCACCTACGTCGGCGGTCGGGCCGTGCACACGGCCGAGTGAGCCCGGACACCCTGTCAGGCCGGGAGGGGGCGGCCTGGCAGGGTGTCCGTTGCCGGGCCCGCCGCAGCCCGGTTAGCGTCCCCGAGCACGCAGCGCCACCCCCTTCGGCCGCCCCCGAACGGCAGCCCCTCGAAGCCCCTCGGAAGCAGGACACATGACCACCGTCAACGGCGGCGTCTCCTTCTGGTACGCGGCCACCGGCCTGCCCGAGCGCGGCGCCCCGCTGGACGGCGACCTCGCCGCGGACGTCTGCGTGGTCGGCGGCGGTTACACCGGACTGTGGACGGCCTACTACCTGAAGCAGGCCGCGCCCGATCTCGAAGTAGCCCTGCTGGAGGCCGAGTTCTGCGGCTACGGGGCCTCGGGCCGGAACGGCGGCTGGCTCTACAACGGCATCGCCGGGCGCGGCCGCTACGCCCGGCTGCACGGCGAGGACGCCGCCCGCCGGCTCCAACTCGCCATGAACGACACGGTGTCGGAGACCCTGCGGGCCGCCGCGGCCGAGGGCATCGACTGCGACGCGCACCGCGGCGGCGTCCTGGAACTCGCCACCACCCCCGCCCAACTCGCCCGCCTGCACGCCAGGTTCGCCCACGAGCAGGCGTTCGGCGTGGACCGGGTGCAGCTGCTGGACGCCGCCGCGGCCGCCGAACGCCTCTACGTGCCGGGCACCCTGGGCGCCACCTGGACGCCGAACGGCGCCCGGGTGCACCCCGCCAAACTCGTCCTCGGCCTGGCCGCCGCCGTCCGCCGGCTCGGCGTCCGGGTCTACGAGTCGACACCCGTCACCGCCATCGCCCCCGGCCGCGCCGTCACCCCGCACGGCACCGTGACGGCCCGCACGGTGCTCCGCTGCACCGAGGGCTTCACCGCCGAACTCGCCGGGCACCGGCGGGACTGGCTGCCGATGAACTCCTCGATGATCGCCACCGAGCCGCTGCCCGCCGAGGTCTGGGAGGCGATCGGCTGGCAGGACCGCGAAGTGCTCGGCGACGAGGCGCACGCCTACATGTACGCCCAGCGCACCGCCGACGACCGGATCGCGCTCGGCGGCCGCGGCCACCCGTACCGGTACGGCTCCCGGATCGACCGGGACGGCGCCACCCCCGCCGGCACGATCGCCCAACTCCGGGAGATCCTGGCCCGGATGTTCCCCGCCGCCGCCGACGCCCGGATCGACCACGCCTGGTCCGGCGTGCTCGGCGTCCCGCGCGACTGGTGCGCCACCGTCGCCCTCGACCCCGCCACCGGCCTCGGCCTGGCCGGCGGCTACGTCGGCAGCGGCGTCGCCACCGCCAACCTGGCCGGCCGCACCCTGCGCGACCTGACGCTCCGTCAACTCGGGCACGGCACAAGCACCGAACTCACCGAACTGCCCTGGGTCGGCCACCGGGTCCGCCGCTGGGAACCCGAACCGGCCCGCTGGCTCGGCGTGCACGGCCTGTACGCCGTCTACCGGCACGCCGACCGCCGCGAACACGCCGCCACCTCCCCGCTCGCCACCCTCGCCGACCGGATCTCCGGCCGCAGCTGACCCCCCCACCCCACCGCCACCACAGCCCCTGCCGCCGACCTCCAGCACGGCCACGGCCTCCACCACCGTCCCGGCCTCCACCACCGTCACGGCCTCCGGCTACCGCCACGGCCTGCCGCCGATGGACCGGATCTCCGGCCCCGGCCGAGCCGCTCTGTCCCGGCCTTCGGCTCTGTCCCGGCCTCCGGCTACCGCCACGGCCCGGAGGCCGCCACCTGCCTTCGCTCACCGCCCGGCCCGCCGGAGCCCCCCGCGACCGGCCCGCGCCCGCCCCGCGACCGGCCCGTGCCCGCCCTGCTGCGGGTCCCCGGTCGGCGGTCGGGGAAACCCTTCGCACACCTGTCGCACGGACGTGATAGGAATCTCCGTCCGGGGGTCGCCGCGCACGCGCCCCCACCGCACCACCAGGCACTTCGGAGGGGACCCAGGGATGGGACTGTTCGCACGGCTGCTCGGCCGCCGCGAGACCGGCGGGACCGGGGGAACCGGCGAGGCCGCCGACGGCGGGGGTACCCCCACCGTCGACCCGGCGTTCGGCGACGCCGACCTGGCCCGGCTGCGCTCCTTCGCCGGGGTCGGCGCCTGGCCCGCCGCCCGCGCCGTCCTCGACACCGCCGCCGACCAGGACGACCTGACCCTGATGGTCTCCGTCCTCGCCGACGTCACCGGCGCCGAGGTCGCGGTCGGCCGGGCCCTCGACGAGACCCCCGACGACCCGCTGCTGCGCCTGGTTCAGGGCGCCCGGCACGTCAGCTGGGCCTGGGAGGCCCGCACCGGCGCCCGGGCCCAGTACGTCGGCGAGGACCAGTGGAAGCTCTTCCACCAACGCCTGGAGAGCGCCGAGGAGCACCTCTACCGGGCCGCCGAACTCGACCCCGAACTGCTCGGCCCCTGGTACTTCCTGCAGATCAGCGGCCGCGGCGCCTCCCTCGACCAGGTCGCCGCCCGGCACCGCTTCGAGGCCGCGCTGCGCCGCCGCCCCGGCCACGTCGCCTCGCACCGCCAGCGCCTCCAGCAGCTCTGCGAGAAGTGGTCCGGCTCGCACGAGCAGATGCACTCCTTCGCCCGCCGCAGCATGCTCGCCGCCCCCGAGGGCAGCCCGCTCGGCCAGCTCGTCGCCCGCGCCCACCTCGAACACTGGCTGTCGCTGCCCGCCGGCGAGGACGCCGCCTACATCGGCCGCCCGCAGGTCCGTGAAGAGCTGCACGAGGCCGCCGACCGCTCGGTCCGGCACCCCGACTACGTGCGCGGCCGGGACTGGCCGGTCGCCCACAACGAGTTCGCGATGGCCTTCGCGCTCGCCGGGCAGCCCGCCGCCGCCCACCTGCTGTTCACCGAGATCGGCGACCTGGTCACCGAACTGCCCTGGGCGTACTGGGGCGACCCGGTGGAGACGTTCCTGCGCACCCGCAAGCAGAGCGCCCGCCACTGACGGCCCCGCCGCCCCGCCCGCACCCGACCGAACCAGCCGAAGGACCCGCCCCGGTGACCCCGAACGACCCCAGCGCGCACACCTTCCAGGTCGACCTGCGCGGCCTGGTCGACCTGCTCTCCCACCACCTGTACTCCAGCCCCCGGGTCTACCTGCGCGAGCTGCTGCAGAACGCGGTCGACGCGCTCACCGCCCGCCGGCAGCTCGACCCGGACGCGCCCGCCGCGATCACCGTCACCACCGGTGAGGTCTTCTCGGTCGCCGACACCGGCGTCGGCCTCACCGAGGCCGACGTGCACACCTTCCTCGCCACCATCGGCCGCAGCTCCAAGCGGACCGCCGACGGCGCCCTGGACGCCGGACAACTCGCCGACGCCCGCAGCGAGTTCATCGGCCAGTTCGGCATCGGCCTGCTCGCCTGCTTCGTGGTCGCCGACGAGATCACCGTCACCACCCGCTCCGCCCGCACCCCCGACGCCCCGGTGGTCGAGTGGCGCGGCCGCTCCGACGGCCGCTACACCATCACCACCCTGCCCGCCGACGCCCGCCCCGAGCCCGGCACCACCGTCACCCTCACCCCGCGCCCCGACGCCGCCGAGTGGACCTCCCCGCGCCGCGTCCTCGAACTCGCCCGCCACTACGGCAGCCTGCTGCGCCACCCCGTCACCGTGGTCGACGCCGCCGGGCACGGGACGCGGATCAACCGCACCCCCGCGCCCTGGGCCGAGCGGTACGCCACCCCGGCGGCCCGCCGCGAGGCGCTCACCGCGCACTGCCGCGACACCTTCGACTTCACCCCGCTCGACACCATCGACCTCGACCTGCCGCTGGTCGGCCTCAGCGGCGTCGCCCACGTGCTGCCCGACGCCGTCCCGCCGTCCCGCCGGGCCGGGCACCGGGTCCACCTCAAGGGCATGCTGCTCTCCGACCAGGCCGACGAACTGCTCCCCGAATGGGCCTTCTTCGTCCGCTGCGTGGTGGACGCCGAACGCCTGCGCCCCACCGCCTCCCGCGAGGCGCTGTACGCCGACGAGACCCTCGCCGCCGTCCGGGACGCCCTCGGCCTGCGCATCCGCGACTGGCTCACCGGCCTGTCCGCCAGCGACCCGGCGCTGCTGCACCGCTTCCTGTCGGTCCACCACCTCGCCGTCAAGTCGCTGGCCCGGCACGACGACCAGCTGCTGCGGATGCTGCTGCCCTGGCTGCCGTTCGAGACCACTGACGGCGACGTCACCCTCGACGAGTTCGTCCGCGCCCACCCCGTCGTGCTGGTCACCCGCACCGTCGAGGAGTTCCGCCAGGTCGCCCCGATCGCCGGCGCCGCCGGACTCGGCGTCGTCAACGGCGGCTACACCTACGACCGCGACCTGGTCCACCGGCTGCCCGAGATCCGCCCCGGCACCACCGTCGCCGACCTCGACCCGGCCACCGTCACCGCCCACCTCGACAACGTCGACCCGGCCACCGAACTCGCCGCCGCCGCCTTCCTCGCCGTCGCCCGGCAGACCCTCGGCCGGTTCGACTGCGACGTGGCACTGCGCACCTTCCACCCCAGCAGCGCCCCCGCCCTGCTGCTCGACGACCGGGAAGCCCGGCACGAACGCACTCGCACCCAACTCGCCGACCAGGCAGACGGGTTGTGGGCCGACATCCTCGGCTCGCTGGCCAGTTCCGCGCCCCGCGCCCAGCTCGTCCTCAACCACCTCAACCCGCTGGTGCGCCGGGCCGCCGCGATCCGCGACCACGACCTCGCCACCACCACGGTCGAAGCCCTCTACGGGCAGGCCCTGCTGCTCACCCGGCGCCCGCTGAAGGCCAGCGAGTCCGCGCTGCTGAACCGCTCCTTCCTGGCCCTGCTCGACCACGCCGTGCTCGGCCACGAGCCCGCCGGGCCGACCCCGCCCGCCGCGCAGAACCCGCCCGCCACGCCGCACCAGGAGTCGTGATGCTGGACACCCCCGACGCCGTCCGGGCCGCCCTGCGCGCCAACGACGAACAGCCGCACGGCCGCCCGCGCACCGTCACCGCCGAGGAACTCGTCGACGCCGCCGAGCAGTTCGACGACCCCGAGCTGCTGGCCGTCGCCCTGCTCGAACTCACCGAGGCCTACGAGTACGACGCCGAACGGCGCAAGCTCCCGGTGGTGTTCGCCCGGATCGCCCGGCTCCGCACCGAGCACCCCGACGCCTTCGAGGGCTGGGCCGACCACGCCACCGACTGGCGCTACAAGTGGGTCGCCGCCGCGCTGCTCGCCGTCCCCGAGGTGCCGCTCGACGCCGTCCGCCGCTGGCACGGCGAACTGCGCACGCACTACCTCGCCCGCGGCCACGACCTGCAGCCCTACTACGCCCGGCAGTACCAGCTCGCCGCGCACACCGGCCGGGGCGTCCAGGACGCCTTCGAGCTCTGGGCGACCCGTTGGCGCTCCCGCTACAGCGACTGCCACGCCTGCGAACTGCGCCACCAGGCCCAGCACTTCGTCGCCCTGGGCGACGACGAGCGGGCCCTGGCGATCTGGGCCCCGGTGTTCTCCGGCGAGCGGTCCTGCGCCGAGGAACCGCACACCAGCCGCGCCCTCGCCCTGCTGCCGCTGCTGCGCACCGGCCGGACCGACGAGGCGCGCTCCGCCCACCTGGCCGGGTACCGCTGGGCCCGCGGCCGCTCCGCGGCGGCCGAATCCGTCGGCCTGCACGTGGAGTTCTGCGCGCTGACCGGCAACGAGCCGCGCGGCCTGGAGATCCTGGCCGAGAACCGCGACCTGTTCGCCCAGCACGGCGACCCGCTGGCCCGGCTGCACTTCCTGACCGGCGTCCAGCGGCTGCTGGCCCGGCTGGTCGAGACCGGCCACCCGGAACTCCCGGTGGCCGGCCCGCCCGGCGCCACCTGGACGGCCGCCGGACTGCTGGCCGAACTCGACCGCGAGGGAGCGGACCTGGCGGCCCGCTTCGACGCCCGCAACGGCACCCCGGCGGTCGGCGAGGCCCGCCGCGCCCGGCTGGCCCGCACCCCGCTGACCGCCGAACCGCTCCCGCTCGGCCTGCGCGCCGCCGGACCGGCCCCCGCGCCCGTCCCCGCGCCCGGGCCTGCCCCCGCAGTTCCGGAGGGGCCCGCCGACCTGGCCGAACTCATCGCCCGGGCCCGCGAGTTGAGCATCACCAGCCACCCCGGGGCACTCCAGCAGTGGAACCGGATCGGCGCCCTGATCGACGCCCCCGGCTACCGGCACCCCGACGACGCCGAGCAGTCCGGCCTCGGCCCGCTGGCCCGGGTCCGGGCCGAACTCGCCCTGGAGCGCGCCTTCGACGAACGGCTCTCCGCCGCCGAGTCCACCGCCCACTACACCGCGGCCGCCGAACTGTTCGAGCAGGCCGGGCTGACCGCCCGCGCCCTCGGCTGCCGGGCCCGGCTGGCCGGCCCCGACGGCGACCGGCCGGGCGATCTCGCCACCATCCTCGAACTCCGCTCCCGAATAGCGGAGTTGGCGGCCGCCGACGCCCCGTTCGGCGGCCGCGAGCTGGTCGCCGTGCTGCAGCTCCAGGCCAACACCGAACTGCGCGCCGTCTTCGAGGCCGCCGCCGCGGCCGGTCCCGACGGCCCCGGCCCCGACCCGGAGGCGCTCGCCGCCGCCGAGGCCACCCTCGAACTGCTGCACGCCGAGGCCGCCCGGCAGGGCCTCCCGCACCGCCAGGCCAACGCCCGCCTGCTGGGCGCCCGGGCCCGCTTCCTGGTCGGCCGCCACCAGGAGGACGGCGCCGCCTTCGCCGACGCCGACCGGCTGATCACCGAGGCCGAGCAGCTGCTCGAACGGGCCGACGCCCCCTGGCGGCTCGCCCAGGTCCACGGCCAGCGCGCCGAACTCGCCCTGTACCGGGACGACCTGGCCGCCGCCCAGGAGCAGTTCCAGCAGGCCGCCGGGATCGCCGCCCGCTACGGCGACCGCTCCGGCGGCGCCGCCCGGGTGCACGACGGCCTCGGCCGCACCTACCTCGCCCTCGGCCGACCGGCCGAAGCGGTCAAGGCGTTCACCGAGTCCGCGGCCCGCTACGACCGCCTCGGCGAGGCCGGGGACGCGGCCTCCGCCCGGATCATGCTCGGACAGGTGCTGTGCGGCGCCGACCGCCCCGAGGACGGCGTCGCCGTGCTCGAAGCCGTGCTGCTGGAACCGGCGTTCGCCGAACTCGACGTCCGCGAGCGGGCCCAGGCCCGGCTGGTGCTGGCCCGCGGCCTGCGCCGGATCGGCGAACCCCGGGCCGCCGCCGAGGAGTACCTGCTGCTCGCCGACCAGGTCGCCGACTTCGAGGACCGCCACATCCACACCATGGTCGCCGCCGAGGCCGCCCTCGCCCTCGCGGTCGCCGACCAGTGGCCCGCCGCCGACCTCGCCCGGGAGCGCGCCCTCGCCAGCCACCGCACCGCCCCGTTCCCCGGCGCCGTCTTCGACATGCTGCTGCGCCAGGCCCGGCACCTCGCCGACGGCAACGGCCCCGACCGCCCCGACGCGGGCGAACGGGCGCTGGCCCGGCTGGACGAGGCCGCCGAGGTGGCGCGCACCGCCGCGGCCGAGAACCAGGACTTCGACGACTACGGCTGCCCCGACGGCACCCTGCACGACACCCGGGCCCGCACCCTGAGCAGCCTGGGCCGGGACGAGGAGGCGCTGGCCGAGATGGAGCTCGCCATCGAGGCGTTCGCCGCCCTGGGCGCCGACGCCTTCGGCGGCCGGGCCGAGTCGATCCGGGTCGCCGCCGTCCTGGAGGCCGACCGGCTCGACCGCACTCCCGCCGCGCTGGCCCGACTGGACGCCGCCATCGCGCTGTTCCGCACCGCCGACGCCCCCGAGGCCGCCGAGCCGCTCACCGAACTCCGCGACCGCCTGGCCCGCCGCTGACCCACCCCCCGCAAGCACCGACGGCCCGCCGGGAAGTTCCCGACGGGCCGTCAACTCTCTTTCCTTGCAGGCTACTTGTTCAGCACCGAAGCCTCGAAGGCGCGGAAGGCGCCCTCCTGCTTCCACTCCAGCGCCGCCTTCGGGCTGGCCGCCAGCAGCGCCGCGCACTTCGGCGTCGGGTTCGCCGACCCGATCGCCCGGCCCTGGCACTCCGGCACCGGCCGGAAGCCGTCGCGGTCCCGCCACAGGCTACGGCCGGAGACGAAGCCGTACTCCAGCGAGTTGCGCGCCAGGTCCTTCAGGTCGGTGTAGCTCAGGCCGTACGTCCGCGCGGCCCGCACGTACTCGTGGGTGATGTCGATCCGCTCCACGCCCGGGTCGTCGGTGGCCAGCGCGGTCGGCACCCCGTACTTCCGGTACAGCGGGAACGGGTGCTGCTGCCCCTCGACCTGGAGGATCTGCGCGTTGGAGGTCAGCGGCACCTCGACCAGCACCTTGCGCTCGGCCAGGGTACGCAGCAGGTCGGCCGCGTCGTCCTCGTGGGCGACGTCCACGCCGTGGCCGATCCGCTCGGCCTGGCCGGTCAGCACGGCCTGCCGGATGTGGAAGGTCAGGTCCTCCGGCTTCACCAGGCCGGGCACCAACTCACCCGCGTGCAGGCTGATGTGGGCCTTCGGGTAGAGCGGGTGCAGGAACTGCAGCATCTGCATTTCCAGCTGGTAGTTGTCCAGCGAGGACTGGTAGTCCTCCGGCTGCACCAGGTTGACCGAGACGAACCGCTCGTCCTGGGTGGCGAGTTCCATGCCGATCAGCAGCTGGGCGAACACCCGGGCCGGGGTGGACGCCCGGGAGGCCTGGGACTGGATGCGCACCGTCACCGCGCAGCCCGGCCGGGCCTGCGCGGTGCCGCACTGCTCGGTGGCCCGGTACTCGTCCATCGCCCGGTCCAGGTCGGCGCGGGCACTGTCCACCAGGGTCTGCAACTGCCCGTCGGCGAGCAGCTTCTGCCGCAGCGCCGCCAGGTCCGGGTCGAAGCCGACCTTGGCGGCCAGCGCGGCGACCCCGCCGGAGGCCGGGGTGAGCATGGTCTCCAGGTAGCTCTGGTGCTGGGCCGCCATGGTGTCGGTGATCTCGGCGATCATCGTGCCGGGGTGGCGCCAGCTGGCCTCGCCGAACTTGCCGAAGGTGGCGAAGAAGTGATCGTGGCCGGACTCCGCGCCCGGGGTGAAGTCCTGCATCGACCAGGCCCGGATCACCTGGGTGCGGAACTCGCCGTCCGGCAGCGCGTCCTGGGCCGGGCGGGCGGTGCCCTGGCAGGGACCGGTGGCCGAGACGAAGGTCACCGAGTCGATGCACAGGCCGTCCTGCGCGGCGAGCCGGACCAGCAGCTCGGTGCTGACCGCGCCGGACAGGTGGTTGTGCAGGTCGCCGCCCTTGGGCATGGCACGCAGGAAGGCGTCCAGCCGGGCCGGGTCCCGGCGGATCCCGTCCAGCAGGCCGTTGACGGCCGCCTCGGTCGGACGGGGCCCGGCGGCGGCCGGGTCGGCGGCCTGGGCGGCGGGTGCGAGCGGCAGCAGCAGGGCGGCGCAGGCGACGAGGGCGGCCGAGGTGGTGCGGCGGAGGGACGTCATGGCCCCCATGCTGACGGCCCGTCAGATTCCTGTCCGGCGAACACCCCGGTGTCGTGCGCACATCATCCGAAAGGGTGTCTCCCTCGGGAGACACCCTTTCGAACGGTCGAATCGTGTTATCGGCGAGCGGAGTTGGCGCGGGTGCGGGCGGCCTTGACCGCCTCGGCCTTGGCCGCCGCGTCCTTCACCCGCTGGGCCTCCTTGCGGACCTCCGCCTGCAGCGTCCGCTCGCGCTGCAGCCACTCCGGGTTCTCCTCGCGCAGGGCGTCGATCTGCTCGGAGGTGAGCGCCTCGGTGACGCCCGCGCGGTTCAGGCCGGTCACCGACACACCGAGGCGGTTGGCCACCACCTGGCGCGGGTGCGGGCCGTTGCGGCGCAGGTCGGCGAGCCACTGCGGCGGCTCGCTCTGCAGGGCGTTGAGCTCGTCGCGGGTGACGACGCCCGCCTGGAACTCGGCGGGAGTCGCCGCCAGGTAGATCCCCAGCTTCTTCGCCGCCGTGGCGGGCTTCATGGTCTGGGAGGTCTTGGGCTTGGGCGTAGTCATGCCTCCAAGGGTATAGGCCCCGGCACGCGGGCCTCGCGCACCGGCCTCGCGCACCGGCCCTGGTCACGGTGGGTAGCCTTGGGGGGTGACCGAGATCGAGCAGCCCGCCGCCGCCCCGTTCCGCCTGGTGTACGTGCCGGGGGTGACGCCCACCAAGTGGCTGCGGGTGTGGGAGGAGCGCCTGCCGGACGTCCGGCTGGAGCTGCTGCAGTCCGAGCAGTCCGCGGGGCATGCCCTGCTGCTCGCCGGCGGGGCCGAGGCCGGGCTGGTCCGGCTGCCGGTGGACCGGACGGTGCTGAGCGCGATCCCGCTGTACACCGAGACCACGGTGGTGGTCTTCCCCAAGGACCACTGGCTGGCCGCCGCCGAGGAGGTCACGGCCGCCGACCTCGCCGAGGAGATCGTCTTCCACCCGCAGGACGACGTGCTGGACTGGCCGGACGGGCTGCCCGGCCGCCCCGCCCTCGAACGCCCGGCGACCACCGCCGACGCGATCGAGCTGGTCGCGGCGAACGTCGGCGTGCTGCTGGTCCCGCAGTCGCTGGCCCGGCTGCACCACCGCCGCGACCTGACCTACCGCACCCTGCTGGAGGCCCCGCAGTCGCAGGTCGCGCTGGCCTGGCCGGAGGAGGCCACCACCGACCTGGTGGAGGAGTTCATCGGCATCGTCCGGGGCCGCACCGCCAACAGCTCGCGCGGCCGGACGGCCGCCGCCGAGCAGCAGCGCGCCCCGAAGCAGCCCCCCGCCCGCAAGCCCAGGACCCCGCAGGGCCAGGGCCAGGGCCAGGGCCAGAAGCCGAAGCCCGCCCGGCGCGGCGGCAGCACCGGCGGCGGCACCGCGGGCCGCGCCGCCCAGGCCAAGCGGCGCGGCAAGCGCTGAAGCCCGTTCCGGAAGTCCCTCGTTCCGGAAGTCCCTTGTTCCGGAAGTCCCCGGGCAGGTCATTTCTCCGTTCACCGAGCGATCGGGCGTCCCCGCGCCTGCGACGCCCCTGTTCGTCGGAGCCCGCACTCCACCGCGTGACGCCCGCGATGGTCGGCCCTGCCGAACTCCGGTGGCCGGCGCCCGCGGGGGCCACGCTTCTTCCGGTCGGCGATCCGGTCGCCGGGGGTGCCCGGTCCGGTCCCGCAGTCGGAAAACCGTGCGGATGGGGACGGGCGGGTGTGCCAGGATCGGCCGCCATGGACACCACGGACACCACGGAGAGCTGGGACGGCCTGTCCGTCACCGAGCAGGTGCTGGTGCGCCGCGCCGTCGACGGCACGAGCCCGCGCGGCAGCGCGGCGCACGTCGGCGCCGTGCTGCGCTGGGCGGGTTCGCCCGAGGTGCCCCGGCGGCGCAACGCCTCGCCCGCGGAGGAGATGGCGCGGGTGCCGGAGCTGGCCGCGGCGACGCACCGCCTGGTCGCGGGCGGTTGGCTGACCCTTCGCCGGGCGTTGAGCACCGCCTTCGTCCAGGAGGACGGTCCGGCGGTCACCGGCCCCGAGCTGGCGCGGCTGCTCGCCGAACCGGAGACCTGGCTGCTGCCGCGGCGCGACCGGAACGACCTGCCCGTCCTGTCGCTGCGGGCCACCGGGGAGGGGCGCCGCCGCTGGGAGGCCCGGGCGTACGCACCGGACGCCGCGCCGACCATCCACCAGCTGGACCTCACCCCGGACGAGGACCGGATCCGGGTGTGTGCCCTGGAGGCGAGCGGCTGGCTGACCGGCCCGTTCGGGGTCCTTGCCGATCTGCCGGCCGCACTGGAGGGCCAGGAGCTGCGGGCGTACGTGGCGGCGGACCTCGCGCCGCTGCTCCGGTTCGTCCGCGAAGGCATGATCGAGGTGCTGCACGTCGCGGAGCCGGACGCCGAGGCCACCGTCGTCCCCCTGGCCGACCTGCTGGACGCCTTCGCCGACCGGGAGCTGCGCTGCGACGACCGCGACGACTGGGGCATCGGGTTCACCTGCGTCCTGACCCAGTCGTCGGCGAACGCGCTCCGCTAGGGCCCCGGGCCGGAGCCCGGGAAGGACACCGAAGTCGAGCGGCCGGAGCCACCTGACGACCGGTCGAGATCGCTGCGGACAAGGCCGTCCGCTTCCGCCGCCTGACGGGCCGTCCGCCGACGTCCCGTCACATCCCGTTCGGCGCACCGTCGGCGCAGCGCCCCCCGGTGTTCCCGCGGTCGGCGCGGTCCGGCGACCATGATGGTCGACGGACCATCTTGCCGACCGACCGAGGAGAGTGGCCACCATGGTGCACGAACGCGCCGGACAGCCCGCCCAGCCGCAGGACCTGATCGACGTCGCGCAGTTGGTGACGGCGTACTACACGCTGCACCCCGACCCGGCGGACGTGGCCCAGCGGGTGGCGTTCGGCACTTCCGGGCACCGGGGCTCGGCGCTGCGGACGGCGTTCAACGAGGACCACATCGCAGCCACCGCGCAGGCGATCTGCGACTACCGGGCCGAACAGGGCACCACGGGGCCGCTGTTCCTCGGCATCGACACCCACGCGCTGTCCGAGCCGGCCCGGGCGACCACCCTGGAGGTGCTGGCCGCGAACGGCGTCACCGTGCTGCTCGACACCGCCGACGGGTACACCCCGACCCCGGCGGTCTCGCACGCGATCCTCGCCCACAACCGGACCCGCCCGGCCGCGCTCGCCGACGGCATCGTGGTCACCCCGTCGCACAACCCGCCCGCCGACGGCGGCTTCAAGTACAACCCGCCGCACGGCGGCCCCGCCGACTCCACCGCCACCGGCTGGATCGAGCGCCGCGCCAACGAGCTGCTCGCCGCCGACCTGAAGGGCGTCCGGCGGATTCCGTACGCCCGGGCGCTGGCCGCCGACACCACCGGCCGCTACGACTTCCTCGGCGCCTACGTCGACGACCTGCCGGCCGTCCTGGACCTGGACGCGGTCCGCGCCGCGGGCGTCCGGATCGGCGCCGACCCGCTCGGCGGCGCCTCCGTCGCCTACTGGGGCCGGATCGCCGAGACCCACCGCCTCGACCTGACCGTGGTCAACCCGCTCACCGACCCCACCTGGCGGTTCATGACCCTGGACTGGGACGGGAAGATCCGGATGGACTGCTCCTCCCCGTACGCGATGGCCTCGCTGATCGGGCAGCGCGACGCCTACACCCTGGCCACCGGCAACGACGCGGACGCCGACCGGCACGGCATCGTCACCCCCGACGGCGGGCTGATGAACCCCAACCACTACCTGGCCGTCGCCATCGACTACCTGTACCGGCACCGCACGGACTGGCCGGCCGGCGCCGCGGTCGGCAAGACCCTGGTGTCCTCCTCGATGATCGACCGGGTGGCGGCCGCGCTCGGCCGCGAGCTGCTCGAAGTCCCGGTCGGCTTCAAGTGGTTCGTCGACGGGCTGCTGAACGGGACGGTCGCCTTCGGCGGCGAGGAGTCCGCCGGGGCGTCCTTCCTGCGGCGCGACGGCTCGCCGTGGAGCACCGACAAGGACGGCATCCTGCTGGCGCTGCTCGCCTCCGAGATCACCGCCGTCACCGGCAGCACCCCGTCCGCGCGCTACCGCGAGCTGACCGCCGCGCACGGCGACCCCGTCTACGCCCGGGTCGACGCCCCCGCCGACCGCGCCCAGAAGGCCGCCCTCGCCGCCCTCGACGCCGACCGGGTCACCGCCGACAGCCTGGCCGGCGAGCCGATCACCGCCGTCCTCACCCACGCCCCGGGCAACGGCGCCGCCATCGGCGGCCTCAAGGTCACCACCGCCAACGCCTGGTTCGCGGCCCGCCCCTCCGGCACCGAGGACGTCTACAAGATCTACGCCGAGAGCTTCCTCGGCGCCGACCACCTCGCCCAGGTCCAGTCCGAGGCCCGCGCCCTGGTCACCGACGCCCTCGCCGAGGCGTAGGCGGGCCCCTCCGGGCCGCTCCGCACCGGGGGTGCCGTCCCGCCCCCGGTGCGGCTCCGGTCGCTCTCGGCGCGGCTCCGGTCGCCCCTACCTGTTGCATTGTGGTGCCAAATGTTCGAAGATGTTTGATGTGTCGGCTCGCCCTGCGCCCGGGCCGCGATTCGAACCCCTGAGGAGTGCCGCCGTGCACAAGACGGTGACCAAGCTGGCCGACGGCCGGGAACTGGTCTACTACGACATCGAGCCCGCGGACCGCGCCGCCGTCGACCGGCGCCCGCTCGACCCGGCCGCCGGCGCGTCGGAGATCCGGGTCGACCCGTTCACCGGCGACGCCGTCACCATCGCCGCGCACCGCCAGGGGCGGACGTACCACCCGCCGGCCGACGAGTGCCCGCTCTGCCCCTCGCGGGGCGACCGGCTGAGCGAGATCCCGGCCGAGGACTACCAGGTGGCGGTGTTCGAGAACCGCTTCCCGTCGCTCGCCTCCTCCTCCGCCGCACACGTCGCCGCGTGGTCCGACGGCCCGTACGCGCTGACGCCCGGCACCGGCCGCTGCGAGGTGGTCTGCTTCACCTCCGACCACGGCGCCTCCTTCGTCGACCTCACCGAGGAGCGCGCCCGCCTGGTCCTGGACGCCTGGACCGACCGCACCGCCGAGCTGTACGCCCGACCGGACGTCCGGCAGGTGTACTGCTTCGAGAACCGCGGCGCCGAGATCGGCGTCACCCTCGGCCACCCGCACGGCCAGATCTACGCCTTCCCGGTCACCACCCCGCGCACCGCGCAGGCCCTCGACCGGGTCGCCGCCCACCTCCGCGCCACCGGGCGCAACCTGTACGACGACGTGCTGGCCGCCGAGCGCGCCAGCGTCGGCGCCGCGGACTCCCGGGTGGTGCTGGCCGGCGAGCACTGGACGGCGTTCGTGCCGTTCGCCGCCCGCTGGCCCTACGAGGTGCACCTCTACCCGAACCGCCGGGTCGCCGACCTGACCGCCCTGGACGCGGCCGCCCGCGCCGAGTTCCCCCGGCTCTACCTCGACCTGCTGCGCCGCTTCGACCGGCTGTTCCCCGAACCGGCCCCCTACATCGCCGCCTGGCACCAGGCCCCGCGCCCCGCCGAGGCCGAACTCGCCCTCCACCTGGAGCTGTTCACCATCCGCCGGACCGCCGGCAAGCTCAAGTACCTGGCCGGCACCGAGTCCGGCATGGGCGCCTTCATGAACGACATCCGCCCCGAGGCCGCCGCCCGCACCCTCCGCGAGCTCTGACCCCGCCCCGCCCCAGGGCCCGCCCACGCACCCCGCGCGGGCGGGCCCTGCCGCGTCCGGCCGTTTCCGCCGGTGGAACGCCGACGACCCACCCCGGGAGGGGGCGGGTCGTCCTGGTCCGTCCGTTCGTCCGGGGTCGTCCCCGGTGTCAGCTCACCCGGTGCGCGCCCTGGGACGGGGTGGCGGTGAAGGTCTGCGGGGCGCCGAAGCCGGCCTCGGCGAAGGCGGCGTGGACGGCGCGCTCGACGGTGTCCAGCAAGGCGGTGTCGACCAGGGCGAGGACGGAGCCGCCGAAGCCGCCGCCCATCATCCGGGCGCCCAGCGCGCCCGCCGCGTTGGCGGCGGACACCGCCAGGTCGGTCTCCGGGCAGGAGACCCGGTAGTCGTCGCGGAGCGAGGCGTGCCCGGCGGTGAGGATCGGGCCGAGCGCGCGCGGCTCGCCCGCGTCGAGGGCCGCGACGGTGTCCAGCACCCGCTGGTCCTCGGTCACCACGTGGCGCAGCAGCGGCCGCAGCTCGGCGGGCAACTGCGCCTCGGCGGTGCCCAGTTCGGCGATCGTGATGTCGCGCAGCGCCGGCACGCCGAGCAGCGCGGCGGCCCGCTCGCAGCCCGCCCGCAGCCCGGCGTAGGCGCCGTCGCCGAGGTCGTGCTTGACCTTGGTGTCGATCACCAGCAGGGTCAGGCCGACGGCGGGCAGGTCGAGCGGGACCTGACGGCCGGTCAGCGTGCGGGTGTCCAGGAAGTGGGCGTGCCCGGCGACGCAGCAGCTGGACGCCATCTGGTCGAGGGCGCCGCACGGGACCCCGACGAAGGCGTTCTCGGCGCGCTGGGCGATCAGCGCCCGGCCGGGGGCGTCCAGGCCGAGGCCGAACAGGTCGTCCAGGGCGATCGCGGTGGCGCACTCCAGGGTGGCCGAGGAGGACAGGCCGGCGCCGGTCGGGACGTCCGAGCAGAACGCCAGGTCGGCGCCGCCCAGGGCGTGCCCGGCCTCGATCAGCGCCCAGAACACACCGGCGGGGTAGGCGGCCCAGCCCGGCACCGAGCCGGGGGCGAGGGCGTCCAGTGCCAGCTCGGTGACCTCGCCGTCGCCCTGGGCGCTGAACAGGCGGACCACGCCGTCCGCGCGGCGCCGGGCGGCGACCGTGGTGGTGTGCGGGAGGGCGGCCGGCAGGACGTAGCCCTCGTTGTAGTCGGTGTGCTCGCCGATCAGGTTGATCCGGCCGGGCGCGGCCCACACGCCGTCGGGGGAGCCGCCGTAGCGGGCGGTGAAGGCGGTGGCGGTAGCGGTGGTCATCGGGCACTCCAGCGGGGGCGTTCACGGACGGGGCGGGCAGCGGTCCTCTATCAAACACATTCAAACACACAGCACCACAGCCCAACAGGGGTGAGCCTTCGGGAGGCGGCCCCTTCCCACTATGCTGACCATCCCGACACGCCCCAGCGGAGGACGAGGCCCCAGTGACCGACAGCGGACTGCTCGCCGACCAGCGGCGGGCCCTGATCCTCGACCTGGTGCGCCGCGACGGGGCGGTCAAGGTCGCCGAACTCGTCGACCAGCTCGGCGTGTCCGACATGACCGTCCGCCGCGACCTCGACGCGCTCTCCCGGGCCGGCAGCGTCCGCAAGGTCTACGGCGGCGCGGTCGCCCGCACCGCCACCGCCGAGGAACCCGCCTTCGAGGCCAAGTCCGGGCTGGAGGCCGACACCAAGGCCGCGCTCGCCGAGGCCGCCGCCGCCCAGGTCCAGCCCGGCAGCGTGGTCGCCGTCTCGGCCGGCACCACCGCGTACGCGGTCGCCGCCCGCCTGCTCGACGTCCCGGGCCTCACCGTGGTCACCAACTCCCTCCCGGTCGCCGAACTCGTCCGCGCCCGGGGCGGTGAGAAGGGGCCCGCGCTGCTGCTCACCGGCGGCGCGCCGACCCGCTCCGCCGCGCTGGTCGGGCCGCTCGCCGACCAGTCGATCCGCTCGCTCCACGTCGACCTGCTGATCATCGGCGCCCACGGCGTCAGCGAACGGGCCGGCCTCACCACCCCCAACCTCGCCGAGGCCGAGACCAACCGCGCCCTGATCGCCTCCGCCCACCGCACCGTCGCCGTCGCCGACCACACCAAGTGGGGCGTCGTCGGCCTCAGCAGCTTCGCCGCCCTCACCGACGTCGACTGCTTCATCACCGACCACGGCATCCCCGACCCGGCCCGCACCGCCCTCGCCGAATCCTGCGGCGACCTCCTCGTCGTCTGAGCCCGCGCGGCCCGACCCGACCCGTGCCTGTCCCCGATCCCGCCACCGATCCCGCCCTGGAACGCCTGCACGTGGCCTGGGGCCGCTTCGACCTCGCGCTCCGCGACCGCGAAGGCTTCGACCCCGCGCTCTTCGCCGACCTCACGAGCGCGTTGCGCCACTGCGCCGGGGTCTGGACCGCACCGGACACCGTCCCGCGTGCCGGGGGCGCGCTGCTGATCGACCTGTTCGTCGCCGCCGACGCCAACGCCCACTGCTACCAGGGCGCCGAGGCCGACCGCGTCCGGGACGCGGCCTACCTGCTCCACGAGCTGGCCACCGCCTGCCTCGCCCCGCCCGCCCGACGCGGTCTTCGTGCCGGACCGGACGGGCGCCCATCCCGGCGCGCTGCCCCCGCTACCCGCCCCCGCCCCCTCCGCGAGCCGGACGCCGGGCCCCGCCCCGTCGACGGGCGCGCCGACCGCGACGGCCGGCGCCGCACCCAGGAGCACCGCGCCCCCGGCCGCGCCCTCGACCTCCGCCGCCCGCCCGACCGCGACAGCGGCCGCGGGCGACAGTCGGGGCTACAGCGCCCGGATCGCCGCCGTGCTGCGCCGCGCCACCACCGCCGCGCCCCCGGTCACCCACCTGCTGCGGGTCGGCGGCCTCACCGTCGACACCCGCCGCCGCGAAGCCACCCTCGACGGGGCCCCGCTCGACCTCACCCGCCGCGAGTTCGACCTCCTCGCCCACCTCGCCGCCCGCCCCGGCACCGTCATCACCCGCAAACAGCTCCTCGCCGAGGTCTGGCAGGACAGCTACGGCAGCGTCCAGACCATCGACGTCCACCTCTCCTGGCTCCGCCGCAAACTCGGCGAAACCCCCACCGCCCCCCCGCTACCTCCACACCGTCCGGGGCGTCGGCTTCCGCCTCGAACCCCCACCGGACGCCCCCTGACGCCAGGTTGCTTCGCCCCGGGCGCGGGACCGGTGACGTCGGCTGCCGCCGCGCCGTCCCGCCGGAGGCGGACCGGCCCGGGCCCCGAGCCCCGGCGGGGAGTACGGTGTCGCCCCCGCCGGACGTCGGTTGACGCTCTTGGGCTCCTGGGGTCCGCTGACGCTCCGCCGGCCTGCCGGCGACGGGTCGGTCCGCCCTGCGGAGGCAGGCGCCTTTCGGGCCTCGTCGGGACGGCGCGGTTTCCGTTGCGGAGCCTCGCCGGAGACGGCCGGTGATCGGTTGCCCCGGTTCGGGCGCGAGGCCGGTGGCCTCGGCTGCCGCGGCAGGGCCCCGCCGGACGCCGTCCGATGCCCCACCGACCCGCCGGGCCCGGTGGGGAGTGTCGGTGTCGGCCTCTGCCGTGGAGCCCCTGCCGGGGGCGGGTCGGGTCGGGGCTCCGAGGCCCGGCGGGGGGCGATTGACGAGGCGTCAGTTCCGTTCGGCCGGGCGGGCCGTGGCGGCGACCGCGAGGAGGGTGGCGCCGCAGGCCGCGGCGAGGAGCCAGCCCGGGTGGGTGGCGTGGGCGAGGTGGGCGGGGGTGCGGCCGGTGACGAGAGCGCCGGCCAGGGCGATGCCGACGGCGGCGCCGAGTTGGCGGGCGGTGGACGTGACGGCGCCCGCGAGGCCGGCCCGGTCGCGGGGGAGGGTCCCGACCGCCGTGTGGGTGAGCGGGGCGTTGGCGAAGCCGATCCCGGTGCCGATCAGCAGGTAGGCGACGAGCAACAGCGGCAGCGGCGTCCGGTCGTCCAACCCGGTCAGCAGCAGGGAGCCCGCGATCAGTGCGGCGGCGGCGGCCAGCAGCGGGCGGCGCGCCCCGTGACGACCCGTCAGGGAGCCCGCCAGCGGTGCGCAGACGGTGGCCGCGACCGCCATCGGCAGGGTGGTGGCCCCGGCCGCCAGCGCGGACAGGCCGCGCACCTGCTGCAGGTAGTAGGTGTTCAGCAGCAGCGTCAGGTTCAGCGCGACGAAGACGGCCACCGCCCCGAGCACGGCCGCGCCGAAGGACGGGCGGCGGAACAGCGAGAGGTCGATCAGCGGTGCGGGCCGGCGCCGCTCGACGGCGGCGAACGCGACGGCCGTCGCCGCGACCAGCGCGCAGCCGCCCAGCACGGCCGGCGAGGTCCAGCCCAGGTGCGGGCCCTCGATCAGGACTGCGACGGCCAGGCCGACCAGCAGCGACAGCAGCACCTGCCCGGGCAGGTCCAGCGGGCGCGGCCGGACGGCCCGGGACTCCGGGACCAGCCGGTGGACGAGCAGCAGCGCCAGGACGACCACCGGGGCGTTGATCCAGAACAGCGCCCGCCAGTCGAGCCCGGCCAGCAGTGCCCCGCCGGTCAGCGGGCCCGCCGCCATGCTGAGGCCGAACACCGCGGCCCAGACGCCGATCGCCCGGGCCCGCTCCCGGGCGTCCGGCATCGCGGCGACCACGATCGCCAGCGCCACGGGGCTGAGCATCGACACCCCGACGCCCTGCACGGCCCGGGCCGCGACCAGCGCCCCGACCGAGGGGGCGGCGGCGCACGCCAGCGAGGCCGCCCCGAAGACCACCAGGCCGATCCGGAACACCCGGCGCCGCCCGAACCGGTCGGCCAGCGCCCCGGAGGTGGTCAACAGCCCGGCCAGCACCACGGTGTAGGCGTCGACCACCCACTCCAGGGCCCGGGTGTCGGCCCGCAGCCCGCCGCCGATCGCGGGCAGGCCGACGTTGACCACGGTGGTGTCCAGCCCCACCAGGAACAGGCTCAGGGCACAGACCGCCACCACGGCCCACCGCCGCCGGGCACTCCCGGGCACGGGTGGGACGTTGACAGTGGAACGGGGGACGGTCGTGGCCATGGGCGACACCTCGCGGCGGAGCAGGGGGAGTTGACGCCCGGAGCGTCCCCCGCGCTGCCCCGGGCCGCCCACCGTTTTTGCGAGGACCGCAAAAAACCGGCGCACAATGGCAGCCATGGAAGAGCAGCACGATCCGAACCGCCTCCCTGCCGCCTCCGAGGACGACCTCGACCTCCCGGCCGTCCTGGCCGGCATCGGCCCCCGCCTGCGCGCGGTGCGCCGCGAGCGCGGCCTGACCCTGGAGGCCGTCGCGGCGGCCACCGGCCTCTCGGTGAGCACGCTGTCCCGGCTGGAGTCGGGCAAGCGCCGCCCCACCCTGGACCTGCTGATCCCGCTGGCCCGCGCGCACCGGATCGCCATCGACCGGCTGATCGCCGCCCCCGCCACCGGCGACCCCCGGGTGCACCTGGCCCCGCGCCGGCACAAGGGCGGCAGCGTGATCGTCCCGCTGACCGAATACCCGGGCCGGGTCCAGGTGTTCAAGCAGATCCTGGCGCCGCGCGAACCGAAGCTGACCACCCACGGCGGCTACGAGTGGCTGTACGTCCTCTCCGGCCGCCTCCGCCTGATCATCGGCGACCGCGACGTCCGCCTCGGCCCGGGCGAGGTCGCCGAGTTCGACACCACCGAACCGCACTGGTTCGGCCCGGCCGACGCCACCGCCGTCGAGGTCCTGCACCTGTTCGGCCCGCACGGCGACCAGCCCCGCCCGCTCACCTGAGGCACCGGCAGTGGCTGGGCCCGGCTTGCCACTGCGTGCCACTTTGGTATGGACCACTGGACGGCTTCCGGGGCGGGGCGCAGACTGGCGCGATGGCGCTCCGCACGATGGTCACCGGACTGGAACTGCACGAACTCGATGTGCCGGACCCGGGGTTGGTGCCGTTCGCGGCCGGCCGGTTCGACGCGCTCGGACCACTCTCCCGGGCGGACTTCCCGCACCGGCACGCCTTCTACGAACTGGCCTACGCCACCACCGGCAGCGGGACGCACGTGGTGGACCTGGCGGAGCACCGGATCGAGCCGCCGGTGCTGTTCACGGTGCTCCCGGGGCAGGTCCACCACTGGCGCGGCGCGAAGGAGCTGGACGGCTGGTTGCTGCTGCTGAACGAGGACTTCCTGCTCCGCCACCCGGAGGACCTGGCGCTGCTGCGCACCCTCGGGGCCGGCCCGCCGGTCCGGCCGGACCGGGCCGCGCACCGTGAACTGTCCTACCTGATGCGGGAGTTGACGGCCGAGCACGAGGCCGGACTGGAGGGCGGGCCCGGCGTGCTGCAGGCCCTGCTGCACGTCCTGCTGGTACGGGCCTCCCGGGTCGCCCGAGCCGCCCGGGACGGGAGCGGCGGCGGCCCCCGCGCCGCGGTGCACCCGCTCGCCGAGCGCTTCGGCCGGATGATCGCCGAGGGCGGCCGCGCGGACCGCTCGGTGCTCGCGCTGGCCCGCGAACTCGGCGTCTCGGCGGGCTACTTGCACGAAGTGGTGAAGGAGGCCACCGGCCGCACCCCGGCCCGGCTGGTCCGCGAACAGCAGACCCTGGAGGCCAAGCGGCTGCTCGCCACCACGGACTTGACGATCCGTCAGGTCGCCGCAGCGGCCGGCTTCTCCGACCCGGCCTACTTCTGCCGCTTCTTCCGCCGCGAAGTCGGCCGCACCCCGGGCGAGTTCCGCGAACGCGCGGGGTGAGAACGCAACCGGCTTCCACGCCCGAGGAATTCACCACGCCTGAGGAATCCACCACGTCCGGCCGCCCCCGTCCATCGACGGCCCGCCCGCCCAGGGCCTAGCGTCTGAGCAACCCCACACAGCGCCGCCGTCCCGGGAGGCCCGACCTCTCCAGGTGTCATGTCCCATCCAAAGGGAATCCGGGCGTGCGGCGACCGAGCGACCGACGAAGCACCCGAACGGAGAGCCATGTCCACCCCCCACCACCCCATGGACGACCTGGGCGATCGCAAGATCAGCCGCAAGAGCCTGCTCAAGGCCGCCGCACTGGCCGGCGCCGCCCCCGTGCTGATCGGCGGCGGGACGGCCCTGGCCCGCGACAACGCCGCCGCCGGGTCGGCCACGCTCCCGCTCACCCCCGACTGCCAGGACGGCGACCACCTCACCGAGGAGCAGATCGAGGGCCCGTACTTCAAGCCCGGCTCCCCGCTGCGCACCAGTCTGGTCACCTCCGGCACCCCCGGCACCCCGCTGACCGTCAGCGGCTACGTCTTCGGCCGCAACTGCGCCCCGATCCCCGGTGCGCTGCTGGACTTCTGGCAGGCTGACACCAACGGCAACTACGACAACAGCGGCTACACCTTCCGCGGCCACCAGTTCAGCGACGCCAACGGCGGCTACACGCTGACCACGATCGTCCCGGGCCTCTACCCGGGCCGCACCCGGCACATCCACGTCAAGGTGCAGGCCCCGGGGCAGCCCATCCTCACCACCCAGCTGTACTTCCCGAACGAGCCGCGCAACGCCACCGACACCATCTTCGACCCGGACCTGGTGATGACGGTCCGCCAGGTCGGCAACGGGCGCCAGGCCAGCTTCGACTTCGTGCTCAACGTCAACGGCACGCCGCGCCCGACCAGCAGCCCCACCACCGGCCCGACCAGCAGCCCCACCCAGGGCTCGCCCAGCCCCAGCCCGAGCAACACCGGCGGCGGCACCACCACCTGGAAGGTCGGCACCAGCTACAAGGTCGGCGACCAGGTGACCTACAACGGCGTCACCTACGTCTGCATCCAGGGCCACGTCGCCTACGCGGGCTGGGAGCCGCCGAACGTCCCGGCCCTCTGGTCGCGCCGCTGACCGCACCACCCAGGGTCCGCCCCCTCGGACCCCCTGGTCCCGCCGCTGACCGCAACTCACCCCCACGCGGGGCGGTCAGCGGCGACAGCCACCCGAAGCGGCGGTGCGGCCCCACTCCGTGGGAGGGGAAAACCGGGAGACCGGGGCCGCCTCCGCCAGCGCCGTGGCGGCTCGAGCGCGGGGTGCCCGAGCCGCCACGGCGCACCACGGCACCGACGCGCCACGGCACCACCGCACCGACGCGCCACCCGAAGCACCCAGGACCGCCGTCGCCCCACCGACGCGCTGCCGACCCCCGTACGCTCGCTCCATGAACGGGCATCAGCACCTGGTGGTGACCACCACCCACGAGGACGAGGACTCCGCCCGCGCCCTCGCCACCACCCTGGTCCGTGAACGCCTCGCCGCCTGTGCCCAGGTCCACCCCACCCGCTCGGTGTACTGGTGGGGCGGCGAGGTCCAGGACACCGCCGAGTGGCGGATCGACCTGAAGACCCGGGCCGCGCTCGCCGACCGCCTGATCGCCCGGATCGGCGAACTGCACAGCTACGACACCCCCGAGGCCGTCGCCGTCCCCGTGGTCGCGGGCGCCCCGGCCTACCTGGCCTGGCTGGACGCCGAGACCGGCGCCGAGCCCGAGACCGACCCCGCGGACCCCGCCGGATAACCGTTCGCGGCCGGTCCGCCGCACCCCCTACGCTCCGGCCGAGAGCCGCCGTCCCGGGGAGAGCCGCACCGTGCCGATGCACCACACCGTCCGCGCCGTCAACGACCTGACGACCCATTGGGGGCGGGCCGCCGCAGAACCCGGGCGGAACACCGTGTTCAGCGCCCCGGGCGCCTGGGCCCCGCTCGCGCTGCTCGCCGCCGGGGCCGGTGGTCCGGCGGCCACCGAACTCGCCACGGCCCTCGCCGTCCGCCCGGACGACGCAGCCGGGGCCGCGCGCGAACTGCTCGACGCCCTCGACCGCATCCGCGGCGTCCGCACCGCGCTCGGCGTGTGGACCAGGGACCGGCTGCCGCTCGAACTGCGCTGGCAGGCCGCGCTGCCCCCGCACACCCGGGGCCGGATCACCGGCGACGAGGCCGCGGACCGCGCCGCCGTGGACGCCTGGGCCGCCGAGCGGACCGGCGGCGAGATCCTCCGGATGCCGGTCGCCGTCGACAAGGACACCGAGCTGCTGCTGGCCGGCGCGCTCACCGTCCGCACCGACTGGATCCGCCGATTCACCGGCGACGTACGGCAGTTCGGCGCCGGGCCGTGGCAGGACCGCTTCGTCGGCGTCCTCGACCGCCGCACCGCGCTGCTCGACCGGGTCGGCGTCGCCGAGACCACCGCCGGACCGCTCACCGTCCTCCAAGTGCTCGGCCTGCAGGGCGTGGACGTCCACCTCTGCCTCGGTCCGGCGGACGCCGCACCCGGCGAGGTGCTGGCCGCCGCCGTCCGCACCGCCGAACGGCCCGCCCTGCTGCGCCCGGGCTCGGCGCTGCCGGACGGCGAACCCGGGCCCGGGCTGTCCGCCCACTGGATGCCCAGCTACCGGCGGGAGCCCGAACTCGCCGTCACCACCGTGGCGTTCGACCTGACGGACGACCACGACCTGCTGGAGCGGGCCGAGCTGTTCGGGCTGCGCGCCGCCACCGACCTCACCCGGGGCCACTTCCCCGGGATCAGCGCCGCCCCGCTGGCGATCGGGGCCGCCGCCCAGTCCGTCACCGCCGCGTTCGGGCCGCGCGGCTTCCGGGCCGCCGCCGTCACCGCCTTCGGGACGGCCGGCGGGTGCGCGGCCACCCGTCCCCCGTACCGGGTGCGCCGGATCAGGGCGGTCTTCGACCGGCCGTTCGCCTTCCTCGCCGTGCACCGCACCTCGCGGCTGGTGCTGGCGGCCGGCTGGGTCGCCGAACCCGCGACCGAACCGGAACCGCGCTGGTGAAGCCACCCGGGGCACCGGCCGGTCGGCCCGGGCCACTACACTCCCCGGCGGAAGTGCGGGAACGGAACATCCGGGGAGCGGGGGGCATCGTGCGACGTTGGGGTGCGCTGGGGAAGGTGGCGCTGGCGACCCTGGTGCTGGGCCTCCTGCTGGGGGTCGGCACCGTCGGGTACACGCTGGCGCTGAAGCCGCGCGCGACGAGGGTCGGCAGCAACAGCATGGCGCCCACCTACACGGCCGGCCAGCAGGTCACCCTGATCGGTGTCCACCCCGACCGGATCCGGCGCGGCGACGTCGTGCTGATCGACTACCGGATCGCCGCCGACCAGGAGCCGATCCAGGCGCTCAGGCGGGTGGTCGCCCTCGGCGGCGACCGGATCGGCGACTGCGTGGGCTCCCGGATGCAGCTGAACGGCGCCCCGCTCGACGAGCCCTACCTGCGGGGCGGCACGTCCAACGGCCGGGCCTGCTTCGACGTGACGGTGCCCGAGGGGCAGATGTTCCTGCTCGGCGACAACCGGACGGCCTCGATCGACTCCCGGCAGTGGCGGTCCGTCCCGCTCACCGCCGCCACCCACCGCGAGATGAAGAGCGCGCGCGGGGCCGTGATGACCATCGGCCTGCTCGGGCTGGCGACGCCGGCGGCCCTGCTCCTCGGGCTGGTCCTCGGTCTGATCGCCTGGCGCCGCCGCCGCAACGCGCCGCCCGAGCCCGTCACCTACCCGGACTGGGTCCCCGCCAAGACCCCCTGACCGACCCGCCCCGGGCCCGGAGTTGTCGGCGGCAGCCCCTAACATCGCGCCCATGCGAGCATCAGGAACCTTCACCGTCAGCGAGTTCACCCCCACCGACCTCCCCGCAGGCGACATCGAAACCGCCTCCGGGGTGGGCGTGGCCACCATGCGCAAGGAGTTCCGCGGCGAGGTCGAGGGGCGCTCCCACACCCTGTTCACCGCCGCCTTCGACCAGGCCAGCGGCGTCGGCACCTACCTCGCCATGGAGTCCTTCGCCGGGCGCCTGCACGAGGCCGAGGGCACCTTCAACTTCGCGCACTCGGCCACCACCCTCGGCGGCGGCCGGGACGGCGAGTACTTCGTCGTCGTCCCGGGCAGCGGCACCGCGGGCCTGGCCGGCATCACCGGCACCGGCTCCATCGTGATCGACGAGGACGGCACCCACCGGCTGCACCTCGACTACCGGCTCCCCTGACCGGGCGTCAACTCCGTTGCCCCCGGGCCCAGTCGGCCAGCAGCGGCACGCAGCGCTCGGCGAAGTACTCGTAGTCGGCCGGGGTGTTGTAGACGTGGGTGGAGAGCCGGAAGTAGCCGGTGCCGTCGAAGCTGGTGAACGCGGCCTCCACGCCGAACTCGGCGGCCAGGCGGTCGCGCAGGGCGTCGGCCTCCAGCCGGGTGCGGCCCAGCCCGGCGGGCAGCGCGACCAGCCGCAGCGCGTTCACCGGCATGCCGACCTCCGCCCGGGCCGGCTCGCCGGTTGCGGCGGTCATCGCCTCACCGATCAACTCCTCGGCGTAGTCGGCGAGTTCGGTCATGTAACGGCGGGCCTCGGCCCAACCCCACTGGTCCGCCACGAAGTCGAGCGCGGCGGGCGCCGCCAGCGGGCCGGTGGCGTCCAGCGTGCCCTGGCTGTCGAAGCGCTCCGGGAACGGGTCCGCGCCGCCCCAGGAGTCGATCAACGGGTAGAGGGAGTGCCGGAGTTCACCCCGCGCGACCAGCGCGGCGGTGCCGCGCGGCGCGCAGCCGAACTTGTGCAGGTTGCCGACCCAGGCGTCGCAGTCCGCCCCGGCCAGCGGGTCATCGTCCAGGCCGGGCACGTGCGCGGCGTCCACCAGCAGCGGGATGCAGCGCTCCCGGGCCGCCCGGCCGATCAGGTCGACCGGCAGGTAGCGGGCGGTGGCGGAGGTGATCCGGTCCAGCACGATCAGCGAGGTGCGCTCCCCGACCCGGGACAGCACGGCCGCCGCGGCCTCCTCCGGCCCGGCCCCCAGCGGGACGTGCGCGGTGCGCAGCCGCCCGTTCCAGCGCCGGGCCAGCCGGGCGGCGCCCATGGTGACCGCCCCGTAGCCGTGGTCGGTGACCAGCACCTCGCCGCCGTCGCGCATCGGCAGGCAGCCGTACACGACGCTCGCCCCGGCGCTGGCGTTCGGCACCAGCGCGGTGAACTCCGCCGGGACGCGCAGGAATTCGGCGATCCGGGCCCGCGCGGCGGCGACCCGCCCGGGCAGCCCAGGGAACCACACCACGGGGGAGCGCTCCATCTCTGCCCGCAACCGCTGCTGCTCCCGCTGCGCGGCCAGCGGCACCGCCCCGAACGACCCGTGGTTCAGGTGCCGCATCGCCGGATCCAGCGACCACCCCGCCACGGCGGCCCGCCCGTCCCGCAACAGCAGCGGCTTCGGCGCGACAGCACTCCCCACGACAGGTCCCTCCGCTCCCGGCCGGAGCCACCCGCACCCGGCCACCTGCGCAGATCCTGTCACAGCCCCTACCGCCGGGTGTCGACCGTCCAGTGGTGGGTCCGCAGCACCCGGCCGGCGAACCCGGTCTCCCGCTCGCCGAGCAGGGTGAACCCGAGCGCCCGGCAGATCGCGTTCGAGGGGCCGTTGCCGACCCCGGGAAAGGCGTGCACGACACCCCAGCGCCCGTCCGCCACCGCCAGGTCGAGTACCGCACGGACCGCCCGCTTGGCCAGGCCGCGCCCCTGGAACCCGGGCAGCACCATCCAGCCGATCTCGGCAGCCGCTGCGCCGTCCACCCGGTGCGGCCAGAGCGTGACCGTCCCGGCGACCTCCGCGGAGTCCTCCGGCAGGATCATCTTGACCCACCATTCGTCCGCGGCGGCCCGCGCCACGTCCCTGAGCACCTTCTCCGCCATGCCCTCGACGGGCAGCGGACCGCCTAACTCGGCCGTCATCACCGGGTCGCAGCGCATCCGGACGTACGCGTCCACGTCCTCGGGGCGGACGTCGCGCAGCCTCGGCCCGGCGGTTGTCACGGCCGGACGGCGCCCATGTACGGCATGGTGTCGATGCCGACGACCTCGACGTTCTTGCCGGTGCGCGGGGCATGCAGGACCTTGCCGTTGCCGACGTAGATGCCGACGTGGTGCAGGTCGTTGTAGTAGAAGAGCAGGTCGCCGGGCTGGAGGTCGGCGCGGGCGATCCGCTTGCCGGAGTTCCACTGGTCCTGGGACATCCGGGGCAGGCCGACGTCGCCGGCCCGGTAGGCGGAGCGGGTCAGGCCGGAGCAGTCGAACATGTCGGGGCCCTGGGAGCCCCAGTGGTAGGGCTTGCCAACCTGGGCGTAGGCGAAGTCCAGGATGGCCTTGACCCGGCCGGTGGCCGGGCCGTTGTAGCTCTCGCGGGCCGAACTGCGGGACGCGGCCTGGCCGTTGTCGCCGTTGACCTTGGCCCGGTCGGCGGCCTTGAGGCCGGACAGGATCCGGGCGGCCTCGGCCAGCTTGCCCTGGATCTCGGTCTTCCGACTCGCCAGCGTGCTGTGCGCCTCCTCCAACTCGGCCAGCTTGGCGGCGGTTTCGGCCCGGTCCTGGTCGATCGACTGCTGCAGCCGCAGCGCCGCGCGCAGCGCGTCGCTCTGCTGCCCGGTGGCCAGGCCCTGCAGGTTGGCCTGCTTCAGGTACTCGTCGGGGGAGGAGCTGAACATCAGCTGGACGGTCGGGTCGATGCCGCCGCTGCGGTACTGATCGGCGGCCAACGCGCCCAGGGTCTCCCGCAGTTCGACGATCTTTCCCTGCTGCCCGGCCAGCCGGTCCTGCAACTTCCCGGCCTCGCCCTGGAGTTGCTTGGAGCGCTCGTCGACCTTGTTGTACTGCTCGGTGGCGGCCTCGGCGTCCTCGTAGAGGCGGTCGACCTTGGCCTTGATCTGGTCGAGGTTGCCGACCGGCTCGGCGGAGGCCGAGGTGACCGGCAGCAGCACGGCGGCGCCGGCCACGGTGCCGAGTACGGCGGTCCGGGCGCGGGCGGCGGTGGGGCTGGGCCGTCGGTGCGTTCCCATCGGCTGCGGACACTCCTCAGGTCGGCCACCCGCCGTTCGGGCGATCACTACGACACAACTTAGTAGTCCCGTAGATCGCCGGGCAACCCGCCCCCCGCCACTACGATGGGTCCGACCACGGGGGACGCAGGACGGAGCGGGCAGGTGCGAAGACTCGGCGACCTGGAGGCGGAGATCATGGACCGCCTGTGGACCTGGAACCGCCCCGCGACGGTCCGCGAACTCGTCGACGACCTCAACCGGTCCCGGCCGCTGGCCTACACCACCGTGATGACGGTCGCCGACATCCTGCACCGCAAGGGCATGCTGCGCCGGGAGAAGTCCGGCCGGGCGTGGAGCTACCGCCCGGCCTGCACCAGGGAGGCGTACAGCGCCGCCCTGATGCGCGACGTGCTCGGCGAGAGCCCCAACCCGACCGGCGCCCTCGCCCACCTGGTCGGGCAGCTCACCCCCGCCGAACTCGCCGCCCTGCGCGCCGCCATCGACTCCGTCGACGACGCGAACGCCCACGGCCACGGTCCCGGGAACGCCCACGGCCACGGAAGCCCCCACGCCCACGGCCCCGAACAGCCGGGCGGCTTCCGGTGACGGCCGCGCTCGCCCTGTTCGGCTACGCGGCCCTGGTCGGCCTGCTCGCCCCCCGCTCGCTGGCCCGTGCCCACTGGCCGCACCGCGCGCCCCGGCTCGCCGTCGCGCTCTGGCAGGGCCTCGCGCTGTCCTTCGTCACCGCGCTGGTGCTGGCCGTGCACCACCTCGCGGTGCCCGGCGTCCACCCGCACCTCGGGCTGCTCGGCCCGGTCCACCTCGACCGCGTCGACCTCGACGGCGTCCATCTCGACCGCGTCGACCTCGACGGGGTCGTCCACGGCGCCGGCCTGCCCGCCGGGACGGCCTGGCGGCTGCTGATACCGGCCGCCGCCGCGTCCCTCCCGCTGGCCCGGCTGGTGGGGGCGCTGCTGCGCACCGCCCGGCACCGCCGCCGCCACCGGGTCCTGCTCGACCTGGTCGCCGTCCGCGACCCCGCGCTCGGCGCGCACGTCCTGGAGCACCCGGTGCCCGCCGCGTACTGCCTGCCCGGGCTGCGGCCCCGGATCGTGCTCACCCGGGGCGCCCTCGACCTGCTCACCGCCCCGCAGCTGGCCGCCGTACTGGCGCACGAGCGGGCCCACGTCTCCGGCCGCCACCACCTGGCCCGGGTCGCCGCCGACGCCTTCGCCGCGGCCTTCCCGTACCTGCCGCTGGCCCGGCACGCCGCCCGCGAGGTCCCGCTGCTGCTGGAGATGGCCGCCGACGACCGGGCGGTGCTGCGCCACCCGCGCGCCGCGCTGGCCGCCGCCGTGTTCCGGGTGGCGGGCGGCCCGGCCCCGCACGCCGCGTTCGGCGCCGGCGGCACCGCCGCGCTGCTCCGGGTGCGCCGCCTGCTGCACCCGGCCGCCGCCCCGCACCCCGCCCTGTGCGCCGCCGCCGCGCTCACCAGCGCCGGCGCGCCCGTGCTGCCGCTGCTGGTGACCTGCGGCCCCGCCCTGCTCTGAGCCCAGGGATCCGGCCCGGCCCGGCCCGGCCCGGCACGCGCGACCGCCCGCCCCGGACGGACCGGGACGGGCGGTGCGGGCGGACGTTCTAGGCCAGCGGCTGCGGCCGGATCATGGCGAACGGTGCGCCCTGCGGGTCCGCGACCACCGTCATCCGGCCCGCCATCATGTCGAACGGCGGGGCCAGCACGGTGCCGCCGCGCCGGACCAGCGCGTCCACGGTGGAGTCCACGTCGTCCACCGCGAAGTACGTCAGCCAGTGCGCGGGGGTGCCGGGCGGGTCGTTGGCCAGCAGCGTGGCGCCGCCGACCGCCCGGCCGCCGACCCGCAGCTCCCAGTAGGAGTCGGCGCCGTCCAGCGGCTCGATCTCGATGCCGAACGCCTCGCCGTAGAAGGCGGTGGCGGCCAGCACGTCGCTGGTGTGCAGCTCGTTCCAGGTCAGCGCGCCGGGCTCGTTGACCACCTTGGCGCCGAAGAACTCGCCGGGCTGCCAGACGCCGAACACCGCGCCCTGCGGGTCGGCGGCGATCAGCATCCGGCCCAGGTTCCCGACGTCCATCACCGGGACCAGCAGGGTGCCGCCGGCTCCGACGATCGCGTCCTGGGTGGCCTCCGCGTCGGTGGTGGCCAGGTAGCTGGTCCAGACGGTGGGCGGCTCCGGCATCCCCTCGGGCGCCATCGCCGGGCCGATGCCGGCCACGGCCCGGCCGTCCAGCTCGCAGACCGCGTAGCCGCCGAACTCGGCCGGGCCGGGCTGCCCCTGCCAGCCCAGCAGGTCGCGGTAGAAGTCCAGCGCCTGCTGCTGGTCCTTCGCCATCAGGTCGACCCAGCACGGCGTGCCGGTCAGGTACGGGGTGGTGACTTCGGGCATCTCACGCTCTTTCCGGTCGGGACATCCGGGTGCTTCCCCCGCGAGCCACCCTCCCGGCGCGGCCGGGGTTCCGCCACCCGAGCGCCGAGCGCCGAGCGCCGAGCGCCGAGCGCCGGGCGCCGTCCGGCCGTCCGGCCGTCCGGTGGGTGGAATTCCCGGCGGCGCCGGGCGGGGCGGGGGCAGGATGCCCGGAACATTGACGGACCGTCACCCCGGAGGTGCCCCGTGGCGCTCACTGCCGACACCCGTCCCGCCGTGCTCGCGGCCATCGAGGCCGAGTGCGCGGCGCTCGGCTTCACGATGTCCTGCGACCTCGCCACCGGGCGGCTGCTGCGCGCCCTGGCGGCGGCCCGGCCCGGCGGGCGACTGCTGGAGCTGGGGACGGGCGCGGGCGCGTCGACCGGCTGGCTGCTGAGCGGGATGGACCCGGCGGCCACCCTGCTGAGCGTCGAGCTGGACCCGGCCCCGGCCGCCGTCGCGGCCCGGCTGCTGGGGGCGGACCTGCGGCTGGAGCTGCTGGTGGGGGACGGCGCGGAGCTGATCGACCGGCTGGCGGGGCAGCACTTCGACCTGGTGTTCGCCGACACCTGGCCGGGCAAGTTCCACCACCTGGACCAGGCGCTGGACCTGCTCGCCCCGGGCGGCCTCTACCTGGTCGACGACCTGTTCCCGCAGCCGACCTGGCCGACCGGCCACGCGGGCGCGGTGGCGGAGCTGCGCGAGCGCCTGCACGCCGACCCGCGGCTGCACACGGTGGAGCTGGACTGCTCGACCGGCCTGCTGCTGGCCACCCGCCGCCACACCTGACCCGCCGCCACCTCTGACCCGAGGCCACGCCCCGGCCCGACGCCGCCCGAGCCACGACCCGGTGGGCCGTCCGGGTGAGCGCGGGCATGGGCACCGGGGCGCCGGGCGCGTCGGTGCCTGCCGGTGCCTGCCGGTGCCTACGGTGGCGGGCATGTGGCAGGACATGTTCGACGCGGGGATCTCGTACGGCGAGAAGACCGTCCGCACGGTGCTGGTCTACCTGGCGCTGCTGGTGCTGCTCCGGCTGATCGGCAAGCGCGGGCTGGCCCAACTGAACACCTTCGACCTGGTGGTGATGCTGCTGCTGTCGAACGTGGTGCAGAACGCCGTCATCGGGAACGACAACTCGGTGGCGGGCGGCCTGTACGGGGCGGTGGTGCTGCTGCTGACGGACTGGGTGCTGGTGCGGCAGGCCGCCCGCTGGGACTGGTTCAACCGGCTGCTGGACGGGACGCCGACGGTGCTGGCCCGGGACGGGGCGTACGACCGGCGGACGATCGCCCGGCAGGGCATCCGGGAGGCGGACCTGGACGTGGCGGTCCGGCACCAGGGCGGCGACGCGATCGAGGAGACCTCGCTGATCGTGCTGGAGCCGGGCGGGACGCTGCTGGTGCGGCTGAAGGAGGGCGACCAGGTCGCGGACAAGAACGACGTGGCGGCGATCCGGGCCGCGCTGGCAGCGATCGAGGCCCGGCTGTCGACCACCGGGTGACCGTTTTCGACCGATTCCATGGCCGACGGGGCCGAAATTGACGAATCCTTAACGGCGGCCCCGGTGGCCGAAAAACCTTCGATTCGATCACCGAAAGCCCACCTGGCCTGCGGAAATGCGAACAGAACGATGATCATCCGGCCTGGTTGTCTTAACGCCGCAGGTCAATACGCTCCCGTTCTGTGTTCAACCTCCCCCAGGCGCTCAAGCGCCTCGTGATCGGCCGGGCCATGCGCAGCGAGGAGCTGGGCGAGACGCTGCTCCCGAAGCGGCTGGCGCTGCCGATCTTCGCCTCCGACCCGCTCTCCTCGGTGGCCTACGCGACCGGCGAGATCCTGCTCGTGCTGACCGTCGGCGGCACCGCGTTCCTCTACCTGACGCCGTGGATCGCGCTCGGCGTGATCGGCCTGATGGCGGTCGTGGTGATGTCCTACCGGCAGGTGGTGCACGCCTACCCGTCCGGCGGCGGCTCGTACGAGGTGGTGTCCAAGAACCTCGGGGCCAGCTCCGGCCTGGTGGTGGCGGCCTCGCTGCTGGTCGACTACGTGATGACGGTCGCGGTCTCGGTCGCCTCGGGGGTGGACAACATCATCTCGGCGTTCGGCGGCCTCGCCGACCACCGGGTGGCGCTGGCGCTGGGCTTCGTGGTGCTGCTGACCGCGATGAACCTGCGCGGCGTGCGGGAGTCCGGCCGGATGTTCGCCGCGCCGACCTACCTGTTCATCGGCGGCATCCTGCTGATGGTGGTCACCGGCCTGGTCCGGCTGGCCTTCGGCGACAGCCCGCAGGCCCCCACCGCCGGCCTCGGCGTCACCGCCGAGCACGGCAAGGACGCCCTGCAGGGCCTCGGCCTGCTGATGCTCGGCCTGCGTGCCTTCGCCTCCGGCTGCACCGCGCTGACCGGCGTCGAGGCGATCTCCAACGGCGTGCCCGCGTTCCGCGCCCCGAAGTCCCGCAACGCGGCCGCCACCATGTCGGTGATGGGCATCGTCGCGGTGGTGATGTTCGCGGGCGTCACGGCGCTGGCCCTGACCTCGCACGTGCACTACGTCGAGAACGCCTGCCAACTGACCGGTCTGGCCGGCGACTGCGGCAGCTACACCCAGCAGACCGTGATCGCGCAGCTCGCCTCGACCTTCCTCGGCGGTGACAACAGCATCCTGTTCTACTTCATCCAGGCGGTCACCGCGCTGGTGCTGATCCTGGCCGCGAACACCGCCTTCAACGGCTTCCCGCTGCTCGCCTCGATCCTCGCCCAGCACCGCTACCTGCCCCGGCAGCTGCACACCCGCGGCGACCGGCTGGCCTTCTCCAACGGCATCATCGCGCTCGCCGTGGTGGCCGGCGGCCTGCTCTGGTTCTACAAGGCCGACGTCACCAGCCTGATCCACCTCTACATCCTGGGCGTCTTCACCTCCTTCACGCTGTCCCAGATCGGCATGGTGAAGCACTGGAACCGCGCGCTCGCCACCGAGACCGACCCGGCGGTGCGCGGCGCCGCCCAGCGCTCCCGGGTGATCAACGGGCTCGGCGCCGTCACCACCGCGCTGGTCCTGGTGATCGTGCTGATCACCAAGTTCACCCAGGGCGCCTGGCTGGCCGTGGTCGCCGCGCTGCTGCTCTGGCTCGCCATGCGCGGCATCCGCCGCCACTACGACGCGGTCTCCGCCGAACTGGCCGTCGAGGACGCCGCCGCCGAGGCCGCCCGGCCGCGCCGGGTGCACGCGGTGGTGCTGGTCTCCAAGCTGCACAGGCCGACGCTGCGGGCGATCGGCTACGCGCAGGCGTTCCGGCCCGACACGCTGGAGGCCGTCACGGTGGACGTCGAGCCGGAGGCGACCGCCGAGCTGCGCGCCCAGTGGGAGGCCGACGGGCCCGCGGTGCCGCTGCGGGTGCTGGCCTCGCCGTTCCGGGAGATCACCAAGCCGGTGGTGGCGCGGGTGCGGGAGCTGACGGCCGCTCAGCCCGGCGACGCGGTGGCGGTGTTCATCCCCGAGTACGTGGTCGGCCGCTGGTGGGAGAACCTGCTGCACAACCAGTCCGCGCTGTGGCTGAAGTCGCGCCTGCTCTTCACTCCCGGTGTGATGGTCATCTCAGTTCCCTGGCAACTGAGTTCGGCCGGACGCGCCGACCGCCCCGCCCGCCGCGCCCCCGGCGCCGTCCGCCGCGGCGAGCCCGCCCGGGGCCGCTGAGCGGCCGCCCGCCCCGACAGGTGAACAGTGGGTGAACTCCAGCTCGGGAGCTGGACACCGCCGGGCTGACGGTCCGTCGGAACCGCCGCCGACCCGCCCGCCGGAACCCGCTCCGCCCGCGCCCCGGCTGACGCGCCGTCCGCCCCGGGCGGCCCGGAACCCGACCCCCGAACGGCCCCCCGGGGCCGCCCGGCGCGGGTCGGGTTCCGGCCGTCCACCCGCCCCGACCGGTAAACTTGCCCAGGTTGTCTTGCTATCGACGCCTTCGGTTGACCGCCGGGGAACCCAGGACGAGGACCGTGTTGGCCGTGATGACCGCTCCCGAAACCGCGCTGTTCCGCGCCCGTACGGCGCCCGAGCCGCGCACGCTCGTCGACGTGCTGACGGCCACCGCCGCCGCCCACCCGCAGGAGCCCGCGCTCGACGACGGGCGCACCGTGCTCAGCTACGCGGCCCTGCTCGGCGAGGTCGAGAAGGTGCGCCGCCACCTGGCGAAGGCCGGGGTCGGGCGCGGCGACCGGGTCGGCATCCGGGTCCCCTCCGGCGGCAACGACCTGTACGTGGCGATCCTGGCCACCCTCGCGGCCGGCGCCGCCTACGTCCCCGTCGACTTCGAGGACCCCGACGAGCGCGCCGACCTGGTCTTCGGCGAGGCCGACGTCAACGCCGTCATCGGCGCCGACCACCGGCTGGAGAAGGTCAAGCCCTCCGGCCACGACGCGCAGGCGCCCGAGCCCGGGGACGACGCCTGGATCATCTTTACCTCCGGCTCCACCGGCAAGCCCAAGGGCGTCGCCGTCACCCACCGCAGCGCCGCCGCCTTCGTCGACGCCGAGGCCGCGATGTTCCTCCAGGACGAGCCGATCGGCCCCGGCGACCGGGTGATGGCCGGCCTGTCGGTGGCCTTCGACGCCTCCTGCGAGGAGATGTGGCTGGCCTGGCGGCACGGCGCCTGCCTGGTCCCCGTCCCGCGCGCCCAGGTCCGCTCCGGCGCCGACCTCGGCCCCTGGCTGGCCGAGCAGGAGATCACCGTCATCTCCACCGTCCCCACCCTGGCCGCGCTCTGGCCCGCCGAGGCGCTGGACGAGGTCCGGCTGCTGATCTTCGGCGGCGAGGCGTGCCCGCCCGAGCTCGCCGAACGCCTGGTCACCGAGGGTCGCGAGGTGTGGAACACCTACGGCCCCACCGAGGCCACCGTGGTCGCCTGCGGCGCCCTGCTGACCGGCCGGGCCCCGATCCGGATCGGCCTGCCGCTGGACGGCTGGGAGCTCGCCGTCGTCGACGAGGCCGGCCGTCCGGTGCCGATGGGCGGCAGCGGCCAGCTGGTGATCGGCGGCGTCGGCCTGGCCCGCTACCTCGATCCGGCGAAGGACGCCGAGAAGTACGCCCCCCTCGACTCCCTCGGCTGGGAGCGCGCCTACCGCTCCGGCGACCTGGTCCGCGCCGAACCCGAGGGCCTGGTCTTCCTCGGCCGCGCCGACGAGCAGATCAAACTGGGCGGCCGAAGGATCGAACTGGGGGAGGTCGACGCGGCGCTCCAGGCGCTGCCCGCCGTCTCCGGTGCGGCCGCCGCCGTCCGCACCGCCCGCAGCGGCAACCAGCTGCTGGTCGGCTACCTGGTCGCCCAGGACGGCTTCGACCGGGACGCCGCCGTCGCCCGGCTGCGCGCCGAACTGCCCGCCGCCCTCGTCCCGCTGCTCGCCACCGTCGACCACCTGCCCACCCGCACCTCCGGCAAGGTCGACCGGGACGCGCTGCCCTGGCCGCTGCCCGACCTGGAGACCTCCGGGCCCGGCGAGCAGCTCTACGGCACCGAGGCCTGGCTCGCCGAGCAGTGGGCGCAGATCCTCGGCACCCAGGTCCGCTCCGCCGCGGACGACTTCTTCGCCATCGGCGGCGGCTCGCTCGCCGCCGCCCAGCTCACCACCCTGCTGCGCGGCCGCTACCCCGCCGCCTCCGTCCTCGACATCTACCAGCAGCCCACCCTGCGCAAGCTCGCCCGGCTGCTGGAGAAGTCCGCGCAGGCCGGGAACGCGGAGCGCACCGTCGCCCCGACCCCGCGCCGGGCCCAGGCCCTGCAACTGCTGCTGATGCTGCCGCTGGCCACCCTGACCGGCCTGCGCTGGTCGCTGGCGCTGGCCGCGCTCGGCACCGTCCTGCACCTGATCGGCGACTACCCGTGGGCGCCCACCGCCCCCTGGTGGCTGCTCGCGCTCGGCGCGGCCGTGCTGTGGTCCGCGCCGGGCCGGCTCGCCCTCGCCGCCGGCGGCGCCCGGCTGCTGCTGCGCGGCGTCGGCCCCGGCAGGTACCCGCGCGGCGGCTCCGTCCACCTGCGGCTGTGGGCCGCCGAACGCCTCGCCGAGGCCACCGGCGCCACCGACCTCTCCGGCTCCTGGCTGATCCGCTACGCCCGCGCCCTGGGCTGCCGGGTCGCCCCCGACGTCGACCTGCACGCGCTGCCGCCCGTCACCGGCCTGCTCCGGCTCGGCAAGGGCTGCGCCGTCGAGAACGAGGTCGACCTGTCCGGCTACTGGCTGGACGGCGACCGGCTGGAGATCGGCGCGCTGCGGATCGGGGCCGGCGCCGTCGTCGGCACCCGTTCGACCCTGCTGCCCGGCGCCAAGATCGGCAAGCGCGCCGAGATCGCCCCCGGCTCCGGCGTCACCGGCTCCGTCCCCACCGGCCAGCGCTGGGCCGGCGCGCCCGCCGTCAAGACCGGCAAGGCCGACCGGGCCTGGCCCAAGCAGCGCCCGCCGCGCACCCGCGGCTGGTCCGCCGTCTACGGCGCCACCGGCCTCGGCCTCGCCCTGCTGCCGCTGTTCGCCGCGCTGCCCGGCCTGCTGATCGCCGGACAGTTCGTCCACCCCGGCGACGACCTGGCCGCCGCCCTGCGCGGCGCGCTGCTCGCCCTGGTCCCCGCCACCCTCTCCTTCGGCCTGGCCTACGCCGGGATCGTGCTGGTCGCCGTCCGGCTGCTCTCGCTCGGCCTGCGCACCGGCCACCACCCGCTGCACAGCCGCACCGGCTGGCAGGCCTGGACGGTCAGCCAGCTGATGGACCTGGCCCGGGAGACCCTGTTCCCGCTGTACGCCGGCTTGATCACCCCGGTCTGGCTGCGGCTGCTCGGCATGCGGATCGGCAAGGGCGCCGAGGTGTCCACCGTGCTCGCGCTGCCCAGCCTCACCAAGGTCGGCGACGGCGCCTTCCTCGCCGACGACACCCTGATCGCCCCGTACGAGCTCGGCGGCGGCTGGCTGCGGACCGGCCGGGCCGAGATCGGCGAGCGCGCCTTCCTCGGCAACTCCGGCATGACCGCGCCCGGCCGGGCCGTCCCCGACCGCGGCCTGGTCGGCGTGCTCTCCGCCACCCCCAAGAAGGCCAAGCGCGGCAGCTCCTACCTCGGCATGCCGCCGGTCAAGCTGCCCCGGGCCGCCGACACCGCCGACCTCGCCCTCACCTACGAGCCCCCCGCCCGGCTGCGCTGGGCCCGCGGCCTCACCGAGCTGGCCCGGATCGTCCCGGTGTTCGCCTCCGCCGCGCTCGCCGTGTTCACCGTCGCCGCGCTCTGCGCCCTCGGGCAGCCGCTGCTGTCCGGCCCGGTCCTGCTGGCCGCCGGGCTGGTCGCCTGCCTGGTCTCGGCCGCCGCCAAGTGGCTGCTGGTCGGCCGGTTCCGGGCCGTCGAGCACCCACTGTGGTCCGGCTTCGTGTGGCGCAACGAGCTGGCCGACACCTTCACCGAGGTGCTCGCCGTGCCGTGGCTGGTCGGCCGCGCCGCCGGCACCCCGCTGATGAACCTGTGGCTGCGCTCGATCGGCGCGAAGATCGGCCGCGGCGTCTGGTGCGAGAGCTACTGGCTGCCCGAGGCCGACCTGGTCACCCTCGGCGACGGCGTCAGCGTCAACCGCGGCTGCGTCCTGCAGACCCACCTCTTCCACGACCGGATCATGAGGCTGGATACTGTGGAGCTCCGCGCGGGCGCCACCCTCGGCCCGGGCGGCATCGTGCTGCCCGGCAGCACCGTCGGCGAACGCTCCACCCTCGGCCCCGCCTCCCTCGTGATGCGCGCCGAGACGGTCCCCGCCGACACCCGCTGGCTCGGCAACCCGATCGAAGCCTGGCACTGAGTACGTGACCGCCCCCGCGCCAGGAGGAGCACCACCGGTGAGCCCCAAGCAGGCCCCCGCCGCCGACGACCCGTACTTCCCCCGGCACGGTGACCCGCGCTACCGGGCCCACCGGTACGAGATCGCGCTGGACTACCGGCCCGGGCCGAACCGGCTGGCGGCCTCGGCCCGGATCGCCGCCATCGCGGGGGCCGAGCCGCTGCGCGAGTTCACCCTCGACCTGGCGGACTTCCGGATCGGCAAGGTGCTGGTCGACGGCAGGCCCGCGCACTACGCGCACCGCGAGGGCAAGCTGCGGATCAAGCCCGCCAAGGCCCCCGCCGCCGGGGCGGTGTTCACCTGCGAGGTGCACTGGTCCGGCAACCCGCGCCCGGTCCGCAGCCCCTGGGGCGGCCTCGGCTTCGAGGAGATCACCGACGGCGCGCTGGTCGCCTCCCAGCCGATCGGCGCCCCGTCCTGGTTCCCCTGCAACGACCGGCCCGCCGACAAGGCCGCCTACCAGCTGACGGTCACCACCGCCACGCCGTACGCGGTGGTCACCGGCGGCCGGCTGCTCAGCCGCACCACCCGGTCCTCCTCGACCACCTGGGTGTACGAGCAGCCCGCGCCGACCGCCTCCTACCTGGTCGGCCTGGTGATCGCCCCGCTGCGCCGGGTCCAGCTCGCCGAGCTCGCGCCCGGCAGCGTCCCGCAGACCGGCTGGGTGCCGCAGCCGCTGCAGGCCGCGTTCGAGTTCGACTTCGGCCGGCAGCCGCAGATGATGCGGATGTTCGAGGAGCTGTTCGGCCCGTACCCGTTCGACGGGTACACCGTCGCCGTGGTCGACGAGGACCTGGACGTGCCCGTCGAGGCGCAGGGCATGGCCACCTTCGGCCGCAACCACGTCGACGGGCGGCGCGGCTGGGAGCGGCTGGTCGCGCACGAGCTGGCCCACCAGTGGTTCGGCAACAGCGTCACGATCCGCGACTGGCGGCACATCTGGCTCAACGAGGGCCTGGCCAAGTACAGCGAGTGGCTGTGGTCCGAGCGCACCGGCGGCCCCACCGCCCAGCGCAAGGCCGCCGACGCTCACCTGCAGTTGCGCGGCCTGCCGCAGGACCTCACCATCGGCGACCCCGGCAAGCGCCACATGTTCGACGACCGGGTCTACGAGCGCGGCGGCCTGACCGTGCACGCGCTGCGCTGCGCGCTCGGCGACCCGGCGTTCTTCCGGCTGCTCCGGGACTGGCCCACCGCCTACCGGCACGGCGTCGTCACCACCGACGACTTCGCCGCGCACGCCGCCCGCTACACCGACCGCCCGCTCGGCCCGCTGCTCGACAGCTGGCTCCAGCACGGCGCGCTGCCCGCCCTCCCCGGCCACTGACCGACCCGGACCTGATGTACTGGCGGCAGGGTGCACCGGTGCCGGGGCCGCAACCCGGTCCGCCGCCGGTCGTCCGCCGGTCGTCGAAGTCTTCGGAGGAACGAGGAACATGAGCACGCACTACGACGTCGTCGTCCTGGGCGCCGGCCCCGGCGGCTACACCGCCGCCGTCCGCTCCGCCCAGCTCGGCCTGCGCACCGCCGTGGTCGAGGCCAAGTACTGGGGCGGCGTCTGCCTGAACGTCGGCTGCATCCCGTCCAAGGCGCTGCTGCGCAACGCCGAGCTGGCGCACACCGTGCTGAACGAGGCCGAGCTGTACGGCATCCAGGTCGACGGCAAGGTGTCCTTCGACTACGGCAAGGCGTTCAGCCGCTCCCGGCAGGTCGCCGACGGCCGGGTCAAGGGCGTCCACTACCTGATGAAGAAGAACGGCATCACCGAGTACGACGGCTGGGGCACCTTCGTCGACGACCACACCCTGCAGGTGAAGCTCACCGCGGGCGGCTTCGAGATGGTCACCTTCGACCACTGCGTGATCGCCGCGGGCGCCACCACCCGGCTGCTGCCCGGCACCTCGCTGAGCGAGCGGGTCGTCACCTACGAGGAGCAGATCCTCACCGAGCAACTGCCCGGCTCGATCGTCATCGCGGGCGCCGGCGCGATCGGCGTCGAGTTCGCGTACGTGCTGCACAACTACGGCGTCGACGTCACCATCGTCGAGTTCCTGGACCGGATGGTGCCGCTGGAGGACGCCGAGGTGTCCGCCGAACTCGCCAAGCAGTACCGCAAGCTGGGCATCAAGGTGCTGCTCGGCACCCGGGTCGACGCGATCGACGACTCCGACCCGAACAAGCCGGTGAAGGTCACCGTCACCCGGGACGGCAAGCAGGAGGTGCTGGAGACCGACAAGGTGCTGCAGGCGATCGGCTTCGTGCCGCGCGTGCAGGGCTACGGCCTGGAGACCACCGGCGTGCAGCTCACCGAACGCGGCGCGATCGCGGTGGACGGGCGCGGCCGCACCAGCGCCGGGCACATCTTCGCGATCGGCGACGTCACCGCCAAGCTGATGCTGGCGCACGCCGCCGAGGCGATGGCGGTGATCGCCGCCGAGACCATCGCCGGGGCCGAGACCATGGAGGTCGACTTCGTGATGGTCCCGCGCGCCACCTACTGCCAGCCGCAGGTCGCCTCCTTCGGGTACACCGAGGCGCAGGCCCGCGAGCAGGGCTACGCCGTCAAGGTGCAGAAGTTCCCGTTCACCGCGAACGGCAAGGCGCACGGCCTCGGCCAGCCGGTCGGCTTCGTCAAGGTGATCTGCGACGAGACCCACGGCGAACTGCTCGGCGCGCACCTGATCGGCCCCGAGGTCACCGAGCTGCTGCCGGAGCTGACGCTGGCCCAGCAGTGGGACCTGACGATCCACGAGGTCGGCCGCAACGTGCACGCCCACCCGACGCTGGGCGAGGCCGTCAAGGAGGCGATCCACGGCCTGGCCGGCCACATGATCAACATGTAGTCGGACCGGCACGCGGACCGGCGAGCGGCGAGCGGCGGCACGGCTGTCCGGGTGAGCGGCGCACCCCTCCCGGTGGGGGAGTGCGCCGCTCGCGGTATGTCTCCCGTCCCCGAGGACGCAGGAGCCCCGCCCGTGGACACCCCCTACCTGACCGTCGACGAGCGCACCGAGATCGGCCGCGCCGCCCGCAAGCACGCCCCCCGCTCCACCGCCGGGCACTGGCGGCCCGCCGCCGACCGGCCCGACCCGCTGGACGTGCTGCGTGCCCAGGCCGCCGGCCGGGTCCCCGAACTGGTGCCGATCCGCACCGGCCGGATGGCCGCCTCCCCGTTCGCCTTCCTGCGCGGCGCCGCCGCCGTGATGGCCGCCGACCTGGCCCCCTCGCCCGTCAGCGGCCTCACCGTCCAGCTCTGCGGTGACGCCCACCTGGTCAACTTCGGCCTGTTCGGCTCGCCCGAGCGCAGCCTGCTGTTCGACCTCAACGACTTCGACGAGACGCTGCCCGGCCCGTTCGAGTGGGACGTCCAGCGGCTCGCCGCCAGCCTCGCCGTCGCCGCCCGGGAGAACGGCGAGGGCCCGCAGGACGCCCACCGGGTGGTGCTGGCCGCCGTCCGCGCCTACCGCGAGCACGTCCGCGAACTCGCCGGCCTCGGCGAACTCGCCGTCTGGTACCGGCGGATCGAGGCCGACGACCTGCTCGACCGGCTCAAGGGCAAGCGCCGCCACCGGGTCGAGGCCCACCTCGCCGCCGCCCGCCGCCGCGACAGCCTGCAGGCCGCCGGGAAGCTCACCGAGACCACCGCCACCGGCCGCCGCCGGTTCAAGGACCAGCCCCCGCTGGTCGAGCACGTCGGTTTCGACGCCGACGAGGTCCGCGGCCTGCTCGCCGACTACCGGGCCACCCTCCCCGAGGAGCGCGGCCGCCTGCTCGACCGCTACAGCTACGTCGACTCCGCCCGCAAGGTGGTCGGCGTCGGCAGCGTCGGCACCCGCTGCTACGTCGTCCTGCTGCGCGGCCGGGACGCCGACGACCCGCTGATCCTCCAGGTCAAGGAGGCCCAGGCCTCCGTCCTGGAGCCTTACCTGGGCCCCAGTCGGTACCCGAACCACGGGCAGCGGGTGGTGGCCGGGCAGCTGCTCACCCAGGCCGCCGGCGACATCTTCCTGGGCTGGATGACCGGCCCGGCCGGCCGCCACTTCTACTGGCGCCAGCTGCGCGACATGAAGGGCTCCGCCGAGGTCGGCACCATGACCGCCGCCGCCCTGCACGCCTACGCCCGCCTCTGCGGCACCGCCCTGGCCCGCGCCCACGCCCGTTCCGGCGACCGGATCGCCATCGCCGCCTACCTCGGCCGCAACGACACCTTCGACCGCGCCGTCGCCGCCTTCGCCCACCACTACACCGCCCGCAACGCCGCCGACCACGCCCGCCTGACCGAGGCGATCGCCGCCGGCGAGATCCAGGCCGAAACGGCCTGACGGCCGGTCACGGGGCGCCGAGGAGCCTCCGGCGGCAGGGGCCCGGCCCGCCGGCCGCCGCGCGCCGCAGGCGCGTGCTCCCGCGGTCGTCGGCCCCCGCCGCCGCGCGCCGCAGGCGGCCGCCCCGGCCCGCGACTCTTCGGCCCCCGGCCGGGCCGGGTCGCAGCCAGGAAGGCGCGAGAAAAATTTCCTGACTTCTGCCAGTCTCCTGTCGATCCGCGTGCGCGCGGTTCGACCTAGGGGTGGAAGCGGGCCGGGAAGCGGCCCCCCGGAAGCACAGGAGACGGTGATGGCGAAGTACATGCTGATCATGCGGGCGTCGGACGAGACGCTGGCGAAGATGATGGAGACCCCGTTCGAGGAGATGCTGGAGACCGTCGGGCGCTTCAACGAGGAGCTGATCCGGGCGGGCGTGCTGATCGCCGCCGAGGGGCTGGACGACCCCGGGCAGGGCGTCGTGGTCGACTTCGCCGGCGAGACCCCGGTGGTCACCGACGGCCCCTACGGGGAGACGAAGGAGCTGTTCGGCGGCTTCTACCTGATCGACGTGGCCTCGAAGGAGGAGGCCGTCGAGTGGGCCAAGCGGCTCCCGGCGCTGCCCGGTTCGAAGTGCGAGGTGCGCCGCGTCCCGGGGATCGACGAGTTCCCGCAGGACAACGAGTGGATCGTCAAGGAGCGCGCCTGGCGCGAGCGGACCGGCCAGCTCTGATGCCCGCCCCCGAGGAGCACCCGGCGGCACCGGCGGACGCGGTCGCGGACGCTGCCCGCCGGGCCGTCGCCGCGGTCTGGCGGATCGAGTCCGCCCGGATCGTCGGCGCGCTGGCCCGCTGGACCGGCGACCTGGCGCTCGCCGAGGACGTCGCGCAGGAGGCCCTCGCCGAGGCGCTGGTCTCCTGGACCCGGGACGGCGAACCCGCCAACCCGGTCGGCTGGCTGCTGGCGACGGCCCGGCGGCGGGCCGTCGACGCCTTCCGCCGCCGCTCCGCGCGGGACGAGCGCTACGCGCTGCTGGCGCAGGGGTTGGAGGAGGGCGGGGCGGCGACCGGCGCCCCGCCCGGTTCCGGCGGGGCGGACGAGCTGCCCTGGGACCCGGACCGGATCGACGACGACGTGCTGGCGCTGATCTTCACCGCCTGCCACCCGGTGCTCGCCCCGGAGGCCCGGGTCGCGCTCACCCTGCGGGTGGTCGGCGGCCTGACCAGCGAGGAGATCGCCCGGGCCTTCCTGGTGCCGGTGCCCACCGTGCAGGCCCGGATCACCCGGGCGAAGAAGACCGTCGCGGCCGCGCACGTCCCGTTCGAGGTGCCGCCCACCGAGGAGCGCCGGGCCCGGCTGGCGGCGGTGCTCGGCGTGCTGTACGTGATCTTCACCGAGGGCGCGACCGCGACCTCCGGCCCCGACCTGCTCCGGCCCGACCTGGCCCGGGAGGCGGTCCGGCTGGCCCGGACGCTGACCGCGCTGCTGCCCGCCGAGCCCGAACCGCAGGGGCTGCTGGCGCTGATGGAGCTGACCGCCGCCCGGTTCCCGGCCCGGACCGGGCCGGACGGCGAGGCGGTCCTGCTGGAGGACCAGGACCGCCGCCGCTGGGACCGCTCCGCGATCCGCCGCGGCCTGGCCGCGCTCGGCCGCGCCGCGGCGGCCGGGCGCGGCCTCGGCCCCTACGGCCTGCAGGCGGCGATCGCGGCCTGCCACGCGACGGCGCCCTCGGTCGAGGAGACCGACTGGGAGCGGGTGGTGCTGCTCTACGAGGCGCTGGGCCGGGTCGCCCCGTCCCCGGTGGTCGAGCTCAACCGGGCCGTCGCGGTGGCGATGGCGGGCGAGCCGGCCGAGGCGCTGGCCCTGGTGGACGAGCTGGTCGCCACCGACCGGCTCCCCGGCTCGCACCTGGTCCCGACCGTCCGCGGCGAACTCCTGACCCGCCTGGGCCGCCCCGCCGAGGCCCGCGCCGAACTCGAACTCGCCGCCCGCCGCTGCCGCAACCCGCGCGAGCGCGCCGTCCTGCTCCGCAAGGCCACCGCGCTCGGCTGACGCACCGTCAACCCCTGGTGCGCAGGACCGGGCGGCCGGCCTCCAGGTGGGCGAAGAGACGGTCGCCGTGGACGCCCGGGGCGTCGAAGAAGCGCTCGTCCTGCTCGCCGTCGGCGCGCAGCAGCTCCGGGACCAGGACCTCGGCGGCGGTGCCCTCGGTGACCTCGTTCTCCAGTTCGGCCAGCGCGTAGGCGGGGGCGAGCACCGGGCCGGTCAGCGCGCCGCCGACCAGGTCGGGGAAGAAGCCGTTGGAGAGCACGGTGACGCCGGCCGCGAGGTCGCCGCCGATCATCACCAGCTTGTCCGTCATGTGGCCGACGAACGCCCCGGTCCGCACGCTGCCGCGGACCAGCAGCTTCGCGTCGCCGCCCAGGTGGACGGAGCCCGCGGTGAGGTCGCCGAGCACGACCAGGGCCGGGCAGCCGTCGTCGAGGTTGAGGACCGGGCCGGACACCGTCAGGTCGCCGTCGACGACCAGGCCGGTGCCGTACAGGTCCAGCGCGTCCAGGTCGAGTTCGCCGTCGACGGCCAGGCTGCCCGGGTGCACGTCGTAGGTCTCGTCGTACAGGTTCTCGTAGCTGGACTCCGGCAGGCCGCGGCGCTCGAACAGCGCCACGGACTCGTCCCAACTGTGGGACGTGGCAGTGAGGTTCATGGCCCGGAGCCTGCCACGGCGCACTGTCGGCCGGGCGGGCGGAACGGCGCCGCCGCCCCCGGGAGGAGCGGGGGCGGCGGCGCGGGGGTGTCACTCGGAGGCGGCGGGCCGGCCGATCGAGGTGGTGAGTTCGCCGTCCTGCGCGTCGACCACGATGGTGTCGCCGGGCTGGAGTTCGCCGGAGAGCAGCATGGTGGCGAGCCGGTTGTCCAGCTTGGTCTGGATGGTGCGGCGCAGCGGGCGGGCGCCGAACTCGGGCTGGTGGCCGTGCTCGACCAGCCACTTCTTGGCGGCCTCGGTGACGTCGAGCTCCAACCCCTGCGCCTTGACCCGGCGTTCGGAGTTGGCGAGCATCAGGTCGACGATCCGCAGCAGGTCGTCCTCGCCGAGGGCGTCGAAGACGATGATGTCGTCGATCCGGTTGAGGAACTCGGGCAGGAAGCGCCCGTGCAGCTCGTCCATCAGCCGGTCGCGGATCTCGTCGGTCTCGCCCTGGTGCGAGAGGATCAGCTGCGAGCCGATGTTGGAGGTCATGATGACCACGGTGTTGCGGAAGTCGACGGTGCGGCCCTGGCCGTCGGTGAGGCGGCCGTCGTCGAGGACCTGGAGCAGCGCGTTGAAGACGTCGGGGTGGGCCTTCTCGACCTCGTCGAAGAGCAGCACCGAGTAGGGGCGGCGGCGGACCGCCTCGGTGAGCTGCCCGGCCTCCTCGTAGCCGACGTATCCGGGCGGGGCGCCGACCAGGCGGGAGACGGTGTGCTTCTCCTGGAACTCGCTCATGTCGAAGCGGACCAGCCGGTCCTCGTCCCCGAAGATCAACTCGGCGAGGGCCTTGGCGAGTTCGGTCTTGCCGACGCCGGTGGGGCCGAGGAACAGGAAGGAGCCGACCGGGCGGTTCGGGTCGGCCATCCCGGCCCGGCTGCGGCGGACCGCCTCGGAGACCGCGACCACGGCCTTGTCCTGGCCGATCACCCGGGCGTGCAGCTCGTCCTCCAGCTTGAGCAGCCGGGCCTTCTCGTCCTCGGTGAGCTGGGCGACGGGGATGCCGGTGCGCCGGGACAGCACCTCGGCGATGTCGTCGACGGTGACCGAGACGACGCCCTCGCGGCGCTCCTCGATCTCGGCGGTCTGCGCCTCCAGGTCGGCGATCCGGCCCTTCAGCTCGGAGGCGCGGGCGAAGTCCTCGGCGGCGACCGCCTCGTCCTTCTCCCGGTGCAGCTTGGCGAGTTCGTCCTCGCGGCCGATCACCTCGGTGGAGCGGCCCAGGCCGCGCAGCCGGACCCGGGCGCCGGCCTGGTCCATCAGGTCGATCGCCTTGTCGGGCAGGAAGCGGTCGGAGACGTAGCGGTCGGAGAGGTCGGCGGCGGCCCGCAGCGCCTCGTCGGTGAAGCGAACCTGGTGGTGCGCCTCGTAGGAGTCGCGCAGGCCCTCCAGGATCTGCACGGTCTCCTCGACCGAGGGCTCCGGGATCAGCACCGGCTGGAAGCGGCGCTCCAGCGCCGGGTCCTTCTCGATGTGCTTGCGGTACTCGTCGACGGTGGTGGCGCCGATGACGTGCAGCTCGCCGCGGGCCAGCGCGGGCTTGAGCATGTTGCCGGCGTCCATCGCGCCCTCGCCGCCGGCGCCCGCGCCGACCACGGTGTGCAGTTCGTCGATGAACAGGACGGTGGAGTCGGCGGCCTCGCGGACCTCGTCGATGACCTTCTTCAGCCGCTCCTCGAACTCGCCGCGGTACTTGGAGCCGGCGACCAGGCCGGACAGGTCGAGCGAGATCACCCGGCGGTCCTTGAGGGTGCCGGGGACGTCGCCGGAGACGATCCGCTGGGCCAGGCCCTCGACGATCGCGGTCTTGCCGACGCCGGGTTCGCCGATCAGCACCGGGTTGTTCTTGGAGCGGCGGGAGAGGATCTCGACGGTCTGCTCGATCTCCTCGGCCCGGCCGACCACCGGGTCGAGCTTGCCGAGCTTGGCCTCCTCGGTCAGGTCGCGCCCATACTCGTCCAGGGTCGGGGTCTTGCTCTCCGGCTTGGCGGGGGCGCGCTCGCCGCGGGCGGCGGCCTCGGCGCCGCGCTGCAGGCGGGAGGCGTCGGCACCCTGGGCGCCGAGCAGCCGGCCGGCCGCCGAGTCGGGGTCGTCGAGCAGCGCGGCCAGGATGTGCTCGGGGCCGATGTAGGAGACGCCGGCGGCCTGCGAGCGGGCGTGCGCGCCGATCAGCACCCGCTTGGCGGCGGGGGTCAGGCCCGGGTCGGCGGACGGGTCGGCCTCGCCGGCGGGCAGCGCGCGCTCGATCGCGGCGGCCAGCTTGTCGGGGTCGGCGCCGGCCTGGGCGAGCAGCGAGCGGGCCGGGTCGACCCGGGTGGCGGCCCACAGCAGGTGCGGGGTGTCCAGGTCGATGCTGCCGTCCTCCTGGGCGCGCAGCTCGGCCCGGGCGATCAGGTCGCGGGCGGACTCGGTGAGCAACCGGCCGATCGGGACCCGCTGGACGGCGGGCGGCGCGGCGGCGGGATTGAGCCCGAAGAAGCGGTTCAGGAGTTCGGAGAAGGCGTCGTTGGAGCCGAGCGAGCCGAAGCCGGGCATGGTCATCGTGGTGGCACTCCCATGGGACGGACTGGGCAGCAGTCCTCAGCACTATGGCAATCCGGCATATCGTCGGCAAAGCGGGTGATCCGGACAGGTGGTGCCGGCTCGGACCGGGCCGATCGGCGCATTTCTCCCAGCGGGCTTCCAGGAACTTGGGACAGGCATTACCTGGACATGGGACGGTTGTGACCTGGAGTCCAGCGGGTACCCCGGGCCGACCGGCCCGGGGTACCCGCGCGCGCCACCGGAGGGGGAGCGAGGCCATGCCGACCACGGAACGTGCCGCCCGGCGACGCGGGATCGACGCCCTGCTGCGGCGCTCCCCGCTCCAGCCGGTCTTCCGGGCCCGCGCGGCCCGCCGGCTCGCCGTGCTCGCCTATCACGGCGTCGACGACCCGGCCGCGTTCCGCTGCCAGATGGAGCGCCTGGTGCGCACCGCCCGCCCGGTCGGGCTGGACGAGGTGGCCCGGGCCGCCGAGCACCGCCGCCCGCTGCCGCCGCGCAGCGTCCTGGTCACCTTCGACGACGGCGACCGCAGCGTGCTCACCGAGGCCCTGCCGGTGCTCGCCCGGCTCGGCATCCCCGCCGCCGCCTACGTGATCACCGACCTGGTCGACGGCGACGAACCCTACTGGTGGACCGAGGCCGCCCACCTGGTCGGGCACGGCGGCCGGGCCGCCGCCCTGCGCGGCCTCGGCCCGACCGCGGCCGTCCGCCGGATGAAGACCCTGCCCGACGGCGAACGGCAGCGCACCCTGGCCGAGTTGCGCGACACCGCCCGCCAACGGGCACCCCGGCAGCGGCAGTTGAGCCGCACCGAACTGCACGAGCTGCTCGACGGCGGTGTGGCGATCGGCAACCACACCGCCTCGCACCCCTGCCTGGACCGCTGCTCCGATCCCGAGGTCGACGACCAACTCGTCCGCGCCCACGAGCGGTTGGCGCAGTGGCTGGGCCGCCCGCCGAGCTCCTTCGCCTACCCGAACGGCAACTTCGACCCGCGCGCCGAGCGGGTGCTGCGCAGCCTCGGGTACCGTACGGGCTTCCTGTTCGACCACCGGCACACCGAGCTGGTCCCCGCCCACCGGCTGCGGATCAGCCGGCTGCGGGTCAACTCGCACACCGGCCCGGACCGCTTCGACACCATCCTGTCCGGGCTGCACCCGGCCGTGCACCGGCTGCGCGGCGGCCACTAGCGAGCAGAGGGGGCCGGGCCAGTGGACGGCGCACCGGAGATCCACCGCACACCCGAACTGGACGGCGAACTCGTCCACGACTGGCGGGAGTTGGTCGCCGAGGACCCGGACGGCTCGTGGTTCGCCGGGCCGGACTGGGTGCTCGCCTGGTGGCGCACCCTGGGCGCCGGGCTCGACGGCGAGATCGCGGTCTGGCGCGGCCCCGACGGCCGGGCCGAGGCGGTGCTGCCGCTGGCCGCCGTCCGGCAGCGGGCGCACCATCGGCTGCCCGTCGAGGTGCCGGTGCTCACCCTGCTCGGCACCGGGCCGGGCGCCGCCGACCACTGCGGGCCCGCCGTCCGGCCGCACCGGCGCGCCGAGGTGGCCGCCTGGCTGGACCGCCGGGCCCGCCGCAGCACGCTGTGGCTGCCCGGACTCGACCCCGGCCACGACTGGCTGCTGCCGCCCGGCGCCCGCCCCGTCACCCGCTCCGCCTGCCCGCGCGCCGACCTCGCCGACGGCCCCGATCGGCTCGGCTCGCGCGACTTCCGGGCCGCCAACCGGCGCGCCCACCGCCGACTGGCCGCCGCCGGGATCACCTTCCACTGGCTGCCGCCCGGCACCGCCGACCCGGCCCTGCTGGACGAGCTGCTGCGCCTGCACCGGCTGCGCCGGGAGGCCGCCGCGGGCGGCGTCAGCAGCTTCGGCGCCGACCGGTTGCCGCTGCACCGCCGCCTGCTGGAGACGGCCGCGCCCGGCCGCGGCCCGGCCTTCCAGCTGGCCCGGCGCGGCGACGAGGTGGTCGGCGCGCTGTACGGCTTCCGCTGGGCCGACCGGTTCGCCTACTACCAGATCGGCTGGGACGTGCGCTGGGCCGCCGACTCGCTCGGCACCGCGCTGATCGACGCGGCGCTGCGCTCCTGCGCCGCCGAGGGCGTCCGGACCTTCGACTTCCTGCGCGGCGACGAGCCCTACAAGTACCGGTTCGGCGCCGTGGACCGGACCGACACCGGCTGGCTGCGGCCGCACGGCCCGGGCGGGGCGCTGCTCGGCCTCAAGCACCGGCTCCGGAGCGCGGCCTGACGGCCGGTCAGTCGACCAGGCCGTCCAGGTACATCCACTCGCCGTGGTGCCGGACGAACCGGCTGTCCTCGGACATCGCGCCGGCCCGGCCGCCCTGGCGGAAGTGCGCGCGGAACTCGACCGCGCCGACGGTGTGGAACGGGCCGCCCTCGGTGGTGCCGAGGATCTCCAGCCGCTCCCAGCGCAGCGTGGGGTCGAAGTCCACCGTGGTGGGCCGGAAGTCGGGGTGCCAGGAGCGCAGCAGGTACGGCTCGTCGCGGACGGCGAAGGCGCTGTACCGGGAGCGCATCAGCTGCTCGGCGGTGGTCGCGGCGGCCTCGCCGCGGTGCAGTCGGCCGCAGCAGTCGGCGTAGCGGGCGGGCAGGCCGCAGGGGCAGTCCTGGGCGGCGGGCTGGGCGGGGGTGCGTCGGCGGGCCATCCCCCCATTATCGCCGCCGCCGGGGGGTGCCCGGCGCGGCGCCGGGGCATGGTACGGGGTGGCCGGGGCAGGATGGGGCGGGTGCCGTGCCGGAGACGGAGGCCGGCCGACGAAGGGGACAGCGGGATGAGCGACCACCACCACAACGTGCTGCTGCTGGGCTTCACCGACCCGGCGGACTGCCGCGCGGCCTACGAGAAGGCCAAGCACCTGCCGGGCCTGCGGCAGGTCGCGGTGGTCGAGCGCGACGCCGAGGGCGTCCTCGACTTCCCGGAGAGCCACGTGCGCGGCGCGGGCGTGCCGACCGTCGGCTCCGGCCTGGTCGGCGGCCTGGTCGGGCTGCTCGGCGGCCCGATCGGGGTGCTGCTGGGCTTCGCGGCCGGCGCGGCGCTCGGCAACGCCGCCGAGCAGAGCGAGCTGACCGAGGGCGGCGCGGGCCTGATCCTGCTCTCCTCCCGGGTCGAGGACGGGCGGGCCCTGCTGGTGGTCGACCTGGTCGAGCACGAGCACGGGCCGGCCGACGCGCTGGCCGCCGAGTACGGCGCCACCGTGGAGCGGCTGGCCGCCGAGGAGTTCGCCGCGCAGGTCCGCGCCGCCGAGAAGAAGGCCGAGCAGGACTGAGCGGGCCGCACTGCTGAAGGGCTGAGCGGGCCTCAGAAGTACGGCCGGTGGCCGTCCTTGAGCTTCTCCAGGTCGCGCCGGTCGCGCTTGGTCGGGCGGCCCGCCCCGCGCTCGCGCACCGCGACGCCGGCGGGCCGCTCCTCACGCGGCGGGGGCGGCGGGCTGTGGTCCTCGTAGCAGGTCTCGGCGACCGGCGCGCCGACCCGCTTGGCGATCGGCCGCACCACCTTGACGATCCGCTCCCGGCCCTCGATCCGGACCCGCACGTCGTCGCCCGGCTTCACGTGCTGCGCGGGCTTCGCGGCGGCCCCGTTCAGCTTGACGTGCCCGGCCCGGCAGGCCGCGCCCGCCGCCGAGCGGGTCCTGATCAGCCGGACCGCCCAGATCCAGCTGTCGATCCGCGCGCTCGCCTCGTCCGTCGCCATGGCCCCGACTGTAGTGCGTCGTCGCCGCGCCCCGGTTTTTGCAACTAGTTGCATCCCTCGATCGATGCGCCCTACCGTTGGGTAACAAATCCCGACCGGAGGCGTCGATGACTGCTGCGTACCCGCACCTGCTGGCCCCGCTCGACCTGGGCTTCACCACGCTGCCGAACCGCGTGGTGATGGGGTCCATGCACGTCGGCCTGGAGGAGGCCGAGCACGGCTTCGAGCGGATGGCGGCGTTCTACGCGGAGCGCGCCCGCGGCGGCGTCGGCCTGATCGTCACCGGCGGCATCGCGCCCGACGAGGCCGGGCGCCCGTGGTCCGGCGGCGCCAAGCTCACCACCGAGCAGGAGGCCGCCGAGCACCGGGTGATCACCGACGCGGTGCACGCCGAGGGCGGGAAGATCGCCCTGCAGATCCTGCACTTCGGGCGCTACGCCTACCACGAGGACCTGGTCGCGCCGTCCGCGCTGCAGGCCCCGATCAGCCCCTTCGTCCCGCACGAGCTGACGGCGGAGCAGATCGAGGCGACCGTCGAGTCCTTCGCCCGGTGCGCCGAGCTGGCCCGCTCCGCCGGGTACGACGGCGTGGAGATCATGGGCTCCGAGGGCTACCTGATCAACGAGTTCATCGCCGCGCAGACCAACCACCGCACCGACGAGTGGGGCGGCTCCTACGCCAACCGCACCCGCTTCCCGCTGGAGATCGTCCGCCGGGTCCGCGAGCGGGTCGGGCCGGACTTCATCCTGATCTACCGCCTCTCGATGCTCGACCTGGTCCCCGGCGGCTCCACCTTCGACGAGGTGGTCGAACTCGCCCGGCAGGTCGAGCGGGCCGGCGCCACGATCATCAACACCGGCATCGGCTGGCACGAGGCCCGGATCCCCACCATCGCCACCTCGGTGCCGCGCGGCGCCTTCGCCTGGGTGACCAAGAAGCTGATGGGCCAGGTCGGCATCCCGCTGGTCACCACCAACCGGATCAACACCCCCGAGGTCGCCGAGCAGCTGCTCGCCACCGGCCACGCCGACCTGGTCTCGCTGGCCCGCCCGATGCTGGCCGACCCCGCCTTCGTCAACAAGGCCGCGGCCGGCGCCCCCGAGTCCATCAACACCTGCATCGGCTGCAACCAGGCCTGCCTGGACCACACCTTCAGCGGGAAGGTCACCTCCTGCCTGGTCAACCCGCGGGCCTGCCACGAGACCGAACTCGTTCTCGCCCCCACCCGGTTGAGCAAGCGGATCGCCGTGGTCGGGGCCGGCCCCGCCGGACTCGCCTTCGCCGTCTCCGCCGCCGGCCGCGGCCACCGGGTCACCCTGTTCGACGCCGCCGCGGAGATCGGCGGGCAGCTGAACGTCGCCCGCAAGGTCCCCGGCAAGCAGGAGTTCGACGAGACGCTGCGCTACTACCGGCACGAACTCGCCCGCACCGGCGTCGAGTTGCGCCTCGGCACGGTCGCCGACGCGGACGCCCTGACCGGCTGGGACGAGGTGGTGCTGGCCACCGGCGTCACCCCGCGCACCCCGGAGATCGAGGGCGTCGACCACCCCAGCGTGCTCGGCTACCTGGACCTGCTGCGGGACGGCGCGAAGGCCGGCGACCGGGTCGCGGTGATCGGCGCGGGCGGCATCGGCTTCGACGTCGCCGAGTACCTCACCGACCCGGGCCCGGACGCCGACTTCCTGGCCCAGTGGGGCGTGGACGCCGCCCACACCGGCCCCGGCGGCCTGGCCGCGCCGGTCCGGGCCGCCGCCCCGCGCAGCGTCTACCTGCTCCAGCGCAAGGCCGGCAAGGTCGGCGCGGGCCTGGGGAAGACCACCGGCTGGATCCACCGCACCGAACTGCGGCACCGCGGCGTGGTGATGGTCCCCGGCGTCGAGTACCGCCGGATCGACGACGCCGGGCTGCACGTCACCGTCGGCGGCGAGGAGCAGGTGCTGCCCGTTGACACCGTGGTGCTCTGCGCGGGCCAGGAGCCCCGCCGCGACCTGGTCGAGGCACTGCGCGCGCGCGGCGTCGAACCGCACCTGATCGGCGGCGCCGACGTGGCCGCCGAGCTCGACGCCAAGCGCGCCATCGACCAGGGCACCCGGCTGGCCGCCGCGCTCTGACCGGCGGCCGTGCTCCTCCCGTCAGCGGATTCCGTTGTTCCGGGACAGGGCCGCGTTCAGCTCGTCGGCGACCCGGTGGGCGTAACTCCTGCCTTTCGACACGTGGGAGACGTTGCTCGGCTGGACGGCGGAGCACTTGATCGCGCGGCCGTCTGCGAGGTCGATCACGAGGCTCGCCTCGGTCCGGAAGCCCGTGATCTCGCGCCACGGGGCGAAGCGGCTGCTCAGGAGGTTCTTCACCTCCACCCCCTCGGGGGTGGAGCGGACCTTGATCCTGACCACTGCCACCCCGAAAGCGGCGAGCGCCACGTACAGGAGGATTTTGGCCACTGTCTCGAAGGTGAGCGACCGGGCCGCGGAGAGGTCGAGGCACGCGAGCAGGAATCCCACGGCGACCGCGGTGAGGCCGAGGAGCGAGTACGAAGGGTTCTTGTAGGTCTTCAACAGGGCCACCCATGGAGGATCGACATGATGCCGCCGGGCCTCGGACGCGAGGCCCGGCGGCGTGGTACGGCTACGGGCACCTGCCCCATCGGATGGTACAAGCGAGGGAAGGCACCGCGTACAGCGAGTTGAACGCCCATCCGCCCCACCGGGTGGCGAACCGGTAGCCCCGTGTCATCAGGCCGACCTTGGTCCCCCAGCCGATGGTCAGGGCGTTGACCACCAGTCCGCGGGTGGTGAAGCCGTACTGGTGGACGTTGACGGCGTAGGCGATGCCCGAGGCCACCGCGCAGCCGACGGGCCCGCCGAAGACGCAGACGCCGATGGAGGCCACCGAGGCGATCTGGGCGCGGTTGTTGTAGGCCCACCTGGTGACCTTGTGGACGGTGTTGTGGCCCCGGCAGGTGCCGTTCCTGTTCTTCCCGACCAGGCACCAGCGGCCGTCGAGGTCGAACCTGGTGAGCGGGTCGCCGTGGACGTAGTCGTAGGCGTTGGCGTTGCCGCCGGCCACCGGGTCGACGGACAGGAAGCGTCCGGTGCCGGGGTTGTAGAGGCGCACACCCATCAGGGTCAGGCCGGAAGGGGTGTCGGAGGCGCGCTGCTTGGCGCCGAGCCAGCCGTAGCGGACAGCGGCCTGGCCGGCCCGGGGATTGCCGTACTCGTCGTAGTCGAGGACGGTGGGAGCTCCTCCGGCGAGGGGGAGTTGCAGGCCGGTGTCGCCGTGCAGGGTGGCGAACTGCAACGTGACGGTGCCGCCGTTGGCGGTGGTCGCGCCGAGGTCGCCGTTCGGGCCGGCCACGTTGCGGGTGAAGTTGCCGAGGTTGTCGCCGGTCCAGCGGGGGCTGTCGCCGTCGGAGCCGTAGTGGTGGGTGGAGGTCCGGCCGGTGGTCCAGGCACCGCCGCTGTTGGTCTCGGTGGTCCAGGCGCGGAAGCGCTGGGCGGGGTCGAGGGTCCAGGTGGAGCGGTTGGCGCCGGTGGTCTGCTGCTGGACCAGGTCGCTGGTGTAGTAGGCGAGGGTGGTGCCGGGCAGGGCGGTGGTGCGGCCGAAGGCGTCGTAGGCGTAGCCGGGGTTCACCAGGCGGTCGGCGCTGTCGTAGGTGCCGGCCTGGGTGGTCGCTCCGTTCGTGGTGCAGTCGGTGCCCCGGGGGGCGGCGGCGGTGGTGAGGGCGGTGCGGTTGGTGTTGTGGTCGAAGCCGTAGGTGCGGGTGGTGCAGACGGCGTCGGGCGAGGTGTCCTGGACGGTGGTGAGGCGGCCGGCCTTGTCGTAGGCGTAGGTCTGGGCCGCGGTGACGCCGGGAGTGCCGGTGTGGGTGGCCCACTGGCCATGGACGGTCTCGGTGATGCTGTCGGCGAGCAGGACGGCGCCGTCGCTGTTCCGGGTGTGCGTGCGGGAGACCGCGGTCCCGGTCGGGTCGTAGGCGTCGGCGGTGGTGTAGCCGCCGGGCAGGCCCTGGCTGACGGCCTTGCCGTCGGCGTCGTAGCGGGCGGTGAAGGTGCCGGCGACGGAGTCGGTGACCGAGGTGGCCGGGCCGCGCGGGTCGAGGGCGGTGTCGTAGGTGTAGGTGGTGGTGGACGGCGCGCTGTCGGTGACCTTGGTGGGTCGGTTGAGGGCGTCGTACTCGGTGGTGGTGGTCGCACCGTCGGCGTCGGTGTAGGAGATCTGGCGGCCGAGCGCGTCGTACGCCTTGGTGATCGTCCCGCCGCCGGCCGAGGTCTGCCTGGTGACGGCTCCGGTGGCGGGGTCGTAGGTGGTGGTGACGGCCGGGACGGCGGCGCCGAGGCCGCCGGTGACGGTGGTGGTGACCGGGCGGCCGACCGCGTCGGAGGTGATGGTGGTGGTGCGGGTGACGCCGTTCGCGCTCTCGTCGGTCTGCGCGGTCTGGCCGAACAGGCCGTACTGGACGGTCTTGACGGGCAGTTGGGCCGGGTTGGCGCCGCCGCCGGTGATGTCGCCGGCCGGGCCGGTGCTGCAGATGAGATCGGCCCACTCGGGGCGGCCGGCGCAGGCGCCGGTGCCGGTGCCGGACCAGTAGGTGGTGCGGGTGGTTCCCGCGTCCGAACCGTTCGACTTGGGCAGTCGCTTGGAGGTGACGCGGCCCTGGCTGTCGTAGCCGGTGGTGGTGGTGAGGTTCAGGCCTCCGGCGTCCTGGACCTGCTGGGTGGCGACGCCGAGCGCCCAGTCGAAGACGCTCCGGTCGGTGCGGGTCTCGGTGAACACCTCGGGCCAGGCGCGTAGCGCGCCGCCGGTGACGGTGGTGGTGACCTGGTCCTTGACCTTGGCGGTGCCGTCGGTCGGGCGGCCCTCGTCGTAGGTCTTCACGGTGCGGGTGCGGGCGACGGTCTGGGTGCCGGCCCGGGCGACGGTCGCGCCGCCGGAGACCACGTCGGCGGCCAGGGTGACGCGGTGCAGCGGACCGGAGTTTTCCGTCTCGCGCTGCCCGTCGGCGCTGAACAGGCTGGTGCTGGAGAGCAGTTGGGCGCGTTCGCCGCTGGGGAGGGTGTTGATGCCGAGGTCGGCCAGCTGGGCCTTGGCGGCGCTGCTCGCACCGAGGGCGAGTTCGCGGTTGGCGGCGGTCAGCGTGCGCACGCTGTTGCCCCACTTGTCGTACTCGGTGGTGGTGATGCGGTGCCCGGGGGCGGCCGTGTTGACCTGGCGGCCGGAGGCGTTCAGGTAGGTGACGGTGGCCCGGGTGTAGTCGCCCGCGTTCAGGCTCGCGCCGCTGTGGGACGCGGGGACCTGGTCGGCGGGGAAGACGGCGGTGGCGTCGGTGGGCAGGTCGGTCTGGCCCCAGGTCGCGCCGGCGGCGGCCGACAGGTCCTCGGGGGCCTTGCTGCCGCTGGTCGGAACGCCGTACACGATCGTGGTGGTGGCGGTGCCGTTGACGGTGCTGGTGGTGCCGGGGGTGAGGGTGTTGGTCCACACCTTGGTGAGCATGCCGTCGCCGGCGGCCGGGTTGCCCGCGATGCTGCCGTAGGCCATGTGGTAGCCGCCGTTGATGCCCGGGGGCAGCACGGCGTACAGGGCGCCGTCGGAGGTGGCACCTTCGACGTACGAGTACTGGGTCTTGGTACCCGGACCGAGCCGCGGGTCCCAGGTCTGGCGCAGGCGGCCTGCCAGGTCGTAGCGGTAGGTGGCCACGTCGGTCGCGGTGGCGCCCGTCGCGCCGGGGGCGGTGGCCCACAGCTTGATGGTGGAGACCTGCCCGGTGAAGTCGCCGAAGTCGGTGCTGTTGGTGTTGCCGGTCGCGGTGGTGGCGGTGGCGTACCCGAACTGCAGGACGCGGCAGCCCTTGGTGGCCGGGTCGGCCGCGCAGGCGGCGGTGGTCGCGGCGGAGGTCGGCGCGATCAGGTACTTCGGCCGGGCCAGGGTCTTGCCGTTCACCACGGTCTTCTCGGAGACGACGGTGGTGGTGGAGTTGGCCAGGCCGTCCAGCAGGCTGGAGGTCACCGTCCAGGTGGCGACGGCCGGGTCGACCTTGGCGAAGGTGGTGACGGCGCCCTCGGTGTCGGAGAGGGTGAAGTCGCCGGAGGCGAAGGAGCCGCGCAGGGTCAGTGCCTCGGCACCGGGCTCCGGCACCCAGCCGTTGCCCGCCGCGTCGGCGGTGAAGCCGATCGTGTCGCCCTCGGCGAGGACGACGTCCAGCGAGGTGCCGGAGGTCCTGCGGATCTCGGTGTAGCCGGACTGGGAGACCTCGGAGGCCACGCCGGAGGTCCAGTTCGGGCCGAAGATCGGCGCCTGGCCGTCCTTGTTCGCCGGGGCCTTCGGGTCGCGCGAGGAGTGGGTGCGGCCGACGGTGAGGCCGAACAGCGACACGTCGGTGGCGGAGACGGTGAAGTCACCGGTCAGCAGGTTGAGCGTGCCGGGGCCGACCTGCTGGGTCGCGGCGCCGCTCGCCCTGCGGTCGACGACCACCTTGACGCCCTCCGAGGAGATCGCAGCGCCGTTGGGGCCGGTGAAGTCGGCGCGCAACTGGACGGTGCCGTCGGGGTCGACGGTGGAGGTGGCGTTCCAGGTCAGTGACGGGCTCTTGCCGCCGTTCAGCGCGACCGGCCAGGTGACGGCGGTGCCGCCGCTGGTGACGTCGGCGGCCGGGACCGTCGTCCAGGCGTCGGCGTCGGAGCGGCGCCAGGAGAACGACACGGCGTTGTACTTGGCGGCGTCGGCCTCGGCGATCAGCGGGAGGCGGGCGGCGGTGCGGGTGCCGTCGCCGGGGGCGATCACGCCGCCGGCGCCGACCTGGAAGGTGTAGGAGACCGGCTCGGACTTGTTCTCGGCCCGGTCGACGGCCCGCACCTGCAGGGTCTGGGTGCCGGCCCGCTCCGGGGTGACGGTCAGGGCGACCTCGGCGGCGGAGCCGCCGGTGGGGACCTTGGTCCAGTGGGCGCCGTCGAGCGTCCACTCCAGGGCGCTCTGGTCGCCGGACGGCGGCGTCACCCTGAACACGCCGCTCTGCCCGGCGCCCTTGACCCACTGGCCCGACGGGTAGTCGGCCGAGCCGATCGCGGAGGGTGCGGACGGTGCGGAGGTGTCGACCGTGAAGTACGCCCACGGCGACCAGCCCAGGTTGTAGTGCGTGCCGTCGTACGGCGAGGTGCGGAACCGGTAGGTCTTCCCGTTGGCCAGCACCCCGGCCGGGACGGTTACCGAGGCGGGCTGGCCCGAGGCGACGTAGGGAGAGACCAGGACGTTGCCGACCTGCGCGTTGGTGTCGTTGTCGAAGATCTGGAAGGTGCCGTTGACCTTGTCGTTGTTCGGGTCGACGAAGGTGTCGCGCAGCGTCGGGGTGGTGGAGTTGACCCACCAGACGCCGCCCGCGTCCTTGTAGAACGGCGAGCCGGCCTGCTGGTCGGTGCCGCTGCGCGGCCGGTAGTTGTAAGTGACCGTCAGCTTCGGCACGTTGGAGCCGGCCTCGGAGGAGTTCACCTCCTTCCAGTACTTGGTGTTCGTCTCGTCGGGGGCGCGCAGGCCCATGCCGGAGACGGACTTCTTCGCCGAGGTCCAGGTCTGCACCAGGTTGGTGACGTCGGCGTTGATCCAGCCGGCGCCGCCGCAGGCCGCCCGTCCCCTGGTCTCGGTCGAGGACGCCAGCTTGGAGGTCCAGGCGGGCTGCGCCGTCCACCGGGAGGCGGTCGAGGCCAGGCCGGTGTCGTAGACGTCGAAGGCGTAGGGGAGGCAGTCGTTGTTGCCGGAGTGGAAGTTCCACAGCGACAGGGTCGCGTTCATCACCAGGGCGTCCGCGATCGGTGCGGTGTTCCAGTTGATGAAGGCGCGGGCCTCGCGGGAGGAGCCGTCGGCGTTCTTGGTACCGGAATTGCCCCAGTACAGCTCCGTGTCGGCCGACCAGTCGACGGTCTCGCCCTTCTGCACCCGGGTGTCGAAGACGTTGCCCAGGGCGACGGTCGAGGGGTCGACGGTCACGGGGTACTGCGTCTTCGGGTCGGCGAGGAACGCCGCGTCCGGGGTGAACACCAGGTCGATGTTCTCGCCACGCTGGACGACCTTCAGGTCGACCTTCGCCCGGTTCGGGTGCTCGCGGGAGCCCTCGATCGAAGTGGCGTCCCACATCACCGGGGCGGGCAGCACGGCCTTCTGCTCGCCGGTCTTCCGGTCGGTGAGCAGCACGCCGCCGTCCGCCTGCTGCTCGGCCTTCAGACCCTTGGCCTTCAGCGGCATGGTGTAGGAGTAACCGGCCGCCGCCGGGCGCTGCTTGAGGACGGTGTACTGCTCGAAGCCGGTCCGGGTGGCCTCCACCACCAGGTCGGCCGCGCCGTCGCCGATCGCGTCCTTGTACGTGGCCTTCGTACCGTCCAGCTCGGGCCGGGGCAGGCCGCCCTTCCACTGCAGCTCGACCTGCTGGTCGCCCTCGCCGAGGGTCACCAGGGTGCGGTTCTCGTCCTTGCCGGCCTGCGAGTCCGCGAAGGACCGCGCCCGGCTGCCGCCCGGCGCGGCGAACTTCAGCGCGCCCGGGTGCGCCTTGGGCGCCACCGAGCCGTCCGCCTGCTGCTGGAGCGTCAGGTCGACGTCCGTCCACTGCCCGTCCCGCTCGAAGCGCACCGGGCCGGCGAACAGCTCGGTGGTCAGCGAGCCGTCCTTGTTCACCCACGTCGTCGACGTCTCGCTCCGTTCGGACAGCGCCTCCACCCGCTGCCCGGACAGCCGTGCCGCCACCCGCGCCGACGGGATGTCAGCGGCTTCGGCGGCCCACTTCGTGCCCTGCGCCCCACCGGACTTGCCCGGCTTCGGCGCGGCCAGCGCGGTCTCCGTCCCGGCCAGTAGCGAGACCGACATGGCGAGTGCCAGCACGGCGCCCACCCCCCGGACGCCCGGTGGCATCAGCCCGCTGCGGCGTCCCGTCCTGCGTTCGCGCACTTCCACTCCTCGTCACTGTTCCGCCACTGCGGCGGAGCGTGTACGGATCGTAAGAAAAGGAGAAAATGGTACATATGGTGACTGGTCATCAAAAGGGATAGTTATTTGAAGGTAAATGATTGGCAAAAGTGATGAAGGTGTTATGCGTGCGACCCGGGTGATTCCCGTCGGTGCGTGGAAGGCGCGGCGGCTGCTGGAGCCGGGCGGCCCGTACGATCGCCGCATGTCATTGCCGCACGCGATCCTCACCGCCCTGCTGGAGAAGCCGTCCTCGGGGCTGGAGTTGACCCGGCGGTTCGACCGGTCGATCGGGTTCTTCTGGTCCGCGACGCACCAGCAGATCTACCGCGAACTGGCCCGGCTGGAGCGCGACGGGCTGGTCCGGGCGCTGGCCCCCGGCGCGGGGCGCGGGCAGCGCAAGGAGTACGAGGTGCTGCCCGCCGGGCGGGCAGCACTGCGCGCCTGGGTCGGGCAGCGGCAGGACCCCAAGCCGGTCCGCGACCCGCTGCTGCTGCGCCTGCGGGCCGCCGCCGTGCTCGGCGAGGACGGCCTGGAGGCGGAGCTGGCCCGGCACCGGGCGCTGCACCGCGCGCAGTTGGACGAGTACCTGGAGATCGAGCGCCGGGACTTCCCGCCGGAGGCCGCCGCCACCGAGAACCGCCTCCAGCACCTGGTGCTGCGCGGCGGCATCCAGCTGGAGTCGTTCTGGCTGGCCTGGCTGGACGAGGCGCTGGGGGAGTGCGGGGGCGGGGACGGGCCTCGGGAATAGGGGCGGGTGGCGGCCCGTTGTCGAGGGTGGTTGAATGTTGAATCAACCTCGAAGGAGTTGAGAGCGGTGCAGTTCGGCATCTTCAGCGTCGGAGACGTGACCACCGACCCCACCAGCGGGCGGACCCCGACCGAGCACGAGCGGATCAAGGCCATGGTGGCCATCGCGCTCAAGGCCGAGGAGGTCGGCCTGGACGTCTTCGCCACCGGCGAGCACCACAACCCGCCGTTCGTGCCCTCCTCGCCCACCACCATGCTCGGGTACGTCGCGGCCCGCACCGAGAAGCTGATCCTCTCCACGTCCACCACGCTGATCACCACCAACGACCCGGTGAAGATCGCCGAGGACTTCGCCATGCTCCAGCACCTCGCCGACGGCCGAGTCGACCTGATGATGGGCCGCGGCAACACCGGCCCCGTCTACCCCTGGTTCGGCAAGGACATCCGCCAGGGCATCCCGCTCGCCGTCGAGAACTACGCGCTGCTGCACCAGCTCTGGCGCGAGGAGGACGTCGACTGGCAGGGCCGCTTCCGCACCCCGCTGCAGTCCTTCACCTCCACCCCGCGCCCGCTCGACGACACCCCGCCGTTCGTCTGGCACGGCTCCATCCGCAGCCCCGAGATCGCCGAACAGGCCGCCTACTACGGCGACGGCTTCTTCGCCAACAACATCTTCTGGCCCAAGGACCACTTCCAGCGCCTGATCGGCCTCTACCGCGAGCGCTACGCCCACTACGGCCACGGCACCCCCGAGCAGGCGATCGTCGGCCTCGGCGGCCAGCTCTTCATGCGGAAGAACTCCCAGGACGCGGTGCGCGAGTTCCGCCCCTACTTCGACAACGCCCCCGTCTACGGCCACGGCCCCTCGCTGGAGGAGTTCACCGAGCAGACCCCGCTCACCGTCGGCAGCCCGCAGGAGGTCATCGAGAAGACCCTGACCTTCCGGGAGAGCTTCGGCGACTACCAGCGCCAGCTGTTCCTGATGGACCACGCCGGACTCCCGCTGAAGACCGTCCTCGAACAGCTCGACCTGCTCGGCGAGGAGGTCGTCCCGGTGCTGCGCAAGGAGTTCGCCGTCGGCCGCCCCGCCGACGTCCCCGAAGGACCCACCCACGCCGCACTGGTGGCGGCACGTCAGGAACAGGAGATCGCCAAGTGAGCGCGCTGAACCTGGTGGTGGTGACGGCCGGGCTCTCCGTGCCGTCCTCCACCCGGCTGCTCGCCGACCGGCTCGCCGAGGCCACCGCCCGCGAACTGCGCACCGCCGGACGGGAGGTGGACGTCCGGGTGGTCGAACTCCGGGAGCTCGCCCGGGACATCGCCGACAACCTGGTCACCGGCTTCCCGCCGCCCGCGCTGCGCGACGCCCTCCGGGCGGTCGAGGAGGCGGACGCCCTGATCGCCGTCACGCCGATCTTCTCCGCCTCCTACAGCGGCCTGTTCAAGTCCTTCGTCGACGTCCTCGACCGGGACGCGCTCACCGGGAAGCCCGTGCTGATCGCCGCGACCGGCGGCACCGCCCGGCACTCCCTGGCGCTGGAGCACGCGATGCGGCCGCTGTTCGCACACCTGCGGGCCGTGGTCGTCCCCACCGCGGTCTTCGCCGCCTCCGAGGACTGGGGCGCGAACGGCGCCGACGGCTCCCTGGCCGGCCGGATCGACCGCGCCGCCGGCGAACTCGCCACCCAGCTCTCCGGCCGCCCGGCCGGCGCCGCCCCCCAGGCCCGGGCTGCCGAGCAGGTCGTCCCGTTCGAACAGCAACTCGCGGCGCTCCGCGTCCGCTGACCACCGAGGAGCAGAACCGATGGAACCGCAGGTCGTCGACAACGCCGAAGAGAACCGCTTCGAGATCCGCACCGAGGCCGGGCTCGCGGGCTTCGCCGAATACCAGCTCCGCGACGGCGGCAGCACGGTCGCTTTCGTCCACACCGTCATCGACCCGGCCTTCGAGGGCCAGGGCCTGGGCGGGAAGCTGGCCCGCGCCGCCCTCGACACCGTCCGCGCCCGCGGCGGCAGCGTGCTGCCGTACTGCCCCTTCATCCGCGGCTGGATCGCCAAGCACCCGGAGTACACGGACCTCGTTCCGGCGGAGAAGCGGGGCAAGTTCGACCTCTGAGCACGGCAAGGGTCCGGGAGGACGTGTTTTCAGGGGCCGGGGAACCATTCGGCAGACGAAGTACTCAGGGGCCCGGGGAAACTCTACGGCAGACGCCGAGTCATCAGGGGCCCGGGGAACGGCGGGGCCGAGAGGCTGATCGCCGGAGCGCAGTGGGGCGCTACGGGGCGTCGGCCAAAGGACCTTCGGCCCGAAACGGGGTCAGCGCTTAGCGGCCTGTCGGACACCAGCCACTCGGCTCCGCCGTTCCCCGGGCCCCTGGGGCTTCGCCCCCCGGGCCCCTGGAGCTTCGTCCCCCGGGCCCCTGGAGCTTCGCTCCCAGCGGGCCCCTGGCGGGGTTCCGCGGGAGTGCTCCGGTTTGCCGGAATGTGCCGGGTGATCTTGGGGCGTGGACGGATGTTCGGGCGGGGGTTAGGGTCGGCCGTCGTGACCTTCTCCATCGTGGCCCGGGACGGGGATGCCTTCGGGATCGCCGTGGCCAGCAAGTTCCTTGCCGTGGGTGCCCTGGTGCCGGCCGCCGAGGCCGGTTCCGGGGCGTTGGCGACGCAGGCGTGGGCCAATGTCGCGTACCGGCCGCAGGGGCTGGCGATGTTGCGCAGCGGGGTCGGGCCGGAGGGCGTGGTGGCCGCGTTGCTCGCGGCGGACGACGGGCGGGTGCACCGGCAGCTCGGGGTGGTGGGGCCGACGGGGGGCGGGGCGACGTTCACGGGGGAGGAGTGCCTGCCGTGGGCGGGCGGGGTCGCGGGGGAGGGGTACGCGATTCAGGGGAACGTCCTGACCGGGCCGGAGGTGGTCCGGGACATCGAGGCAGTGTGGCTGGCCTCGGTCGAACTCCCCTTCGCGGACCGGCTGGTGTCCGCTCTCGCGGCCGGTGACGCGGCGGGCGGCGACGCCCGCGGGCGGCAGAGCGCCGCGCTGTACGTGGTCACGCCGGGCCGGGGGATCGCCGGGTGGGGGGATCTCGCGTACGACCTGCGGGTGGACGACCACCCGGACCCGGTGCGGGAGTTGGGTCGGCTGCTGGGCATCCACGAGGTGCTGCACGGTACGCCGGACCCGGCCGAGCTGCTTCCGGTGGAGGGTGAACTGGCCCAGGAGGTAGCGGAGTTGCTCGTGCTGGTGGGGTACGACTCGCTGGACCGCTGGGCCGGGGTGGAGAACCTGGAGGGCCGGCTGGTGGCGGGGCGGATCGATCCGCTGGTGCTGGCCCACCTGCGGGCGGCGGCGCGGGGCTGACGGCCCGGCGGTGCCCCGGGGCGGGGGCGGTCACCGGGCCGTCGGGCTGTCGGGCCGTCTCCGGTCAGGCGATGAGTGCCTTGGCGAGGTCGGCGATCAGGTCCTCCGGGTCCTCCAGGCCGACCGAGAGCCGCAGCACGCCGGGGGCGGGCTTGTGGGCGGCGGCCACCGGGCGGTGGGTGAGCGAGGCGGGGTGCTGGATCAGGGTGTCGACACCGCCGAGCGAGACCGCGTGGGTGATCAGCTCGCAGCGTTCGGCGATCAGCGCGGCGTGCGCGAAGCCGCCGGCCGCCTCGAAGGCCAACGTGCTTCCGCCGCCGCGCAGTTGGGTGCCGAGCAGCGGGGAGCCGGAGCGGCCGGGGTAGTGCACGGCGGCGACCTCGGGCTGTTCGGCCAGCCAGTCGGCGATCCGGGCGGCGGACGCGGACGCGGCGCGCACCCGCAGCGGCAGCGTCTGCAGGCCGCGGTGCAGCAGGTAGCCGGCCAGCGGGTGCAGGATCGCGCCGGTGACGGCGCGGACCCGGCGCAGCCGCTCGGCCCACTCGGTGGTGCAGGCGACCGCGCCGGCCAGCACGTCGCCGTGGCCGCCGATCGCCTTGGTGGCGGAGTGCAGCACCAGGGTGGCGCCGAACGCGGCCGGGTTCTGCAGCACGGGGGTGGCGAAGGTGTTGTCGACCAGCAGCGGGACGTCGCCGCAGCGCTCGGCGACCGCGGCGAGGTCGAGCAGGTCGAGGGTGGGGTTGCCGGGGGTCTCGACCAGGACCAGGCCGGTGTCGGGGCGCAGCGCGGCGGCGAGGGCGTCGGGGGTGGCCCAGGTGACCTCGGTGCCGAGCAGGCCGGAGTCGAGCAGGTGGTCGGAGCCGCCGTACAGCGGGCGCAGCGCGACCACGTGCCGGCGGCCCTCGGCGGCGGCGGCCAGCAGGCAGGCGGTGAGCGCGGCCATGCCGGAGGAGAAGGCCACCGCCTGGGCGCAGCCCTCCAGTTCGGCCAGGGCCTGTTCGAAGCGGGCGACGGTGGGGTTCCACAGGCGCTGGTAGACCAGGCCGCCCTCGGCGGGCGGACGGCCGCCGGTGGCCAGGGCCTGGTAGGCGTCGCCGCCGGCGGTGAGGTCCGGGACCGGGTAGGTGGTGGACAGGTCGAGCGGGGGGACGTGCGTGCCGAGTCCGGCGAGGTCCTCGCGGCCGGCGTGCACGGCTCGGGTGTCGAGTCGGCTCATGGGGCTCGATGGTGAACTTGCCGGCGCGGATCGGCCAGGGCTCCGGTTGATCGTTCGGTGAACGCGTCCGGGGTCTTGCGGATGTTCGGTGCGGGCCGTCACGCTGGGGGCGTGCCGAACTTTCCACGGCCCCGGGCGGCCGAGCTGGACGAGGTGGACCGGGCGATCGTCCGGGCGCTGCGGGCCGACGCCCGGACGGCGAACAACGCGCTGGCGGAGCTGGTGGGGGTGGCACCGTCGACCTGCCTGGCCCGGGTGCGGGCGCTGCGCGGGCGCGGGGTGATCTCCGGGTACCACGCGGAGGTGGACCTGCCGGCGGTGGGGCTGCCGCTGCAGGCGATGATCTCGGTGCGGCTGCGGGCGCACACCCGGGAGCAGAACGGCTCGTTCCGGGCCGCCGCACCGGACCTGCCGGGGGTGCTGGCGGTGTTCCACATGGCGGGCAGCGACGACTACCTGCTGCACGTGGCGGTGGCCGACCCGGAGGCGCTGCGCTGCTTCGTGGTCGACCACCTGACGACGCATCCGGCGGTCGCGCAGACCCGCACCAACCTGGTGTTCGAGCGGATCGCCGGCTCCCGCCCGCTGGTCTGACGAACCGTCAGGACAGTTGCGGACGACCGCGCTCGGCGGCTTGCGGGCCGGGGGCGGCCGGCGCCCGCCGGTGCGGGGTGCTCTCCGGGGTGCCGGGGCCGAGGGGATCCGGCGGGTCGTCGGACACGGTCCCCGGGGTGCGGCGGGTGGTGGCGGATTGTGGCCACTGTCCAGCATCCGCCGCCGCAGATCGGGCCGTTCGGCCTTACCGTGGTGAGCATCGGTGAGCTGTCCGGTGGTCCGGATGCCGCTCGGACGTCGTTCGGACGGGGCAGTGCCGCCGAGCCCCGACGCGGCCGGACAACGGCGTTCCCCGCTCCCCACCCGGTCGCCCCTGTCGTGAAGGGACCGACCATGGCTGTCGCGGACCCGCCCCAGGCCGTGCGCTTCTGTCTGAGCCTGGCGACCGTACCCGCGTCCGTGCCCGAGGCGCGCCGCAGCGTGCGGGCCGAACTCGCCGCCCGCGGGCTGGACGCGGACCACCCGCTGACCGACACCGTGCTGCTGGTGGTCAGCGAGCTGGTCACCAACGCGGTCCGCCACGCGGCCCCCCGCTCGCCGCGCACCACGCTCCAACTCGACTTCGCGCTCGACGAATTGACGGTCCGGGTGCACGACCGCCACCCGCACTGTCCGCAGCGCCCCGAGGTGCCGCACCAGGACGGCAGCGGCGGCTGGGGCCTGAGCCTGGTGCACGAGCTGGCCGCGCTGGCCGGCGGCGGCACCGAGACGCTGGCCGACCGGGACGGCGGCGGCAAGACCATGGTGGTCCGGCTGCCGCTGGACGGGGCCGCCGCCCTCGGCTGAGCGCGCTGCACCGCAGTGCGGCGCGGCGGAAGCTGGCGCGGGGCCGGCGCCGCGTCCCGGCGGACGCCGGTTGGGAAGACGATCGTCGGACGACCCCGCGGCTCCACTCTGCTGCATACGACCCGTTATTGCAAGCAATGCGCAATAAGGCGGCCCCCGGTACGGCCCCCGACGCGACTCGGGCGCATCTCGGGCGCGGCCGCTCAGCAGCGGCGCAGCGCCCCCGGCACCCGCAGGTCCGCCAGCGACGGGTAGCCGTCCACCGCCATCAGCAGGTCCGCCTCCGCCAGCAGCGAGCGCAGCACGTGCACCACCCCCGCCTCGCCGCCCAGCGCCGCCCCGTACACGTACGGCCGCCCCACGCCGACCGCCGTCGCCCCCAGCGCCAGCGCCTTCACCGCGTCCGTGCCGCTGCGCACCCCCGAGTCGAACAGCACCGGCAGGCCGTCCGCCGCCTCGACCACCTCGGCCAGCGACTCCAGCGCGGGCAGCCCGCCGTTCGCCTGCCGGCCGCCGTGGTTCGAGCAGTAGACCCCGTCGACGCCCGCGTCCTTGGCCCGCCGCACGTCCTCCGGGTGGCACAGGCCCTTCAGGACGATCGGCAGCGTGGTCAGCGAGCGCAGCCAGGGCAGGTCGTCCCAGGTCAGCGGGTTGCCGAAGATCCGCACCCAGTCCATCACCGCGCCGCGCGGGTCCCCGTCCGGGTCCGCCAGGCCGGCCCGGAACACCGGGTCGGAGGTGTAGTTCGCCAGGCAGTGCCCGCGCAGCTGCGGGAAGCTCCCGCTGCCCAGGTCGCGCGGCCGCCAGCCGGTCACCCAGGTGTCCAGGGTGACCACCAGCGCCCTGAACCCGGCGGTCTCCGCCCGGCGCACCAGCGACTCGGCCAGCTCCCGGTCGGTCGGCGTGTACAGCTGGAAGAAGCCGGGCGTGCCGCCCAGCTCCGCCGCCACCGCCTCCAGCGGGTCCACCGAGAGCGTGGACGCCACCATCGGCACCCCCGTCCGGGCCGCCGCCCGGGCCGCGGCCAGGTCGCCGTGCCCGTCCGGCGCGCACAGCCCCAGCACCCCCACCGGGGCCAGGAACAGCGGCGAGGGCAGCTCCAGGCCGAACAGCTCCACCCGCAGGTCCCGCTCCTTCGCGCCGACCAGCATCCGCGGCACCAGCCCCCAGCGCTCGAACGCCGCCGCGTTGGCCCGCTGGGTGTGCTCGTCGCCCGCCCCGCCCGCCACGTACGACCACAGCTCCGGCGCCAGCGCGTGCCGCGCCCGCTCGGCCAGGCCCGCGTACGTCATCGGGTACCTCGGGGCGACGCCGAACAGCGCCTCGAAGTAGATCTCGTTCTGGTAGTCGCCGAACTGGGGGGCCATCCGCGCTCCTCGGGGTGCTGGGGAAGGCCACCCTCCAGCGGTCACCGACAGGTGGTCAAGGGCGCAGCACCAGCCGGGTCGGGACGGTCTCGGTGCGCGGCGGCGTGGTGTCCCCGTCCAGCCGGGCCAGGGCCAGCCGGGCCGCCGTCGCGCCCAGCCGGGCCGGGTCCTGGGCGACCGCCGACAGCGGCGGGTCCAGCACCTCGGCCAGCGGGAGGTCGTCGAAGGACAGCAGCGCCACGTCCCGGCGGCCCGCGCGGCCCAGGGCCAGCAGCGCGCCCGTCGCCGCGTTCACGTTCGAGGCGAACAGCGCCGTCGGCGGCTCCGGCAGGGCGAGCAGGGCCAGCGCCGCCCGCTCGGCCCCGGCGACCGTCCGGGCGCCCGCCACCAGGTCGTCCGGCGCGGGCAGCTCCGCCGCCGCCAGGGCCTCCCGCCAGCCCGCCAGCCGCTCCCGCCGGGTGTACATCGAGGCCGGCAGGTCGCCGAGGAAGCCGATCCGGCGGTGCCCCGCCGCCAGCAGGTGCGCCACGCCCGCCCGGGCCCCCGCCCGGTTCGAGGAGACCACGCAGTCCGCGTCGGGCCCCGGCCGGTCCAGGTACACCAGCGGCACGCCCGCCGCCCGGGCCGCCGCCGACGCCTCCCCGCCGTCCGCCGGCACCACCAGCAGCGCAGCGGCCCGCCGGGCCAGGAACGCCCCCACCACCTCGGCCTCGCGCGCCGCGTCCCCGCCCGAGCAGCCCAGCAGCACCGTCAGCCCGCGCCCGCGCACCGCCTCCTCCACGCCGCCCGCCAGCGCCCCGAAGAACGGGTTCGCCAGGTCCGACAGCACCAGCCCGACGGTGGCGTCCGGCCCGCCGGTGCGGATGCTGCGGGCCAGCAGGTTCGGCCGGAACCCCAGCCGCCCGACCGCCGCCAGCACCCGCTCCCGGGTCTGCGCCGCCACCGGCCCGTCCCCGTTCAGCACCCGCGACACCGTCTTGGCGCTCACCCGCGCCTCGCGCGCCACGTCGTGCAAGGTCGGCCGACGCTCCATCCCGCTCCCTCCTCCGGTGCCCCGACCGTACCGCCGCGCTCCCGGCGGAAGATCCACCGGAGGTAGCCTGAACCCGGAAGTGGTGACCATGCGAGCGAACGAGACCCAGGCGTCCGGGACGGCGATCCCCGAGGTCCCGTTCACCGCGCCGCCCGGCGCGCCCCCCGGCGTCGAGGTGCTGACCCTCGCCGAACTGCGGGCCCGCCGCGCCACCGCCACCGACCGGGCCTTCCACCGCCCGCAGCGGCCCGCCTTCCACCACCTGCTCACCCTGGACCGCGGCACCCTGCGGCACACCGTCGACTTCGCCGCGCACGAGCTCGGCCCCGGCAGCTGGCTCTGGGTCCGGCCCGGCCAGGTCCAGCAGTGGGGCGAACTCGGCGACGCCGACGGCACCCTGGTGCTGTTCGAACCCGGCTTCCCCGACCCCGCGACGGTCGCCGCCGCCCGCCTCGACGACGTCTTCGCCGCCGCCGTCGTGCACACCGCCGGGGCCGACCGCGACGCCCTCCGGCACGCCGTGGGCCACCTGCACCACGAGTACGCGGCCGGCGCCGACCTGCCCGCCGAGATCCACCACGCCCTGCTGCGGCACCTGCTGGCCGCGCTGCTGCTGCGGCTGGCCAACCCGGCCGTCCCGTGCGGCAGCGCCGCCGCCGAGCCCGGCGAGACCTACCGGCGCTTCCGGGAGGCCGTCGAGCACGGCTACACCCGCACCCGTCGGGTCGAGGACTACGCCCGGCTGCTCGGCTACGCGCCCCGGACGCTGTCCCGGGCCACCCTGGCCGCGGCGGGCGTCGGCGCCAAGGAGTTCATCGACCGCCGGGTCGTGCTGGAGGCCAAGCGGCTGCTCGCGCACAGCGACAGCTCGGCCGCCCGGATCGCCGGCCACCTCGGCTTCGCCGACGCCGCCAACTTCGCCAAGTTCTTCCACCAGCGCACCGGCACCACCCCGATCGCCTTCCGCACCGAGATCCGCGGCGCCGCCGACCGCCCCTGACCCGGCCGCGTCACCGTCGGGTTCCGATCCGGTCCGGAATCGGCCGATCACCACCGTCCGGCCCCCGCCGCCCTCTAGGGTCTGTCGTCGAACCCCCGCCTGCCCCACGGCGCCCGTGAGGACGGCGGGCCGGGGGGCCCGGAGCTTAGGAGCCACAGGACCTTGGAGACTCTCGGCGCGGACGATCCGCACGCGGTGGGGCCGTACCGGCTGCTCGGCCGGCTCGGGGCGGGCGGGATGGGCGAGGTGTTCCTCGGCCGGACGGCGGGCGGGCGCACGGTCGCCGTCAAGACGGTCCGTCAGGAGTTCGCCGCCGACCCCGAGTTCCGCCGGCGCTTCCAGCAGGAGGTGGCCGCGGCCCGCCGGGTCGGCGGCCGGTGGACCGCGCCCGTGCTGGACGCCGACACCGAGGGCCCGCAGCCGTGGGTCGCCACCGGCTACGTCGCGGGGCCCTCGCTCGCCCAGGCGGTCCACCGCCACGGCCCGCTGCCGCCCGCCACCGTCCGGGCGCTGGGCGCCGGCCTGGCCGACGCGCTGGCGGCGGTGCACGCCCTCGGCCTGGTGCACCGGGACGTCAAGCCCTCCAACGTGCTGCTGGCGCCGGACGGGCCGCGCCTGATCGACTTCGGCATCGCCCGCGCGCTGGATGCCGCCACGGCCCTCACCAGGTCCGGGCACGTGGTCGGCTCGCCTGGCTTCATGTCGCCCGAGCAGGCGATGGGCCGCCCCGCCGGCCCGCCCGGCGACGTGTTCGCCCTCGGCGCGCTGCTGGCCGTCGCCGCCACCGGCCGGGCCCCGTTCGGCGAGCAGGACAGCGCCGCCGGACTGCTCTACCGGATCGTCCACGAGGAGCCCGAACTCGGCCCGATGGACGACGGGTTGCTCGCGCTGGTGCGGGACTGCCTGGCCAAGGAGCCGGAGCGCCGGCCGCTGCCCGCGCAGGTCCGCGAGCGCCTCGCGGGCCCCGGGCCCGGGCAGACCGTGCTGGGCGGGCGCGGCTGGCTGCCCCCGGCGGTCTCCGAGGAGGTCGCCCGGATGGCCGTCGCCCTGCTCGACCTGGAGTCCCGCCCGCTGCCGGGGGAGCACCCCGCGCCGCCGTCCCCGGGCTTCGGCCCGCCCCCGCCGATGCCGCAGCCCGCCCCCGCGTACCCGGCCGGTCCGGCGGCCCCGCCCGGCCCGTACCCGTACCCCGGTCCGGGCGCGGCCACCGGACCTGCGGCGCCCGCCGGACCCACTGCGCCCACCGGGCCCGCCCGCCCGGCCGGGCGCCGCTGGCTGCCGCTGGTTGCGACCGGGGCCGCGGCCGCGCTGCTGGCCGGCCTCGGCGTCTGGGCGGCCACCGGCGGGTTCCGGCCCGGCGCCGGCGGCGGGCCGTCGACCTCCCCGGCGGCGGTCCCGCCCCCGAGTGCGGAGGCCGGCTCCGTTCCGGCGCCTTTCCTCGGCACCTTCGAGGGCCCGATCGCCGCGGCCGCCGGCAGCCTGCGGATGTCGGTCCGGTTCACCGTCCACCAGGGCGGGGTCGGCGAGCCGTTGGCCGACGTGCAGAGCGACGGCGGCACCGGGACCGGCCGGGTCGTCTGCACCAACAAGGCCGTCCTGATCTCCAGCGCCGCGACCCGCCTGGTCTTCCGGCCCCTCCCCGAGACCAGCAACCCCGGCTGCACGCCCCTGCCCGGCGACGGCACGATCACCCTGAACGCGGACGGCTCGCTCCACTTCGTCCAGGGCGCCTTCACCGGCGAGATGGCCCGCCGCTGACCGGGGCGCGGCGGGGCGCCGTCCCCGTCGCACGATCGGCGGAGCGTTCTGCGGCGTGTCGGAGTGTCAGGTCGGACATACAGTCATGAAATGTGACGATTTCACGGTGACCACCACCAGCGAAGTCAGCCAGGCCGCGCCGCCCGTCCTCGACCGGCGGCAGCGCAACGTCGTGTTCGGCACCATCATGCTGGGGATGCTGCTGGCCGCCCTCGACCAGACCATCGTCGGCACCGCGCTGCCGACCATCGTGGCCGACCTCGGCGGCGCGTCCCACATGTCCTGGGTGGTGACCGCCTACCTGCTGGCCGAGACCGTCACCACGGCGCTGGTCGGCAAGTTCGGTGACCTGTTCGGCCGGAAGATCGTCTTCCAGGTCTCCGCGATCGTCTTCATCACCGGCTCCTTCCTGTGCGGCCTGTCCACCGACATGCTGCTGCTGATCGCCTGGCGGGCGGTCCAGGGCATCGGCGCCGGCGGTCTGATGGTCACCTCGATGGCGCTGATCGCCGACGTCATCCCGCTGCGCGAACGCGGCAAGTACCAGGGCGCGATCGGCGCGGTCTTCGGCGTCTCCACCGTGATCGGCCCGCTGCTCGGCGGCCTGTTCACCGACCACCTGTCCTGGCGCTGGGCGTTCTACGTGAACGTGCCGATCGCGATCCTGGTGGTGATCGCCGCCGCCCGGAACATCCCGGTGGTCCGCACCGCCGCCCGCCCGGTCGTCGACTACCTGGGCATCGCGCTGGTCGCGGTCGGCGCCAGCGCCCTGATCCTGGCGACCAGTTGGGGCGGCAACGAGTACGCCTGGGGCTCCCCGGTGATCGTCGCGCTGTTCGCCGGCGGCGTGCTGGCGCTCGGCCTGTTCTGCTGGGTGGAGACCCGGGCCGCCGAACCCATGCTGCCGATGCGGCTGTTCCGCAACCAGGTCTTCACGGTCTGCTCGATCCTCTCCTTCATCGTCGGCTTCGCCATGCTCGGCGCGATGACCTTCCTGCCGACCTTCCTGCAGTACGTGGACGGCGACTCGGCGACCGTCTCCGGCGTGCGCACCCTGCCGATGGTGCTCGGCCTGCTGATCGCCTCGATCTTCAGCGGCAACGTGGTCTCCAAGACCGGCCACTACCGGGTCTTCCCGATCGTCGGCTCGCTGGTGATGGCCGTCGGCCTCTACCTGCTGTCGCTGCTCGACGTCGGCACCAGCGCCTGGCTCGCCAGCCTCTACATGTTCGTGCTCGGCGTCGGCATCGGCCTGTGCATGCAGGTGCTCACCATCGCCGTGCAGAACACCGTCGACTACGCCGACCTCGGCACCGCCACCTCCGGCGTCACCTTCTTCCGCACCCTCGGCTCCTCGTTCGGCACCGCCGTCTTCGGCACCATCTACGCCAACACCCTGAAGACCAACCTCGCCGACGGCATCGCCGCGGCCGCCCGGGCCGGCGCCGACCCGCGGCGGATCGCCGCCGCCGCGCAGAACCCGCACGGCGTCCACGAACTGCCCGCCGAGCAGGCCCGGCCGGTCATCCAGGCGTACGCGGACTCGCTGCACACCGTCTTCCTGTGGACGGTGCCGGTCGCGCTGCTCGGCTTCGTGGTCGCGCTCTTCCTCCGGCAGGTCAAGCTCCGCGACACCGCCCGCGCCACCTCGACCGACATGGGCGAGGGCTTCGCCCAGCCGAGCTCCGGCGACTCCGCGAAGGTGCTCGAACTCGCCGTCGCCAAGCTGCTCGGCAGCGCCGGGCCGGACACCGCCCGCCAGGTCGTCCACTCCTCCGGCACCCGGCTGGACGTGGCCGGCGCCTGGGCCGTCATGCAGGTCGAACTGTTCACCCGCACCGTCGGCCACGCCACCCTCAACCTGATCGCCGCCCGCCGCCGGATCCCCCCGGAGGTCCTGCAGCCGGTCTTCGACCGGATGACCGCCGAGGGCTTCCTGGAGGCCCGCAACGGCTTCTACGCGCACACCCCGGCTGGCGAGCACGAGGTCGCCACCATCACCCGGGCCTGGTCGGCCTGGCTCAACCACCGCCTGGAGGAGGACCGCGGCCGCCCGCGCAGCGCCGAACTGCGCGCCGCCGCCGACGCCATCGCCAAGCGGATGATCGCCGAGGACCTGGCCGAGGGCCTCCCCGAACACGGCACCCTGCTCGCCGGCCGCCGCTGACGGCCCGTCACCCCCGCTGCCACCTCCCACGACCGGCGGCCCCGTCCGAGGCACCCCTGCCCGGCCGGGGCCGCCGGACTCTCTAGGCTGGCTCCATGCTGCTGTACGCCCCCGCGGTCCTGTTCCTGCTGCTGTTCGGGGCCGGCGTGCTCCGCGACCGGCGCCGGTTCAGCAACGCCGTGTACCTCGGACTCGGCGTCACCTTCCTGGCCTTCGCGCTGCTGGCCACCCTCGGCCGGAGCGACTCCGTGCTCGCCGAGACGGTGCTGGTGGCGGTCGTGCTCGCGCCCGCGCTCGGGACGCTGGTGCTGGCCGGGCTGCTGATCGCCAACGGCTTCAAGATGATCCGCAAGGAGGGGCGGCGTCCCGCCAACCTGCTCTCGCTGCTGTGCGGCCTCGGCATCCTGGTCGTCGTCGGCCTGCTGCTGGCCGCCACCCAGGCCGACTCGGCCGCCCTGGTGGTGGTCGCCCGCACCGTCTTCCTGGTCGCCAGCTACCTGTCCTTCCTGTACTGCTGCTTCATCGGCTACGCCTACCTGTACGGCCACCTGACGCCCCGCCAGGAGGTCGACTACGTGGTGGTGCTCGGCTCCGGCCTGATCGGCGGCACCCGCGTCCCGCCGCTGCTGGCGAGCCGCCTGGAGCGCGGCCGCCGGCTCTACGAGGCGCAGGCCGCGCTCGGCCGGCCCCCGATGCTGATCACCTCCGGCGGCCAGGGTCCCGACGAGCAGCTCCCCGAGTCGCACGCGATGGCCGCCTACCTGGAGGAGCGCGGCTTCCCCGCCGACCGGATCATCCGCGAGGACCGCTCCCGCACCACCGCCGAGAACCTCCGGTTCAGCGGCGCGATCATGGCCGCCGCCGACCCCGGCTACCACTGCGTCGTCGTCACCAACAACTTCCACGCCTTCCGCGCCGCGCTGCTCGCCCGCCAGGAGGGCGTCAACGGCCAGGTGGCCGGCTCGCCGACCGCCGCCTACTTCTGGCCCAGCGCCACCATCCGCGAGTTCGTCGCCGTCCTGGCCGCCCACAAGTGGGTCAACCTCGCCGTCTGCGCCCTGCTGATCACGGTCTCGGTGCTGGCCTGACGGGGCGTCAGGCGTCCAGGGCGGCGACGGCCAGTACGGCGGCGACGGTCTCGGCGGGCGCGCGCAGCGGCAGCAGGTGGTCCACCCCGGGGAGACGGGTCGGTTCGCAGCCCAGCCGGGCGGCGGTCGCGGCGGCGCAGTCGACGGCGGCCGGCAGGTCCAGCTCGCCGACCAGGACCCGGACGGGGACGCCGAGCCCGGGGGAGAGCCGGTCGAACACCGGCGGATCGGGCCGCAGGTGGACATCCTCCACCGGCCAGGCCGCCGCCGCCGACCGCAACTGGGCCCGGGCAGCCCCGTCGTGGCCGCTCGTCGCCCACGCGCGCAGGCCGAACTCGGTGAGCCCGGCCACGTCCCCCGCCGCGGCCAGCCGCTCGTACTCGGCGTCGCCGGCCGGGTCGGGCGGCCACGGCCAGCCGGGCACGCCCGGGCAGAGCAGCACCAGCGAGGCCACCCGCTCCGGCGACTCCACCGCCAGCCCGAGCGCCGTCCCGCCGCCCATGCTGCACCCCGCCAGGTGCACCCGCCGCAGCCCCAGCCGGTCCAGCACCGCCCGCAGGTCGGCCAGCATCGCGTACGGCCCGGCGGGCCGCGGCGAGCGGCCGTACCCGCGCACGTCGTACCGGATCACCCGGAACCGGTCGAGCAGCGCGGGCAGCGCGCCGTCCCAGATCCGCGAATCCCCCACCCCCGGGTGCAGCAGCACCAGCGGCGGCCCGTCGCCGCCGCTGTCCGCCAGCCAGATCCGCCCGTCCCCGAGTTCGACCAGTTCCCCGTCCGTCATGCCGATCATTCTCGGGCTCGCCGCCCGGCCACCGCACCGCAATTGTCCGGGGTCGGACCGGCCCGGGGCCGTACGGTGGCGGGATGTTCAACCGGATCGAGGTCGAGGTGCTGCCGCGCGGAACGCGCCGGGGGCCGACGCTGCGGGTGCTGATCGACGGCGAGGACCTGGCGGCGCGGGTGGTCGGCCCCGGCGGACGCGGGCCGTTCGCCGCGGAACTCGCCGACGGCGGGCCGCTGTGGGGATCGCCGGCCGGGCGGCGGCTGGTGCTCGGGGAGCCCGAGTGCACCGGGGGCTGCTGCGGCTGGATCTCGGTGCTGGTCCGGCGGCACCCGGCCCTGGTCGAGTGGACGGACTGGGAACTGCCGCTGCTCGGCGAGCGCCTGCCGGACCTGCACTTCGAGGCCGGCCCGTACGACGCGGAACTCGCCCGGGCCGCCGCGCCGCGCTGACGGGGCGTCAGGCCAGGGCGGCCGCCGCCAGGGTCTCGGCGGTGCGGCGGAGGGCCTCGCGGGCGTGCGGGGCGGTGGTGGGGAGGCAGCGGGCGGCGGTGGGGGAGTAGGCGGTGCCGATCACGCCCGCGTGGTCGGTGGCGGGTTCGGTCAGGGTGGCGGGGTGGCCGTGGGCGAGCAGGGCGGCGTGCAGCTCCCTGGTGCGGGCCGGGTCGACCACGGTGTCGGCGGAGCCGTGCAGCAGGTGGACGGGGAGGTCGCGGGCGGCGGCCGGCAGGTCGTCCAGCGGGGCGGTGCCGGTGCTCGGCGCGGGCGTCGCGTAGGAGCCCGCGAAGGCCACCACTGCGTCCGGGCGCCACCCGGCGAAGCCGGCCGGGTTCAGCGCGGCGCCCACCGCCGCCTTCGCCCCCAGCGACCAGCCGGCCAGCACCAGCCGTGCCCCGGCGGCGAGTTCGCGGGCGTGCGCGGCCGAGTCCAGCAGCTGGGACCGCCCGCCGTCCGGCGCGTCCGGCCGCCAGTCCGGGACGAGCACCCGCACGCCGAGCGCGGCCGCGGCCCGGGCCAGCGGGGCCAGCACGTCCCGCTCGTCGGGCCCGCGCCCGTGCCAGAGCAGCACCACGGGCCGGCCGTCGGCCGCCCCGGCGGGGCGGTGCAGGTCGGCGGGGCGGGCCTCGGGACCGTAGCGCAGGACGGTGGTGCGGACCTCGGTCACGGCGGGCCTCCCGGGCGGGTGTCACGGCTGGGTGTGACGGGTTGGGCGTGACGGCTGGGCGTCACGGCTGGGTGTCACGGTGCGGTGGAGGCTACCGGGTCGATCCGGGTAGCGGTCAGCGAGGCCCGCAGGCGGCGGTAGGCGGTCGGGTCGAAGTGCCCGGCCCGGGGGTGCAGCACGGTGGCGGCGGAGAGCGCGACCGCGTCGGGCAGGATCGCCGGCCAGCCCGCGTTGCCGCCCAGCCCGGCGGCGAGCGCGGCGACGGCGGAGTCGCCCGCGCCGGTCGGGTTGCCGGTGACCGCGGCGGGCGGGGCGCAGCGCCACGCGCCCTGCTGGTCGACGGCGAGCAGGCCGTCCGGTCCGAGCGAGGCGAGCACCGACTCGGCGCCGCGCCGCAGCAGCAGGCGGGCGGCGTCCAGCGGGTCGGGCAGGCCGGTGGCGGCGGTCAGTTCGGCGGCGTTCGGCTTGATCGCGGTGGGGCGGGCCGGGAGCGCGGCGAGCAGCGCCGGGCCGTCCGCGTCCAGTACCACCGGAAGGCCGAACTCCCGTCCGAGCGCGACCAGTTCGGCGTAGCCATCGCCGGGCGCGCCGGGCGGGAGGCTGCCGGAGAGGACCAGCACCCGGGCCCCGGGCAGCTGCCGAGTGGTCGCGGCGAGCAGGGCGTCCCACTCGGCGGCGGACAGTTCCGGACCGGGCTCGTTGAGCGCGGTGGCGTCCTCGGCGTCGACCACGGTGACGGTGCGCCGGGTGTCGGCGGCGATCGGCACCACGGCGTGGTCCAGCCCGGCGGCGGCCAGTTCGGCCCGGACGGCCGCGCCGGTCGGCCCGCCGAGCGGCAGCACGCAGCGGGCCGGGCGGCCCAGCGCGGTGAGCACCCGGGCCACGTTGACGCCCTTGCCGCCGGCCTGGGCGGCCACCCCGGCGACCCGGTTGCTGCTGTGCGGCCGGAAGCCGGGCACCGTGTAGGTGACGTCCAGCGCCGGATTGGGTGTGACGGTCAGGATCACGGCGGACGCCCCCCGGGCAGCGAGTCGAGCAGAACTGATTGATCGAAGCTGCTCGATCATATCGAGATTCGCGCAGATTCGAGCAAGGGCGGGGTGTGATTCGGCGGGGGTGCGGGGTGGAACGGCGGGTGGCGGTCGGTGGAACGTTCGGGGGCGGCGTCGGGTGGCGTGCGGCCGGGCGCTAAGTTGGCTGTACATCTTTTGGTGCGTCGCCGGGTGGCGCGCCCGCCGGAGGGGGAGTCGAGTGACCGAGAGCGCCGTCCCGATCGTGGTGCTGGCCGCCGCGCTGCTGCACGCGGTGTGGAACGCGCTGGTGCACGGCGTGCGCGACCGGGTGGCCGGGGTGGCGCTGATGAACGCGGTCTTCGTGGTGTGCGGCGCCGTCCTCGCGCTGTTCTTCGCGCCGCCCGGCCTGGCCGCGCTCCCGTACCTGCTGGTCTCCACCGCGATCCAGACCGGCTACCAGCTGCTGCTGGCCCGGGCCTACCGGCTCGGCGACTTCGGCCAGATGTACCCGATCGCCCGCGGCACCTCGCCGGCGGTGGTGGTGCTGCTCGCCGCGACCGCCCTGCACCACCCCGTGCCGGCCGGGCAGCTCACCGCGATCGCCGTCATCTCGCTCGGCCTGGCCGGGCTCACCCTGGTCGGCGGACGGCCCGGGCGCGCCCAACTCCCGGCGCTGGCCGCCGCGGTGGGCAACGGTGTGCTGATCGCCGGCTACACCGTGGTGGACGCGGGCGGCGTCCGGGCGGCCTCCTCGGCGGGCGGCTACATCGCCTGGATGTTCCTGCTCCAGGGCACCGCCGTGCTCGCCGCCGTCACCGCGCTGCGCGGCCGCACCCTGCTGCCCGCCCTGCGCGAGGGCCGCGCCGTCGGCGTGGCCGGCGGCCTGATGTCGCTCACCGCCTACGGCCTGGTGGTCTGGGCCCAGACCGTCGGCGACCTGCCCACCGTCGCCGCCCTGCGCGAGACCTCGATCGTGATCGCCGCCCTGATCGGCACCCTGGTCCTGCGCGAACGCCTCGGCACGATGCGACTGGCCGCGAGCGCCACCGTGCTGACCGGCATCGCCCTGCTGGAGTTCGCGCGCTGACGCCTGCGGCGCGTGCCGGGTGGAAAGGGAGGGCGGTCAACCACCGTGTTGCGTCCGGGGGTTGGTGGTAGGGAGTGGTCGGTGGCCGGCAGCGCCCTGCTGGAGTTCGCGCGCTGACGCCTGGCCTGCTGCTGGGCAACTGCCTTGGTGCGCCGGCGGGTTGGGCAACTGTCTTGGCGTGAACGGGGGTTCGGTGGGGCGGTCAGGTCAGGGTGGTCAGGGCCCGGGCCAGTCTGGTGGCGGCCTCGGTGAGTTGGGTGTGGTTCTCGGCGGCGGCCAGGCTGATCCGGGTGCGGGGGGCGGGTTCGGCGGTGAAGTAGCCCGGGCCGGGGGAGACGGCGACGCCCTGGCGGAGGGCGGCGGCGGTGAAGGCGGTCGGGTCGACCGGGGCGGGGAGGGTGAGCCAGAGGTGGAAGCCGCCGCGGGGGAGCCGGGGCGGGAGCAGGGCGGGGGCGTGCTCGGCCAGGGCGGCCGCCATCACCTGCCGGCGGTCCGTCAACTCCCTGGAGAGTGAACGGAGGTGGCGGGGCCAGTCGGGGGAGGTGACCAGTTCCAGGGCGGCTTCCTGGAGCGGGCGCGGGACGAAGAAGGAGTCCACCGCCTGGACGGCGCGCAGCCGGGCGAGTGCCGGGCCGCGGGCCACCAGCGCGCCCACCCGCAGGCTCGGCGAGGCGGCCTTGGTGAGCGAGCGGACGTGCACCACCGTGCCGTCGGGATCGTCGGCGGCCAGCGGCAGCGGGAGTTCGGGGGCGTCCGCGTGGGCGAGCAGCCGGGCGAAGTCGTCCTCGACCACGAAGGCCCCGGCCCGCTTCGCGGCGGCCAGCACCGCCCGCCGCCGCTCGGCGGCCAGCACGGCGCCGGTCGGGTTCTGGAACAGCGGCTGGCAGACGAACAGCCGGGCCCCGGAGACCGTGAACGCCTCGGCCAGCCGTTCGGGGCGCACCCCGTCCTCGTCCACCGGCACCGGGACGGGGCGCAGGCCCGCGGCCCGGGCGATCGCCAGCAGGCCCGGGTAGGTGGGGGACTCGACCAGCACCGGCGCGCCGGGCGGGGCCAGTGAGCGCAGCGCGGTGGTGAGCGCGCTCTGCCCGCCCGCGGTGATCAGCACCTCGGCGGCGGTGACGCCGCCGCCGAGCGCGCGGGCGAACCAGCCGCGCAGCTCCGGCAGGCCCTCCAGCGGCGGGCGGCCCCAGGCGCCGGGGCGGCGGGCGGCCCGGGCCAGCGCCCCGGCCAGCGCCCGCTCCGGGAGCAGCGAGGCGTGCGGGTAGCCGCTGTTGAGGTCGATCACCTCGGCCGGCGGCAGGGTGAGCGCCGCCAGCACCCCGGAGGCGTCCACCACCCGGGCGGGCGGGGCGCCCGCCTCGGCGCTGAGCGCCACCTCCTGCCAGGAGAAGTCGCCGCGCGGGGCGGCCGCCGGGCGCGGCGCGGCCCGGAACACGCCTGCGCCCGGCCTGGTCACCACCACGCCCTCCGCGGCCAGTTCGCGGATCGCCCGGGACACCGAGACCGGGCTGACCCGGTAGCGCTCCACCAGCTCCCTGCTACTCGGCACCTGCTCGCCAGGTGAGTAGCGCATCACCTCGGCGCGCAGCGCGGCTGTCAACTCCTGAACCGTCACCAACAGCCCTTCAGCTCGGAGTTCCGGACCGCTGGCCCCGCGTACGGCGGAACTGCTACCGTCCTGTATGTCAGCACAGAATAGCGCTACTGTCCTCCGCCCGATAGCGGTCACCGGCTCCGCGCAGGCCGCCCTCGGGGTGCTCTCCTTCTCGTTCAGCTTCCCGGCCACCGCCTGGGCCCTGGAGGGCTTCGGCCCCTGGACGGTCACCGGACTGCGCGGCGTGCTGGCCGCGCTGATCGCCGGGGCCTGCCTGCTCGCCACCGGCGCCCGCGTCCCGCCGCGTTCCGCGTGGCCCGGGCTGGCGGCCGTCGCGGTCGGCTGCGCGGTCGGCTTCCCGCTGCTGTCCACGCTGGCGTTGCGGATCTCCTCCACCGCGCACTCCGCCGTGGTGATCGGCCTGCTGCCGCTGGCCACCGCCGCTGTCGCCGCGCTGCGGTCCGGCTCCCGGCCGCCGCGCGCGTTCTGGCTCGCCGCGCTCGCCGGGGCCGCCGTGGTGCTGGCCTTCACCGTCCAGCAGAGCGGCGGCGCCGGGCTCACCACCGCCGACCTCTACCTGTTCGGCGCGCTGGTGGTCTGCGCGGTCGGCTACGCCGAAGGCGGGCGGCTGGCCCGCAGCATGCCCGGCTGGCAGGTGATCGCCTGGGGCCTGGTCGCCGCGCTGCCCGTCACCGCGCTCACCGGCGGGCTCGCCCTCGCCGTCGAGCCCGTCCACTGGACCTGGCACGGCGTCACCGGCCTCGGCTACCTGGCGGTGGTCTCGCAGTTCGGCGGCTTCGTGGTCTGGTACCGGGGCATGGCCGCGATCGGCGTCCCCCGGGCCAGCCAACTCCAGCTCGCCCAGCCGCTGTTGACGCTCTGCTGGGCCGTCCTGCTGCTCGCCGAGACGCTGCCCGCCGCCGCCGTGCCCACCGCGCTCGCGGTGGTCGCCTGCATCGCCGCCACCCAGCGCGCCGCCCGCCCGAAGGCCCCCGCGACGACTCAGCCCGCCGCCGGACCGCGGGGCGCCACGTCGTAGAACAGCCGCTCCCCGGCGTCCGCCGCCCGCCGGGCCAGCGCGGTCAGCGGCCCCAGCGCCGCCGTCGTCCCGACCGGCAGCGGCCGGCCGTACGGGTGCCGCGCCAGCAGCTCCGGCAGCGGGGTGCCGGCCAGCCCCGCGAGGACGGCCGGGTGCAGCTCGTACACCCACGGGCCGGTGCTCCACGGATGCTCGGCGGGCACCAGACAGCCCGGCCAGGGGACGGCGGGCCACACGGTGTCGGTCAGCCCGTCGCCGTTCGCGTATTCGTCCTCGGGGAGCAGGTCCTCCAGCAGGTCGAGGACGGCGGCGGAGACGTCCCGGACGGTGTCGAACGCCGCGCGCGGGGCGCCCGCCGGGAGGACGGCGCGGACGGCGGGCGCGTCGCGTGCGCAGAAGACGTCGATCAGGTCGTTCACCGGGCGGGCCGTCAGGAGGCCGTCGTCAGGGCGCAGAACATCGGCTGACCGGCCTTGCGGGCCCGGCGGGCCAGGATCGACAGGTGGTGGATCAGCGTCATCACCGTCACCGGCTCGGCGGCCTTCAGCTCCTCGGCGCGGCCCCACGCGGCGGCCAGGTCGGGGAGGTGGCGGCGCTCGATGCCGGCCAGCGCGTCCCGGGTCTCCTCGCTGAGCCTGACCACCCACGGGCCGGTGATCCACGGGTCCTCGAAGTCGATCGCGGTGCCCGGCCCCTCCGGGTCCCAGGGCTGCGGCCCGGTCGGCCAGACCGACGCGTCGGGGCCGGTCTTCTCGGCGTCCTGCTCGCCGCGCGCGGCGGCCACCAGGTGCGGCAGGACGGTGGTCGGGTCGATCCGCAGGGCCCGCACCGTGTCGAACGCCTCGGCAGGCGGCTGCTCCGCCTTCGCCATCACCTTCTGCACCGCAGCCTCGTCGGCCGCCCGGAAGTAGTCGGTCCGCAGGTCCATGTCGCACGCTCCCCTCGCTCGGCAAGGTGCCCAGTGGACCACGCCGGGCCCCGTCCTGGGTACCGGGTCACCGTCCTGTGATCCGCCTCCCAGTCGTCAGGACGGCGTTCCGCCAACGAAGTTCGGGCACTATCTTCTGCCTGTGCCCTCGCCCGCCCCGTCCCCGTCCCCGTCCCGGCCCGCGCCCGCCGCCCGGCGGCCCGGGAACCGCCCGCTGCGGGTGCTGCTGGGCGCGTCCGTGCTGGCCAACACCGGGGACGGCGTGCTGCGGATGGGCCTGCTGCTGGTGGTGGCGCGGTTGACCCGCTCGGCGGACGCCTCCTCGCTGGTGATGGCGGTGACCACGCTGCCCTGGCTGCTGTTCGGCATCCCGGCCGGGCTGCTCGCCGACCGGGCCGGCCGGAAGACCCTGATGCTGGCGGCGGACGGGGCCCGCGCGCTGCTGATCCTGGCCATCGGCGCGGCCGCGGCCCTGGACGCGCTCCCGCTCGCGCTGCTGCTCGCGCTGGCGTTCCTGGTCGGCGTCGCCGAGACGGTGTTCAACACCAGCAGCGAGACGGTGCTGCCCACCGTCGTCCCGCCCGCCGAACTGACCCGCGCCAACGGGCAGTTGGCCACCACCGTGCGGGTCACCGGCCAGTTCGTCGCTCCCGCGCTGGCGGGCTGGCTGACCGCGCTGTCCGCCCCCGTGACCTTCCTGGTCGCGGGCGCCGGCTACCTGGGCTCGATGCTGCGGCTGACCGCCCTGCCGAAGGACGTCGGCCGCGTCCCGCCCGCGGGGCGCCCGCTCCCCGGCCGGGCCGGGGCCCGCACCGGCCTGCTGTTCCTGGCCCGGGACCGCGGGCTGCGCGTCATCACCCTGGCCGGGGCGCTCACCACCCTCGCCAACACGTCCTTCCTGGCCTTGTTCGTGGTGTACGCCACCACCGGCCCGCCGCACCTCGGCGCCGCCGGATACGGCCTGCTGCTCAGCTCCGTCGGGGTCGGCACCGCCGTCGGCTCGCTCACCGCGCACCGGGCCGAGCGCCGCTTCGGCACCGCGCCGGTGCTGTGCGCGACCCGGCTCGGCTGGGGGCTGATGTTCGCCGCGCCCGCCTTCCTGGACGGCGTGCCGCTGTTCGCCGCGATGACGGCGGGCTCCGCGCTCGGCGGCATGTGGGGCGTGCTGACCACGACGATCCGCCAGCGGCTGACCCCGCCGGAGATCCGCGGCGCGGTCGGCGGCGCCTACCGGGCCGTCATCATGAGCGCGATGCCGACCGGCGCGCTCCTCGGCGCGCTGCTCCAGCGCCTGCTGGGCACGCCCGGCACCTTCCTGCTGTTCGGGGCCGCCATGGTGGTGCTGGCCGTCCCGGTGTGGCGCGCCGTCCCGGTCGGCGGGCCGCCGGCCTGAGGGGTTCCGTCCCGACCGGCGGACCGGGGCGGCCCGGCACCTCCGCACAGGGTGCCGGGCCGCCCCGGTCGGGGCCGGTCAGAAGCCCGGGATGCCGGCGTCCTTGCAGGCCTTGGCGTACTGCGGGGTGCAGATCTCCTCGGCCTTGTAGAGGCCGCCGTCGACGACGGTCTCCACCACCTTCGCCTTGGTGACGACGATCGGGGTGAGCAGCATCGAGGGGATCTGCTCGTCGCCGGACTTGGTGACGGTGGACGCCACCGAGGTCACGTCGATGCCCTTCACCAGGTACACCGCCATGTTGGCGGCGGCCTCGGCCTCCGGCTGGTACGGCTTGTAGATGGTGTACGCCTGGTCGCCGGTGAGGATGCGACGGACTGCGTCCAGCGAGGCGTCCTGCCCGCCGACCGGCACGTCGGTGCGGCCGGCCCGGTGCAGCGCGTCGATGATCGCGCCCGCCATGCCGTCGTTCGCCGAGTACACGGCCTGGAAGCCGTTCTTGCCGAGCTTGGCGACCGCCTCGTCGACCTTGGCGGAGGCCACCTCGGGCTTCCACTCGCCGGACTGCTCGTAGGCGATCCGCTTGACCTTGCCGTCCAGCGCCCGGTGCGCGCCGGCCTTGAAGTCGCCCGCGTTGGGGTCGGTCTCCGCGCCGTTGATCATCACGATCTCGGCGTCCGCGGCCTTCTTGCCGCGCTGGCCGAGCGCGTCCAGCAGGGCCTGGCCCTGGAGCTCGCCGGTGCGCTGGTTGTCGAAGGAGATGTACGCGGCGACCTTGCCGGCCGCCAGCCGGTCGTAGGCGATGACCTTGGTGCCCTGCTTGGCGGCGGCGTCCACCCACGGCGCGGTGGCCGAGGCGTTCACCGGGTCCAGCAGGATCACCTTGACGCCGCGCGCCAGCAGCGCGTCGAACTGCTCCTTCTGCGCCTTCTCGTCGCCGTCGGCGTTGGCGTAGTCGAGGGTGCACCGGGTGCACAGCCCGGTGACGGAAGCCTCGATCAGCGGCTTGTCGAACGCCTCGTAGCGGGTGGAGGAGGTGCGTTCGGGCAGCAGCAGGCCGATCGCCTGGTTGCCCGAGGACGACGAAGAGGGCTTGTCGTTCCCGCAGGCGGCGAGCGACATCGCCATCGACACGGCGGCCGTGCCGATGACGAGTCGACGCGTCATCGAGTTCATGGTGGGTGGTGCCTCCCTGACGGCGCCGCGTCCCTGCGGCGAGGTGAAGGGGAGTCAAGCCCACCCATCATGTGTCGTCAAGAAGTAAATCATTGGTCGAGATGGTTCGACCAAGTCGTTACCTTCTTGAAGGCAAATCGGGAGAAACGGGCGAAGATCGTTCAGCGCTGGTTTCGCGCCACCAGGAACACCCCGCCGACCACGATCCCGCCGCCCAGCAGGATCGGCCAGGTCAGCGACTCGGACAGGAACAGCCAGCCGAGCAGCACCGCCACCACCGGGTTGACGTAGGCGTAGGTGGCCACCAGCGGCAGCGGCGCGCGCTGCAGCAGCCAGGCGTAAGACGTGAACGCGACAATGGAGCCGAACAGCACCAGGTACCCCAGCCCCGCCCAGGATGCGCCCGACACCGCCCCCGGCTCGAACCGCCCCGGCTCGCCCCGGACGAAGGACAGCGCCAGCGCGCCCGCCGCGCCCGCCAGCATCTCGTACGCGCTCGCCACGAACGGGTCGGCCGGCATCGGCAGCCGCCCCGCCAGCACCGAGCCCAGCGCCCAGACCACCGCCGCGCCCACCACCAGCAGCAGGCCCGACAGTTCGACGTCCCCCGTCAGGCCCGGCCCCGTCAGCACCGCCAGGCCCACCAGCCCGACCAGCACGCCCGCCAGCGTCGTCCCGTCCGTGCGCCCGCCGAACGCCCGGCGCAGCAGCACCACCCACAGCGGCACGCTCGCCACCAGCAGCGCCGCCAGCCCCGACGGCACCGTCCGCTCCGCCAGCACCACCCCGCCGTTGCCGCCGGCCAGCAGCAGCACGCCCACCAGCGCGGCGGAACCGAACTGACGCCACGTCACCCGCAGCGCGCGGACGCCCTTGCGCACCGCGATGCCCGCCAGCAGCAGCACCGCCGCGGCCGCGAACCGCAGCGCGCCGGAGAGCAGCGGCGGCATGGTCTCCACCACCACCCGGATCGCCAGGTAGGTCGAACCCCACACCACGTACACGATGCCGAGCGCCGCCCAGACCGCCGCGCCCAGCCCCGCGGGGCGGGCGTCGGCGGGAGGCTCCGCGCGGTTCTGCGGGGCGGGACAGGCGGGTTCGGCGGAGGGCTGCGGAGAGGTCGCGGACATGTGCGTCTCCTTGTCTTGGTCCTGACGGGACGTCCGGCGGAATGACACCACACTCCGGCCCCGCCCGGCAGGGGGTTTCGGCAGCCGATACGTGCGGACCCCCGCCGCCGCACGCCGGACAGGGCCGACCGGATGAACCGGCGCACCACCGCGCCGCCACCCGCCCCGGCCCGGCCGCGCCGGATGGTAGGCATGGGGGCGGCCCGGCGCGGCCGACCCGGGAGCGCGCCGCCGACGGGAGGAGCGGCCGCGTGGCATGGTTCGCCGCCCCCGAGTACCGGATCGCCCGGGAGTCGTTCCTGCGCCTGCTCGCCCTGGTCTACTGCTGCGGATTCCTCGCCGCCGCCCGCCAGTTCCGCGCCCTGCTCGGCAGCCGCGGCCTGCTCCCCGTCCCGCGCTTCGTGGCCCGCGTCCCGTTCCGCCGCGCCCCCAGCCTCTACCACTGGCACTACAGCGACCGCCTCTACGCAGCCCTCGCCCGGACCGGACTCGTCCTCGCCGCCGCCCTGCTGGCCGGCGCCGCGAACCTGGTGCCCACCCCCGCCGCGATGACCGCCTGGGCCGTGCTCTGGGCGCTCTACCTCTCCGTCGTCAACACCGGGCAGACCTGGTACGCCTTCGGCTGGGAGTCCCTGCTGCTGGAGGCCGGCGCGCTCGCCGTCTTCCTCGGCAACGCCCGGGTCGCCCCGCCGCTGCTCGGCATGTGGCTGCTGCGCTGGCTGCTGTTCCGGGTCGAGTTCGGCGCCGGACTGATCAAGTGGCGCGGCGACGCCTGCTGGCGCCGCCTCACCTGCCTCTACCACCACCACGAGACCCAGCCTCTGCCCGGCCCGCTCAGCTGGTTCTTCCACCACCTGCCCCGCCCGCTGCACCGGGTCGAGGCCGCCGCCAACCACATCGTCCAACTCGCCGTCCCCTTCGGCCTGTTCCTCCCGCAGCCGATCGCCTCCTGGGCCGCCCTGCTGATGATCGCCACCCAGCTCTGGCTGATCGCCTCCGGCAACTTCGCCTGGCTGAACTGGCTCACCGTCGCCCTCGCCCTCGGCGTCCTCGACACCGGCACCCTGCGCCGCGTCCTCCCGCTCGGCCCCGATCCGACCTACCCGCCCCCGCCCCTGTGGTGGACCGCCTCGGTGGCCGCCTACGCGCTGCTCGTCCTGGTCCGCTCCTGGGGCCCGGCGCGCAACCTGCTCTCCCCCCGGCAGCGGATGAACCGCTCCTACGACCCGCTCCACCTGGTCAACAGCTACGGCGCGTTCGGCACCGTCAATCGCGTCCGGTACGAGATTGTTCTCGAAGGCACCCGCGACGTTCACGGGCAGGACGGCTGGCAGGAGTACGAATTCCCCGGCAAGCCCGGCGAACTCCGCCGCCTGCCGAGGCAGTTCGCGCCCTACCACCTGCGCCTCGACTGGCTGATGTGGTTCGCCGCGATCTCCCCGTCCTACGCCCGCCCCTGGTTCCGCCCGCTGCTCGCCCGCCTGCTCGTCAACGACCCCGACACCCTCCGCCTGCTGCGCCGCAACCCCTTCCCCGACGCCCCGCCCACCCTGGTCCGGGCCTGGCTGCACCGTTACCGCTTCACCGACGCCCGCGAACTCGCCGCCACCGGCGCCTGGTGGCACCGCACCCCCGTCCGCGACTACCAACCGCCCGTCGGCCTCGCCGAACTCCGCCACCTGCTGCCGCCCGGCCCCGGGGCCCCCGGGGCCTTCGGAACCCCCGGAGCCGCCCGGTGAGCCCGCCCGGCCGCCCGGTGGGGCCGCCCGGCTGCAGCCCCCCGTCCGGGCCGGGCGTACTGTCGGTGCCGCTCCCTACCGTACGGACCGGACGGCCGGGCCCCGTGCCCACCGCCACCGGTCCACCCCGGCCCGGCAATTCGCGGGGACCCGCTGCGTGCACGCCTCGAACGCGCACCCGTATTCTGGCCTCCCGCGACGCCACCGCCGCCGCACCCACCCCACCCGCCCCCCTGCCCGCCACACGCCACGAACCGGACTCCATCACATGACAGTGCGCACCCTGAACGACGCCGACGACACCGCGTCCGACACCGCGTCCGCGGCCGTGTCCGCAGCCGTGTCCGCGACGGACGGCGAGACCCGCCAGAGCACCCGCGAGGAACTCGGCCGCTTCGCCGACCAGGGCGGCTTCACCCTCACCGCCGACGCCAACCCCTGGCTGGAGGCCGCCGAGACCCTCACCGGCCCCGAGGAGGCGCGCGCCGCCTCCACTGTCCTCGCCGAGCTCCGCAGCCGCGACACCCGCGCCGTCGGCCGGGCCGCCAACGCCATCGCCGACAAGGCCGGCCTGCGCATCCCCGACACCCTTGGCGGCCTCACCACCCTGCTCGACCTCCTCCAGCGCGTCCACGCCACCACGGCCACGCTGCGCCCCGAGGTCTATGCCCGCGACCTCGGGCAGCTCGCCGCCGCGACCGGCACCGGCGCCTACCGCAAGGCCGTCGGCGCGAAGCTCGGCTGGAACCAGCGCCGCAGCCTGCGCGCCCAGGCCCGCACCCTCGCCGCCGCCGGCGCCCGCCGGGCCGACCTGCACACCGCGCTCGTCGCGGCGGTCGCCGCGCACCGCGACTGGACCGCCCTCGCCGAGGAGGGCTCGCGCCCGGCGGTCCCCGTCGACGGCGCCCTCCTCACCGAGACCGCCAACGTCGTCGAGTCGCTGGCCGACGCCGTCCGCTCGCTCGCCCGCCTCCTCCCCGAGCGCGCCCTCGACTCCCTCCCGCTGGCCGAACTCGCCGACCTGGTCGACCGCCTGGCCGCCGACGAGGGCACCCTCTACCGCCTCTCCGCCCTCCGCCAGCTCCGCCTCGAACTCGCCGAGCAGGGTCTCACCGACCTGCTGGAGGAACTGACGGAGCGCCAGGCCGACAAGGACGCCGCCCTCGCCGCCTACGACCGCCACCACGCCGCCCGCACCGCCCTGGCGGGCGGGCCGCGCCAGGCGACGGACGACGTGGCGGACGCGACCGAGACCGTCGAGCCGGTCGCCGAGGTTGCCGAGGCTGTTGTCGAGACCGAGGCCGTCGAGGTCGCCGAGGTCGCCGAGGTTGCTGCGGTGGTCGAGGTCACCGAGCCGGAGACGGTGGTCGAGGCAGTCGAGCCGGTCGCCGAGTCCGTCGAGGTTGCCGAGCCGGAGGCCGTTGTCGAGCCCGAGGTTGCCGAGATTGCCGAGGTTGCTGCGGAGGTCGCGCCGGAGGCCGAGGCGGTCGAGTCGGCTGTCGAGGCCGTCGAGTCGGAGCCTGTCGCCGAGGTCGAGGTTGTCGAGCCGGCCGCCGAGGTCGAGGTCACCGAGTCGGTCGTGGAGGTGGAGGCTGCTGCTGCGCCCGAGGTCGCGGAGGCCGCTGCCGAGACCGAAGCCGTTGAGGTGACTGTCGAGGCGGAGCCCACCGTCGAGGCCGACGAGCCGGTGGCCGAGGTGGCTGTCGAGGTTGCCGAGGCGGCCGTCGAGGTGGCGCCGGAGCCGGAGGTCGCTGCTGAGCCCGAGATTGTCGAGCCGGTGGCCGAGGTCGCGGAGCCCGTTACCGAGGTCGAGCCGGAGCCCGTCGCCGAGGCGGCCGAGACTGTTACCGAGGTCGTCGAGCCGGAGTCCGTCGCTGAGGTTGCCGAGACCGTCACCGAGGTCGTCGAGCCGGAGCCCGTTGCCGAGGTCGAGACCGTTGAGCCGGTCGTCGAGGCCGAGGCCGTTGCCGAGCGGCCCACCGAGGCCGAGCCGGTGGCCGAGGTGGAGCCCGTCGTCGAGCCCGTCGTGGTGGCCGAAGCCGTCGAGGAGGTTGTGCCGGAGGCCGAGCCGGTGGCCGAGGCTGCGCAGGTGGCCCGGCCCGAGGTGGTGCCCGGGAAGCCGATCACGGGCTACTCGGCGGAGGAACTGGTCGCGCTGGTGGCCTGGTTGGACGCCGACGGGACCTCGCGCAGTGACGACGAGCTGCTGCGGGCGGCCATGAAGGAGCTCGGGTTCGCCCGGCTCGGGCCGCGGATCAAGGAGGCGCTCGCCGCCGCCGTCGCGTCCGTACGGGCCTGACGTATCGTCAAGAACCAATGGGGCGCCCGCCGTTGCGGAATTCTCGCAACGGCGGGCGCCCCCGTTTCACGGGCCGAGGCGCAAGGCTGCGGTGGTGGCCGTTGCGGCGGGGTGGGGATGAGGAGGGCCGGGAGTTCGCGGACGCTGCGGGTGGTGAGGACGGCTCCGGTCGCGGCGAGTGGTAGTCCGACGGCCCGGAGCGGGACGGTGTGGCTGCGGTCCGGGGGAGGCCGGGGCAGAGGGCGGCGAAGCCCGGGAGGTAGAGCCAGGCGCCCGCTTTCCAGGGGAAGTTGAACCGGCGCAGCGGGGGTCGGGCCTGTCGTGGGGATGCATCCTGACTCGGGCATGTCCGGAGTCTCGCGCCGGTCGGGGACGTACCGTCCGCCGGGGGTGGCGGGTTTCAGCGGGTGCGGCCGAAGAAGGCGGCCGTCTCGGCGCGCCGGTGCCAGGCGATGACGGCCAGCGGCACCATGAAGAGGAACGGGGTCCCGGCGTTCTCGCCGTGCATCGCGGTGAGCTGGGTGACGAACGCGAACCCCAGGAACACGATCAGGCCCGTCGCGGCCGGACCGGCCAGTCGGCGCACCAACAGGCCGACCGCGCCCGCGAGTTCCACCAGGCCCGTGACGTACATGAGCCAGTGGCCGACCCCGATGGCGTCGAAGACGGTGACGGCGGCGGGCAGCGCGATCAGCTTGGGCAGCGCGCTGGCCAGGGCGAAGAAGAGGGCGAGCAGGATGCGCAGTGCCCACACCGTCCGGACGGCGGCCTTGCCGGACTTGGCGGTGGTGGGGGCGTCAACTGCGGTGGTGGTGCTGGACATTGTTCAGGTCTCCCCGGTGGGTCGGCGTTGCTTTCACCCGTTGGACGACCGCCGTCGCGGGAACTCATCGGTCCCGGACGGGAAAGATTCGGGAGTTTTTCGGCCGGGCCGGTCGGGGGAGCGGACCGGGGCGGAGCGCGGCGATCCAGGAGGTGAAGTCCGCGGCCTCGGTCTCGAAGCCGTCGGGGTCCAGGTCGCCGAGGTCCGAGGAGAACACGGCGGAGCCCGGGTCGCCGGCGCGCAGCAGGAAGCCGCGGCCGCCGCTGTCGTCGCCGACCAGGACGAACCCCGGTGCGTACCGCGCGACTTCGTAGGTGGCGTTGCGCTCGCCGAGGCATCCGGCCGGGTACACGGTCGTGCCGTCGTCGGCCGTCAGGCCGTCCGCCACCGCCCACAGCGCCACCAGGGGAGCCGGGAGAGCCGACCCGAACTCGGCCCGGGCCCGCGCCACTTCGTCCGCCGCAGCCGCCTCGACCATGCCGGTGTCTTCCCTTCCATCACGCACCCCGTGCCGCCCGGCCTGCGGGCCCTGCGACGGAGCCTGCCATCCCCACCCGCGGCCCGGCAAGCCGCCGCCGGGCCGGAGCGCGTTCCCGGAAAGCGCGTTCCCGGAAAAGCGCGTTCCCGGAAAAGCGCGTTCCCGGAAATTCGCAGGCGTGGAACGGCAGGGGCAGGTCAGACTGTGGGCCATGCGTTCCGAACACGAGTCCTGGCAGCTCTTCTCCGACACTGCCACCCAGCAGCCCCTCGCCCGGGAGCGCGCGCCGCTGCCCGCCAGCCGGTCGCCCTTCCTGGAGCCGGTGGCGACGGCCGAACGGGAGCCGGCGCCGGACGCCGACCTCCGCCACGTCGCGGTGCCGCTCGCCTGCTGAGCGGCACCGCCCGCGTATCGTGGGCCGGGTGGACGAACAGCGCGAGTGGCGGGTGGCGGCGGACCCGGGCCTGGTCGTGCAGCGGGCCTGCACACACCTGGACGAACTGCGGGAGGCTCCCGCGCACGCGGCGCCGGGCTGCGAGGAGTGCCTGCGGGACGGTACCGCCTGGGTCCACCTCCTGGCCTGTCTGAACTGCGGCCACGTCGGCTGCTGCGACAGCTCGCCCGGGCAGCACGCCCACCGACACGCGCACGGCGCCGACGGGCATCCCCTCGCCCGCTCGCTCCGCCCCGGCGAGGACTGGGCCTGGTGCTACGCCGACGAGGTCTACCTGCGCCCCGCCTGACGCCCCCCGCAGCGGCAGTGCGCGGCTCATGCGCCGATGTCCTCGTACCAGAGGTCGGGGCGGGCTGTGACGAAGTCGGTCATCAGGGCGGTGCAGTACGGGTCGTCGAGCAGGGTGATGCCGGTGCCGTGGGCGGCCAGCCAGTCGTGGCCGCCGGTGAAGGTGGCGGACTCGCCGATGACCACGTGGCCGATGCCGAACTGGCGGACCAGGCCCGAGCAGTACCAGCAGGGCGAGAGCGTGGTCACCATGACGGTGTCGCGGTAGCCGCGCAGCCGGCCGGCGGCGCGGAACGCCGAGGTCTCGGCGTGCATCGAGGGGTCGCCGTCCTGAACGCGACGGTTGTGGCCCCGGCCGAGGAGCTCGCCGTCCAGCCGGAAGAGCGCCGCGCCGATCGGGATGCCACCCTCCGCGAGACCGGCCTCCGCCTCCGCCACCGCGACCCGCAGCCACACCCGCGCCTGATCCACCGTCACCCGACCGCCCACCGGCCACCTCCTCATCGAAGGGAGCATGCCCCGCGAGGAGGCGCGCCGCGCCGGGAAGGGGTGTTCGAGGGAGAAGCCGAGCCCCTGGCCGGAGGCGGGCTGTGCAGGGAGGAAGCGCAGGGTGGCATGCCCCGCGAGGAGGCGTGCCGCGCCGGGAAGGGGCGATCTCCCTGCCGGGGGCGTGCCACGTCGTGAGGGGGTGTTCGAGGGAGAGGCCGAGTTCTCTGCCGGAGGCGGGCTGTGTGGGGAGGAAGCGCAGGGTGGCATGCCCCGCGAGGAGGCGTGCTGCGCCGGGATGGGGGTGATCTCCCCGCCGGGGGTGCTGTGCTCGGAGGGGGCGGTTGCCCGGGGTGGGGGGTGAGGGGGCTTGGGGTTTCCTTTAAGGTGCGGGGATGCGAGATTTCGGGGCGGGGTTGCGCTTCCTGTTCGACGGGCAGCGGTGGGTGGCGCGGCACGGCCGCTGGTGGGGCTTCGGGATGGTTCCGGCGCTGATCACCCTGGTGGGGTACGTCGCGGTGCTGGCGGTGCTGGTCACGTACGCGGGGGACATCGCGGCGTGGGCGACCCCGTTCGCCGACGGCTGGGCCGAGGGGTGGCGGGACACCCTGCGGGTGCTGGTCGGGGTGGCGGCGGTCGGCATGGGCGGGCTGCTCGCGGTGCTGACGTTCACGGCGGTGACGCTGCTGATCGGCGAGCCGTTCTACGAGTCGCTCTCGGCGAAGGTCGAGGAGAGCGAGGGCGGCGGCCCGGCGGGGCCGGACGTGCCGCTGTGGCGGGAGCTGTGGGTCGCGGCCAGGGACAGCGTCGCGGTGCTGCTGCGCGCGGCGGCGTTCGGGATCGTGCTGTTCCTGTGCGGGTTCATCCCGGTGGTGGGGCAGACGGTGGTGCCGGTGCTGGGGGTGTGCGTCTCCGGGTTCTTCCTGACGGCCGAGTTGACGGGCACGCCGCTGCAGAAGCGCGGGCTGTCGCAGAAGGAGCGGCTGCGGCTGCTGCGCTCGCGGCTGCCGATGGCGGTCGGCTTCGGCGCGGGCCTGGTGCTGACCTTCCTGATCCCGGTGGCGACGGTGCTGGCGATGCCGGGCGCGGTCGCGGGTGCGACGCTGCTGGCCCGGGAGATCTCCCCGCACGAACCCCCGGAGGCCGAGGCCGAGGACGTGGACGGCCAGGACGCGGACGGCCAGGGCCCGGTCGGCCAGGAGCCCCCGTCCTACGACCCGAACCCGAACCCGTACGGTGCGTGGCCGGCCAAGGGGTCGAACCCGTATGCCGACCCGCAGATCTGATAATCGAACCCATGACCAGGTGTGAGGAAGTCTTGACGTAGCGTCATCGGCTGCGCCATAACGTCCCCATGGCCGCACCCGTGGACGCCGCCCCGCGCGGCACCGATCTCGGCGACCCCGCGTTCTGGCGACTCCCGGAGGAGTCCCGGTACGCGGCGTTCGCCCGCCTGCGCGAGCGCTCCGGACCGGTCGGGTTCACCGATCGGGCGACGGGGCGGCGCTGCTGGGCGCTGGTGCGGCACGCGGACGTGACGACGGCCAGCCGGGCCCCGCAGGTGTACCTCTCGGGGCCGGGCGTCACCTCGCCGGAACCGGCCCGCTGGGTGCGGGCGGTGTTCGGCGACTCGATGGTCAACCTGGACGACCCGCACCACGCCGACCTGCGCCGGGTGGTCGGCCGGGCGTTCACCCCGCGGCTGCTCGCCAAGGTCGAGCGGGACATCGCGGAGATCTCCGCCCGCCTGGTCGACCGGCTGGAGCACGAGCGGCCCACCGACTTCGTCGCGGCGGTCGCCGCCGAACTCCCGTACCGGGTGATCTGCTCGATGATGGGCGTCCCGGAGGCGCAGCGCCGCCGCATCCTGGCCCGGATAGACCGCGCCGCCGCGTCGGCGGGGGTGGCCCGGCGCGGCCTGCGGGTGCCGGGGCGCGGGCTGCGGGCGCTGGCCGCGATGCAGTGGACGGTCGCCGCGATCGGCCGGGAGCGCCGCCGCGAACCGGCCGACGACCTGATCTCCGCCCTGGTCACCGCCGACGTGGACGGCCGCCGGCTGGGGGCCCGCGAACTGGGCGCGTTCTTCTCGCTGCTGCTGGTCGCGGGCGTCGAGACCACCCGCAACGCGCTCGCCCACGGCCTGCACCTGCTCACCGTCCACCCCGAGCAGCGGGAGTTGCTCCGCTCCGACCTGGACGCGCACCTGGGCGGCGCGGTCGAGGAGATCGTCCGCTGCTCCACGCCGATCGTGCAGTTCCGCCGCACCGTGGCCGTCGACCACCGGCTGGCCGGGACCAGGCTGGCGGCCGGCGACAAGGTGGTGCTGTTCTACGGCTCCGCCAACCGCGACGAGGCGGTGTTCCGCGCCCCCGACGCCTTCGACATCACCCGCTCGCCCAACCCGCACCTCGGCTTCGGCGGCGGCGGCCCGCACTTCTGCCTCGGCGCCCACCTGGCCCGCCAGGAGATGCGCATCCTGCTCCGCGAACTCCTCACCCGCCTCCCGGAGATCCGCAGCACCGCCGCCCCCGACCTCGTCCCCTCCTCCTTCGACCACCGCGTCCGCGCCCTGCGCTTCACCTTCTGAGGACGGTCTCCTGACGGCGGGTCAGAGCAGGTAGGGGTGGAGTTCGAGGACGGGGGAGTGGAAGGAGCGGCCGTCCCCGACGGCCAACGGGGCGCGCGGGAAAGGCAGTTCGAGCAGGATCAGGGCGGTGCCGACCCGGATCGTGACCACGGGGTCGTCGGCGTCCCCGCCGAGCGCGACGACCGTTCCGGTGACGACCACCCCGCCGTCCTCGGCCACCAGCGAGGCCCGGCCCGGTGCGGCCGGACCCAGGTCGCGGACTTCGCCGGGCAGGTCGAACTCGACGTCGTGGCAGCCCGTCCGGGCCGGTTCCCGGCCCATCCAGCGGCCGACCGCCCGGCCCGCCGGACAGCTGAAGGAGACGGTGCCGGCCACCGGGTCGAGGACGGCGGTGAGGTCGATCCTCATGCCGGTACCGCCCGGAGCACACCACCGCCGACGGACCGGGAGTTCGCCCGCGCAGTCACCGGTCGAGCTCCCGGAGTGCGGCAAGGTACTCCTGCTCGCTCGGCTCCAGGGTGTTCCGGTCGAGCCGTTCGACGGGCTCGAAGGACTCGGCGCCGAAGAAGCCGGTGTCGGCGAGTTCGCCCAGGGCGTGGAGTTCGCTCTCCCGGCAGGACGGGTCGGGTTCGGTGGCGGCCGCGGTGGCGAGGCCCATCGCCAGCAGGCGGGCCTGGAAGGGGGAGAAGGCGGAGAGCCAGTCCGTGACGGTGCCGCAGGCGTCCTCCCGGAGTCGGGGGTCCGGTGCGGTGAGCCCGTGCAGGAGGTCGAGGAGTTCGCGGTCGGTGACCGGCATCGTCGGGCGTCCCTTTCGTGGAGCGGGGTGCATCGCGGGCGGGGCTTCGCCCGTCCAGTTGTACTCGACCCCGGGCTGCGCCCCGCCGCCGGAGCCGTGTCCGGCGGCCCACGACGGGTCCGGGCGCACGGAACGGGGCGGCCGCCCGGTTGTGGGTGGCCGCCCCGTTCGATGGGGGTCAGGACGGGCGGGTGCCCACCGCGTCGCGGACCTCCGCGCCCAGGACGCTGTTGGCCCGGGCGCAGTGGGCACCGCAGAAGAAGCGGCCCGCCACCTCCACGCCGTGGCCGACGATCCGCACCGTGCACTGCTCGCAGCGCGGCGCCAGCTTCTCCATCGCGCACTCGAAACTGTCGAAGGTGTAGGTGTCGCCGGTGATCGTCTTGATCTCGAAGGATAGCCAGTAGTCGTTCTGGCACACCACGCAGACCGCCATCTCGGGGGCTCCTCTCGCCGTACGGGTCCACCGCCGAGTCTTCGCCCGCACCCGGCGGGCGGCAATCGGCGGCGGTCCGAACGGGACGGGGCGCACCGGAAAGGCGCAGCGGTCCGAACGGGCCGGGGCGTACCGGAAAGGCGCAGCGGTCAGCCCGTGACGGGGATGCCGCCGTCCGCCTTCACCTGTTTCATCGTCAGGTGCGAGTGCACCTGCGCGATGCCGGGCAGGCCGGAGAGCACGTCGGTGACGAAGCGCTCGTACGCGGTCAGGTCCGCGACGGCGACCCGCAGCAGGTAGTCGGGGTCGCCGAACAGGCGGTGCGCCTCCACCACCTCCGGCAGTTCGGCCACCCGGCGTTCGAACTCGGCGACGGTGTCCCGGTCCTCGTGCCGCATCACCACCGTCACGAACGGCTGGAACGCCCGCCCGACCGCCACCGGGTCGATCAGGGCCCGGTAGCCGCGGATCACGCCCTGCTGCTCCAGGTGCCGGACCCGGCGCAGGCACGGGGACGGCGTCAGGCCGACCCGGTCGGCGAGTTCGGTGTTGGTCAGCCGGCCGTCCTGCTGGAGTTCGTGGAGGATTCTGCGATCGAGGCGGTCCATAGCGCAACATTCTGCCAAACGGGCGGGCTGACCAGCCGAAACGGGTCATCGGCTGCCAGCGTCGGGCCGGTAGCGTCCAGGCGTCGCCCCACTCCCGCTCCCGCCGCCCGAAGGTGTCATGGACCCGCACGCCCTGCTGCTCTTCCTCGGAGTCGACCTCCTGCTGGTCTGCACCCCCGGCCCCGACTGGCTGTACATCGCCGCCCGCGGCCTCGGCCAGGGCCGCCGCGCCGCACTCACCGCCGTCGCCGGGGTCTGCGCCGGGTACACCGTGCACACCCTGCTCTCCGCGGCCGGGCTCGCCGCCGCGCTGCGGGCGCTGCCCGCGCTCCTCCCCGCCCTGCGCCTGGCCGGCGCGGGCTACCTGGCCTTCCTCGCCGTCACCCTGCTGCTCGCGCTGCGCCGGGGCGGCGGTACGGACGCCGCGCTCGCCGCGGCCCGGCCGCAACCCGCCCGGACGGTGCTGCGCCAGTCGCTGCTCACCGCGCTGCTCAACCCCAAGGGCCTGCTGCTCTACCTCTCCCTCGTCCCGCAGTTCGTCAGTCCGGACGCGACCCTCCCGGTCGGCGGCCAGGTCGCCGCCCTCGGCGCGGTCAACGTCCTGTGCTGCGCCGCCGTCTACTCCGCGGTCGCCCTCACCACCGCCCGCCTGGCCGGCCGCCTGAACGGCACCCCCACCGCGGCCCGCCGCCTCTCCGCCGTCTCGGCGGTCCTCCTCCTCGCCGTCGCGGGCGTCACGGCCACGACCTGAGAACCCCTGCGGGGAGCGGGAGGGGGACGGTCGCCTGCCGTCCTCCGCTGTCGCGGGCGTCACGGCCACGGCCTGAGAACCCCTGCGGGGAGCTGGGGGGAGGAGACGGCCGCCCTGCCGTCTCTCCTGCGTCGTGGGTGTCGCGGTCGCGGCCTGAGAGCCCCTGCGGGGGCAGGGGGGAGGGGGCGGCCGCCTGCCGTCCTCCGCCACCGCCGGCCGGCCCGGCAACCAGCCGTGAGCCTCTGCGGGGCTAGGGGGAAGCCGGGGCCGGGCGCGTGTCGCTGCGGGGGTGTTCCCCGGCCGGTGGGTGGCCTGCCGCAGTTGGGCCTGCCGGTTCTGCTGCGCGGGGTCTTCTGTCCGGAGGGCCGGGGCCGTCGCCGGGAGCGTCCGACGGCCCGTCAGCGGGCGGCGGTGTCGTGGGCGGCGAGGGCGGCGCGGAGGGTGAGGAGGTCGGGGCCGCGGACGGTGTCGAGGGTGGTGAGGTCGGCGGCGCGGCGGAGGCGGTAGTCGACGGTGTTGGGGTGGACCTGGAGGTGGGCGGCGGTGCGGCGGCGGTCGAGGCCGCAGGCGAGGAAGGCGCGGAGGGTGTCGAGGAGTTCGGGGCGGCCGGCGAGCGGGGCCAGCAGGGCGGCGAGCGCGTCGCGGGCCGGTCCGGGCCGGCTGAGCTGGTACTCCAGCAGGACGTCGTCGAGCAGGTGCGCCCCGGGTCCGCGCCCGGTGGCCTCGGCGACCCGGCGGACCTCGGCGGCCAGCCGGACCGCGGCGGCGACCTCCGCGGGGGCGGCGCTCGCGGCCCCGGCCACCAGTTCCGCGCCGCAGGCCCGGGCCAGCCGGTCGATCAGCGCGGTCAGCGCCGCGCGGTCGGGCCCGGCCCCCGGGGAGTCGTCGGGCAGCAGCACCGGCCCGCCGTCGGCGGCCAGCGCGGCGAGCGGCACGCCCTCGGTGCGCCGCTCCAACTCGGCGCGCAGCCGCCGGAGTTTGCGCCGGGCGGCGACGGAGCGGTTGACGCCGGGCCGGTCCTCGTCGGGGTGCGGGCCGATGGCGAGCGAGAGCACCAGGTAGCGGGCGGGCAGCCGGATGCCGGCCCGGTCGGCGGCGGCGCGCGGGTCGCCGCCCTCCAGCAGCCGGGAGAGCAGGGCCTGCCGGGAGACCTGCTCCTCGCCGAGCGCGGCCTGCCGCTCCCGGACGTACCCGGCGGCGACGGCGCAGCTGACCACGCCGAGGTAGCCGAGCAGCCGGTCCTGGGCGGTGGCGACGTCCGGGAGGTCGGCGGGTTCGGCCTCGGCGAGCATCCGGGCGGCGCAGAGCTGGGCGCCGAGGTGGTAGGCGCCGACCACGGACTCCAGCGGGACGCCCTCGTCGGCGCGCCGGGCGGAGGACTCGCGGATCCGGTCGAGCTCGTCCTCGCCGGGGAGCCGGCCGGTGCGCATCACCTCGACGAACGCCCGGATGCCGCGCTCGACCTGACGGACGATCTCGCCGCGCAGCTGTTCGGGCGGCAGCGCGTGGTAGGCCGGGAGCCGGTCCAGCAGCCGGGCCATCACCTCGGTGGCCAGCTCGGGGGCGAGGGCGAGCAGCCGCAGGTGGACGGGGTTGCCGCCGAAGCGCGGTGCGGCGGCGGCCGGTGCGGCGTTGGGTGTGGTCACAATCCACCTCGCGAATGTCTGTGCGGCGGCCCGGCGACGCGGCTGTTCGTCGCGTCCATGATGGTCACCGGAGGTTACCTACCCGTAGGTAACTCTTGCGATCCCCCACCGTTGTCCAGGTCGCAGATCCCCCACCCGCCAGTCAGAAACGGGAGAGCCGCCATGCCCCGAGCCGCCGCCCGGCTGATCGCCACCGCCCTCGCCGCCGTCGCGGTCGCCACCGCCGCCCCGGCCGTGACCGCCGCCGCGGCCACCTCCGCCACCGCCGGGACCGACCCGTTCTACGCGTACGACGGCGCCGCCCCGCTGTCCTCGTACGCGCCCGGCACCGTGCTGAAGACCCGCACCCTCTCGTACCACCTGCTCGGACTGCCCACCCCGGTCCAGGCCGTCCAGCTGCTGTTCCGCACCACCGACGCGCAGGGCCGCCCCTCGGCCGGCGTCACCACCGTGGTGCGCGGGCTGGGCAGCGACGGCTCCAAGGCCGTGTCGTACCAGTCCTTCTACGACTCGCTGAACCCGGCCGACGGCCCGTCCCGCGCGGTCGCCGGGGACGTCTCGCTGGGCGGCGCGATCGCCAACGCCGAGGCGCTGTTCGTGGTCCCGTTCGTGGCCCAGGGCTACGACGTGCTGATCCCCGACACCGAGGGCCAGCGCGCCGACTTCGCCGCCGGGCCCGAGTACGGCACCACCACCCTGGACTCGATCCGGGCCGCCTCCGCCTCCCCGGCCACCGGCATGAGCGCCGAGACCCGGGTCGGCATGCTCGGCTACTCCGGCGGCGCCATCGCCACCAACTGGGCCGCCGCGCTCGCCCCGTCCTACGCCCCCGACGTCAACCGCCGCCTGGTCGGCTTCGCCGAGGGCGGCCTGCTGGTCGACCCCGCGCACAACCTCAAGTACGTGGCGGGCGGCCTGGTCTGGCCCGGCGTCATCCCGATGGCGATCATCGGCGTGGCCCGCGCCTACGACCTCGACCTGACGCCCTACCTGAGCGACTACGGCAAGCAGGTGTACGCGAAGATGCAGGACGCGTCCATCGTCAACGCGCTCGGCCAGTACCCCGGCCTGAGCTGGCAGAAGCTCGCCAAGCCGCAGTACGCGGACCCGAACTCGGCGCCCGCCTTCCTGGAGGCCGTCAACAAGGTCAACCTCGGCTCCGCGCCCACCCCCACCGTGCCCGGCTACATCGCCCAGGGCAACGGCGGCGTGCTGGAGGGCACCTTCAGCAACCTGCCCGGCATCGGCACCGGCGACGGCGTGATGGTGGCCGGCGACGTCCGCAGCCTGGCCCGGCAGTACTGCGCCACCGGCAACAGCAAGGTCAAGTACCAGCAGTACGACCTGCTCAGCCACCTCGGCGCGGCCGTCCCGTGGGCGCCCACCGCCGTGCTCTACCTGAACGACCGCTTCGCCGGGAAGTCCGCGCCCAGCGACTGCGGCTGGATCCCGGCCGGCAACTCCCTCGCCCCGGAGCGCCCCGCGCTGGCCGGCTGAGGCCCCGTCACGCCCATGCCGCGGGGCCCGCCCGGAAAGGTTCCGGACGGGCCCCGCGGTGTGTCGACGTACGGTCAGAGCTCGCGCGGGTACAGCTTCGCGCCGCCCCGGATGCGCAGCGCCGCGACCACCTCGGTCACGCCGATCACGATCAGCCCGCAGGCCGCCAGCACCGCCAGCGCGGTGATCGAGTGGGCCGGCCACACCATCAGCACGATGCCCGCCAGCACGCTCAGGCCGCCGACGAAGCCCTGCCAGCCGCGGGCCGGCATCAGCGGGTCGGAGGCCACCGCCGCCAGCTGCGTGATGCCGCGGAACAGCCAGCCGATGCCGATCCACAGCGCCAGCAGCAGCACCGACTGCGCCGCCGACCGGAAGCACAGCAGCCCCAGCAGCACGCAGAGCGCGCCGCTGATGAACGCCAGCACCCGCAGCGCCGTCGCCGCGTGCGTGCCGAACGCGGCGAACAGCTGCACCACGCCGATCACCAGCAGGTACAGGCCGAACAGCACGCCGACCACCCACAGCGTCTGCTTCGGCCAGACCAGCACGACGATCCCCAGCGCGAGCGAGACCAGGCCGCCGGCCAGCACCGCCTGCCAGGCCAGGCGGGCCAGTTGCTGGAACGGACCTGGCAGGTCGTCACGGGAATCGATCCGGTACGGGGCGCTCATGGTTCCTCCGGGAGGCCGCGGCGGGACGGGCAGGACACCCCCAGCCTCCGCGCCCGTCCACTCCCGGGCACCACGGAGTCCGCCGGACGGACGAACCGCCCCCGCCCCGCGCACCCGGTTCCGCTACCGTCCGTTCACCCGTTCGCCCGGCCCCGCCGTCTACTATCTGACGCTATGACGGATCAGGGGCGGGGGAGCCCACCGGCCGTTCGGGAGCACACCGACCCGGACGGCGACGGCGGCACCGGGGAGCAGTCGGCGGAGACCGGTGCGGCGACCGGTACGGCGGCCGGTACGGAGATCAGCGGGCACTACATCGTCTGCGGCGGCAACTCGCTCGCCCACCGGCTGATCCTCGAACTCACCGAGCAGTACGAAGTCCCCGTGGTCGTGGTCGTCCCCGACAGCTCCCGCGAGCACGGCCCGGCGATCCGTCAGATCCCGGGCGTCGCCGCCGTCCTGGAGCACTCCACCGTCACCGGCGAGGCCCTCGGCGCCGCCGGTGTCGAACGCGCCCGCGGCGTCGCCCTGATGGACGGCACCGACCAGGAGAACATCCACGCCGCGCTGGCCGCCGAGAACCGCAACCCCGGCATCCGGATCGTGCTGCGGATCTACAACCAGCGCCTCGGCGAGCACCTGGAGAAGCTGCTCCCCAACTGCGCCGCGCTCTCCGGCTCCGCCACCGCCGCCCCCGCCTTCACCAACGGGGCGCTGGCCCGCCCGCACACCGTCGAGGTCGGCGGCCGCCACCTCTACGTCGCCTACGACGAGGACATCCGCAGCAACCAGATCTGCCTGGTCGCCGACCGGATCGACCGCCAGGACCTCACCCGGCTGCGCCTGCTGCCGGAGACCGGCGGCCGGGCCGCCGACTTCATCCGGATCGCCGAGCGCTTCGGCAGCGGCGAGGGCCCGATCGTCCTCGGCCGCCCCGCCGACCCCGCCCCCGCCGACCGCGGCGGCCTCGCCGCCCTCCAGCCCCTGGAGACCCCGCCGCCGCTGCGCCCGCCGCTCGCCAAGCGCCTCAAGTGGTGGCTGCTCGACGGCCTCAAGTACTTCACCAACACCCGGCTCCGGATGATCCTGATCACCGCCTTCGCGGCGATCGCGGTCGGCGCCGCCGTACTGGCCCGGCACAGCACCCACCCCGGCGGCTTCGGCTGGACGCTGTACTTCACCCTGCTCGACGCGGCCGGCGCCGTGCAGCCCGACATCCCCGGGCAGCAGGTGCTCGGCGACTCCTGGGCCCGGGCCGCCCAGGTGCTGATCACCTTCTGCGGCATCACCTTCGTCCCCGTCGCCACCGCCATCGTGGTCGAGGCGCTGGCCAGCGGGCGCCGCGGTGCGCCCCGCCCGCCCGGGGCCCGCACCCGCGACCACGTCATCGTGGTCGGCCTCGGCAACGTCGGCACCCGGGTCGCCACCCTGATCCACGGCAGCGGGCTGCCCGTGGTCTGCCTGGAACGCGACCCGAGTGCCCGCGGCATCGCCGCCGCCCGCGCCCTCGGCATCCCCGTCCTGATCGGCGACGGCCCGCTGGAGGCCCAGCTCAAGCAGGCCCGGGTCAAGCACGCCCGGGCCGTGGTCGCCGTCACCTCCGACGACGCCGCCAACCTCGAAGCCGCCCTGGAGGCCCGCGCCGTCCGGCCCGAAGTCCGGATCGTGGTAAGGCTGTTCGACGACGACTTCGCCCACCACGTGTACGCCACCCTCGGCAACGTGGCCTCCCGCTCGGTCTCCTACCTGGCCGCGCCCGCCTTCGCCGCCGCCCTGATGGGCCGTGAAGTCCTCGGCACCCTCTCGGTGTTCCGCCACGTCCTGCTGATCGCCGAACTCACCGTCGAGGAGGGCACCGCCCTCGCCGACCAGAACATCGGCGACCTCGAACGCGAGGGCGGCGTCCGGGTCCTCGCCGTCCGCCTCCAACGGCGCGCCGAGGTCTACCAGTGGAACTTCGCCGACCGCTCCCGCCGCCTCCTCCCCGGCGACCGCATCGTCATCGCCGCCACCCGGGCCGGCCTGGCCCGCGTCATTCAGTAGACGAACGGTAGGATCGCCTCTCCCGCAAGGGAATTGACGAGCTGTCAGCCATGGCCGCGGCGGGGCTGCCGACCGGACGGAGAACCGATGATCAGCGCTGTTCTGAACGGCAGCCCCGGGCTGGTGCCGACCTTCCTGGCCCTCGCCCTGCTGCTCGGCCCGGCCGCCCTGCTGCTCGCCCGGCGCCGCGAACTCCCGCGCTGGTCCCTGCTGTTGCTCACGCTCGCGCTGGCCGGTGAGCTCACCGCGACGCTCTTCCCCAGCGGTCAGGGCGGCGGCGGGCCGCACGCGATCTGCGCGCTCGGCACCGACCTCGACTTCACCCTCGCCCGCGAGGAGGGCCGGCTGAACGTGCTGATGTACGTCCCGCTCGGCCTGTTCGCCGTCCTCGCCCTCGGCCGCCCCGTCCTGGTCACCGCCGCCCTGCTCGGCCTGACCGCCGCCACCGAGACCGCCCAGGCCCTGCTCCCCGGCATCGGCCGGGCCTGCGACGCCAGTGACCTGCAGGCCAACAGCCTCGGCGCGCTGCTCGGCGTCGCCCTCGGCTGCCTGGGCCGGCTGCTGCTGCGCCGTCGACTCCGGCCCCGCCGGAGGGAGTTGATCGCCGCGCCGGTGCTGCTGGCGGCCCTCGCCGTCCCGGTCGTGCCGCTCCAGCTGTTCGTCATCGACCCGGCCCCGGTCTCGGGGACCGCCGACGCCACCGCCGAGCAGCGGGAACTCGCGGCCAAGGACGCCGAGTTGCTGTTCGGGCCGGGCACGAGGGTGCTCAGGACCCAGTACTCCCAGGACGGTTACGGCCACAACCGGCTGGCCGTCACCCTGGAGCGCTCCTCCTTCGAGCTCGACTGGCCCACCGGCCGCCTGGTCGGCCTCAACAGCCCGCTGCCCGGCCCCGCCGCCCCCGGCAGCCTCCAGCAGGCCCGCACCGCCGCCGACCGCTTCGCCGACCGGTGGCTCCCCGGCGCCCCCGCACCCGTCCTGGCCGAGGGCGTCGGCCAGGACGGCAGCCACCGCTTCAGCTGGACCGTCGGCGGCGCGGTGAGCATTGCCGACATCACCGCCGACGGCCGGGTCGTCCAGTTCCAGCAGTACCGGTCCCAGCAGTACCAGCCCCGTTGACGGCCGGTCCGGGAGGGCGGGGCTAGCGGTTGGTGAACTCGGCCGGGCGCTTGGCGGCGAAGGCGGCCATGCCCTCCTTCTGGTCGGCGGTGGCGAAGGCGGCGTGGAAGAGTCGGCGTTCGAAGCGGACGCCCTCGGCGAGGGTGGTCTCGAAGGCGCGGTTGACGGATTCCTTCATCATGACGGCGGCCGGGAGGGACATCGCGGCGACGGTCTCGGCGACGGCCAGGGCCTCGGTGAGGAGGTCGTCGGCGGGGACGATGCGGGAGACCAGGCCGGCCCGTTCGGCCTCCTCGGCGGGCATCATCCGGCCGGTGAGGCAGAGGTCCATGGCCTTCGCCTTGCCGACGGCGCGGGTCAGGCGCTGGGAGCCGCCGATGCCGGGGATCACGCCGAGCTTGATCTCGGGCTGGCCGAACTTCGCGGTGTCGGCGGCGATCAGGATGTCGCACAGCATCGCCAACTCGCAGCCGCCGCCCAGCGCGTAGCCCGCGACCGCGGCGACCACCGGCTTGCGCAGTCGGCCCAGCTCGTCCCAGGGGCCGAGCCAGTCGTCCAGGTAGACGTCCGGGAAGCGGTTGTCCTGCATCTCCTTGATGTCGGCGCCGGCCGCGAAGGCCTTCGCGGAGCCGGTGATCACCAGCGCGCCGATCTCCGGGTCGCGGTCGAACGACTTCGCCGCCGCCACCACCTCGTTCATCAGCCGGGTGTTGAGCGCGTTCAGCGCCTCCGGCCGGTTGAGGGTGATGATGCCGACCCGGCCCTTGCGGTCCACCAGGATCGTCTCGTACTCGGTCATCGCCGCTTCTTCCTCTCCACGCTGAGGGAACACTGCCGGTGGATACGATCTCCGAACCGGGGCCCGGCCGCCAGTCTCGACAGGCGAGACGATGGTCACCCCGAGATCGCCCCGGGGTCGTCCCGAGGCCACCCCGGGGTCACCCCGCCCGGGTTCCCACCAGCCCCAAGTCGCCGCCGGGCGGGACGGCGAAGAAGCGTGCGACGTCGGTGGGGGAGACCTCGGCCAGGGTGGCGGGGCGCCAGTGCGGGTTCCGGTCCTTGTCGACCACCTGGGCGCGGATGCCCTCGACCAGGTCGGGGTGGTCCAGCGCGGCGCAGGAGATCCGGTACTCCTGGTCCAGGGTCGCGGCCAGCGAGGGCAGTTCGCGGGCCCGGCGCAGCGCCGCCAGCGTCACCTTGAGCATGGTCGGGGACTTGCCGAGCAGCTGCTCGGCGGCCTCCTTGGCGGCGGGCAGGCCGGTGGCCGCCAGCCGCTCCAGGATCTCCTCGACGCTGTCGGCGCCGTAGCAGTGGTCGATCCAGTCGCGCTGGGCGGCGAGTTCGGACTCCGGTGCGGGGGCGGCGAAGGGCTCGACGCCCCCGCCGGCGGCCAGCGCCGCGACCAGGTCGGGCAGCGCTGCGGAGGGCACGTAGTGGTCGGCGAAGCCGCAGTACAGGGCGTCGCCGGCGGTCATGGTGGCGGCGGTGAGCGCCAGGTGGGTGCCCAGCTCGCCGGGGGCGCGGGCCAGCAGGCGGCTGCCGCCGACGTCGGGGACCAGGCCGATCCGGGTCTCCGGCATGGCGACGGCGGAGCGCTCGGTGACCACCCGGACGGCGGCGTGCGCGGACAGGCCGACGCCGCCGCCCATGGTGATGCCGTCCATCAGCGCGACGTACGGCTTCGGGTAGCGCGAGATCAGCTCGTTCAGCGGGTACTCGACCCGGAAGAACGCCCGGCCGCCCGCGCCGCCGAGCTTGGCGTCGTCGTGCAGCGCCCGGATGTCGGCGCCCGCGCACAGGCCGCGCTCGCCCGCGCCGGTGAGCAGCACGTTGCCGACCGCGTCGTCCTCGGCCCAGGCGTCCAGGGCGGCCCGGACGGTCTCCAGCATCGCGTGGGTCAGCGAGTTGAGGGCGCGCGGCCGGTTCAGCGTGATCCGGCCGGTGCGGCCGGTCCGTTCGACCAGTACGTCCTGCTGCGGGTCATGGGGCACGGTGCTCACCGCTTCCGTCCGGAAAGTACGAAGATCCTCCCCGCACCGTACCGAGCCCGCCGGGAAGGGCGGCGGGCCCGGTGGGGTGCGGGGACGGCCGGCCCCGGTCAGCAGGGGCGCAGCGGCATGGTGACCAGGACCGGGCCGGTGGGGGCGAGCGGGCGCGGGGCGAAGCCGCACAGCTCGACGGGGTGGGGGGAGATCGGCAGCGCCTGGGCCTGCGGCACGGGCATCAGCAGGTTGGCGGCGGCGAGCGCGGCTCCGCAGACCAGGGTGCGCAGCTTCATCATCGGGGTCCTCCGGGGAGAGAGTTGTCCGCAGTGGTGTCGCGGCCCTCCCTTCGCCGCCCGGCGTGGGCGGCCGGGCTAGGGGAGGAACCGCTGGGTGTGCGTCAACTTCTAGCGGCGGAGGGGTTTGCGGCCCCGGAATCTCACCCGTACGGCGGCGTGCTGCGGACGCGCGATTGACGCGCCCGCAGCACGGGGTCCGATCAGCTCGCCATCGGGTCGGACGATCGGCGGATCAGCCGGTGATCCGACCGATGACCTCGCCGAAGCCGACCCGCAGGCCCCCCGGCCCGGGGGCGGTGGCGGTGATGGCCACCTCGTCGCCGTCCTCCAGGAAGGTGCGCGAGGTGCCGTCGGGGAGGGTGAGCGGCTGCTCGCCGTTCCAGGTCAGCTCGATCAGCGCGCCGCGGGTGTCCGGCTCGGGGCCGGAGACCGTGCCGGAGGCGTACAGGTCGCCGGTGCGCAGGCTGGCGCCGTTGGCGGTGAGGTGGGCGAGCTGCTGGGCGGCGGTCCAGTACATGGTGGCGAACGGCGGGCGGGAGACGGTGTGCCCGTTCAGCGCGACCTCGATCGCCAGGTCCAGGCCCCAGGGCTCGGCCTTGCGGTCGTCCAGGTAGGGCAGCGGCTCCACGTCGCGGGCCGGCGGCTCGACCCGGGCGTGCCGCAGCGCGTCCAGCGGGACCACCCAGGGGGAGAGCGAGGTGGCGAAGGACTTGCCGAGGAACGGGCCGAGCGGCACGTACTCCCAGGCCTGGAGGTCGCGCGCCGACCAGTCGTTGAGCAGGCAGACGCCGAAGACGTGCTCGGCGAAGTCGGCCAGCGCGACCGGCGTGCCCATGGTGCTCGGCGTGCCGACCACGAACGCGACCTCGGCCTCGATGTCCAGGCGGCGGGACGGGCCGAAGCTCGGCGCGGCGTCCGCCGGGGCCTTGCGCTGGCCGTGCGGGCGGGTCACCGGGGTGCCGGAGACCACGACGGTGCCGGAGCGGCCGTGGTAGCCGATCGGCAGGTGCTTCCAGTTCGGGGTGAGCGGCTCCTGCCCCGGGCGGAAGATCTTCCCGAGGTTGGTGGCGTGGTGCTCGGAGGCGTAGAAGTCGACGTAGTCGGCGACCTCGAACGGCAGGTGCAGCTCCACCTCCGCCAGGTCGAGCAGGCAGGGCTCGACGGCGGCCCGGTGCGCCTGGTCGGTCAGCCAGGAGGTGAGCGCCGCGCGCACCGCCGTCCAGCTCGAACGGCCGGACGCCATCAGCGGGTTGAGGTTCTCCGCGGTCAGCAGGTCGGACGGCTCGCCGACCGCCCGGGCGGCCGCCCCGGCGTCCAGCACCAGGTCGCCGATCCGGACGCCGATCCGCCGCCGGCCGGGCCGGTCGGCGGCGGTGAACACGCCGTACGGCAGGTTGTGCACGCCGAACGGCGAATCGTCGGGCAGGGACAGCCAGGTGGTGCTCACGGGGTCTCCAGGAGGCCGAGTCGGGCGAGGTCTTCCAGCGGCTCGGCGATGCTACAGGTGCCGAAGGAGGTGAAGGCGCGGCGGATCGCGGCGACCTGAGCGGCCGTCAGCGACTCGACGGCGGTGGCCAGTCGGGCCCCGTCCCGCTCGGCGAGCAGTTCGACGGCCTGCGAGCGGTCGGAACTCCCTGCCGCCAGCAGCAGGTTGAGGAATCCGTGGTGCTCGTAGCCGGTGCCCAGGTCGGTGTGTCGGACGGCGTTGTGCAGGCCCGCCGTGCACTTGTACGGCAGCTCGCGCTCGGCACAGCCCAGCAGGAAGGCGGCCAGCTCGGTGACGGACGGGAACGCCGCGTAACTCAGGCCGCCGGTACGGTACTTGGCTCGGTAGCGGGTGCCGGCCAGAGCGTCCAGGCCGTCCTCCAGCCGCTCCGAGCGCGGCAGTTCGACGGCCGCCCCGACGCCCTCCGGCAGCAGCGCGTCCAGCTCCGCCACCGCCGCCTTCACGTCCTCGCCCGCCGCGTACTCGACGGTGGCGACCCGCAGGCCGTCCGCCGCCTTCAGCGCTTCGGCCAGCCGGCCCGGACCGACCACCAGGCCGATCGCGAACTCCGGCTCCAACACGCGCAGTTCGGCCAGGGCGTCGACCGGAGCCAGCAGCGGGCCGACCGAGGCGGCGTACCAGGCGGCGCGGTGCGCCCGGTGCGCCGGAACGGCCTCGGCCAGCGGCAGGTCGCCGGGCGGGAACACCGCGGCGTCGTCGAACAGGCCGCGGTACAGCTCGGGAACGGTCATCGCCTCGCCCAGGTCCACGCGTAGTTCGGGTCCTCGCTCGCGGTCGCGGCCTCGCCGAGCTCCAGCGGGCGGAAGGTGTCCACCATCACCGCCAGCTCGTCGAAGAACTCCACGCCGATCGAGCGCTCGTACGCCCCCGGCTGCGGGCCGTGGGTGTGGCCGCCCGGGTGCAGCGAGATCGACCCCTGGCCGATCCCGGAGCCCTTGCGGGCCTCGTAGTTGCCGCCGCAGTAGAACATCACCTCGTCGCTGTCCACGTTCGCGTGGTAGTACGGCACGGGGATCGACAGCGGGTGGTAGTCCACCTTGCGCGGCACGAAGTTGCAGATCACGAAGTTGTTGCCCTCGAACACCTGGTGGGCCGGCGGCGGCTGGTGCACCCGCCCGGTGATCGGCTCGTAGTCCGCGATGTTGAACGCGTACGGGTACAGGCAGCCGTCCCAACCCACCACGTCGAACGGGTGGTGGGGCACCGTGTAGCGCGTCCCGACCACGCCGCCCGGGCCGCGGTGCTTGACCAGCACGTCCACCTCGCCGCCGTCGACCAGCAGCGGACCCTCCGGCCCGCGCAAGTCCCGTTCGCAGAACGGCGCGTGCTCCAGGAGCTGGCCGAACTTCGACAGGTAGCGGCGGGCCGGGGTGATGTGGCTGTTCGCCTCGATGCAGTACGCGCGCAGCGGCGCGTCCCCGGTCGGCACCCAGCGGTGGGTGGTGGCCCGGGGGATCAGCACGTAGTCGCCCGGCCCGACCGTCAGCGTCCCGAACACCGTCTCCAGCACGGCGGTTCCGGACTCCACGTACACGCACTCGTCGCCCAGCCCGTTGCGGTACAGCTCGCTGGGCGCGCCCGCCGCGACGTAGGAGATCCGGACGTCCGCGTTGCCGAGCACCAGCCGGCGGCCGGTGACGGCGTCCGCGGACTTCCACTCCTCGCCCGGGAACAGCTCGTGCAGCTTCAGGTGGCGCGGGAGCAGCGGGAGGTTGGCGGTGGTGGACTGGTCCGGCAGCTCCCACACCGAGGCGGCCGTCACCGCCGACGGGATGTGCCGGTGGTACAGCAGCGAGGAGTCCGAGGAGAAGCCCTCCTCACCCATCAACTCCTCGTAGTACAGGCCCCCTTCGGGGGTGCGGTGCTGCGTGTGCCGCTTGGGCGGCACCGAGCCCAGCTGCCGGTAGTACGCCATCGTCCCGCTTCTCCCTGTCGTCCGTGACCCCGTCGTCCGTGACTACCCGTCAGAGGTTGCCGCGCCGGTCCTGCTCGCGCTCGATCGCCTCGAACAGGGCCTTGAAGTTGCCCTTGCCGAAGCCCAGCGAACCGTGCCGCTCGATGAACTCGTAGAACACGGTCGGCCGGTCGCCGATCGGCTTGGTGAAGATCTGCAGCAGGTAGCCGTCCTCGTCACGGTCCACCAGGATGCCCCGCGACTTCAACTCCTCGATCGGCACCCGGACGTGGCCGATCCGCTCGCGCAGCTCCGGGTCGTCGTAGTAGGAGTCCGGGGTGTTCAGGAACTCCACGCCGCGCGAGCGCAGCACGTCGACGGTGGTGAGGATGTCGTTGGTGGCCAGCGCCATGTGCTGGCAGCCCGGACCGGTGTAGAACTCCAGGTACTCGTCGATCTGCGACTTCTTCTTGGCGATGGCCGGCTCGTTCAGCGGGAACTTCACCCGGTGGTTGCCGCTCGCCACCACCTTCGACATCAGCGCCGAGTAGTCGGTGGCGATGTCGTCGCCGACGAACTCCGCCATGTTCACGAAGCCCATGACGCGGTTGTAGAACGACACCCACTCGTCCATCTTGCCCAGCTCGACGTTGCCCACCGCGTGGTCCAGCGCCTGGAACAGCCGCTTCGGCGCGCCCTCCGGGCGGACCACCGTCGACTCGCGGGCCACGTAGCCCGGCAGGTACGGGCCGGTGTAGCGGGAGCGGTCGACCAGGGTGTGCCGGGTCTCGCCGTACGCGGCGATCGCGGCCCGGCGCACGGTGCCGTGCTCGTCCGAGACGTCGTTCGGCTCCTCCAGGATGGTGGCGCCCTGGGCGCGGGCGTGCGCGATGCACTTGTCCACGTCCGGGACCTCCATCGCCAGGTCGACCACGCCGTCGCCGTGCCGGCGGTGGTGGTCCAGCAGCGGGCTGTCCGGCGACACGCCGCCCTTGATCACGAAGCGGCAGGAGCCCGAGCGCAGCACGAACGCCTTGCGGTCGCGGCGGCCGGTCTCCGGGCCCGAGTACGCGACCAGCTCCATGCCGAACACGGCCTGGTAGAACTGCGCCGTCTGGGTCGCGTTGCCCACCACGAACACCACGGCGTCCTGGGCGGTCACCGGGAACGGGTCGGTCGAGGCGTCGTACTCGACCAGGCCCACCAGGGTGCGCAGCTGCTCGGCCGTCAGTCCGGCCTCCAGCTCCTCGGGGGTCAGTTCAACGGCGGCGTCGGCGGTCATGGGGCATTCCTCCACGTCGAGGTCGGTTGCGCAGAGCTTGCTCCTGCTCGGTGAGGTGGGCAACAGGTCCGATTCCGGCTGCTCAATGTGTACAAGATGAGCAGCCGGACGGCGGTGCGACTGGGCGGATTGTCCAGTGGTTCACCCGCTCGCCGCCCCTTCGGACGATCTTCGCCCCGGCGGGCCGTCGGTGGGGCTGCGGGGAGTGGCGTGGGTGGTGAGGTGGCGGACGAACCAGTGCGCGGCCAGTTCCGCGACCGCCGCCAGCGCACCCGGCTCCTCGAACAGGTGGCCCGCGCCCGGGACCACCTGGAGCGCGGACGGGCAGCGCAGCGCGGCCCGGGCCCGCCGGTTCAGCTCCAGCACCTCCTCGTCCGCCCCGCCGACCACCAGCAGCACCGGCGCCCGCACCAGCGGCAGCCGGACCTCCGCCAGGTCGGGCCGCCCGCCCCGCGACACCACCGCCCCCGGCCGCACCCCCGGCTCGGCCGCCGCCCACAGCGCCGCCGCCGCGCCCGTGCTCGCGCCGAAGTACCCGAACGGCAGCCCGCGCAGCGCCCGGTGGCCGGTCGCGGCTCGGGTCGCCGCCACCAGCCGCCCGCCCAGCAGCCCCGGGTCGAAGAGCTTCCACCCCTCCTCCGCCTCGCGCTCCGTCAACAGGTCGAACCGGACGGTGGCCAGCCCGCGGGCGTGCAGCTCCCCGGCCACCCGCCGGGTGCGCGGACTGTCCCGGCCGGAGCCGCTGCCGTGCGCGAACAGCACGACGCCGAGCGGGCGTTCGGGCACCGTGACGGCCGCCGGACCGGTGTCCAGCGGCAGTTCGAATGCGGAGGGGTTGGCAGCGGCGGGGAGGGATCGGTCGGACTCGGACTCGGGGCGGGCGGACCCGGCGAGGGCGGCCAGCACCTCGGCGTCGGTGACCTGCCGGAAGTCGCGGTAGTACGCGCCGACCGCCCGGAAGCCGGTCGGGACGCACACCGCGACGTATGCGTCCGCGGCCCGGCCCAGCTCCGCCGTCCAGTCGGGCGCGGCGACCGGCACCGCCAGCACCACCCGGGCCGCGCCCCGGTCCCGGACCGTCCGGCAGGCCGCCAGCGCCGTCGCCCCCGTCGCCACCCCGTCGTCCACCACCACCGCCGTCCGCCCCGTCAGCGCCGGCGGGGTCCGCTCCCCGCGGTACGCCGCCGCGACCCGGGCCAGCTCGGTCCGGGCCCGGGCCTCGGCCGCCGCGAACGCGGCCGGCCCCACGCCCGCCGCGTCCACCACCCGCTGCCCCACCACCCGGGCGCCGTCCTCGCCCACCGCCCCCATCGCCACCTCCGGCTGCCCCGGCACCCCGATCTTCCGCACCGCGCACACGTCCAGGGGCGCGTGCAGGGCCGCCGCCACCTCCGCGCCGACCGGCACACCGCCGCGCGGCAGCGCGACCACGACGACGGCGGGGTCGGGGGCGGCGGGCCCGGGGGCGGTGGCGAGGGTGGGTTCGGCCGCGGTGAGGGCGGCCGCGAGGCGGCGGCCCGCGTCCTGCCGGTCGGCGAACTGCTCGGCGCATTCCATGGCGGAAACCTCTCCGCCTTCCACGGTACGCGCGCCCGCCACGTCCGTAGATAAGTAACAAATAAGGACAAACCGGTGGGTAGCGTTACAAACAGCCCAGGGCGGGTAGCGACCTCATGGGTTCACAAGTCCAGAGCTGTACGAGGAGTACGAGGAGGTGGTCCCGGTGTCGACCCAACTGCCGTCGGGTATGGAACACCATCCGGACATCCTGGCCCTGCGCGAGCACGCGGAGCGCGTCACGTCGACGACCGCGGGGCAGGGTACGGAGGCGATGGCGATCTGCGCCGGCCTGTTCCTGGCGATCTCGCCCTGGGTGGTCGGCTACACCGTCTTCGGGGCCCTGACCGTCAGCAACCTGGTCCTCGGCCTCGCCTACGCGGTGCTGATGGCCGGCTACGGCTCGGCGTTCGGGCGCACCCACGCCCGGGCCTGGGCCTGCGTGGCGATCGGCGCGTGGACGGTCATCGCGCCGTGGGCCGTCAACGGCGGCGCGCACATCCGGCGGACGATCCTGACCAACGTGATCACCGGCGGCGTCATGACCTGCCTGGCGCTGGCCGCGGTCGGCATGGTCATCGCGGGAATGACCGGCGGATCGGCCCGCCGCCGCTGACGCACCGCCCCGGTCCGTCCGTCCCGTCCGTTCCGAAGCGTTCTGCCCGTCCCGATCCCGCGACCGGGGCGGGCAGGACCGCGTTCGGGCCCACTCGGTGAAGGCCGGCCCTGCCGCGCACGGGGCGAGGGGCGGGGAGGTGAACGGACTGCGACAGGTCCGTCACGGTGGGGCCCGGTGGGGCGTGGGTTCGTTCCCGGACGGGGAAACGGGGGGCGACGGGTGCGACGGGGGAGGGGTGGATGGCCGACCGGGAGCGGGAGTTGGCGGAGCTGCGGGCGCGGGTGGCGGTGGCCCGGGCGAGGGGTGCGGCGGGGCTGCCGGAGCTGGTGGAGGCGCTGCACCGATGGGCCGGGGCGCTGCTCGGCGACCCGGTGCGGGCCGTCGAGGAGGAGGCCGCGCTGGCCGAATGCGTGGACGCCGCAAGGACGTTGGCGCGCGAACGCCCCGAGTACCGGCCGGGCCTGGCTGCCGCGCTGTACCGGCAGTCGCTCTCCACCGGGGTGCGCGGCGAACGGGCCCGGGCGCTGCCGGTGGCCCGCGAATCCGTCGACCTGTACCGGAAGTTGGCGGACGAGGACGGCCCGCTGTTCGGACCACCGCTGGCCGCCGCGCTGGAGAACCTGGCGAACCAGCTGGCCGGGACGGGCGCCCGGGCGGCGGCGGTGGCGGCCGTCCGGGAGGCGGTGGCCCTGCGGCGCGCGGCCACCCACTGGCAGCCCGGCACCGAGTCGGCCGCCGAACTCGCCTCCGCGCTGGCCGACCTGGGCATCGCGCTGGGCGAGGACGGGCAGCACGCGGAGGCCGTCGACGCCGCCCGCGAGGCGGTCGCCGGGTACCGCGCCCTGGGCGGGGGAAGCGACCCGCACCTGGTCGCGTACTGGGCCGCCCTGCTCAGCCTGGCCCAGGAGTTGGCGCACACCGGACAGCACCGGGAACGGGACGGGCTGCTCCCCGAGATCGCGGCCACCCGCCGCCACGCCGCTCACCGGCACCCCGAGCTCACCGCCCACCTGGACGCCACCCTGCACCGGGCCGGCTACCGCATCGGCCCGGACGGCCTGATCGTGCCCGCCGTGCCCGCCGACCGCCCGGGACCGCCCCCGGCGGACGGGGCCCCGATGGACGGGGCCCCGGTGGACGGGGTGGTGGAGGAGGCGTTGCGGAGGATCGCCGAGGGGGCGGCGCGGGGGCACGCGTCGGCACGGCGGGGGGCGTACGGGGCGGCGGTGGGGGAGTTCCGGGCGGCGGTGGAGCTTGCGCGGGGGCTGCCGGGCGGTGGGGCGCGGGAGCGGGCCGCGCTGGCGGCGGTGCTGCACGACCTGGGGCTCGTGCTCGGGTGGGCGGAGCGGCCCGGGGAGGCGATCGGCGTGCTGGAGGAGTCGGCGGCGATCCGCCGGGCGCTGGTGGCGGCGGACGGCGGTCGGACGGCGCCGCTGCTCGCCGAGTGCCTGGACACCCTCGGTACCCGGCTGGCCGCGCTCGGGCGGCACCGGGAGGCGCTGGCCGCGACCCGGGAGGCGGTGGAGCTCCAGCGGGCCGCCGCGGACCGCTCCGGGGCGCCGGAGCAGCTGCGCGACCTGGCCCGGACGACGAACAACCTGAGCATCCGGTGGGCCGACGCGGGTCGGCACCGCAAGGCCCTGGAGGCGTCCCGGCTGGCCGTGGCGAGCTACCGGGCCGCGCCCTCGGAGGCGGAGGAGCACCTGGTCGGCCTGGTGCACGCGCTGACCAACCTCGCGCTGCGCGAGGCCCGGCTGCGCCGCACCGCGCCCGTCCCCGCCCTCGTCCGGGAGGCGGTGGAGCTGCTCGACCGCCCGGTCCGGTTCCCGCCCGGCGGCCAGCGGCGGCAGCTCGCGCAGTCGTTCACCTGGCTGGCCTGGTACCTGCGCCGGCACGGGGAGCCGGAGGCCGCCGCGCTGGCGGAGCGCGCCGCGGGCGGCTCGGCCCGCTGACAACCCGTCCGGTGGTCGGGCCATCGGTCTGTCGGTCCGTCGGTCGATGGGTTGGTCGGTTCATCGGATCGTCGGATTGACGGCCCGTTGGGATCGGAACGCGTCAGCTCATGGCAAAGTTCACGTCAAAACGCGGCCGGGGCGCAGAACCGTTCGTGGACTCCCGTCGCACGCGCCCCATCTCTCACCGGCGTACGCCCCGGACCAGGAGTGTTCATGGTTTTCGGTGCTGAAACATCGGTCCGGGCGGGCGCCTCGGCGTGGACGCCCCCGGGCGGCCGGCGCGACCGGGGCGGAAGTGGTTCGCGGACGACATGATCCCAGGTGGCGGCCGGTGGACGGCCGGACGGCCGGGAACCGAACGGCATATGCCGGGAGGTTGGCCAGGACGGCACTCACCACATCGTGGGAGGCCGGGAAAAAGTGGTGCCCGGCGCCGAGCCGGACCACCGTCCGGAACGGCGTGGTCCGGGGCACCGTCCCGGACCGACCGACGAGCCCTCAGGAGGGGATATGCGCACCGAGATCATCGTGCAGTCCGACACCGCCGACCTCGACCTGGACCTCCGCATCGCGGAGGTCACCGAGCAGACCCAGGAGTTCGGCCAGGGCACCTACACCTCGCCGAGCAGCTACGCCATCGGCACCCGCTGCCCGGTCTGCTGCTGACGATCCGTCGGTGAACCACCGGTGAACCACGCGCGGGGCGGGCTGCGGCCCGCCCCGCGTTCCCGTTCCGGTTCCCGGCACCTCCGTTCTCCGGCCCGTCCTCCGCCCTGTTCCCCGTCCCGGGTTCCGCCCCGTTCGACACCCCGAGAGGCCCCACGACCGTGCGCGCAGAGCTGGACCTGTTCGAGACCGGGGAACCCGTGCTGGTGCGGATGGCCAGCACCCCGCGCACCGGCCCCGACGCCCGGATCGACCCGGCCGACCCCGTCCCCGGTGCCCGCCGCCTCGCCGCCGACCCGCTGCTGCGGCAGGCCGTCGAGGTCGCCTCCGGCAGCCTCGCGCTCTCCCTGCGGCGGCTCGCCGAACCCGACGGCGCGGCCGCGCTCGGCCGCAAACGGACCGTCAGCGCCGCCCGCACCCTGACCCGTTACGCCCGCCGCTCCGGCGGCCGCCCCACCCCGTTCGGCCTGTTCGCCGGCGTCGGCCGGGCCCGGTTCGGGGCCGCCGCCAAGGCCGCGCCCGCCGGTCCCGGCGAGGTCCGGGTCCGGCTCGACGGCGGCTGGCTGCACCGCCGGGTGCTGGAGTGGCTCGCCGTCCCCGAGGTCCGCCGCCGGGTCGACGTCGTCCTCGACGACCTGTGCCTGCTGCGCGACGGCCGCCTGCTGCGGCACACCGGCGAACGCGAGGTCTCGGTCCGCGACAACGCCCTGGTCGCCCGGGTCCGCGAGGCCGCCGCCCGCCCCGTCGGCTACGCCGCCCTGCTCGACGACCTCGCCGCCCGCTTCCCGCAGGTCGCCGCCGAACGGATCGACGCGCTGCTCGCCGGACTCGTCCAGCACGGCTTCCTGCTCACCTCGCTCACCCCGCACCGGATCGACGACGCCCTGCTCGACCGGATCGGCACCGCCGTCGACGGCGCCGTCCCCGGCGCGGCCGAGGGCCTGCGCGCCGTCCGGGAAGCCGCCGTCGCCCACGAACGCGACCGCCCCGGCGAGGGGTTGGCGTCCTGGCGGCACCTGCTGGAGCAGGTCCGCGCCCTCGCCCCCGGGGAGCCGGTCGGCGACCGGCCGCCCGTCCAGGTCGACCTGCGGATGCCCGCCGACCTCGTGCTGCCCGAGTCCGTCGCCGCCGAGGTCCGCCGCTACGCCGCCGCGATCTGGGCGATCACCCCCGAGTGGACCACCCTGGAGCACCTGCGCGACTACCGCGAGCGCTTCGTCGAACGCTACGGCACCGCCAGCGCCGTCCCGCTCGGCGAACTGGTCGACCCGCAGCGCGGCCTCGGCCTGCCCCCCGAGTACGGCGCCGCGCCCGCGCACGCCCGCACCGGACCCGGCACCGACGCCGACCGGCCGCGCCGCAACGCCGTCGCCGAACTCGTCCAGCAGGCCGTGCTGTCCGGGCAGGACCTCGTCCTCGACGACACCGACATCGCCCGGCTCGCCGACGCCGCCGGACACACCCCCGGCAACAGCCGCCCGCCCCGTACCCTGGAACTCTGCTTCCAACTCCTCGCCGACTCCACCGCCGCCCTCGACCGCGGCGAGTACCTGCTGCTCGGCAGCCCGCACATCGGCTCCTGGACGGCCGGTGCCACCGCCGGACGCTTCGCCGAACTCGCCGGAATCACCGATGAGTTGGCCGCGCTCGCGGCCGGTCCGGCCGGGTCGGACGCGCTGCCCGTCCAGGTCGAGCTCGCCCCGCGCGACCCGCGCTCGCTCAACATCGTCCAGGTGCCGCCGCTGCTCCCCGACCGGCTCCCGATCGGCGTCCCCGCCGACCGCGGCGACCCGCACTGCCATGACTGGCGCACCCTGCTGGTCGCCGCCGGCGAGGACGGCCTGCGCCTGCTCCACCCCCTGACGGGCCGTCAGATCGCCCCCGTCTTCCCGCACATGCTGGCCCTCGACGCCCAGGCCCCGCCCGTCGCCCGCTTCCTCTCCGACCTGGCCGCCGCCCGCCCCCGGATCTGGTCCGGCTGGGACTGGGCCGGCCTCGACACCCTGCCCTACCTGCCCGCCGTCCGCTACGGCCGGGTCCTCACCACCCCGCGCCGCTGGCTCCCCGGCCGCCGCCTGCGCGACGCCGCGCGCACCGCCGGGCCCGCCGTCTGGGCCGAGGCACTGCAGGAGTGGCGCGCCCGCTACCGGGTGCCCGACCGGCTCCAGATCGCCAGCAACGACCGGATGTTCCCGATCGACCTCCGCGAGAGCTGGGACACCGACCTGCTGCGCGCCGAACTCACCGCCCCCGAACCGAGGTTCCAGCTCTTCCAGGACCTCACGGCGGACGGCGCCGGGCTCGGCTGGAACCACGGGCACAGCACCGAGATCGTCGTCCCGCTGTTCCGGGCCGGGGCCGCAGCTCCGGTTGCAGGGGCGCGGCGGCCGCTCGCCAGGTCCGCCGTCCGGGTCGCGCCGAGCGCCGTCCACCTCCCCGGCGAGGACTGGCTGTACGCCAAGCTGTACGCCGAGACCGGCAGCCACGAGGCGCTGCTCGCCGAACACCTGCCCGCGCTGCTCGCCGAACTCGAACCCGACCTCGACCGCTGGCACTTCGTCCGCTACCGCGACCCCGACCCGCATCTGCGGCTGCGCCTGCACGGCGACCCCGACACCCTCAACGGCCAGGTCCTGCCCGCGCTCACCCGGCAACTGCGCCGGCTGATCGGCAGCGGCGCGCTGCGCACCGTCGCCCTCGACACCTACCGCCCCGAGACCGACCGCTACCTCGGGCCCGAGGCCCTGGCCGACGCCGAACGGCTGTTCCGCACCGACAGTCGCGCCGCGCTGCTGATCGCCCGGGCCCGGCGGGGCGGTGCCGCGAGCGTCCCCGACGAGGTGCTGGCGGCCGTCGGCCACGCCGTCCTGCTGGACTCCCTCGGCGACTGGGACTGGTGCGCCTGGGTCGACCACCTCTTCGACAAGAGCGCCGACCACCGCGCCCACCAGCGCCACCGGGCCCTCACCGACCGCCTGATCCGCCCCGGCGACGCGGCCCGCCACGCCGCCGAACACCTCAACATCCCGGCCCTGGCCCCCCTCTGGACCGAAGACCCCGCCCCCCGCGACTTCGGCCGCCGCCTCCTCGCCGCCCCCGAGGCCGACCGCGACGAAGCCCTGATGTCCCTCCTCCACATGCACCACAACCGCCACTTCGGCATCGACCCTGCCGCGGAGGCGCGTGGCTGTGCGGTGTTGCGGGGTGCGGCGCGGGCGGTGTTGGGGCGCAGGGCCCATGCGGGCGGCGGGAGATGAGGGGGAGAGGGGAGTCGGCATCGACCCCGCCGCGGAGGCGCGTGGCTATGCGGTGCTGCGGGGTGCGGCGCGGGCGGTGTTGGGGCGCAAGGCCCATGCGGGCGGCGGGAGATGAGGGAGGAGAGGGGAGTCGGCATCGGCCTCGCCGTGGAGGCGCGTGGCTATGCGGTGCTGTGGGGTGCGGCGCGGGCGGTGTTGGGGCGCAGGGCCCATGCGGGCGGCGGGAGATGAGGGGGCGCCCGGGGCTGTTTGTTGTTCTCGACCTGACTGCCATTGCTTCGAGCGGAGTTGACCGATGAGCGTGTCCGCAGTGTCTCCCGAGCGTGTCGCGTTGCGGGAGGAGGCCGGGCGGGTTTCGGACCTGGTGTTGGAGAAGTTGGCGGACCCGGGGGCGACCATGGCGGCGACCAGGATTCCGGGGGAAGGGGTGTGGGCGGAGCTGACGTTGGGGAGCGGGAGTCCGGGGCTGGCGTTGGCGTTCAGCGGGGGTGCCAGGCCGGGGACGGACCGGGTGGGGCGGGCGCACGGGTACCTGGCGGTGGCGACGCGGGCGGCGGCCGAGGGGGAGACGGTGCCGAGCGGGATCTTCAAGGGGCCGGGGGCGCTGGCGTTCGCGGTGCTGGTGGCGAACCGGGTCACCGGGGGGTACGCGAGTGCGTTGCAGCGGCTCGACGGGTACCAGCGGCAGTTGGTGCGGACCGCGCTGCCCGCCGTGCCGGACGGCCCGCTGAGCACGATCGGGCACTACGAGGTGGTGCGCGGGATGACCGGCGTCGGGCGCTACCTGCTGGCCCGGGCGGAGGTCTGCGAGGAGGAACTCGCAAGGGTTCTCCGGTACTTGATCGAGCTGGGGCGGGGGGAGACCGAGCACCGGGGGGTGCGGGTGCCGCGCTGGTGGGCGCTGGACGCGCCGCGGGTCGGGTCGGAGCACCTCTTGCCGGACGGCCACCTGAACCTGGGGCTGTCGCACGGCGTCGCGGGGCCGTTGATGCTGCTCGCGCTGGCCTGGCGGGACGGCGTCCGGCTGCCCGGCCAGCGGGAGGCGGTGGAGCGCACCGCCGAGCTGCTGACCCGCTGGGCGGTGCGCGACGAGCACGGGACGTACTGGCCGGGGTACTTGGGGCTGGACGAGTACCTGGCGGGGCCGGACGCCTACCGGGGCGAGGCGGGCTGGCCGTCCTGGTGCTACGGCGCGCCCGGCGTCTCCCGGGCGCTGCAGGTGGCCGGCGCGGTGTTCGACCGGCCGGACTGGACGGCGACGGCCCGCGACTCGGTGGCGCGGCTGCTCGCCGTGCCGCTGGACGACTGGGGGATCACCGACCACGCGCTGTGCCACGGCTGGGCCGGTGCACTGCACCAACTCGGCCGCCTGAACGAGCACTTCGCCGATCCGGCGATCGAGCGGCGGCGCGACGAGGTGGCGGCCCGGCTGGTCGGCGCGTTCGACCCGGAGGCCCCGTTCGGCCTGCGCTTCACCATGACGGAGACGCCGTTCGCCAGCGACGTCTCCGGCTACCTGGACGGCGCGGCCGGCGCGGCGCTCGCCCTCGACTCGTACGCCGAGGGCGGGACCCCGCACGACTGGGACATGCCGCTGCTGCTGTCCTGAACCGCCGGATCAGTCGGTGGGCCGCGGCCTGGTCATGCCCAACACGTCGAGCGCTTCGTCGAGTTGGGCCTCGGTGAGCAGGCCGCGGTCGACATAGCCGCGGTCCAGCACCACCTCGCGGATCGTCCGGCGCTCGGCCAGCGCCTGCTTGGCGACCTTCGCGGCCTCCTCATAGCCGATGTACCGGTTGAGCGGAGTGACCACGGACGGCGAGGACTCGGCGTACTCGCGGGCCCGTTCGACGTTCGCGGTCAGGCCCGCGACCGTCCGATCGGCCAGCAGACGGGCCGAGTTGGCGAGCAGCCGGATCGACTCCAGCACGTTGCGGGCGATCACCGGGAGCATCACGTTCAGCTCGAAGTTGCCGCTCGCCCCGGCCACCGTCACGGTGGTGTCGTTGCCGATCACCTGGGCGGCGACCATCAGCACCACCTCGGGCAGCACCGGGTTGACCTTGCCCGGCATGATGGACGAACCCGGTTGCAGGTCGGGCAGGTTGATCTCGCCGAGGCCGGTGCGCGGGCCGGAACCCATCCAGCGCAGGTCGTTCGCAATCTTGGTGAACCCGACGGCCACGGTGCGCAGTTGGCCGCTCAGCTCGACCAGGCCGTCCCGGGCGCCCTGCGCCTCGAAGTGGTTGCGGGCCTCGGTCAGCGGCAGGCCGGTGGCCCGGCCGACCTCGGCGATCACGGCCGCCGAGAAGCCCGGCGGGGTGTTGATGCCGGTGCCCACCGCCGTTCCGCCGAGCGGGAGTTCGGACACCCGGGGGAGCGTCGCCCGGAGCCGTTCGACGCCGTACCGGACCTGCGCCGCGTAGCCGCCGAACTCCTGGCCGAGCGTCACGGGCGTGGCGTCCATCAGGTGGGTGCGGCCGGACTTCACCACCTCGGCGAAGTCCGCGGCCCGGCGCTCCAGCGCGCCCGCCAGGTGCTCCAGGGCCGGGACGAGGTCGTGCGTCACGGCGGCGGTGGCCGCGACGTGGATCGAGGACGGGAACACGTCGTTCGACGACTGCGAGGCGTTGACCTGGTCGTTCGGGTGCACCGGGCGGCCCAGGCGCTCGCTCGCCAGGGTGGCGATCACCTCGTTGGCGTTCATGTTGGAGGACGTCCCGGAACCGGTCTGGAACACGTCCACCGGGAACTGGTCGTCCCAACGGCCGTCCGCGACCTCCTCGGCGGCCGAGCGGATCGCCGCCGCCACCTCCGGCTCCAGCACGCCGAGTTCGGCGTTGACGGTGGCGGCCGCCGCCTTGATCCGGGCCAGCGCCGCGATGTGCGCCCGCTCCAGACGCTGCCCGGAGACCGGGAAGTTCTCCACCGCCCGCTGGGTCTGCGCCTGCCACTTCGCCCCGGCCGGCACCCGGACCTCGCCCATCGAGTCGTGCTCGATCCGCCAGCCCCCGCCGCCCCGCCGGTCCCGCTCGTCGTCCTGCTCGTGCGCCATGGTCGGTACACCTCCTGAACGGCTCAGCCTCCCACGGCCCCCACGCATTCCCGCCCCGCCCCACCCGCGTGTCGCTCCCGCTCGCCCACCCGGCGGTGCGAACCTCGGACCTCGGCGTGCCCGGCCGCTCAGGGCCGTCGGCGGGCGCGCAGGAGGAGTGTGTCGGCCGATCGTGCGCCCGGGGCGGTCGGTGGGAGGCAGTCGATGTCGATACAGGTGAAGCCCGCCTGGCCCAGCAACTCCGCCCAGACGGTTTCCCGGAGCACCCAGCGTTGCAGCGTCGCGGCACCGCCGTCCGGGGTGCGGGTCGGTACCTTGGCGGGCCGGACGTCCACCTCGGCGGGTGCCCCGTCGAGGTAGTGCCCCAGCGTGGACGCCGCCAACAACCCGCCCGGCCGGAGGGCGCGGGCGGCGGCGGGGAGCAGGCGGCGGGGGTCGGCGAAGTCGATGCCCCCGAACACCGAATAGAGCACGTCGTAGGAGTCGGGGTGCGCGTCCAGGTACGCGGTCGCTTCGGCGCGCACCATGCACAGACGGGGTGCGAGGTGGCCGTACAGGTCGTGCGCCATGGCGTGCTGGCCGGGGGAGGAGTCGATCGCGTCGACCCGGGCCGGGGCGTGGTGGGTGACGAGGTGGGCGGCATGCCGGCCGGCACCGGAACCGAGGTCGGCGACGACGAGGCCGGTCAGGTCGCCCAGCACCTCGGCCCCGGGGCCTGCGTCCTGGGCCCAGACCCAGTGGAACGCGGAGGGAACGGAACGGTCGCTGCCGGCGCGGGCACGGCCGTAGTGGTGCCAGAGATCCGGTGAGCCGGTGGCCCGGTCGGGCGAGGTGGTCGTCACCCGGGCCATCCTCGCGCCCCGGTCGCGAGGACGGAGGGCTTCGGGCGAACTTCACCTTCCCGGGGAGGAGTCCAGGAAGGCCCGGAGCCCCGGGAGACGACCGGTGTGGGTCATAGCCGGCGTGGCGCTCGAAGCCGGTTGCCATGTGCGCTCGGGGCAGCGCGGGGGGCTTCTTGCCGCCCTCAGGGTGAGTCGAGGCCCGCTACCGGTCGTCCACCCGGCTGCGTCGGTGGGGCTCGGGACCGGGGGCGAAGGGTGTGGTGGGCCGGGGGCACCCGTGTCGGATCGGGTCGCAATGCGCCCATTCGTATGGGGAATGCCCCCGGCCCGGCCGGGTGGGGCGGCGTCAGCCGTGGTAGGAGGCGACGATCTTGGTGAAGGCGTAGGCGGACTGGCTGATCCCGCTGCAGGTGTCGCCCGCGGAGGTGCCGGAGGGGCAGGGGCGGTCGCGGTTGACTGCCCAGAAGGTGAAGCGGGCCAGGTGGTGGGACTTGGCGTAGTTGAGGATGGTGGTGAAGTCGGTGGTGGTGACGGTCTCGTCGGACTCGTCGGTCTTCCCGTTCATCGAGGAGATGCCGATGTGCTTGTAGGCGGTGGCCGAGTCGTAGCCGTAGGCGCTCGCCACCGTGTTCTTCAGGCCGTCGGCGGCCTTGGTGGTGACGCTGCCCATGCTGCCGCTGTGGCCGCCGAAGTCGAAGGGCATGATGGTCCAGCCGTCGACCGCCAGGCCGGCCGCCGCGCCCTTCTTGATCAGGTCGGTGCCGTCGGAGTCCGGGCCGGTGGTGGTGGTGCCGAAGGTGACGTACACCTTCAGGCCCGGGTTGTTGGTCTTGACGGTCTTCAGTGCGTTGACCACCCGCTGGCGGACCGTCGCGTTGGAGACCTCGGTGTCCTCGATGTCGATGTCGATCGCCTTGAGCTTGTAGGCGTCGATCACCTTCTGGTACGCCCCGGCCAGCGCGGAGGCCGAGCTGCACTTCTCGCCGAGCTTGTTGCCGCTCCAGCCGCCGAAGGAGACCAGCACGTCGCCGCCGGCCGCGCGGATCGCGTTGATGGTGCTCTGGTCGCTGCCGCCGGTCAGCGCCCGGGAGCCGTCCCACTTCGGGTTGCAGCCGCCGTCGGAGAGCATGAAGGCCAGCGTGAACTGGGTGGTGCCGGTGGCCTGCATCACCTGCACCGGGTTCTGCGGGCTGCCCCAACCAAGGTACTCGTACGGGGAGTTGAGGCCGACCGGGTCGGGCGAGGCGGCCTGCCCGGCCGGGGCCAGGGCGAGTGCGCCGGCCGAGAGGGCGGCGGTGGCGGCGAGGGCGACGAGCGGGCGGGCGAGGGCGTGCTTGGCCATGGGTCACCGTTCCGTGGGGTCAGGGCGCGCGGCCGGGAAGGGGGTGGACCGCGCAACTGATAGGAAAGCTTCCTAACGTGACAGGGAATCAGTCCGCCCTGTCCGCGTCAATACTCCGCGCCGACAATCGGAAGGGGGAGGGGGGTGGGGAGGGGCTGGAGGAGGGGTGGGGGAGGGAGGTGGAAGGGAGGGGCGGGGAGTGGGGGGAGTGGAACGGGGGCGGGGGCGGGGAAGGGAAGCGGGAGGAAGGCGCGGGGGAGCGGGGGCGGGACGGGTGAGTGGAACGGGAGGGGCGGCGGGGCGGGCGGGCTGAACGGGTGGGGTGGGTGGGCGGGATACTCGTTGGGACCCGCAGTACCCGAGGCCCGCCCCGAACCCTCCGAGGAGCCCGCCCATGGCCACCGTGCCCACCGACCGTCCGGACCCGCTCGACCTGCTCGGCGTGGACGAACTGCTGACCGAGGACGAGCGGTTGATCCGTGACACCGTTCGCGCCTTCACTGATCGGCAGATTCGACCGCAGCTCGCCGACTGGTACGAGCGCGGTACCTTTCCGGTCCGTGAACTCGCTCCCGAACTGGGCAAGTTGGGCGTCCTCGGCATGCACCTGGAGGGCTACGGCTGTACCGGCTCCACCGCCACCGAGTACGGCGTCGCCTGCATGGAGCTGGAGGCCGCCGACTCCGGCCTGCGCAGCTTCGTCTCGGTGCAGGGCTCGCTCGCCATGCGCTCGATCCACGCCTACGGCTCCGAGGAGCAGAAGCTGCGCTGGCTGCCCGAGTTGGCCGCCGGCCGGGCCGTCGGCTGTTTCGGCCTGACCGAGCCCGAGGCCGGTTCCGACCCCGCCTCGATGCGGACCCGGGCCCGCCGGGACGGCGCCGACTGGGTCCTCGACGGCGCCAAGATGTGGATCACCAACGGCTCGGTCTCCGACGTCGCCGTGGTCTGGGCCGCCACCGAGGAGGGCGTCCGCGGCTTCCTCGTCCCGGCGGGCACCCCCGGGTTCACCGCCCGCGACATCCCCGGCAAGCTCTCCCTGCGCGCCTCCGTCACCAGCGAACTCGCCTTCGACGGCGTCCGGTTGCCCGCCGACGCGATCCTGCCCGGGGCGCGCGGCCTGCGTGCGCCGCTCGGCTCGCTCGGCGAGGCCCGCTACGGCATCCTGTGGGGCACCGTCGGCGCCGCCCGCGACTGCTACCGGGCCGCCGTCGAGTACGCCCGCGACCGCAGCCAGTTCGGCCGCCCGCTCGGCGGCTTCCAGCTGACCCAGCAGAAACTCGTCGACATGGCGCTGGAGTTGGAGAAGGCCTACCTGGTCGCGGTGCGGATCGGCCGGCTCAAGGACGCGGGCCGCGCGCAGCCCGCGCACATCTCCTTCGGCAAGCTCAACAACGTCCGCACCGCGCTGGAGATCGCCCGCACCGCCCGCACCATCCTCGGCGCCAACGGCATCACCACCGCCTACCCGGTGCTGCGGCACGCCAACAACCTCGAGTCGGTGCTCACCTACGAGGGCACCTCGGAGATCCACACCCTGGTGCTCGGCGAGGCGATCACCGGCGAGTCCGCCTACCGCTGAGCCGGTCGGGGGAAGCAGGTGGGAGAAAACGGGTGGTCGGGGGCGGTGGCGGGCCCCTAGCGTGCGGGGCATGATGACGAACCAGCCGCCGCCGACCACCACGCTCTGGCGCCCCACCGGGCCCGAGGAGCTGGCGCTGGTCGAGGCGTCCGGGTGGCGGGCCTGGCCGCCGCGGCTGCCCGAGCAGCCGATCTTCTACCCGGTGCTGAACGAGGACTACGCGATCCGGATCGCCCGGGACTGGAACGTGCCCGCCTCCGGGGTCGGCCACGTGACCCGCTTCGAGGTGGAGACCGCGTTCCTGGAGCGCTACCCGGTGCAGCGGGCCGGTGGCGAGACGATCCTCGAACTGTGGGTGCCCGCAGAGGAGTTGGACGAGTTCAACCGGCACATCGTGGGCCTGATCGAGGTGGTCCGCACATACCGCTGAGCGCCGTCGCACCAACGCCGCACCAACGCCGCACCGCCGTCGCACCGCCGCCGGGTCAGCCGATCGAATGCCCCGGCCTCCATCGGAAGGAGGGGGTCGGGGCGGTGCCGTCAGACCACGGTACTACCCGTTCCGGTACCTGGTGCGCATGGTCACGGGGCCCCCGCCCGCCCAGGATGGAACGTGACGGGCAGTACGGGAAGGGGTGGCGGGCGATGGGCGGCAGGCGGACGGCGGCGGTGGCACTCGGCGGGGCGGCCGCGGTCATGATCGGCCTGATGGTGGCCCCCGCCGCCGTCGGACAGTTCCAGGACCGGATGGACCAGACCCGGCGCTGGTCCAGCGGCGCCGCCGCCAAGGCGGCGCACACCGAGGTCCCGCGCTGGCTCCCCGACACCGCCACCGGCATCGCCTTCCGCAGCGGCGAGCACGAGGGCGACCGGCTGATCCGTGCCACCCTCCCCGACAGGGTCCTGCCGGCCGGCTGCTCGGCGGGCCGCGCCGACGGCGAACTGCACCTGCGCGCCCACTGGTTCCCGCGCGACACCCCGCAGCGGGCCACCGCGCACTGCGGCCGGTACAGCGTCGCCCTGGTCGGCGACCGGCTGTACGGCTGGCAGGACGGCGCGGCCCCGGCGAGCGCCGCCCCCGTCCCCTCGGGTGCGGCCCCGGCCCGTTGAGCCCCGCCCCGCTGAGGCCCGGCTTTTCGCGGGTGCCCCCGATGCGGTAGGACGGTGCGCATACCCGCCACCCCGAGGAGCACCATGCCAGGCCCGACCGTCGACTCCGGCGGCGACCAGACCGCAGCCGGGGCGATACCCGCCGCCGACCCCACCCACGCCCCCGCGCCCGCCCCCGGTGCCACGGCCGACCGCCGCACCGACCGGGCCGACCGCAGCGACCACCGGGCCGCCACGGCGAAGACCTCGTCCGGCGCCGTCCCGTTCGCGGCCGTCACCGTCGTGGTGCTCGCCGGCCTCGCCGGGATGGGCCCGCTCACCACCGACCTGTACCTGCCGGCCATCCCCGAGCTCACCGCCGACCTGCACTCCGACGCGCCCACCGCCCAGCTCACCCTGACCACGTCGCTGCTCGGCATGGCCTTCGGCCAGCTGTTCTTCGGCCCGCTCAGCGACCGCACCGGCCGCCGCCGCCCGCTGCTGATCGGCATGGTCCTCTACATCGCCGCCAGCGTGCTGTGCGCGCTCGCCGACTCCATGCCGCTGCTGATCGCCGGCCGCGCCCTGCAGGGCGTCGCGGGTTCGGCCGGGCTGGTGGTGGCCCGGGCGATCGTCCGGGACCGCCTCGAAGGCGTCCCGATGATCCGCTTCCTGGCCACCATGGGCCTGGTCTCCGGCCTGGCCCCGATCATGGCCCCGGTGATCGGCGCCCAGCTGCTGCACTTCACCGACTGGCGCGGCACCTTCTTCGTGCTGGCGGGGCTCGGCGTGCTGCTCACCGCGGGCTCGGCGTTCGGCATCGGCGAGACCCTGCCGCCGGAGCGGCGGCACACCGACGGCGTCGGCACCACCGTCCGGGCGATCGGCGGACTGCTGCGCGACCGGATCTTCCTCGGCTACCTGCTGACCGGCACCTTCGCGTTCGGCGCGCTGTTCGCGTACGTCGGCGGTTCCTCGGTGGTGCTGCAGGACGTGTACCGGATCTCCCCGCAGATGTACAGCCTGGTGTTCGCCGTCAACTCGCTGGTGCTGCTGGGCGTCACCCAGCTCAACGGGCGGGTGCTGGTGCAGCGCTTCCCCGCCCCGGTGCTGCTGGTCTCCTCGCTGGCGGTGGCCGCCGCCGCGGGCGCCGCGGTGGTGCTGTGCACCACGGTGTGGGACACCGGCCTGGCCGGGGTGTGGCCCGCGCTGGCGGTGCTGATGGGCTCGATGGGCGTGGTGCTGCCGAATTCCAACGGCCAGGCGCTGACCATGGCCCCGCACGCGGCGGGCTCGGCGTCCGCGCTGCTCGGCACCGGCACCTTCCTGTGCGGCGCGATCGTCGCCCCGCTCAGCAGCCTGGGCGCGCGCCCGTCCGCGACGGTGCTCGGCGCGGTGGTGCTGTCCTGCGCGCTGCTGGCCCTGCTCTCCTTCCTGGGGCTGTGCCGCAGCAGGGACTGACGGCCCCGGCGCGGGGCGGAACGGGCCGGGGCCCGCCGGGGGGGGGGGGCCCCCGGCCGGGGCCCGGGGGGGGGGGGGGGCCCCCCGCCCGGGCCCGGCCTGCTTGTTGACGGAGCGTCAGGCGATCGAGAAGTCGTCGCCGTAGACGTTGCCCTGGCCGTACCAGCCGTGCAGGTAGACCGTGACGGTGCCGTTGGCGCCGGTGGTGAACGGGACGGTCAGCTTGGTCCAGGAGGTGCCGTTGGCCCAGGTGGAGGCGGTCGCGCCGCCGCTGACGCCCAGGTAGGAGTACGGGCCCTGGACCCAGGCGGTCAGGGTGTACGCGTGGTTCGGGGCGAGCGTGACGGTCTGCTGGCACTGGCCGGTGGTGCTCGCGGTGGGCGCGACCTGCAGGGCCTTGGAGCCGCCGTGCACCGGGCTGGAGACGACCGCGCCGCCGGACTGGCAGGTCCACGGGGCCAGGTTGCCGCTCTCCAGGTCGCCGTTGCCGAGGCCGGTGGGCGGGGTGGTGCCGGTGACGGTCAGCGCGTAGGTCGCGGAGTGGGTCTTGCCCGCGCCGGTGCCGGTGACGGTCAGGGTGTAGGTGCCGGGGGCCGCCGAGGCGGTGGTGGCGACGTTCAGGGTGGCGGAGCCGCCCGCGGTGACGGTGGAGGCCGACAGCGTGGCGGTGACGCCCGCCGGGGCGCCGGAGACCGAGAGGTTGACGCTCTGCGCGGAGCCCGAGGTGACGGCGGTGCTGACGGTCGCCGAGGTGGCGGCGCCCGCGGTGACCGAGCCGGCGCCCGGGTTCAGCGCCACCGAGAAGTCGGAGGCGGTGCTGCCGCCGGTGACGGTCAGGGTGTATGTCGCCATGTGGGTGCCGCTCGCGCCGGTGCCGGTCACCGTCAGCGGGTAGCTGCCGTTGGCGGCGCCCGAGGTGGTGGAGACGTTCAGGGTGGCCGAGCCGCCCGCGGTGACGGTGGACGCCGACAGCGAGGCGGTGACGCCCGCCGGGGTGCCGGAGACCGAGAGGTTGACGCTCTGCGCGGAGCCCGAGGTGACGGCGGTGCTGACGGTCGCCGAGGTGGCGGCGCCCGCCGTGACCGAGCCGGAGCCCGGGTTCAGCGCCACCGAGAAGTCGTTGGCCGGGACCGAGGAGCTGGTGAACTGCGCGAAGATGTGGCTGAAGTCCCACTTGTTCTGCTGGATGCCCGAGCAGGAGTCGGAGCCCGCGGTGCCCGGGCAGCCGCCGTTGTCGCGCTGCAGCGCCCAGAAGGACAGCGTGTTGATGCCCTTGGCGACGGCCCAGTTGTAGACCGTGGTGGCGTTGGCGACGGTGAAGGTCTCGGCGGCGCCGAAGTCGTCGACGCCGACCATCTCGGTGATCCCGATCATGCCCCACAGCTGCGCGGAGGTCTTGGTCGGGTAGAGCTTGGCCAGCTGGTTGTACAGGCCCTGCGCGGAGGTCTGGGTGTCCGCGGCCATGTCGTGCGGCTGGTTGTCGTAGTAGTCGAAGGTCATCATGTTGACGACGTCGATCCGCGCGTTGTTGCTGACCGCGTTCTTCAGCACCGCCAGGCCGGAGGAGGCCAGGCCGCTGGTGGTGGTCGGCAGGGTGTAACCGAACTGGATGGAGCGGCCGTTGGCCGCCGCCCAGTCCTCGGTCAGCTTGATCGCCTTGTTGCGGCGGTCGATGCCGGCCGTGTTGGTCAGCGAGTTGTCCTCGATGTCCAGGTCGATCCGGGACACGTCGTAGGTGGTGATCAGGTTCTCGAACTGGGCCGCGATCTGGTTGACGTCCGTGCAGGAGTCGGCGATCTCGGTGCCGGTGTTGTCGGCGGTGTAGCCGCCGAAGGACGGGATCACGTCGCCGCCGTTGGCGCGGATGGTGGCGATGTCGGCGCCGAACACCGAGCTGGACACCGGCATCGCGGTGTCGCCGTTCCACAGGGCGGTGCAGGAGCCCTTGGTGGCGGCCTGCAGGAAGGCCATGGTGAGGTGCTTGGTGCCGGACTGGGAGGCCAGCGCGGCCGGGCTGTCGCCCGTCCAGGCCTCGAAGTACGGGGCGAAGACGTGCTGCGGCAGCGGCGTGGCGGCCGGCGCGGCGGCGGCCGGTGCGGGAGCGGCCGGTGCGGGAGCGGCCTGCGCGGGGGCGGCGACCACCCCCAGCGAGGCGGCGGCCAGCGCGCCGGTGGCGATCAGTGCGCGGAGTGGTCGGTACAGACGCATCGAGGCTCCAACAGGCATGGAAGGATGGCCCCTTGCCGGTCTGTCGGCAGGGGCGGGTGTCGGCCTGGTACAGGGAGGTGCCGGGGTGGTGCGGGGCATGGACAACGCCCCGGCCGGTGGTCACACCCCCACGATGCGTTCCGGTCGGGAAGACGAACGCTCCCATATTTGGTCTGGACCACTTGTCTGTCAAGACTCCTAACAGTTCCCCCGGACGCTACCCGGCGGTCCTTTGCGAACCCTTGGGGAAAGGGTTCCCGCACGGCTCCTGACATGCCGTCGGCCCCGCACCGGGCGTTCCGGGGCGGGGCCGACGGGGCGGGGCGGATCAGCCGATGTTGGCGCTCTTCAGCCAGCTCTTGGCGACCGCCGACGGGTCCTCCTTGTCCACCGAGACCCGCTTCATCAGCCCGGCCAGGGTGGCGGTGTCCAGCTTCGCGGAGACCGCGTTCAGCGCCGCCGTCCCGGCGTCGTCCAGGCCCGCCTTGTTCACCAGCGGGGTGACGTTCTGCACGCTGAAGACGCTCTTCGGGTCGGTCAGCGGGACCAGCTTCAGCTGGACGATCTTCGGGTCGGTGGTGAACACGTTGCCGATCTGGATCGTGCCGTCCTTCAGTGCGTTCGCGGTGGTGTCGCCGGTCGGCTTCCACTCCTTGAAGGTCAGCCCGTAGACGTCCTTGAACTGCTGCTCGCGGCGGGACTTGAACTCCGGCGGGCCGCCGATCACCAGGTCCTGCGCCTTGCCGGCGAGGTCGGCGATCGACTTCACGCCCAGCTTGTCGGCGGTCTCCTGGGTCACCGTCAGCGAGTCGTTGTCCTCGGCGGCCGCCGAGTCCAGGATCGCCAGCCCGGCCGGCAGCTTCTCCTTCAGCGCCGCGTTCACCGCGGTCTTGTCGGCGGCCGTGGTCTTCGGGTCCAGGTAGCCCAGCAGCGCGCCGTTGTACTCCGGCAGTACCGTCAGCGCGCCCGACTGCAGCTGCCCGTACAGCACCTCGCGGCTGCCGATGTTGAACTTCTCCTCGACCTTCACGCCCTTGCCCTGCAGGGCCTGCGAGTAGATCGAGGCGAGCAGCACGTTCTCCGGGAAGTTCGCCGAGCCGACCACCACGGTCTTCCCGGACGCCGCGGCGCCGCCGGCCGCCCCGGACGCGGCCGGGGCGGTGGACTTCGCGGCCAGCGGGTCGCCGCCGCCGGAGGAGGAGCAGGCCGCCGCACCGAGCAGCAGCACGGTGACGGCGACGGCGGTTCGGACCGGACGGGTCGTCATATCGATTCCTTAAGGTGTGCGGGGGAGCCCGCGGGTTCGTCAACAGGTACGGCGGGAACGGCCCGCGCGCCGCGCGGCGACGCGAACCGGATAAGCACGGCGAAGAGCAGTTGGACGGCCACGGCCAGCAGCACCACCAGCAGCGCGCCGCCGACGGTGGTCGGGAAGTTCCGGGTCGCCAGGCCGTCGATCACGTACCGGCCCAGGCCGCCCAGGCCCACGTACGCGGCCACCGTGGCGGTGGCGATGACCTGCACCGCCGCCGTCCGGGCGCCCGCCAGCAGGGTCGGCGCGGCGGCCGGCACGCAGACCCGGAACAGCGTCTGCGGGTGGGTCAGGCCGATGCCGCGGGCCGCGTCCCGGACCTCCGGGTCGGTGCCCCGGACGCCCTCGGCGGCCGCCACCAGCAGCGGCGGCGCGGCCAGCGCCGTCAGCGGCAGCAGCACGGCGGCGTCGCCGACGCCCACCAGCAGCACCGCCAGCGTCACCAGGCCCAGGGTCGGCAGCGCCCGGGCGACGCCGGTCAGCGCCGTCACCAGGAAGAGCCCGCGCCCCGAGTAGCCGATCAGCAGCCCCAGCGGCAGCGCGATCAGCGCCGCCAGCCCGAGCGCCTCGGCGGAGAACACCAGGTGCTCCAGCACCCGGTTCAGGATCGAGTCCGGCCCGGAGCGGTGCGCCGGGTCGGCGAAGAAGGTCTGCAACCAGCCCAGCCAGTTCACCGCGCCGCCCCCTTCGCCCACGGCGCCAGCACCCGGCGGGCCGCCACCAGCAGCAGATCGGTGACCAGCGCGAGCAGGGCCACCAGCACGATCCCGGCCAGGATCGGCGTGGGGAACGTCCGCTGGAAGCCGTCCACGAACAGGTAGCCGAGACCGCCCCGGCCGACCAGTGCCCCCACCGCCGCCAACGAGATCGAGGATACCGCCGCGACCCGCAGCCCGGCGATCACATAGGGTATCGCGGCCGGTAGTTCGACCGCCGCCAGCCGCCGCCAGGGCCCGTACCCCATCGCCGTCGCGGCCTGTCGCACCGGCTCGGGCACCGCCCGCAGCCCGTCCACCGTGGTCGGCAGCAGCACCGCCAGTGCGTAGAACGTCAGCGGCACCATCACGGTCTCCCGGGTGGCCAGCCCCGTGTACGGGATCAGCACCACGAACACCGCCAGCGAGGGCAGCGCGTACACCACGTTGAACACCGCCGCCAGCGGCTGGTACAGCCGCGGGAAGCGCGCGCAGGCCAGGCCCAGCGGCACCGCCAGCAGCAGGCCGATCAGCACCGGGACCAGCGCGATCACCGCGTGGTCGGAGGTCAGGTCGAGCAGGTAGCCGAGGTGGTCGCCCAGCCAGCGCCAGCGGACCAGCGGCTCACCGTCCAGCATGCGGCACCTGCTCGGGCTGTTCGGCTGTGCTTGTCGGCTCCGGCTCCGGCCGCTCCGCGTGCGCCAGGGCGTCGACCACGGCGGCGCGGCTCGCGGTGCCGACCGCGCGGCCCGCGTCGTCCACCGCCACCGCGTGGCCGGACGGGGCGAGCACCGCCGCGTCCAGCGCGCTGCGCAGGGTGTCCCGGCCCGGGGCGAACACCGGGACGGGGTGGCGCTCGGCGCCGCGCGCCCAGTGCTCCGGGCGGCCGGCCGCGTCGAGCAGCAACTTCCACTCCCCGTAAGCGGGTTCGAGCTCCGCCAGCGGGACGCCGCCGGCCGGGCGCAGGCCCAGGCCGCGCAGGCCCCGGTCGCGGCCCAGGAAGGCGGCCACCCCGGCGTCCGCCGGTGCGGTCAACAGGGTGTGCGGGTCGGCGAGTTGGGCGATCTCGCCGTGCTCGCGGAGCACCACGACCCGGTCGCCGAGCCGGACCGCCTCCTCGATGTCGTGCGTCACGAACAGCACGGTCTTGCCCAACTCGGCTTGCAGGCGCAGCAGTTCCTCCTGGAGCCCGGCCCGCACCAGCGGGTCGACCGCGCTGAACGGCTCGTCCATCAGCAGCACCGGCGGGTCGGCCGCCAACGCCCGCGCCACGCCCACGCGTTGCTGCTGGCCGCCGGAGAGCTGGGCCGGGTAGCGGCGGGCCGTCTCCGGCGGCAGGCCGACCAGTTCCAGCAGTTCGGCGGCCCGGGCCCGGGCCCGCTTGCGGTCCCAGCCGAGCAGCCGGGGCACCGTCGCCACGTTGTCGATCACCCGGCGGTGCGGGAACAGGCCCGCCTGCTGGATCACGTAGCCGATGCCGCGCCGCAGCTTCGCGGCCGGCAGCCCGGCCACGTCCGCCCCGTCCAGCAGCACCCGTCCGGCGGTCGGCACCACCATCCGGTTGACCATCCGCAGGATGGTGGTCTTGCCGCAGCCGGAGGGCCCGACCAGCACGGTCGTCCGACCGGCCGGGACCTCCAGGTCCAGGCCGCGGACGGCGACCGTGCCGTCGGGGTGGCGCTTGGCGGCGCCCTCGAATCTGATCACGGAAGGGTCCTCGGAGCACTCGGAACAATGGCCGCGGCGAGAGCCGCGGCCGGCGAGAATATCGAACAATGATCGGAATATGTCGCCTGTCCGGCTTCCCGCACCGTCCTCACCGCAAACCTTGATCCACCGAACGGGTCGGCAGCCCGGCCGCCGCCCACGCCACGAAACCGCCGTCCAGATCGGTCGCCCGGTGCAGCCCCAGCTCCTGCAGCGAGGCCGCCGCCAGCGAGGACGCGTACCCCTCCGAGCACACCACGATCCAGTGCACGTCGTGGTCCACCGCCTCCGGGATCCGGTGGCTCCCGGTCGGGTCCAGGCGCCACTCCAGCACGTTCCGTTCGATGATCAGCGCCCCCGGGATCTCCCCCTCGCGGGCCCGCTGCGCCGCCGGGCGGATGTCCACCAGCAGCGCCCCCTCCGCCACCGCCGCGTGCGCCTCCGCCGGGCCGGGCCGGTCCAGCCCCGCGCGCGCCTTCGCCACCAGCCGGTCCACCGTCGTCACCACTGCTCCGGTCCTTCCGTCGCGGTCTGCACCAGGCCGGCGGCCCGGAGTTCGTACCTGGACATCTCGTTCAGCGGCGGCGAGTACGCGTGCAGGGTCACCGCCGGCCCCTGCGAGGTGTTGCGGACGTCGTGCAGGTACTGCGGGCCGAACGCCCGCTCGCTGCCCGACGGCAGCCGGCGCACCGTCAACCCGTGCTCCGGCCCGGCCAGCGCCAGCTCCTCCAGCTCGCCCAGCGCCACCGTGAACGCCCCGCGCGAACCGCCGTGGTCGTGGAACCCGGTGGACTGCCCCGGCAGCCAGCTGATCAGCCACACCTCGTAGTCCTGGGCCAGCTCCAGCCGCTCGTACCAGCGGTCCTCGCCGGACAGCCGCACCCGGTGCAGCCAGCGTTCCGGGCGCTCGGCCAGGTCGCGGACGATCCGGCGCAGCGCGTTCGGCGACAGCGGCGGACGGGCGGGCTCGGGCTCGCGCCCGGTTCCGCGCCCGGGTTCGGTGGACGGGAGGGGGTTGGCCAGGTCGATGCTCATCGGGACCTCCGGGGGGTGCCGGGGACGCCCGTCCGTCCCGGCGTCGGCGCGCGGGCGGCGGGGTCGGGCAGGGGCGGGGGAAGACGCGGGCGCGCCGCCGGGCGCGGCGGAGTGCGAGGGTGCTGCTCGGTGGTGCCCCGGCCCCGGCTCGACTCACGGGGTGGGCGCCGCGATCACGCGGTGAAGGCGGTGAAGGTCAACAGGCACACATGTCGCTCGCCTGGCGTCGCAGATCGACGTGCAGGCGGCAGACCAGGAAGGTGCCGGGATTCATGTCGCCGATGGTTCACGACGCGGGGGCGACGCGTCAAGTTCCGCCGCGCCGATGATCGAATGGCGGACGTCGGCGTCTTGGCAGGTGGACATGCTGCTCGGGTTCCGGTGGAGGGTCCGGCGGCGGTGTCGGCAGCGGTGGCGGCGGCGGTGTCGGGACAGGCCGGCGGCCCGTGCTCCGGGGTGGGCACGGGCCGTCGGGTCCCCTGGGCCGCGACGCGGTCGCGGCGGTCGGTCAGTTGTTGTCCTGGGTGGCGTTGTCGTCGGCCTGCGCGGCCGCGCTGTCCGCCGCGTCCACCTTCTGCTGCATCTGCTGCACCTGCGAACTGTCCGGGCCGCCGTTCGCCGCGCCCGAGCCCGAGCCCGAGTCCGCGTTCGGGCCGCAGGCCGTCAGCAGTGCGGCCGAGGCCAGGGCGAGGACGGCCAGCGCCGCCCGGGCCCGGCCCTGACGGCTGCTCACTTGCCGGCCGCCGGGGCGTTCTTCGCGCACCAGTCGGCGACCTGGGCCAGGTCGGCCTTGCGGGTCTGCAGGGTCGGCAGCAGGCTGCGGCGGAAGGTCAGCCGGTCGTTCAGGTACTTCTCGATCTCGGCGTGGCCCGCCTTGTGCGCGTTGTCGACCCGCTGCTGGAGCCGGGCGACCGACCCCTCCACGGTGGCGTCGCCGTTCAGCCGGTTCAGCGTCTTCTCGACCCGCTCCTGGGTCTTCGGCAGGCGCTTGCAGATGGACTTCGCCCCGTCGCCCTTCGGCGCGTTCGCCGCCTGCGCGGGACCCGCCGCGACCAGCGCCCCCGCCATCGCCAGCACCGCCGCGGCCGCAGCCGTCCGGTTGATCCGCATGGTCCTCCCCTTCCACTCCGCTCGCGGCCGGACTCCCCGGCCACCACGGACCGTACGGAGGCTTCTTGTGGAAACCCTGTGGAACTCCCCGGGGGGCAGGTTGGGGGGTGTTCAGGCCGGGCGCGGGACGTACGCCAGGCCGTGCGCGCCGGGCTCGCCGCGCTTGGGGATCTCCAGCCGGGACAGCAGTTCGAAGCTCTCCAGGTCGACCACGTCCACGGTGGAGGACTCCACGGCGGCCAGGTAGCCGAGCCGGCCGTCCGGGGAGGAGGCCAGCGTCAGCGGGAACCGGCCGGTCTCCAGCGAGGCCCGGCGCTCGCCCGTCACCGGGTCGAACACCGTGAGGCGGCCCGGGAGTTGACGGCCCAGGCCGGAGCCGAGCGCGCCCTCCGTGCGGACCTCGCCGACCAGCAGCGCGCCGCGTGCCGTCAGGTGCACCGGCAGCACCGGGGCCCCGGTCTCCAGCACCCGGACCACCGTCCCGGTGGCGGTGTCGATCACCCGGACGCCGTTGCGCGGCCGCGGCTCCGGCCCCGCCGCGAAGCCCAGGTACGGCCCGGCCGCGTACACCGCCGTGCCGTCCGCCGACACCGCCAGGCCCTCGCTGCCCGGCACCTCGACCCGCCCGGTCATCGTCCCGCGCTCCAGGTCGACCACCGAGACGAACGGCGCCTCCTTGTTGGTCGCGTAACCCGTGCGTCCCGCCGGGTCGACGGCGAACCAGTGCGGGCCCGGCGCCCCGGTGTCGATCCGGCCGACCGCCTTCCGGCTCGCCGCGTCGACCACCACCACCCCGCCGGTCCGGTCCGCGCCGCCCTCCACGCTGACGTACAGCAGCCCGCGCGCCGCGTCCAGCGCCAGCCCGTGCGGGCCGTGCTCGGGCGCCAGGTCGACCACCGCCACCACCCGCCGGGAGTCCGGGTCGATCGCCGTCAGCTCGCTCGCCCGGCCGCTGTTCGCGTGGTAGTACCCCGAGCGGTACGCGGTGCTGCACCACAGCAGCCTGCGCTCCGGGTCGAAGCACAACTCGTGCGGCTCGGAAGGCACTTCGATGTCCCCCAGGAACGCGTCCGAGGCGGCGTCGAAGAACGACACCGTCCCGCCGCCCTGGCTGACCACCGCCAGCACGTCGCCCGCTCGGGCTTCCCTCGCCTCGTTCGACACGGCTCTGTCGTTCGACATGGTCCTGCTCCTCCGTCGGTCCGTCGGGTCGGCGGCCGGGGAACCCCACCGCCCGCCGTGCCTCCACTCTCCGGCCCGGCGGATTGCGGAACAATGCAGGAATCATCAGTCAATTATTGCGCCGGACGTAAAATCCCTGCTCATGGACCTCAACCTGCTGCGCGTGCTCGACGTCCTGCTCCAGGAGCACAGCGTCACCCGGGCCGCCGAACGGCTCGGCACCTCCCCGGCCGCCGTCAGCCGCAGCCTCGCCCGGCTCCGCCGCGCCGTCGGCGACCCGCTGCTGGTCCGGGCCGGACAGGGCCTGGTCCCCACCCCGCGCGCCGTCGAACTGCGCGGCGAGATCGCCGGGTTGATCCGCTCCTGCGACGGGGTGCTGCGCCCCGGCGCCGGCTTCGAGGCCGTCCACCTGCACCGCACCTTCACCGTCCAGGCCACCGAACTGCTGCTCGCTGCGGTCGCCGCCGACCTCACCGGACGGCTGCGCCGCGAAGCCCCCGGCGTCGACACCGTCTTCCTCCCCGAGTCCTACGAGGACGGCCCCGCGCTCCGCCAGGGCCTGGTCGACGTGGAACTCGGCGTCCTCGGCCGGCTCGACCCCGAGATCCGCACCCGCCCGCTCACCACCCGCCCGCCGGTCGCCCTCGCCCGGCACGGCCACCCGCTGCTCACCGGCGGCCCCGTGGACGCCGAACGGTTCGCCGCCGCCGACCACATCGGGGTCTCCCGGCAGGGCCGCCGGCACGGTCCGATCGACCGCGCCCTCGCCGAACTCGGCCTGCGGCGCCGGGTGTCCGTCGTGGTGCCCAGCCACACCGCGGCGATGCTGCTGGCCCGCGACACCGACCTGATCGCGCTCGGCCTCGCCGACTGGCTGCCCGGCACCGTGCACGACCTCCGTCTGCGGGCCTTCCCGATCCCGCTCCGCCTCCCGCCGATGGAACTCGGCATGGCCTGGCACCCCCGCAACGACGGCGACCCCGCGCACCGCTGGTTCCGCGACCACCTCGCCGCCGCGGTCCTCGGCCTGCCGGGCTGACACCGGCCCGTGGCCGGGAGCGTCCTGCGGGCGGGGTGCCCTAAAGGCGGGAGTCGGCCCCGCCGGACCGCCCAGCCAGGTCGAGCAGCAGGCCGGCGGCCACCGACGCGCCGTCCCCCCGGACGGCGGTCGCCACCGACTCCGCCCGGGCCCGCACCCCCGGAGCCAGGGCCGTCCCCAGGGCCGCCGTCAGCGACCCGGCCGTCGGAGCCGGGCCCGCGTGCGCCACCCCGATCCCCAACTCGGCGATCCGGGAGGCCCAGTACGGCTGGTCGGCGATCAGCGGCACGACCACCTGCGGGACACCCGCCCGGGCCGCGGTCGTGGTCGTCCCGGCGCCGCCGTGGTGCACGACGGCGGCGGCCCGGCGGAACAGCGCCTGCTGGTTGACCTCGCCGACCACGAAGCAGTCCGCCCCGTCGTCCACCGCCGCCAGCCCGGCCCAGCCGCTCCCCAGGACGATCCGCCGCCCGTGCGCGCGGGCCGCTGCGACGGCCGCCCGCGCGACACCCGCCGGCGCGTACGAGGCCATGCTCCCGAAGCCCACGTACACCGGGGGTTCGCCCCCGTCCAGGAACTCCCGCAGGCCCTCCGGCAGGGGCCGGTCGTCCGGCAGGACCCACGCGCCCGTCTGCACCAGGTCGAGCTCGGTCATCCCCTCCGCCGGGCACAGCAGCGGGTCCGCCGCCAGCCACGGCCGCGCCGTGAAGACGTGGTCGCGCACGTTGTCCACCGGCGGCAGCCCGAGGGCCGCCCGCCCTTCGTTGACGGCCGCGCCGTAGAGCTCGTTCACCCGCTCCGCGTCCTGCTTCCACAGCACCTCGTAGTCCGTCTCGTCCGCCGAGGACGGCGTGCCCGGCCGCCGGCCCGGACGGAAGTGCCGCGAGGGCAGTCCGAGGGTGTGGAAGCAGGCCAGCACGTACGGGACGCCCAGCTTCTCCGCGACGTCCCGCGCCCCGGCGGGCATCAGCCCCGTCGCCAGCACGGCGTCGCAGCCATCGGTCGCCACCGCGGCGAGCGTCTCGAAGCGGGCCGCTACCAGCGCCGGGGCCAACTTGAACGCGTCCTGCCCGGTGGGCGGCTTCGGATTGGCGACGATCGACTTCACCGTCGGCCCGAGCGGCACCAGCGGCACGCCGACCCGCTCCAGCAGCGCGGCGAAGTCCTCGTCCGGCGGGGCGCAGACCACCGCCTCCGCGCCGCGGGCCCGCACGGCCACCGCCAGCGCCGCCAGCGGCTCGATGTCTCCTCGTGATCCCCAGGAGGTCAGTACCACGCGCATGTTCGACTCCCGTTTCCGCAGGTCAGGGGACTTGAGTCGTCGATTCTGCACCCGCCGGGGGGCCTTGCCGCAAGCCCCCGGGGACGGTATAAGTTGAAAATGGAGGGGGCTGCGTCCCCTTGTTCTCGGAGCCGCCGGTCAGCGCGGCTCGTCGCCCTTCAACCAGTCCCGGACGGCCGGGAGTCGGACGGTCGTGGCATCCGGACGCAGCAGCGGCAGCCGGACCTCCACGCGGCAACCCGGGCCGTCCGGGCGGTCGGTGGCGACGACCGAACCGCGGTGCAGGGCCGCCTGCTGCGCCACCAGGGTCAGGCCCAGGCCCGAACCCGGGCTGCCCGGACGGCGGTGGAAGCGGTGGAACACCGCGACGCGCTCCTCCGGCGGGATGCCCGGACCCCGGTCGTCCACCGTCAGCCGGGCCGTCCCGCCCTCGATCCGCAGCCGGACGTCCACCGCGGCGGGGCTGCGGTCGGTGTCGTCCTGCCGAGTGGCCGCCCCGTGCACGGCGGCGTTGCCGAGCAGGTTGGCCAGCAGGATGCGCAGACCCGCGTCCCAGCCGAACACCCTTGCCTCGGGCGGGAGTTCGACCCGGTACTCGACCCCCGGGTGGCGGCGCCGGGCCTCCGCGACCGCCGAGGCCACCAGCTCCGCGAGATCCACCGGCCCGAACGCCGAGACCTCCACCAGATCCCCGCGCGCCAGCGTCGACAGCGCGCTCAGCAGGTCCAGCATCCGAGCATGGTCCTGCTGCAACTCGCCCACCACCTCGGCGCGTTCGTCCGCCGGCAGGTCCGGGTGCGCGGCCAGCACGTCCAGATTGGTGCGCAGGCTCATCAGTGGCGTCCGCAACTCGTGCGAGGCCGAGGAGGAGAACGCCCGCGCGGTGTCCAGCGCCTGCGCCGTCCGCCCCGCCTGCTCCTCGTAGCGCGACAGCAGCAGCGCGATCGCGCCCGACAGTTCGTCCACCTCGGCGGTCCCCGTCCGGGCGTGCGCGAACACCGCCTGCCCCGTCCGCGGATCGAGCGCCGCCGCCCGCCGCCCCAGCCGGCGCAGCGGCAGCGTCGCCCGCTCCGCCAGCCCGAACGCCACCAGCCCCGAGAGCGGCGCCGCGACCAGCGCCACCAGCAGCACCCGCCGCCGCACCGCCCGCAACTCCTCCGACGGCTCGTCCGCCGGGGCCAGCACCCACAGCGTCCCGGTGGTCGCCCCGCTGTTGACGTTCACCGCCAACACGCGTAGGTCTTCGCCATTCTGACGGAGCGTCACTGCCTGGCCCGGCGCGGTCGGCAGCAGCTGCGGATCGTCCGGCTGGGCACCCGCCACCAGCAGCAGCGTCCCGTCCGAGGCCGCGACCCGGACGCCCGCGTCCAGCGCCGCGTCCATCACCTTGCGCTGCTGGTTCTGCTCCGCCTTCGGCCGCCCCCTGCTGTCCGCCGCGAGCAGCGCCCGCGCGCTCGGCAGCACCGCCGCCGCCCGGTCGTTCAACCGCGAGTCCTGCCGCCGGTGCAGGTCCGCGTTCACCAGCGGCAGCAGCAGCAACCCCGCCGCCACCACCAGCAGCGGCACCAGCACCGCCGCCCCCAGCGCGATCCGGGTCGACAGCCTCACCGCGCCACCCCCCGCCCGCTCTCCTCGGGCGCCCGCAGCACGAACCCCACCCCGCGGACGGTGTGCAGCACCCGGGGCCGCCCGTCCGCCTCCAGCTTCCGCCGCAGGTACGAGACGAAGGTGTCGACGGCGTCGCTGCGCACCTCGAAGTCGTAGCCCCACACCCGGTCCAGCAGCACCTCCCGGGACAGCACGATGCCCGCGTTCCGGACGAACTGCGCCAGCAGCTCGAACTCCCGCCGCGTCAACCGGAGTTCGTCCTCGTCCCAGAACGCCTCCCGGGTCTCCGGGTGCACCCGCAGCGGCCCCACCCGGAGCAGCTCCGAGGGCTGCGGCGGGCGGCGGCGCAGCAGGGCGTGCAGGCGCAGCACCAACTCCTCCAGCGCGAACGGCTTCACCAGGTAGTCGTCCGCACCCGCCTGCAGGCCGGCCACCCGGTCCGCGAGCTCGTCCAGCGCGGACAGCATCAGCACCGGCGTGTCGTCCCCCCGGCCCCGCAGTGTCCGGCACACCTCCGTCCCCGAGAGGCCCGGCATCCCGACGTCCAGCACCAGCACGTCCGGCGGGGACTCGGCGATCCGCTCCAGCGCCACCGCGCCGTCCTCCGCCACCGCGACCCGGAACCCGCTCAGCCGCAACCCCCGCTCCAGGCTGCGCCGAATCGCCGCATCGTCGTCCACCACCAGCACGGACCCCGCCGACCCGCTCATCCGCCCACACCTCCGTCCACCACGGACTGTCGCACAACGGGACGGCGAACGGTACGCGGGGGGTTCCGGGGTGGGGGTGCGCTGCGCGCGGCTTTCGGGGGAGGAGGGGGAGGGGGCCACTGGCTGTCGCACAACGGGACGGCGAACGGTACGCGGGGGGTTCGGGGGGGGCGGGGGTGTGCGCTGCGCGCGGCTTGGGGGAGAGGAGAGGGAGGGGGCCACGGACTGTCGCGCAACCGGGCGGCGAACGGCACGCGCGGGGGGTTCGGGGGCGGGGGTGCGCTGTGCGCGGCTTGGGGGAGAGAAAGGGTGAGGGCAGCGGACGGCGCGCAGGATGCGGGGGCGGGGTGGGGGTGTGCGGGGTGAGTGTGCTGCGCGCAGCGCATGTTTCCGGGTGCGGCGGGGCTACTGCTCGTCGTGCCAGGAGAAGGCGGCGATGCGCCAGCCGGACGGGGTGTGGACGAACTGGAAGGTCTTGGTGCCGGTGGCGTCGTACGGGGCGCCGTTCAGGGTGCCGGACTTGCGGTAGGTGCCGATGCGGCAGGCGACGCCGGGGACGATCTCGGTGCGCTCGGAGACCTCCCACTCGTGGAAGTCGGTCAACCGGCCGTCGGAGAGCAGTACTTCGCGCGGGGCGATGAACTCCTCGACGCCGTACACCGCGTACGCGGGCCCGGTGACCACGATGACGCCCTCGGGCAGCATCAGCCGGCGGAGGCGGGCGACGTCGGCGGTGCGGCCGTCGCGGTTGTCGAAGGCGTCGAAGAACTCGCGGGTGAGAAGGTCGAGTTCGGCCTTGGTGGCAGCGGTGTCCGGGGCGGCGGTGGCGTCGTCGATCATGGCTCGCACAGTAACATTGCACACCTTGCCGAGGGGAGGCCCCGCCCGGAAATCGGACCGGCAGGGTGCCGGACCGGCGGGTTGCCCGAGCACAGTCGGGGGGTGGGGCGGGGTGGGTAGGCTCGGAGGGGCGGGGGGCGAGAGTCGTTGAGGGGGATCATGGTTCCGGGTGTGGAGCATGCCGTCGGGTACGTGTTCGACCGGGAGGCGCGCGGGGCGCGGGCGGTGGGGCCCGAGGTGGAGCGGGTGCACCAGGTGGTGAGCCGGCGGCTGGGGGCCGATCCGGCGCTGGCGGAGCTGGTCGCGGAGGCGCGGGCCGCCGCCGCCGAGCTGTCGGCGGAGACCCGGCAGTGGCTGACGCTCAGTCTGAACGCCGCCGCCGAGCGGGACGCGGAGTTCGCGGCCGCGCTGCTCGCCGCCGTCGAGGTGGTGCGCGCCGCCGAGCGCGCGGCCGGTGTCCCGGCCGTCTCGGCGAACGACCGCGGCATCGCCATCGGCGGGAACGTCTCGATCAGCACGACCGGCCCCGGTTCGGTCGCGGCCCTGCGGATCGACGGCCCGGTCACCACCGGCCTGCCGGCCCCCGTCCCGCCGCCCGGTCACGTCCCGCCCACTGCCCCGCAGGGCTGACCCGTCGGGCCGCAACTCCTTTGCGCAAGATCGGGTGCGGGCCCGACAATCCCTCCCATGACTTCTGTGATTCGCCACGTGACCATCAGCAGCCTCGACCCGTACCGGCTGGCCTCGTTCTGGTCCGAAGTACTCGGCCAGCCCCTGCACGACGACGACCACCCCGGCGATCCGGAGGCCCTGATCGAGCAGGCCGGACTGCTGTTCGTGACCGTCCCGGAGGGCAAGGAGGGGCGCAACCGCCTGCACTTCGACCTGCAGCCGCAGGACCGGACCCGGGACGAGGAGGTCGAGCGGCTGCTCGCCCTGGGCGCGGTGCTGGTGGACGACCGGCGCAACGCGGACGGCACCGGCTGGGCCGTCCTGGCGGACGTCGAGGGCAACGAGTTCTGCGTCGAGCGGAGCCAGGCCGAGCGGGCGAAGTGACGCCCCGGACGCCCCTCGTGGCGGCCCGCGCGACGGGGTGAATCCTTTTCGGCACCGCCGCTCTCTTATGGGCACACCGGCGGATCGGCCGCCGGACGGACAGCCCGGAGGAGACGATGATGATCGCCGTTGCGGTGGCCGTGGGCGCGGTCCTGCTGTGCAGCTGCGTCCTGGTGCTCAAGCGGAAGCGGGGGAGCCGTGGTTGAGACGGCCTGGCCCGGCGAGGAGGTGGTGGTCGCGGCCCGCGGTGGCGACCACGCCTCGCTGGCGGTGCTGGTCGCCGGGGCGCACCCGAACGTCCGGCGGTTCGCGCACTCGCTGTGCGCCAGTCCCGAGGACGCCGAGGACGCCGCGCAGGAGGCGCTGATCATCCTGTATCGCAAGGTCGGGATGCTGCGCGCCTCGGGGGCGCTCGCCTCCTGGCTGTTCCGGATCGTTCGCAACGAGTGCCTGCACCGGGCGCGTTCGGGCCGTCCGGCGGCCGGGTGGCCCGCTCCCGCCGACCCGCCGGAGAGCGTGGACTCGGCGGAGGAGGAGGCGCTGCGGCGGCTGGACACCGAACGGGTGGCGGCCGCGATCGCCGCGCTGCCCGCCGACCAGCGGCGGGTCCTGGTGATGCGCGACCTGCAGGGCCTGAGCGGCCGGACGGTCGCGGACGCGCTCGGGCTGAGCACGGCCGCGATGAAGTCCCGGTTGCACCGGGCCCGGGCGACGATGCGGGCCGAGCTGGGAGGTCCGCGATGACGGAGGCCACGGGGACGACGGGGAGGACGGGGACGATCGCGGCGACCGGGACGACGGGGACGACGGGGACGACGGGGACGACCGGGACGACGGGCGGGATCGGGAGTCGGGAGCAGGCCGGGCCGGGCGAGGGGCCTGCCGGGCGCGGGGGAGGGGCGGGGGACGGCGGCGGGCCGGACTTCGCGAGTGCGAGCGTCCCGCGTCATCTGCTGCGTGGCGCCGTCGGGTTCGGGGCCGTCGCGGGCGGGCTCGTCCTGCTGCCGGTGGTCGGGGTGGCCGCGCTGCTGCTGGTGCCCGCCGGACTGTGGGCGCTGCGCGGCTGCCCGATGTGCTGGCTGATCGGGCTGGCGCAGACGGTCTCCCGGGGACGGGTCCGGCGGGCCTGCCGGGCCGACGGGGTGTGCTCCGTCGAGTTCCGCAAACCGGGGGCGCGGCCGGGGGCTTGACGGGTCCGGCCCTGTTCGGGGGTGGGACGAGGTGGGGCCGGGTGGTGCGCGGCGGAATCGGTGCGGGGACGGTGTGGTGCCGGTGTGGTGCCGGTGTGGGCCGACGTTCCGAGCAGATGATCCGATCAGCGGGGGGATCGGCCGGGCGGGGGAACGGCCGACGGTTCTGCGCGGCCCCGCCCGGCCCGTCGAGCAGACTCGTGCCACCGAACGAACCCGAGCGAACGCACCCGAGCGGCGGAGGACTCCCCATGACACCGGCCACCGCGCTCCGCGCCGCGATGCCCCGCGAGTACGAGCAGGCAGACGAATTCGGGCACGCATACGAGGTCCAGGGTGAGAGTGCGTCGCCGTTCGCGTCGCAGGTCCCGGCGCCGCCCGCCCACCCGCACGCCGACGCGCTGCACGCCGAACTCGCGTCCTGGCCCGCCGAGGCCGAACTTCCGCTCGAAGCCAGGGAATTCCGGGTCGGCCACCCTCTCGACCTCGCCGTGCACGGCTGGGGCGACGCCCCCGCTGGGCCCGGCCTGCGGGCCGCCGCCAAGTGGCTGCTGCTCGCCGGAGCCCTGGACGGACACGTGGAGCGGCTGCGGCTCACCGGCCGGACGGACGAGGCCCGTTGCGTCCTGCGCGGCCTCGCCACCGCTTTCCCCTCCGACTCCGGCGTCGACCCCGGCTCCGATTCGACTCGGCCGGAGGGCGGGGGCACGCCGTTCGTCCGGGCCGCGCAGGGCCTTCGCGCCGACAGTACGGCCCTCGCGGGCCCCGGCTGGACGGCTCGCCACGACGCCGACTTCCGCGCCCACCTGGAGAGTTCGCTCGACCGGCTCGCCGCGACGCCCGCCGTTCCGACCGTGCCGCAGTACCTCTCCCGGCACGACCACGACGGCGCGGCCCGCTGCGCCGCCGACTGGACCGAGCTCGCCCACGGCGCCGTGCTGCCCGAACAGCTCCACCGCCATCCCCAATTCACCGACCTACTGGCCCGGTTCGCCCACCTGCAGTACTGGATGCGCGACCTGGCCGCCCGGGGTGCGACCGCAATTCCCGGTGGCGGCAGCCTGCTCCGGGCCTTCGAGGTGCACGAAGGACTGTCCGGGGCCGACGCCGCCGAGAAGCTCACCGCCCTCTGCGCGGCCGAACTCACCACCTTCGCCTTCCTCGCCGAGGGCATCGCCCGGGGCTCGCACTGGCCGCCCCGGGCCCGCGGCCACGTGCGCGCCCTGGTCCGGTTCACGCACGCCCTGGCGCACTGGACGGCGGACACCCCGGACCGTCGGTGACCGTCGGCGCGTCCGGCGGCCCCGTCAGTGCGCGGGCGGTCCCGCGTGCGGGAGGTCGTCGTCCAGCCAGCAGGCCGCGTGGGAGGTGACGGCCAGCAGTTCGGCGAACGCGGCCTGCGCCGGGCCGGCCGTCAGCCGGAGGGTGAGGGCCCACAGGCCGGGCGGGACGGGCGCGTCGGGAGCGGACGGCGGGGCCGCCGGCCGGGCCGGCCGGGTCGGGGCGACGGGGCTCGGCAGGACGGGGGCCGCCAGCAGGTGGCCCCGGCGGGCGGCGAAGGCCGCCGTCGCGGCACACAGCCGCTCCGGGGACGCCCCGCCGCGCACCTCGTCCAGCAACAGGCCGCGGTAGGAGGGGAGTTCGGCGTGCAGGCGCTCGGCCTCGGGGGAGGGCCCGAACGGACGGGTCAGGACGGCGGGCGCCGCGTACGGGCCCAGTCGGGGCGTGCAGCGCAGCAGGACGACAGTGCCGGGGCGCAGGCGCGGACCCGCGCCGGGCAGCAGGGCGGAACGGCGGGCCGGACCGATCCGGACCTGCGGACGGTGCGCGAAGTCGTGCACGCCCGCCGAGGCGAAGGTCAGCCGCAGCAGGTCCGCGGCCTCCCGCTCGGTCATGCCGGCGCGCAGCCGCCCGGCAGCCAGGCGCAGGCAGCGGTAGGCGAGTTGCTGGAGGTCGCGGTAGCGGTCGAGTTCGGCCTCCTCCAGCGGGAGTGCGGCGGTGTGCCGAACCGGGCTGATCGGCATGGGTCCTGGCCTCGGTGGGTGCGTGAGCGGGCGGCACGGGGCAGCGGCCCGGGTGGCGGCCGCTGTTGAGCGGGACTCAAGAGCTGTTGAGCAGTACTCAAAAGTAGCGACGCGGCCCGGGAAGTCAATACGATGCGCGAATGCCTTCCTCCCCGGTCCCGGCGCGGCGGCTCACCGCAGACCAGCGGCGCGCGCAAATACTCGACTCCGCACGGGAGTTGATGCGTGAACGGGGTCTGGACGAAGTCTCGGTGGAATCCGCCGCCGAACAGGCCGGGGTCTCCCCGGGGCTGCTGTTCCACTACTTCGGCTCCCAGCGCGGCTTCCGGGACGCCGTGGTCGAACTGGTCGGCCGGGAACTGCTGGAGTACGTCGCCCCCGACCCCCGGCTCAGTCCCTCCGCCCAACTGCGCACCGGCATCGAGCGGTTCACCGACTTCGTGGCCCGGCATCCCACGCTGTACCAGGCCGTGGTCCGGCACGGCGCCCGGGGCGGCCCCGGCCGGATGGCCACCCTGCACCGCACCGCCCGCGCCACCCTCGGCGACTGGATCGCCGGCGCGGTCGCCGCCGCCGGCGCCGAACGCACCGCCCGGGTCGAACTCGCCGTCGCCGGCTGGCTGGCCTTCATGGAGGAGGCCGTGCTCGGCTGGCTGGCCGGAGCCGCCCTCACCCACGACGACCTGGTCGAACTCTGCGAGAGCACCGCCTACCGGGTCCTGGAGAGCGCCGTCGCCGACCCGGCCCACTGGCCCGCCGTCCGCACCGCCCTCGACCTCCCGCCGCACCCGGGGTCCTGACCCGGACTTCCGACCCGGACGACCTGGAGTCTTGACAGTCGATCACCCGCCCCGTCACGCTCACCGCCACACACCGGACCTCCGGCACCGCGAGCGCCGGGCAGCATCGGCAGGGGGAGCTGGACGATGGCAACGGACCAGCCCGGGAGCGACCGACCCGGGAGCAGCGGACCTGGTGGCGACGGCCCCGGGAGGCAGCCATCCGGGAGGGCGGTGACCGGGAGGGCGGTGACCGGGAGGGCGGCGACCAGGACGGAGGGGCCTCGGACGGACGGGCCTCGGACGGGCAGGAACGCGGAGCGGGGGGCTGCCGGTTCCGCCGGGAGCGCCGGACGGCCGCCGTCGCGTTCGCGGTGGCGGATCGCGGGGGCCGGCGCCGCCGTCCTGCTGGCGGCCGCGCTGGTCGCCGGGGTCGCGGTCGCGGCGCTCGCCGTCCGGGTCGACGGCCACAGCATGCAGCCGACGCTCGCCGACGGGCAGCGACTGCTCACCGCCCCCGGCAGCGGCGGCCGCGCCGAACGCTTCGACGTGGTGCTGCTCCGCACCCCGGGACGGCAGACCACCATGGTCAAGCGGGTGATCGGCCTGCCCGGCGACCGGGTGGAGATCCTCGCCCCGCCGGACGGCACCGCCCCCGCCGTCCTGGTCCAACCCGGCGGCACCGGCCAGTGGTACCGGGTCGACCTGCCCGCCTGGCACGGCCAGAACCGGCATGCCACCCCCTGCTGCGCCGCCGACGGCCGCAAGCAGCCGGCCGGTGCACCCCAACTCGTCCCGCCGGACCGGCTGTTCGTGCTCGGTGACAACCCCGACGGCTCGGACGACTCCCGCACCTACGGCTGGGGCGACCTGTCCACCGTCAGCGGCCGAGTGCTCTGGCGGGTCTGGCCACCGGCCGCGCTCGGCCCGCTCGACGGAACTGCGACCCTCGTCCCGACCCAGGCCCCCGAGCCCCACTGACCGGGCCGGGCCCGGCTGCGCCCGGTGCGGGAAAGCGCTGTCCTGCGGGCCGTGGAAGGCGCTTTCCGCTTGGGGTGACGGCGTATCAGGGCGGGGTGGGAAAGCGCTTGCCGGGACGATACGGAAAGCGCTTACCAGTTGGTTCGGCGTGGTTCGGCGTGGTTCGGCGTGGTTCGGCGCGGCCTGGAGCGGTGCGGGAAAGTGCTTGCCCGGCCTGTTCGGAAGGCGCTTTCCGGTTGGGTCGGCGTGGGGCGGCGCGGCCCGGCACCCAGCGGGAAAACGCTTGCCCGCGCAGGCGCACGGTGGTGTCGGCCCAGTCGGAAAGCGCTATCCGGCCAGGCCGGTGACCCGGACGAAGACTTCGGCGATCCGGCGGGCGGAGTCCTCGGGGGTGGCCGCGCCCTGGACGACGTGGCTGGCGGTGAGGCGGACCACGGTGTCGGCGGCCAGGGCCCGGGAGTCGGGGTCGATGGCGGGCCAGACCTCGGCCGCGTAGGCGTCGAGCATCGCGGAGGCGGTCTCGAAGACCGGCTCGGCCCGGGTGGTGAGGTGGGCCAGCAGGCCGTCCTCGCCGTCTCGGGCGGCGGTCAGCATGGCGCGGGCCAGCGGGTTGCCGCCAGCCAGGCGGAGGGTGAACAGGGCGGCGGCCTCGGCGGCGGCCCGGGGGTCGGCGCGGTGCGCGTCCAGGTGCTGCCGGATGCCGAGCAGGCAGCGTTCCAACTCGCGTCCGAACAGCGCCTCGCCGAGCGCGTCCTTGGAGCCGAACTCGTTGTAGACGGTCTGCCGGCTCACGCCCGCCACCGCCGCGACCTGGGTCATCCGGAGCCGGTCGAAGCCCTCGGCGGCGACGAGTTCGCCCGCCGTGTCGAGCAGTCGCTCGCGCAGCAGCGAGCGGACGGTCTCCCTGATCCATGCCATCGGCCGAGCATAGCGACGCGGTGGCGGCGGGCCGTGTCACGGGCGCTGCACGTTCTATTGACACCCCATCTAGTAGTGCTTACGTTCTGGACACATTGCCGCAACCTGTAAAGCGCTCCGGGGGACTAGGGATGGGCTCCCGGGGTCGGCGACCCGGCGGCGGCATGTGCACACCACCGCAATTCCCCGCTCCCGGACGCGAGTTCGCGCCGGACGACGCTTGGAGACCCCCATGCAGGACGAGTCCAGAAGCACCGCGGCCGGACCCGAGGCGCCGACTGCCGCCACCGAGCAGCGGGGCGTCACCCGGTGGCGGCGGTCCGCGCTGATCGGGCTGCCCGCCACCGCCGTGGTCGCCGCGATGACCGTGGCGATGGCGCAGGGCGTGCTGGCCGCGAACCTCTCGCTGACCAGCGTCCCGTTCACGCTCTCCTCGACCACGGTCGCCGCCCCCAAGGGCATCGGCGCGGTGCTCACCACCGTCACCGCGGGCAGCCCCACCGCCGCGGCCGAGGTCGGTCTGCCCAAGGCGGGGCTGGACGGCATCTGCATCCACGCCGTCCAGTCGGTCAACCTCCCGGTCATCGGCACCGTCGGCACGTGGTCGCTGAACATCACCTCGCCCGCCGCGACCACTCCGCTGACCACCGCCCAACTCGCCGCCGGCCAGGGCCTGCAGGCGAACAACCTGATCCTGGACGCCCAGGCCGTCAAGGGCGCCACCGCCACGCTGAACGCCACCGCCACCACCCCCAACCAGATCGGTGCGGCGGCCGACAGCGCCAACATCAAGGGCACCGGCATCAGCGACGGCACCGCCGGCCAGTTCGGCCTCGACGCCACCGGTGGCGAGACCGACATCTCCGGCCTGCGGGCCAACGCCAACGGCGCCACCATCGGCGGCGCCATCACCCTGCCCAACCTCGCCATCAACCTCGCCAACGGCGACACCGCGGGCAAGGGCGTGGGCGGCAGCGACTGCTGACGCCCCCTCGGAAACGCCGGGCGGGGCGCGCCGACCAGGTCCGCCCCGCCCGGACACCATCCCCGGCCACCGCCTCCGGGGCCCCGTCCCCCGGAGCTCCCGTCCCCCCCGGGGCCCCCGTCCGGAGGCCGGTCCCGTCCGACCGCGCCCCCGGAGGCCGGCCCCTCGGGCGCCGACTTCCCCTCGCCTTCCCCCCACCGCAAGACAGTTCGACGTGCTGCCACGACAGGGAGACCCCATGGCCCGCAACCCGCTGCCGACGCTGAACCGCGTCCGGCTCGCCCTGCGCCGGTGGCGCCGCACCCGGCCGTTCTGGGCCGCGCTGTGGACGGCGCTCGGCGGCTTCGTCATCCTCTACCTGCCGCTCGCCCCCGTCGGCAAACTGCTGCACGTCGGCATCGGCGGCGTCAGCGGCATGGCGGCCGGGGCCATCCTGATCGCCCTGGCCGGACTGATCCTGCTGCTGCCCGGACAGCGGTTCACGGCCGGCATCATCGCCGTCATCGTCGGCGTCGCGTCCTTCCCGCTCAGCAACCTCGGCGGTTTCTTCGTCGGCATGTTCCTCGCCGTCCTCGGCGGATCGATGGCGATCGGCTGGATGCCGGAGAAGCCCGGCCGCCGCGGGTGGCTGCGCCGCAACCGGCTGCAGGACGGCGGCAGCGGCGAGGGCGGCGACCACGGCGGCCGACCGGACGGCGGCACCGACCTCGGCCCGGCCGCCACGGCCACCGCCTGAGCCGCACGCCACGCGCAGCACGCCACGCGCAGCACGCGCACCGGCCGCGTCGCCGCCCGACGCGCGGGCCGTTCGCTCCACAAGCGGTCGTACGGCGTCACCGCCCCCGCCCCGCCCCCCGCTCCCGTCCGAGCGGTCAACTCCACGCGGTCAACTCCACCCTCGCACCGGAAAGATGACACATGAACCAGTTGCGTTGGACCACCCGGTTGCGGGCGCTGGCCCGGCCCGCCGTTGTCGGGGCGGTCGACTGGAACGGCCGGATGCTGGCCCTGGCCGCCGACGGGCCCCGGCAGGGGACCCGGTGGGGGCGTTCGGTGGCGGTGCTGCTGCCCGCCGCGCTGACGGCCGGGGCGCTCGGCGGGGCGATGGCGAACGGGGCGCTGGCCGCGAGCTTCAACGTCACCAACTCGCCGTTCACGCTGACCTCGAACGGGGTGTCGGGCACCGGGTTCGGCGCGATCCTGAACACCCCTCCGGTGGAGGCCGCGAACGGTAGCACCTCGACCACGACCGCGATGGCCCGGGTCGGGTTCGCCAGCGCGGGGCTCGCGGGGCTGTGCGGCATCGTCCACCAGTCGTTCGCGGGGGTGCCCTACTCGCTGCTGCTGACGGCGGGTCAGACCGTCACCGCCGCCCCGCCCGCCACCGTGACGACCGACATCAACGCGTCCAACCTGTACATCGAGGCCCCGACGCTCACCGCGTCGGGGAGCACGACGTTGCAGAACGCGGTGCTGGGGATGTCCGCGGACCAGGTGATGGTCGCGGGGCAGGCGCTCAACGGTGCGCAGGCGGGCGGTTTCGGCCTGGGCTCGGCGGGGTCCGGGCCGGGCGGCAGCACCGTCAACCTGGCCGGGCTGAACGCCTCCGCGTACACCGCCGAGATCGCCGGTTCGCTGACCCTGCCCGCGCTCAACATCCGGGTCGTGCCCGGATCGGCGACCTCGTGCTGACGGCCCGCGCGGGCCGGGACCTCCGGGCGGCCGACCGGACCGGCCCGCACCGCGCCGTCGGGGGCGTGCTCGCGGCCTGGCGCTGGTTCCGGGCGTTCCGCCGGACCAGGCCGTTCTGGGGCGGGCTGTGGCTGGTGGTCGGCGGCTGGACGGTGCTGAAGTTCTCGCTCGGCGCGATCCACCTGGTCACCGTCACCGGCTTCAACGCGCTGGCCGGGTACCTGGTCGGCGGCGGCATGATGCTCTGCGGGCTGATCCCGCTGGTCGCGCCCGGGCAGCGGGTCACCTTCGGCCTGATCGGCACCGTGCTCGCCGTGGTCTCCCTGGTGGTCTCCAATCTGGGCGGCTTCCTGGTGGGGATGCTGCTCGGCATCCTCGGCGGCGCGATGACGGCCGGCTGGGGGACGCGCCGCAAGTCCGTTGCGGAGAAAGTGAAATGACGATACGTCAGATGCGTTCGGCGGCAGTAGTGGTGGGGACGTTGGCGGTGCTGGTCGCGGTGGCCGCCGGCCCGGGGAGCGGTGAACACGCCGCCGCCGCAACGCCGAAGGGGACGGCGGGGGCCGCGCTCACCGGGGCGGTGCAGTCGCTGCCCGGCGAACCGCAGCCGCTCGGGATGCCGTTCCTGCCCACGCCGACGCCGATGCACGTCACCATCGCCAGCCTCAAGGCGGTCGGGCTGAGCGTGAAGAACAACGTCACCATCCGGCTCTCCGACGGGACCACCCGCACCACCACCCAGTACACCTTCACCCAGCTGGCGGTCCGCTCCAACATGCAGGTCGCGCACACCGCCCCGGACGGCACCGCGCTCACCATCTCGGTGCCCGGCACCGGTTCGCTCGGCGGCCTCGACCAGGCGGGCCAGCCCGAGACCACCATGATGTGGGGCGACATCAGCAACATCTGCGTCACCGTGCTGTTCGAGATCTGTGGCATCCAGGGCCTGCTGAACTTCTTCGGTTCGTTCATCAAACTCGACGCCGGGGCAACGAAGTTCACCGGCGACATCTACGGCATCCAGACCATCGACGACCACGCCGCGCTCGACTCCACCAACAACCCCGTCCACCTGCCCGGCACCATCACGGTCACCAGCCCATGAACGAACTCACGGACCAGGAGCAGGAGTTCGGCGGCGTCCGGTGGCGGCGGGCCGGGGCGGTGGCACTCCCGGCGCTGCTCGCGGCCGGTGCGCTCGGGCAGGCGATGGGCAGCGGCGCGCTCGCCGCCGGGCTGCAGATCCAGAGCGGCACCGTCCAGCTCACCACCAGCAGCCTGTACGGCACCCACTACGCGGCCGCCGTCGTCGACCAGCAGTACACCCGCCCGGACGGCACCACCGGCACCGCGCACCCGCTCCGGATGGGGTTCGCCCAAGGCACCATCAACGGGCTCTGCCTGTCCCAGAAGCAGCAGATCCTCGGCGCCACCTACACCCTGATGATCACTCTCGGCGACAGCAACCCGGGCAGCTGGGAGATCACCACCCAGAACACGGTGCTGGACCTGCGCAGCGCGACGGGCGTGCTCGACATGGACGGTCTGGTCGACCTCAACATCAACGGGCCCGACACCACCACGGTCGGCGACGGCGCCGGGGGCTACCTGCCCAACCCGCTGAACAGCCCGCAGCACCGCTTCGGCATCCAGGCGGGTTACGCCAAGTTCGACCAGGTCACCGCGACCGTCCACGACCTCCAACTGCCGGGCCTGCTCAGCACGCCGGGCCTCGGCATCGCCGTCAAGCCCGGTGCCGTCGACTGCCCCGCCCCACCCGCCCCGACCGGCACACCCGGCACCCGGTGACCCCGGCCGGCGGCCCGCCGGCGCCGCCCGGACGACCCGCCGGGCGGCGGCCGGAACCGGACGGTCGCCCCGCCGCGTCCTCCCCGGCAACGGGCCACCGGGGTTGCCCGACGTGCCGCAGGGCAGGAGAACGGTATGGGAATCGTCAGCTGGATCATCCTCGGGCTCCTCGCCGGAGCCATTGCGAAGCTTCTGCTGCCGGGCAAGGACCCGGGCGGCTTCATCGTCACCACCCTCATCGGCGTCGCCGGCTCCTTCATCGGCGGCTGGCTCTCCTCGAAGCTCCTGCACAAGTCCATCAACGTGCACTTCTTCGACCTTCCGACCTGGATCTCGGCGATCGCGGGCGCACTGGTCCTGCTGGTCGCCTACCGGCTGGTGTTCGGCAAGCGCGACTGAGCGCGCCGCGGCAGCGCCGCGGGAACGGCGGAGGGCCGGGAGCCACGAGCGGGCTCCCGGCCCTCCGGCACGTCCGCGCGGCACCTCGTACTACCCGAGGGCGGGCAGCGGCTCCTGCGCGGCGAGCCAGCCCGCGGGGACGCCGTCCGGGCCGGTGCGGGCGGCGACCACCCCGGCGGCGATCGCGCAGGTGGTGTCCAGGTCGCCCCAGCCGAGCAGGGTCTGCCAGAGCGCCTCGACCAGGTCGTCGAGGTGGCCGGCCGCGGACCAGAGCGCGAACGGCACGGTGTCCTGCGCGGAGACCCGGTAGCCGGAGCCGAGCACCGTCGCGGCGTGCCGCACCGAGGTGCCGGCGGGGAGCCGGGCGGCGACCCGCAGGCCGGAGCGGACGTCGCTGTCCGGCAGCAGGCCCGCGACCTCCCGCAGGAACTCGGCCCGGCCGGGCGCGGCCGACCCGCGCCCCCGGACCGCGAATGCCGCGGCCAGCGCGGCGGCGACCGCGCCCGCCGCCGCCTCCGGGTGCGCGTGCGTGGCGGCGGCCTGGAGCCGGGCCTGCTCGGCGACCGCTGCGAGGTCGTCCGCGAACCAGGCGCCCAGCGGCGCCACCCGCATCGCCGCGCCGTTGCCGTGCGAGCCCTGGCCGCCGAACAGCGCCGAGGTGACGGCGACGTGGTCGGCGCCCTCCTGCACGGCGCGCAGCACCCGGTGCATCGACGGCCCGTACTTGCGGTGCGGGACGGCGGTGTACTCGGCTGCGAACTCCCGGGCCAGCGCGGCCGGTCGGACCTCGCCGCGGGCCGCCAGGTGCCGGGTCAGGACCAGCGCCATCGCGGTGTCGTCCGTCCAGTACCAGGGGCCGGGCCGGACCAGCCGGGCCGCCACCGCGGCCGAGGACTCGTCCACCGGCGGGTGGAACCAGCGATCCCCGAACGCGTCGCCCAGGGCCAGGCCGCGCAGGCTGCGCAGCACGGACGGCGGGACGGGGCGGTGGGCGGACATCGGGGTCTCCCGGTGGGAATCGAGGCGGACGCGAGGAACGAGGGCGATCGTCCCAGCCCGGTCGGACGGTGTGCCAACCGATTTCCCGACTGGTACCAAAGGCTGATCCGGTGTCATCGATCGGATGGGGTTCGCTCGATCGTGGGCGGTTCGCGCTGCCGAACCGCCCGCGGGGGTCCAAGGTGGGAGGCGGACGCACTCGGAAGATCGCGTCCCGCTCGCCACGCCGGGCCCGGCCCGTGCGCGCCCCCCGGAGGAACGACGTCCGCCGGGCGCACACCCTCCGGACCGGGCGCGATGCGCGGAGCGGCAGGCCACCTCGCAGGGAGACGAACCGATCTTCTAGGCTCGCTCATCGGTCCCCTGTTCGCGGTGCCCGTCCGCGCCGAGGACAGGAGACCGACGTCCCCGGGCTCCGGGCCGAGCCGGAGCCGCGGACCCAGCGAGGAGGACGCAGTGTTGCCCAGCACCAGGTCGCACCGTACGCAGCGACCGAGCCCGACGCCGCGCGTGGCCCCGCCGATACCTCCCAGTGCCCCGCATCCCGCCGGGGGTGATCGGTGAGTCCCCATACCGTGGCCCCCGAGCCGCGCCCCGTCGAAGCCCCCGAACCGCAGCACGCCGGAGTCGTCGCGCGCAGCGAGACCCGCAGCGAGGCCCGCAGCGAGGCCCGCAGCGAGGCCCGGACCGCGACCGCCGTGCCGGGCGTGACCACCGCTCCGCCCCCGGCCGAACTGCCCGCCGCCGCACCACCGGTGGCCGCCGCGGCCACCAGCACGGCAAGCGCCACAGCGACCGCCGTCACCGCCGGGACGCCCGACCCGGCCCCCACCGCCGCCCTGCCGGGCCTCCCGCGAACCCTCACCTCGCGGGCCAGGACCCTCGCCGCGGCCGTCCGCAAGCGCTGCGCGGACCTCGCCGGGATCGAGTCCCCGTCCGGCGACGCGCCCCGGCTGAACGCCCTTGCCGAGGAGCTCGCCGCCGGCTACGCAGCCACCGGGGCCACCGCCGTCCGGGAGCGCTGCGAGCACGGCGACCACCTGGTGCTCGACTGGCCCGGCCGGCACGAGGAGCTGCCGCACCTGCTGGTGGTCGGCCACCACGACACCGTGTGGCCGGTCGGCACCCTCGCCGACTGGCCGGTCGAGGAGCGCGACGGCCGGCTCAGCGGCCCCGGCATCCTCGACATGAAGGGCGGACTCGCCCTGCTGGAGGGCGCGTTCGCGCTGCTCGCCGACCTCGGGCAGCGCCCGCACCGCCCGGTCCGGATGATCGTGGTCTCCGACGAGGAGATCGGCAGCCCCGACGGCCGCCGCCAGGTCGAACGGCACCTGCGCGGCGCCGCGGCCGTCCTCGGGCTCGAACCCGGGCACCCCGACGGCCGGCTGAAGACCGCCCGCCGCGGCTCCACCCGGGTCCGGCTCACCGTCACCGGCCGCGAGGCGCACGCCGGCAACGACGCCGCCGACGGCGTCTCCGCGATCGACGAACTGGTCGACCAGCTGATCACCGTGCGTGGACTGGCCCACCAGCCCGGCACCGAACTCAACACCGGACGGATCGACGGCGGCACCCGCGCCAACGTCATCGCCGGCCGGGCCGAGGCCGAACTCGGGCTGCGCTTCGCCACCACCGAGGCGCAGCGCCGCACCCTCGACACGCTCGCCCACCTGACCGCGAACCGGCCGGGGGCGGACGTCCGCACCGAAGTGCTCTCCAGCCGCCCCGCCTGGCCCGAGCGCACCGGCAACCCGCTGCTCCGGCACGTCCGTTCGCTGGCCGCCGCGCTCGGCCAGCACCTGGACGGGGCCCCGGCCGGCGGGGCGGGCGACACCAACCTGGCCGGCGCCAGGGGCCTGCCCACCCTGGACGGCCTCGGCGCGGTCGGCGGCGGCCCGCACGCCCGCCACGAACACCTCCGGGTCGACCAACTCGGCCCCCGGATCGCGCTGCTGGCCGCCCTGCTGGCCGTCCCCCTCCCCAGGCTCCGCGACCGCTGACCGCGACACCCCGCCCGGCGGCACGACGGCCCCCCAGCCGTCGCCCCGCCGGGCGGCGCCGTACCCGCGGGCCGCCCCGCTCTTGCCGCTGCCGCCCCGTTCCTCGGGCCCTGCTGCTGCCGGGCTCCTTGCCACTGCCGGGCCGCTGTGTACAGAATGGACCCGACCGAACGGTCAGTCGGGAGGTGGGCGATGGAGACGCAGGAGCGGTTCGACGCGGTGATCGCGGCCGAGCAGCGGGTGGAGCCCCGGGACTGGATGCCCGAGGCCTACCGGGCCACGCTGGTGCGGCAGATCGCGCAGCACGCCCACTCGGAGATCATCGGCATGCAGCCGGAGGGCAACTGGCTGACCAGGGCCCCCTCGCTGCGCCGCAAGGCGATCCTGCTGGCGAAGGCGCAGGACGAGGCCGGGCACGGGCTGTACCTGTACGCGGCGGCGGAGACCCTCGGGGTCGACCGCGCCGAGCTGACCGAGAAGCTGATCGACGGCCGGCAGAAGTACTCCTCGATCTTCAACTACCCGACGCTGACCTTCGCCGACGTCGGCGTGATCGGCTGGCTGGTGGACGGCGCCGCGATCTGCAACCAGGTGCCGCTGTGCCGGTGCAGCTACGGGCCGTACGCCCGGGCGATGGTGCGGATCTGCAAGGAGGAGTCCTTCCACCAGCGGCAGGGCTACGAGCTGCTGATGACGCTGATGGCGGGCACGGACGCGCAGCGCGCCATGGTGCAGGACGCGGTGGACCGCTGGTGGTGGCCGTCGCTGATGATGTTCGGCCCGCCGGACGGGGCCTCGCCGAACAGCGAGCGCTCGATGGCCTGGCGGATCAAGCGGCACAGCAACGACGAGCTCCGGCAGCGCTTCGTCGACATGACCGTCCCGCAGGCCCAGCACCTCGGCGTGACGCTGCCGGACCCGGCGCTGGCCTGGAATGAGGAGCGCGGCGGCTGGGACTTCGGCGAGCCGGACTGGTCGGAGCTGCAGCAGGTGATCAAGGGCCAGGGGCCGTGCAACGCGCAGCGGATCGAGCGCCGCCGCGAGGCCCACGAGAACGGCGCCTGGGTGCGCGAGGCGGCGTCCGCGTACGCCGCCAAGCGGGCGGCGCGGGAAGGGAGTTCGGCATGAGCGGGGAACGCGCGGCCTGGCCGCTGTACGAGGTGTTCGTCCGGCCCCGGCGCGGGCTGAACCACGTGCACGTGGGGTCGCTGCACGCCGCCGACGACCGGATGGCGCTGCTGGCGGCCCGGGACGTCTACACCCGGCGCAACGAGGGCGTCAGCCTGTGGGTGGTCCGTTCGGACGCGATCACCGCCTCCAGCCCGGACGAGCAGGACCCGTTCTTCGAGCCGAGCGGCGACAAGGTGTACCGGCACCCCACCTTCTACCCGATCCCCGAGGACGTCCCGCACATCTGACGGAACGTCAGGCCGTGGACCGCCAACCACCGAGCAGGGAAGACGACATGAGCGACGACCACGTGTACCTCTCGCTGGCCGAGGCGGAGCAGGGGCCGGACGGCGAGGCCCGCTGGGCGTACGGCACCGGGTTCGCCGACCCGCTGCTGGGCGTGGACGCCGCCCCGCCGGCCGGGATCGACCCGGCCGACCTCGCCGCGTACTGCCTGATGCTCGGCGACGACGCCCTGGTGCTGTCCCAGCGGCTGATCCAATGGATCACCCGGGCGCCGGAGTTGGAGGAGGAGGTGGCGCTCGCCAACCTCGGCCTCGACCTGCTCGGCCAGGCCCGCCGCCTGCTCACCCGCTCCGGCCAGCTGGACGGCACCGGCCGCAGCGAGGACGAACTCGCCTACTGGCGCGAGGAGTCGGCGTACCGCAACGTCCGGCTGGTCGAGCTGGAGAACGGCGACTTCGCGCAGTGTGTGGTCCGGCTGCTGCTGTTCGCCACCGCCCGCGAGGAGCTGTACCGCCGACTGGCCGGCCACGCCGACCCGGTGCTGGCGGCCGTCGCGGCGCTCGGCGTCAAGGAGTTGGCGTACCACCGCGAGTACGCCGAGTCCTGGACGGTCCGGCTCGGCGACGGCACCGCGCACTCGCACGGCCGGATGCGCGACGCCCTGGACGGCCTCTGGCCCTGGCTGGAGGAGCTGTTCACCCCGCACGAGGTCGAACTCCGGCTCGGCGTCGACCCGTCCGAGCTGCGCACCCCCGTACTGGCCAGTCTGGAACGGGTGTTGACGGAGGCGACGCTGCCCGTGCCCGAGGTCGCCGGGCGGGCCTACGTCAACGGGCGGGCCGGCCGGCACGGCGTGCACACCGAGGCGCTGGGCCCGCTGCTGGCCGAACTCCAGGTGCTGGCCCGGGCGCACCCGGGGGCGACGTGGTGATGAGCACCCTGGAGCGGGCCCGCGAGGTCGCGGCCGCCGTCCCCGACCCCGAACTGCCCATGCTGACACTGGCCGACCTCGGCGTGCTGGCCGGGGTCGAGGAGGACGGCGGCGCCGTCACGGCCTGGCTGACGCCCACCTACTCGGGCTGCCCGGCGATCGCCGAGATGGCCGCCGACGTGGCCCGCCGGCTGCGCGCCGCCGGGTTCGCCCGGGTCGAGGTGCGGCTGCGGATCGACCCGCCGTGGTCCAGCGACCGGATCAGCCCCGAGGGCCGCCGCAAGCTTGCCGCGGCGGGCATCGCCCCGCCCGACCCCGGGGTCCGGCCCGCCCCCGGCGGGCTGCTGCACCTCGGCCCCACCCGGCGGACGGTGGCCTGCCCGCAGTGCGGCTCCACCGACACCGAGGAGCTGTCCCGGTTCGGCTCCACCGCCTGCAAGTCGCTGTGGCGGTGCCGCAGTTGCCGGGAACCCTTCGACCGGATCAAGGAGATCTGATGGCCGTCCGCCGCCCGCGGTTCCACCCGCTGCCGATCGGCGCCCTGGAACGGCTCTGCGAGGACGCCGTCGCGGTGACCTTCGACGTTCCCGCCGAGCTGGCCGAGGAGTTCGCGTTCCGCCCCGGCCAGACCCTCACCCTGCGCCGACTTGTCGACGGCGCCGACGAGCGCCGCTCCTACTCGCTCTGCTCGCCGGTCGGCGGCCCGCTGCGGATCGCCGTCCGCGAGGTCCCCGGCGGCCTGTTCTCGCACTGGCTGGTCCAGCAGGCCGAGGTCGGCGAGAGCGTCGAAGTCCTGCCCCCCGGCGGCCTGTTCACCGCCGACCCGGCCGAGGCCGCCGAGCACGTGCTGATCGCGGCCGGCTCCGGCATCACCCCCATGCTGTCGATCGCCGCCTCCGTGCTGGCCGGGAACCCGGACTCCCGGGTCACCCTGCTGTACGGCAACCGGCGCAGCGACACCGTGATGTTCGCCGACGAGCTGGCCGACCTGAAGGACCAGTACCTCGGCCGCTTCCAGCTGGTGCACGTGCTCTCCCGGGAGAGCCGGGACGCCGAACTGCTCAGCGGCCGGCTCGACCCCGACCGGGTGCGGGCCCTGCTGGCCGCCCTGGTCGACGTCCCCGCCGTCGACCACTGGTGGCTGTGCGGGCCGTTCGGCCTGGTCACCGGGGCCCGCGAGCTGCTGGCCGCACTCGGCGTCCCCGCCGGGCGGGTGCACCAGGAGCTGTTCCACGCCGAGGACGAGCGCCCCGAGGAACGGCACCCCGAACCCGAGCCGGACGCCGCCGCCAGCGAGGTCACCGTCATCCTCGACGGCCGCTCCAGCACCCTCGCCCTGCCGCGCGACCGCTCCGTCCTGGACGGCGCCCAACGCGCCCGCCCCGACCTGCCGTTCGCCTGCAAGGGCGGCGTCTGCGGCACCTGCCGGGCGCTGGTCCGCGACGGCAAGGTCGAGATGCGGCGCAACTTCGCCCTGGAGGAGTCCGAGATCGAGGCCGGCTACGTGCTCACCTGCCAGGCCCGCCCGGTCTCCGACCGGGTCACCGTCGACTACGACCGGTAGCGGGCCGGGCCGGGGAGCAGCGGGGTCAGGGGGTCGGCGGCAGCTGCCGGTGCACGATCCAGGCGTGCTTGCCGACCTTCCGGACCCGGGCGAACCCGTGGTCCTCGAACAGCTCGACCGTCCCGCTGAACAGGAACCGGCCCTGCGCCGTCCGCCCGTCCACGGTCTCCGGGACCGCCTCGACCAGGCCGCCGCCCGCCCCGGCGATCAGGTCGAGCGCCCCCGCCAGCGCCGCCCGGGCGAAGCCCCGGCCGCGCTGCCGGGGCTCGACGTACACGCAGGTGATCCGCCAGTCCGGGCGCGGCGGCGGCTCCTGCCGGTAGACCCGGCCGTGCTTGATGTCCGGCAGCTCCTCGGGGCTGCCGAACTGGCACCACCCCCGGGCGGCCCCGGCCTCGTCGAGCACCAGCGCGGCGTGCGCCCGCCCGGTGCGCACCAACACCTCCTTGAAGGCGCGCCGGTCCAGGCCCGGCGGCCGGCAGTCCCCGTGGTAGGCGGTGCACAAACAGCCGCCGTACACGCCGTTGTTGCGCTCCACCAGCTCGGCGAAGACCGGCCAGGTCGAGGCGTCCAGCGGCACGGTGACGGGCCCGGGCACCACCTCCGGGCGGGTCACCTCCGCCGGTCCGCGCGGTCGACGGCCTCGGCCAGCTCGACGGGGCGGCTGAACATCGGCCAGTGCCCGGAGTCCAGCGGCACGAACGAGATCCGCTCCATCCGGGACACCTCCGGGGCCGCGCCCTGCGCGATCCACTCCCGCACCTGCTCGGGCGGCGCCTCGGCGCAGAGCATCGTCACCGGGACGCCGTAGCGGCGCTCGTCGGACAGCCGCACCGTGCCCCGGGCGACCTGCTCGGGGACGGTCACGGCCGCCGCCGCGATCCGCTCGCGCAGCCCGGCGTCCAGGTCCGCGGTGCTCGACCCCTCGAACGGCTCCCAGCCCGGGAACGGCACCACGCCGTCCACCACCGGGAACGCGCCCGCGTACGACTCCCCGTCCGCCTGCGGGAACCCGTCCACCAGGACCAGGCCCGCCACCCGCTCCGGGCGGGCGTCCACGGCCTGCCAGCCGAGCGTGCAGGCCGCCGAGTGCGCCACCACCAGCGGGGCGCCGTCCGCCGCGTCCACGGCCGCGACCACCGCCGCCAGCTGCTCGTCCAGGGTGGCCGCGGACCGGCCGTCGCCCTGCCCCGGCAGGGTCAGCGGGACGGGCCGGTGGCCCAGCTTCTCCAACGCGGGCAGCACCGCGTCCCAGGCCGAACCGTCCAGCCAGAGGCCGCCGATCAGCAGCACGTCCATGAGGGGCTCCGTTCCGTGGGGGCCCGCGGCGCTCCTCGCCGCGGCCCGTTCCAGCAGGTCGCCACCCATGCTAGGAAGCATTCCGGACGATCGGCTTCCTGAATCCCGGACGGACTCGCGCGAGCCCGCAGCAGGCGCTGCAGTGGGTGCCGCCGCGGGTTCCGCAGGGCCGGGCGGGGGCGGGAGGGGGAGCAGGCCAGTGGCCGGCCGGGCGGGCTCCTAGGCTGGTCGGCGTGTCCACCGGAACCAGTCCCACCGCCCGCGCGCTGCGCGCCCTGGAGATCCTCCGCGACCGGCCCGGCACCACCTCCGAGCAGCTCGCCGAACGCCTCGGCGTCACCGACCGGGCCGCCCGCCGCTACGTGGCGATCCTGCGCGAGGCCGGCGTGCCGGTGGAGTCCGAGCGCGGCCCCTACGGCGGCTACCGGCTCGGGCGCGGGACGCGGCTCCCGCCGGTCTCCTTCACCCAGGACGAGGCGCTCGGCCTGGTGATGGCCGTGCTCGACGGCCGCCCCGCCGCCACCGACCCCGACGACCAGGTCGGCGCCGCCCTCGGCAAGGTGGTCCGGGCGCTGCCCGAGCCGATCGCCCGGCAGGCCGCCGTGCTGCGCGAGTACGCGGCCGCCGCGCCCGACCCGTACCCGGCGCACCCCGACCCCGCCGTCACCGGCACCCTGGTCGAGGCGATCGCCGCCCGCCGCCGGGTGCTGATCGACTACCGCAGCGACGGCGGCAGCGGCTGGCGGGCCGAGGTCGACCCGTGGGCGGTGGTGGTCCGCCGGGCCCGCTGGTACCTGCTCTGCCACTCCCACCGCTCGGACGCCGTCCGCACCTACCGGATCGACCGGGTGCGCGCCGCCGCGCCCACCGCCACCGGGTTCCGGATGCCCGAGGACCTCGACCCCGTCGCCCTGCTCGAACAACACCTGGGCACCGGTTGGGCGTTCGAGACCCGGGTGGTCTTCGACGCCCCCTACGAGCAGGTCGCCCCGTGGGTCGGCGCCGCCATGGGCCGCCTCGAACCGGCGGGCGGGCAGTGCACGTTGACCGGCAGCACCCGCAACCCCGCGATGTACGCGGGGGAGTGGCTGGCCGGCGTCCCGTTCCCGTTCCGGGTCGAGGGCGGGCCCGAACTGCGGGAGGCCGTCGCCGTGTTGGCCTCCCGCTTCACGGCCGCGCTGGAGCCGGAACCCGGTCCTTGACGGGGCGCTGGATGTCGCGGACGCCGACCGCCGTCCCGGGCGCGCCCAGCAGCGCGACCACCTCGTTGACCGCCGTGCGGCCCACCCGGTTCGCGCCCACCGTGGATGCCGAAGGCCCGTAGCCCAGCAGGTGGATGCGCGGGTCGTCGGCGACCCGGGTGCCGTCCATCCGGATGCCGCCGCCCGCCGTGCGCAGGCCCAGCGGCGCCAGGTGCGTCAGCTCGGCCCGGAAACCGGTCGCCCAGATGATCGCGTCCACCGCCGACTCCCGGTCGCCCCAGGCCACTCCGTGCTCGGTCAGCCGGTCGAACATCGGCCGGCGGTGCAGCACCCCCAGCTCCTCGGCCCGCCGGTACGCCACGCTCGGGCCCAGGCCCGTCACCGAGACCACGCTGCGCACCGGCAGCCCCGCCCGGACCCGCTCCTCCACCTTGGCGACCACCTCGCGCCCGAACTCCGGGGTGAACGGCCCCTGGTGGAATACCGGCGGGGTCCGGGTCACCCAGACCGTCTCGGCCACCGCCCCGACCTCCGACAGCACCTGCACCGCCGACGCCCCGCCGCCGACCACCACCACCCGCTGCCCCGCGAACTCGGCCGGCTCCCGGTACTCCGCGTAGTGCAGCTGACGCCCCGTGAAACTGCCCGGGTAGCGCGGCAGGAACGGCCGCGTCCAGGTGCCCGTCGCGTTCAGCAACGCCCGGGCGACCCAGTCGCCCGCGTCCGTCTCCACCAGCAACCGCCCGTCCGGCCGGTCGTGCACCGCCCGCACCCGCACCGGCCGCAGCACCGGCAGCGCGTGCTTCGCCTCGTACGCGGCGAAGTACCCCGGCACCGCGACCCGGGCCTGCTCGGCCGGGCCGGTGGCCGGGAGCTCGAAGTCCGGCAGGTCGTGGAAGCCGTGCACGGTCGCCATCGTCAGCGAGGGCGAACGGTGCGCCCAGGCGCCGCCCGGCGCGGTGTCGGCGTCCAGCACCACGAAGCCCGTGTACGGCGCGAAGCCGCGCCGCCGCAGGTGGTAGGCCGCCGAGAGCCCGGCCTGCCCCGCACCGATCACCAGCACGTCCACCTCACGGACGGGCCCCGCCACACCGGTTGCACCTTGAACAGTCACACCGGTGAAACATCTCCGGGGCGCCGTCCTGTTCCCGGCCGTCCCCGCACGCCGGGGCGGTTCACGGGAACGGCGCGGGCGGGGGCTCAGCCGAGCGGGGAGATGACCGCCGCCGTGCCGTAGGCGCAGACCTCGGTGCCGACGTCGGCGGCCTCGGTGACGTCGAAGCGCATCATCAGCACCGCGTTGCCGCCGCGGGCCTTGGTCTGCTCGACCAGGCGCTCCATCGCCTGGTTGCGAGTTTCGACCAGAGTTTTCGTGAGGCCGCGGAGTTCGCCGCCCATCAGGGACTTCAGGCCCGCGCCGATCTGCGAGCCGATGTGCCGGGAGCGCACGGTCAGGCCGAACACCTCGCCGATCACCCGATCCACCCGGTAGCCGGGGACGTCGTTCGTGGTCACCACCAGGACGCCGCCGGACGGGTCCTGCCCGCCGCCGTACTCGTTCAGTTCACTCATGCCCCCAGCCTCCGCCACGCCCGCGCCGCAGCCCGGACCGGCGCGCCGGGAAATCGCTTTCCGCACCTGCTCGCCCGCTCCCACCGGCACCTTTTCCGGAGAGCTGATGGACACCGGACCCCGGGTTTGTCAACCTTGTCGCATGGGCGAGCGAAACGATCATCCACAGGGGCCTGGTGCGGCGGAGGACGCCGGCGCACAAGAGATCGAGGCCACGGTGGTGCTGGGGATCAGGATCACCGACTGGCCGGCACTCCGGGCCGCCGCGCAAGCGGCCGTCGAGGGCTTGGACTTCGCCGGGATCGACCCCGAGGGCCAGCGCGTCCAACTGCTCAGGGAAGTCGCCGAGGACCCCAACGCGGCCCTCGGCGCGCTGCTCCACCCCGACCGGCTGGTCGCCGCGATCCCGGGCATTGAGGCGCTCGGCGGCACCTTGGAGATCAGCGTCACCGACGACTTCGCCCCGGACTTCGCCGAGCTGTTCCCGCTCGACGACGACGGCGACACCGGCGACTGGACGCTGACCCCGCGCACCGCCTGCCTGCTGCACACCCAGCTGATCAGCCTGGCCGACGCCGCCTACGAGGACCTCGACGAGCACGGCGAGGACCCGGTCACCGTCTCCGACGAGGCCGACTGGTCGGTCTTCGGCCGCCTCCCGCAGCGCACCTGGAACCTCCACCGGGGCTGGCGCCGCGCCTTCGCCCGGGCCTTCGACGACCTCGCCGACGACCTCGCCCTCGGCGAGTGGCCGCTGCCGCGCTGCGTCGCCGAGGACCTCGCCCTCCGGCTGGCCCTCGCCGACGCCCGGAGCCTGCTCGGCGCCCAGCCCGAATCGGTCGCCGACATGATGGGCGACCTGCCCGCCGACCTGTACGACTACGACTGGGACGGCTGCACCGCCGAACTGTTCGGCGTCTACGGGCCGGACGAGGACGACAGCGACCTCGACGCCGGGCAGCGGATAGACCGGCTGCTCGCCGCCGCCCACCCCGAGGGCTGGTTCCTCGGCTACGAGGACGCCGAGGAACGCGACCCGACCCGGGGCTACCGGCGCTGAACTGGCATCCTGAAGGGGTGAGCTCACCCTTCGACCTTCCCGCCGCCGCTTCCTCCGCCGCCTCCGCTTCCGCCGCCTCCGGCCCCGCCGACCCCGCCGAACTCCCGGCCGTGGGAGGGGGCGCGGCGGACCGCGACGCCAATCCGCAGTACGTGCTGCCGCTGGTGGTCCGGCTGGAGCGGGACCAACCACCCGCCCGCACCGACGCGTTGGAGACCTCGGCGCGGGCCGTGCTCACGCTGCTCGCCGACCCCCGGGTCACCGAACCGGACGGCGAGTGGGCGGCGCGGGTCGCGGCCTGGGAGGACGCCCGCATCCGCAAGGTGGTGCGGCGGGCCCGCGGCGGCGAGTGGCGCAAGGCCGCCGACCTGCCCGGCATCACCGTCCCGGGGGAGGGCGCCGAAGTGCGGGTCTTCCCGCCGATCCCGCTGGACGGCTGGCCGAAGGAACTCGCCAAGCTCCAGGTCTCCGGCACCGACCTCGACGACCCGGCCCCGCCCGGCCCCGCACCCGAGGGCGTCCCCGTGCTCTGGCTCAACCCCGCCCTGGAGATGAGCGCGGGCAAGACCATGGCCCAGACCGGCCACGCCGCCCAGCTCGCCTGGTGGCAACTGGACGACGCCCGGCGCAAGGAGTGGGCGGAAAGCGGTTTCCGACTGGCCGTCAGAACCGCCGCCCCCGAAGCCTGGCCCGCCCTCACCGACGGCCGCCTCCCGGTCGTCCACGACGCCGGCTTCACCGAGATCGCCCCGGGCAGCGCCACCGTCGTCGCCGACCACCCGGCCCTGCGCCTCCGCCGCCCGTGATGTTTTCCCTGTCCAGCGGGGCAACGTAGCAGGCGGGGCCACAGACCGCACGCGTCGGTGGGGCTGGTGACAGTGAGGCCGAGTGGAGCCGGCAACCGGAAAGGAGAACGTCGAGCCGATCTGCCGCACGCCGGCCTGGTCCGATACCTCGATCGCGCCGTCGACCTACTGTGCGACCGAGCACCGTCCACCCTTCGCCCGTTCACCGCAGGATACGGCGTCTACGGAGCCCGGAAGGTCTGGAGTCACCTGCGGCCGGAGGGTCCGCACCACCGTGCGGCAAGGACGGCCGCCGGGCCGGCGACCTGGTCAACCGCGACTTCGCCGCCCGTGGGCCCGAATCGAGCTGATCGACCGCCATGGAGCATGGAGGACCTTCATCGACGTGGAGCTCGCCATGACTGAATGGATCGACCGGTACAGCCGCCGACGGCTCCACGGCTCACTCGGCCGTACCTCCCCGGGCGAGTACGAAACCGCCTGTCACCACCGATACACCCACACCGGCGAACCCGTCACCGTGTGACATCCCGCCCTCGGGTGGCATGTCTCCGGCGTCGAGCGCTGACCGTCCCGGACGTGCTGGTCAGCAGCCAGGGCCGTCGTCACCCTTGAGTTCCGATGAGTTCCGACGCTGAAAAGGCCCCGCTCCATCGCCGTGTCAGCGGGGGCGGAGGTCGGCGAGGAGGAGGTCGAGGAGGTGTTCCTCCTCGACGCGGAGGGAGTGTTCGGCGAGGGCGGTGGAGAGGGGCGGGTCCCAGGGGCTGGGGGCGGGGGCGCCGGTGGTGAGGGGGGTTCCGTGGCCGTCGCGGACGGCGGCGAGGTAGGCGGCGGCGTCGTAGCGCCAGGGGACGGCGCCCGGGAGGCGCAGGACGGTGCTGGCGATGCGGATGCCGCCCCAGTCGAAGTCGCCGTGGTAGGCGAGGGGGGACCCGGCGGCGGCGAGGGCGGTGAGCAGGACCCGGGCGGCGACCGACGGGTTGCCCTCGACGCAGACCATGGGCGGGCAGTCGGGGCCGTACGCGTCGGCGGCGGCAGCCAGGATCGCGGGGTTCTCGCAGACGTGAACGGTGCACCCAACGAGGACGAAGTCGGTTGGCTGCCTGGTGAGTTGACTGAGCGTCAGGAGGTAGGGCTCGCCGTCCTCGCGGGCGGCGGCCAGCAGGCGTCCGGCCGGGCCGGTGGGGAGGGCGGGGAGGTTGAGGACCAGGACGCGGGAGGACAGTTCGTCCAGCGCCACGCCGACCGAGGCCCAGGCGGCCCGGCGGCCCTCCGCGCCGTTCGGGAAGTCGGCGTCGGGACTGAGGGCCCGGACGGCGGAGAGGGCGAGGGCGGAGAGCGGGCGGCCGTGGTCCAGGGCGTGGGCGTCGCCGAGGGCGCGGGCGGCGAGCACGGGGAGGGTGAGGCCGTCGGCGGGGAGGCGGGAGAGCACCCGGGTGGTGTCGGCGGCGAGCTGCCGGGCGGCGGCCGGGTCGCCGCCGGAGAGCCGTTTGAGCAGCCCGGTGGCGGACAACCCGGCGTGCCAGGCGGCGAGTTCGGGGCGGCCGGTGACGGCGGGGCGGTCGAGTTCGGCCAGCGCCCGCTGCCAGGCGGCGGCCGACGCGGCCTGCTGGGCGCGGCGGTCCACCAGCGGGCCGGTCAGGGCGGTCACGGCGGCGGCGAGGCCGTCCGGGCTGGCACCGCTGGTCCAGAGCAGGGCGTCCACGGCGGGGAGGGAGACGGAGAGCGAGCGCCCCGGGCGGGCGGGGCGGCCCAGCAGGCGGGCGGCCGCGGCCCGTTGCGGTTCGGTCGCGCCGGTCAGGGTGACGGTGCCGTCGAGGGGGCGCCCGTCCTCCAGGCGGCGGCGGGCGCGGTCGAGCAGCCAGGCGAGTTCGGGGCCGCCGAGCAGGCGGCGCAGGCGGGGGAGGTCCATGGTCAGGCGAACAGGGTCTCGGGAGCGGGGTCGGTGGGGTCGGTGGGGGTGGCGGGGAAGGCCGGGTCGGGGACCCGGGTGCGGTGGCGGCCGTCCCACTCCCAGCGGGTGACCAGGACGGCGGCGATCTCGTCGACCCGGGAGAGCTGGGCGACGGCCAGCCCGGGGACCTGGGGGTAGCAGCCCCATTCCCGTTCGGAGGTCATGACGACGTCGAGGTCGAAGGCGGCGAGCAGGCCGAGGGACTTGGCCCGGGAGTCGTCGTCGACGCCCGCGAAGGCCTCGTCCAGGGTGACCAGGCGGGGGGCGTACGGGCTGCCGGCCGAGGCGTAGTGGGAAGAGGCGGCCGCGAACAACGGCAGCGAGACCGAGAGCACCCGTTCGCCGCCGGAGGCGGGACCGGTGGCGGACTGCCACTTGCCGTGCTGGTGGCGCTCGATGCCGAACTCGTGCCAGGACCGGTAGTCCAGGGCGGTGGTGAGGTGTTCGAGCCAGGTGCCGGAGGGGCTGTCGGTGCGGGCCCGGTCGATCTGGCCCTGGAGGAATTCGCCGAGGGCGGTGCGGTCGGCGTCCGTCCAGGCGTCGGAGGACTGGCGCAGCAGGCGCTGGCGGGCGGCGGCGAGGCCGGCGGGCGCGGTGCGGGCCGGGCGCCAGACCAGCCGGAGCAGCATGCCGGTGCTGGTCGGACGGTCCTTCAACTCCTCGTTCATCCGCAGGACCTGCCGGTCGGCGGCGCCGACCAGTTCCTGCAGGGTGCCGGCCACCTCGGTGATCAGGTGGTTCTCCAGGATCTCCTGCTCGCGGGCGGAGAGCAGGTGCTGCCGGTCGGCGACCTCGGTGCCGAGGGCGGCGACCAGCTCCGGGACGGAGTGCTCCCGGCCCTGGAAGACCACGTCCACCACCAGTCCGTCGTCCAGCAGCCGGGCCGGGGCCGTGTGCCCGTGCCGGGACAGGGCGTCGGTGAGGTCCTTGTGCTCGTCCATGACCCGCTTCTGGACGCGTTCCCACGCGGGGTCGGAGTCGTCCACCGACTCCAGTTCGCGTTCGACCGAGCGGGCCAGCCGGACGGCGGGCTCGGGCGCCCACGAACCGGCGTCGGCGTCCAGCTCGGGCAGCGCAACGGCGAGCAGGCCGGTGGCGGCGAAGCGGCGCAGCGCCTCGATGGCCTCGGCGCGGGTGCGGGAGGTCTCCTCGATCTCCTCGCGGAGCCGTTCGCGCAGCGCGTCGGCGGCCGCCTGGGCGCGGTCGGCGGCCTTCTCGGCGCGGCGGGCGTCCTCCTCCGCTTCCTTGCACTCGTTCAACGCCATCGACACCTCTGCGAGTTGGCGTTGCAGTTCGGCGACGGCGGCGCCGACCGTGGCGTCGAGGGTCTGGTGGCGTTCGCCCGCGGCGACGGCCTCCCGGGCCGCGGTGCGGGAGCGCTCGGCGAGTTCGGCGGCGTGTTCGGCGGCCCGGGTGTGCTCGCCGTCCTCGGCGGCCAGCGCGGTCCGGGCGGCCCGGAACTCGCGGACGGCCGGCCACAGACCGGCCAGGGCCTCCCGGTAGCGGCCGAGGGCCTCGCGCACCTCGCGCAGCTCCTCCTCGGTGGCGGGGAGGCCCAACTCGTCGTTGAGGGAGTGGAGTTCGGTGAAGGCCCGGTCGGTGGCGGCGGTGGCCCCGGCGACCGCCCGGTCGGCCGCCTCGCGGCGCTCGGCGGCGCGTGCGTACTCGCGGCGGGCCGCCGACACGGCGGCGTGCGCGCCGCGCAGGGTCGAGTCGTCCGGCAGGGCCGCCTGTTCGGCGGCGAGGGCGTCCAGGTCCGCTTCCAGCCGGGCGGAATCCGCCTCAAGGGAAGCCAACGTACTGGTGACATCGGTGAGTTCGGCTTCAATGGCGGCGAGACGGGCGCGTCGGGCCTGCTCCCGGGCCCGCTCGCCGAGGTATTCGGCGGTCGGCTTCGACCAGGCGCCGGTGAGCACACCGAGGCGGAACCGCCCGTCGAGGGCGATCCAACTCCCGTCCCCGGGAAGCTCCTCGCCGGGATCGAGCAGGCCGATGCCGGCCAGCAGGCGGGCGACCAGCTCATCGGGGAGCGCGGCGGCGGCCGGGTCCTCGCGGTCCACCGCGGGGCGCAGGACGGCGGCCAGCGACCGGCCGGCCACCGGGGCGCCGATGGCCGCCAACGTGTCCCGGGTGTCGGCGGCGGCCACCCTGCCGTCCGGGGCGACCCAGGCGTCGAGGAGCCCGGACGACTCCAGAGCCGCTTCCAGCAAAGACTTCTGACCGTCCGTCAGATCGTCGGCAAAGTCGACCAGCCGCCACAGCGGCGCACCGGCCCGACCCTGCCGGGCCTCCGGGGTGCGGGTGTGCGGGGAGCGGGGGCCGCTTCGGCCCCCGGCCCGGAGCTCGGCCGACTCGGCCCGCAGCGCGTCACGACGTTCGGCCGCCGCGCCCCGTTCGGAATCCAACCGGGCCCGAAGCCGGGCGAGTTCGAAGCCGATGGCCTCCGCCGCCCGCTGTGCGGCCGACCGGGCCGGGTCCGGCCCGGCCAACGTCCCCACCCAGTGGGCCAGTTCGTCCATCGTGCCTTCGGGATCGGACGGCCGGAGCAGGGCGCAACCGGCGAAGTGCGCGCCCACGGCCGCCAGGTAGTCCCGACCGGCCTGCCCGGCGCCCTCCTCGGACTCGGCCCGCAGCTCGGCCCGGTGCGCCAGTTCGCCGTCCGCCTCCGCCAAGTGGCGGCGGGCCGCGTCGAGTTCCCGCGCAGCCGATCGGACGGCCGCCCACTGCTGTTCGGACAGGGCCACCGAGCGGAGCCGCCGCTCGGCGGCATCGGCCGCGCCGCGCTGCATCGCTTCCGGGGTGTCGCCCGCCGTGAGCGGGCCGTCGACCCGGTCGGCGTGCTCGCGGCCGATACCGGCCGCCGCGGCCTCCGCCCCGGCCGTGCCGGCGGCCGTCGCCAGGGCGCGTTCGGCGGCCTCGGAGCGCGACTTCGCGGCGCCGAACCGGGCGGCGAACCTGGTCAGTTCGCCTTCCGCCCGGAGCCGGTCCGCCTCGGCCCGCTCGGCGGCCCGGGCCGTGCGGTCGGCCAGTTCGCGAGCCTGTTCCAACTCGTGGGCCCCGCGCATCTCCGGGCCGGCCCGCAGCACCTCGTTCCGGGCCTGCAGGCCGGCCCGCCGCCGCTCCAACCCCTCCAGCCGGTCCTCGGCCTCGGCGAGCGCGGTCCCCGCGGCCTCGAAGTCCTGCTGGGCGGCGTTGAGTTCGGCCCGCTGAGCCTCGTAGCGGGCGTGCTGGAGGCGCGGCGCACGGGCCTTGCGACGGGCGGCCACCCTGGCATAGCGGCGGTAGTGCTGGAGGAAGCCGTTGGCGGCGCGCTCGGCGGCCACCATCACCGCCAGCTGCTCCTTCTCCTCGTCCAGCGAGCGGAACGCCTCGGCGACGTCGGCGACCACGGCCTGGTCCATCGGCGGCAGCGACTCGGTGAGGGCCAGCGAGAGCGCCTTCTCACTGGGGCGCTTGGACAGTTGGGGCTGCCGCAACTGCACCAGCAGGTCGACCAGGGCCGCGTACCGCTGCTCGCCCAGGCCGAACAGCGCCTCGTCCACCGCCCGCCGGTAGGCCCGGGCCGAGTCGTACAGCAGGCCGCGGCCGTCCAGGGCCTCGGCCAGCCGGTCGCGGCCGATCGCGGCGCCGGTGGAGTCGAGCAGCCGCAGTTCGGGGCCGACCCGCCGGTCGGTGACGAAGAACCAGTGCCGGGCGATGCCGCGGCCGCTGACCGCCTTCAGGCCGCAGCCCAGCGTGGTGTAGCGCGCCGTGCCGTCCTCGTCGAGGCGGCCGAACTCGATCCAGGTGTAGCCGAGCCGCTCGGGATGCGGGTGCTCGCCGCCGAGCAGGAGGTTCCACTCCATCCGCTTCTTCGGATCGGCGTCCGGCTCCACCCGGTGCGGGGAGAGGTCGCCGTCCAGCAGGAAGGGCAGCGTCAGGGCCATCACCTTCGACTTGCCGGTGCCGTTGTTGCCGCGCAGCAGCAACCGGCCGTCGCGGAAGTGGAACTCCTCGACGTCGTAGTAGAAGAGGTCGACCAGGCCGACCCGCAGCGGCTGCCAACGGGTGCGGCCGGGCAGCGGCAGCGGCGTCCCGGCGGTGGTGCTCATCAGGTCCTCTTCCCCTTCGGGCTCTTCTTCGGGGCGCTCTTCCCCGCGGTGCCGCGGGGAGCGCGCCGGCCGGGCTCCAGCAGGATCGTCTCGCCGACCCGGTACCGGTCCAGGGCCGGGCGGGCCCGGACGGCCGGAGTGCCGTCCGGGGCCGCGACCCGCTCCAGCAGGCCGAGGGCGGCCAGTCGGTCCACGGCCTGTTCGACCAGTTCGGCCTCGGCGCCCGGTTCGGTCGCGCTGCGCCGCCAGAACCCGGCGTGCTCCAGTGCCCAGCCCGCCACCTGCCGTTGTAGCTCCGGCAGCGGGACGGTCGCCCCACTGCCCGCCAAGTGCTCGGCGAGCAGCAGTGCGACGTGGCCGTCGGTGCCCTGCTCGGGCATCCGCAGGTCCGTCAGGTCGTCGTCCGGGTCGACCATCGCGATCCCCTCGGCCCGCACCTCCGGCACCAGCCCGGTGAGTTCGCCGATCCGCCGGGTCAATGCGCCGCGCTGCGAGGCGAGATAGGCACTCTCGGCGTCGGACAGTCCGTCCAGGTACAGCACCGGATCGTCCAGCAGCCGCCGGGTGAGCGCGTGCCGCAGCGCCCGGTTGCGCAGGTCGTCGCTGTCCGGCAGCACTTCGGCGTCGAGTTCGGCGAGGCGCTGCGCGAAGCCGTCCGCGCGGACGGTGCTCGGGCCGCGCCGGGAGACCAGCAGCCCGGCCAGCACCCGGCGGTCGACGTCGTACAGGACGTCCCCGGACGACTTGAGGAACGCCTCCTCGTCACCCGCGACCTTGGCCAACACGCCCCAGTGCCGCAGTAGTTGGCCCACCGCCACCAGGTCGGCGCGCTCCTCGCGGTCGGCCATGGTGAAGACGACCCCCGCGCGTTCCAGTGCGGGGTCCTTCGCGGCGAGGAGCACCTGCTCCGCCAGCCGGCCCAGCGCGATCTGCTGCTCGGCACGCTCCAGCGCGGCCAGGCACAGGCAGAACAGGACGTAGCGGCGCCGGGAGAACGGCAGTCCGGTGCGCTGGTCCCGGGCCGGGTGGGTGGGGTCGTCGCTCCGGCCCGGGGTACGGCGCAGCCGGGCCACCTCGGAGTCCACCAGCAGCGGCCAGCCCGTGTTGCGCTCGAACCAGGCACGGAGCTCCGTCGCGTGCTGCCGGACCAGCCGGAAGTCGTCGGCGTGGGAACCGCCGGCCCGCAGCAGCGGCCGCTTCAGCAGTGCCCGCGCGGCCCGCCGCACCTCCTGCGCCCGCTGGGCGGCCAGGGCGTCGCCGAGGCGGTCGTCAGACATGATCGCCCGCCAACGGTCCGGGGGCGGAGGGCCCGCTGTGTGCGGGTGCGAGGTCGATGATCTCGACCAGGTGTTCCGGGCCCCACAGCGTGCCGTCCAGCGTGGCGATCTCGGCGATTCCGCCGCCGGGCAACCTGGTCAGCCTGATCTCCATCGTTCCGTCGTTGGTGGTGGTCGAGACCGATTCCGTGCCGGGGCGCCAGGCCGACAGCGCATCGCCGAGCAGCAGCAGGAACAGCCGGAAGGCGTCCCGGTCGAGCTCGCCGAGGTCGCTCAGGTGCACCTCTCCCCTGGTGGCCAGCCGGGTACGGGCGGCTGCGGTCTGTTCGGCCTGCTTGCGGGCCAGCTCGGCCAGATACGCCTTGGCCTCGCCGCGGTCCTGCACGGCCCGGGCCCGGCCGCGCCGCTCGTACGAACCGGTCCGCCGCAGCTGTGGACTGATCCGTACACCGGGAGCGTCGTACCAGGAAGCCGAGGCGGGCACCGGATCGGCCTCCCGTTCGGCCAGCGCCTCCTGGTCGATCGTCAGGTGGCGGGCCGCGTACAGGCCGAAGGCGGACCGCCACAGTCGGTGGCGGGCGTCGTCGTCCGGGGCTTCGGCGAACCAGCGGGCCAGCTCCCGGAAGTCGGCGGAGCGGTCCGATCGGCTGGCCCTGCGCTCGTTCAACGCCTGGACCACTGCCAGGAGTTGAGGGACGGCCTGGCGGGCGGCCGAACGCAGCAGCTTGGCCTGCGAGGAACGCCCCGGCCTGCTCAGGAACCACGCCCGCAGCCCGTCCCAGCGCCCCTGCCACCGGGCCTCGGCCGCGGCCAGCGCCTCGGCGGCGGCGTCCGGTGCCGCGTCCGCGGCCTCGCGTTCGGCCGCCAGCCGCAGCAGCGGACCGACCGGGCCCCCGGGCGGGACGTCCAACTCCTCCAGCAGCTCGGCGATTTCGGCGCCCCGGGTGACCAGGTCCGCGATGAACCGCTCCAGGTAGTCGATCAGCCGCTGCTTGTAGGCGAGGAACACCTCGACCTCGGCCTCGTGCAGGTCGACCGTCCGCTGCAGCGACCCCATGAAGGCCCGGGCGTTCTCCGCGAGCCCCGAGAAGCGCTCCACCAGGGCCAGCAGCGCCAGGTGCACCACGGCCGGGTCGGGCTCGGGCCGCCGGGCGAGGGCCAGGACGGCCCGGAGCTGGGCCGCGATGTCGGCCAGCGCGACGGCCTGCAGCTCACCGCGCCGTCCCAGCGCCCCGTCGTACGCGGCCAGGGCCTCCTCGGTGGCCTCGCCCTCGCGCGTCAACTGGTAGATGCTGCGGGCCCGGTAGAAGTCCTCCAGCGCGGTGACCCGACCGGTGTCCGGATCGGCCCGCAGATTCCCCCACTTGGCGAGCTGTACCAGCGCGGACGCGACGGTGTCGAGTGACGGCCGACCCTCCGGCGGCAGCCCCAGGTGCACGTCCTCCGGGCGCAGGTGGACGCTGAACTCCTGCTTGGCCCGGACGAACACGCCCATCACCTGCCGGTACAGCGCGCTGTTCAGCGCGGTGAGATGCGCGAACGGACGGTACGGCCCCTCCTCCCGGCCCCCCGCGTCAGCAGGAGCTCCTGTGCTCGGGGTGTTCTCGCCGGTCATGCCCATCATTGTGCCGTACGGGTGACCGCGGCCGACCGGATTCGCCGAAGCCGGGGCGGACGGCCGCCGAGAGGCGGGAGCGCTGCTCCACGTGGGGCGGGACGCAGATGCTCCCGACCCGGCCGATCTCGACCGCGGCCTGGTAGCGGTCGCTGTCGATCCAGGAGAAGACCTGCCCGCCGAATCCCGCGGGCAGCGGCGCCGGGCACCGTGCTGGGCAACCGGCATGCGCCGCACCGCAGTTCCACCCGCCCGGCCGAGCGCAACCGGCTGCCGGGCACGTGGCACCGCTGCGCCGCGTCGGAGGGACGGGCTCGCCCGACGGCGCCGTCGACGGTCGCCGCGACGGCGGCAGGCCGGATCCGGTGGGTCGGGGCGGGCACGGGCGGCCGAGGCGGGCTCCAGGTCGATGCGACCGGTGCGGGCCAGGGTGAGTGCTGCAGGCGGAACTCGTGGGTGCCACTCGTGAGGGAGGGGTGTCCCCGGCGAGGAGTGGCTCCGCCGACCACCCTGACGTCACCCCTGGAGGACCGGACATGCGTTTGAAGAAGAAGCTCACCACCGCTCTTGCGGCCGCGGCGATGGTCGCCGCCCCGCTGGCCACGTCCGTGGTGACGGCGGCGCCGGCCCAGGCCACCGGGTGCCTGCGGTCGATCGGGCCGATCGCGCACCCGACCGCCTACCTGGAGCCGCCGGTGTGGGGCATCCCCATGGGCACGGTGTACATGGGGCACAACGACTGTACGCATCAGCTGTACGCCGAGTGGCACGTGAGCGCCGAATGGATCCAGGCCCGGGGAGGACAGTTCTCGGGGGCGATCGCGATCTGGCACAGCGGCACGCCGTATGCGAACTACTTCGGCAGCACCAGCTCCAGCTGGATCGACACGCCGATGGTGTCGGACTACACCGCCCCGTCGGGCGACCGGGCGTACGGCGCGTCGCTGACGGTCAACACCCCGAACGTCGACGGCAGTCCCTACGTCTGCACCATCAACCTCGCCGGCTGGAACCTCAGCAACGGCACCCCCCTCGGGTCGATCAACTACCCGGCCCCGAGCGCCTGCAGCTGACCCGCTGTTCCGTCCCCGGGTGGCTCCCGGGTGATCCGCCTCGTCATGGGAGCCGGAGCCGGCGCCGGCCCGACGACGCCCTCGAAGCCGCTGCCTGACCGGCCCCCCGGGGGGCCGGTCAGCGCGGGACGGTCCAGGAGGGGCGGTCGTTGACGTCGGCGACGGTGCCCCGGGACAGCTCCTTGTAGCGCCGGGAGAGGGCGGCGGCGCGGTCGGCGGGCAGCGGGCCGCCGTGCTCGGCCGCGCGGGCGATGATCTCCTCCGGCCCGAGCGCCCGGTTGGCCAGCACCAGCGCGTTCAGGGCCGGCCGGCGCAGCTCGTCGTACTGCCGCAGGGCGGCCACCGGGTCGGCCTCCCGGGCCAGGCACCAGGCCAGCACCCGGGCGTCGACCACGGACTGCGAGCCGCCGTTCATCCCCATCGGGAGCATCGGGTGGGCGGCGTCCCCGAGCAGGGTGACGCGCCCGGCGCTCCAGAACGGCAGCGGGTCGCGGTCGACCATCGCGTACGCGAAGACGGCGGCGGTGTCCCCGACCAGGGCCGGCAGGTCGATCCACGGCAGCCGCCACTCGCGCAGCCGGGCCCGGGCCTCGGCCGCCGTCACCGGGCGGACGTCGGTCGGGGTGACGGGACGGTCGGCGGGCGGCTCGTCGGGCACCTCCAGCACCCAGTTCAGCAGGACCTCGCCGGGCCCGTTCCCAGGAGCGATCGGGTAGGCGACGAACTTCGCGCCGGGCGTACCGCCCGCCACCACCAGCGAGCGCCCGTCGAGCAGCCGCGGGTGCGGCGCGATGCCGCGCCACATCAGGACGCCGTGCCGGCGCGCGGCGCCCTCGTCCGGGTGGAGCCGGGCCCGGACCGCCGAGTCGATGCCGTCGGCGCCGATCAGCACCTCGGCCTCCGCCACCACCGTCGCCCCGCTCGACCGGTCCAGGAAGTGCGCCCGCACGCCGCCCGGCACCGCCTCGAAGTACCGCAGCCGCCGCCCGGTGCGCACGGCGTCCGGGCCCAGCCGCTCGCGCACCGCCGCCAGCAGCAGGGCGTGCAGCCGGCCCCGGTGCACCGAGTACTGCGGCCACCGGTAGCCGGCCGCCGTGCCCACCGGCTCGTCCCACACCGGCGCCCCGGCCCGGTCGTAGTAGCGCAGCCGCCGGGGCGCCAGGCCGATCGCGGCCAGCCCGTCGGCCAGGCCCAGCTCGGCGAGCTCCCGGACGGCGTGCGGCAGCAGGTTGATGCCCACGCCCACCGCCTCGATCGCCCGCGCCGACTCGCTCACCCACGGCCGGAACCCCGCCGCGTGCAGGCTCAGCGCGCAGCTCAGCCCCGCAATCCCGCCCCCGACGATCCCGATCCGCACGGTGCCCTCCTCCTGCTGCGCGTTCCGTTCCCCGTTCGCGGAAACCCTGTCAGGCCGCCGCCCGCCGGTGGCGCTCCCCGCCGACCCGTGACCCGAACGGGTGAACGTCTCCTTCCGTGCATTCCGGTGCGCCCCGACCCTGCGGATCGGGCAGCGGATTGCATCGGTGCTGTTCACGGCGGTCCGCAGCTCCTTTCCCGCGTCATGGTGCGAGAACTTCCACGGCAGGAGCATGGCCAGTAACTCGTTTGTGTCACAACCTGATCCATGAATTCTTGATTCGACCGAATAATTCTGTCCGCGATGAATATTGCCATATGTCCGGCATTGTCCGCGGCGAGGTTTTGGCTTTCCCTTGACATGCTCCTGATCTCCGTGATGGTATTCTCCACTGTCGCGCGAAATCCGCTGCGGCGTCCTTCTCGGTGCAATGGCCCTGCTGCTGCACCGAAAACCTGGAGGGAATGCGTGAATGGAATTTAGGGAAGGAGTCGGGAAATTCGGTGCAGGGGGATCGAGGAGGTGGCGGAAGGTTGCGGCCGCCTTACTGTTCGGCACCCTGCTCGCGCTGGGCGGCCTTGTCTCCGGTGGGGTTCCGGCCGCTGCTGACACGGGTTCCTGCTGGCAGTCCGAGTGTGACGGCCTGTCTCCGGTCGGGACCAATTGCGTCTCGGACGCGATGGTCATCGAGGAGGTCACGTTCTCGACCAGCGTCAACATGAAACTCCTGTACTCGGCGTTGTGCGGATCGTACTGGACGAAAATTCAGATCGATCCCACCGCGGGTCTGCAGCCCAAGTACGGGGGGGTTATTTACGTGCCGCGGCTCGGCGGCACGGAGGCCATGCGCAATGCGGGAATGATCAACGATGTGAATGTCGGGGCCGCAAGTCCTATGGTCAGCTCGATGTACTCGGTGAAGGCCTGCTACGAACTCGTAACACGATCTTGGCGATCGTTGCTGTTGGGGCGTGACCGATGTGACGATTCGTCCGTTCGTGATGGCGTGAGCAAGAAGCCGTGGATCGTTGACGACGAGCTGTGGGTCCGGATCGAGCCGCTGCTTCCGGCCTGGCCGGAGCGGTCGCCGGGCCCTCGCCCGCTGGACGACAGGCTCTGCCTGCAGGGCATCCTGTTCGTGCTGTACACCGGCATCACCTGGCAGCAGTTGCCGCTGGGGCTGGGCTTCGGTTCCGGGCAGACCTGCTGGCGCCGGCTCGGCCGCTGGCAAAAAGCCGGGGTGTTCGAGGCCCTGCACCGCCTACTCCTGGCCGAGTTGAACGCGGCCGGACTGATCGACTGGACGCGCGCCTGCGTGGACGCCTCCCACGTACGCGCGAAAAAAGGGGTGAGGCCACCGGCCCGTCACCGGTCGACCGCCGCAGGACCGGCAGCAAACACCACCTGATCAGCGACGGTGGCGGCATCCCGTTCCACGTGATCACCACCGCGGCCGACGTCAACGACGTCACCCGGACCCTCGCCCTGGTCGACGGCATTCCACCGGTCGCCGGCCGGGTCGGACACCCCCGCAAGCGCCCGGACGCCCTGCTCGGCGACAAGGGCTACGACAGCAACCCCAACCGCCGACAACTGCGCAAACGCCGGATCCTGCCCGTCATCTCCCGCCGCGGCGAGCCCGACATCATCGACCTCGGCAAGCTCCGCTACGTCGTCGAGCAGACCTTCGCCCAACTCCACCAGTTCAAGCGCCTCGCCGTCCGCTGGGAGAGACGCCTCGACCTCCACAACGCCTTTGTCTCACTCGCCTGCACGCTCATCTGCTGGAGACGCCTCAACCGGCAGGCACAGTGATCGTGTTACGAGTTCTACACGAAAATCGGCAGCGACTTCGACCCGAGTCCCGAGGACTCCCAGCAGGGCGGAACCGGTCAATGCACCCGATGGCACTGAGCAGTGGACGAAGGGGTGGGAAAGTGTCCATGAGGAACCGGAATTCGATCGGCCGGTGGGCGGCCCGGATCGCCTGGATGGGCTGCTGGTCGTTGGTCGCCGGCCTGCTGCCGGCTTCCGGGCTGGCCGTCGCGGACCAGGGTGCGGGCGGCCCCGGGGCGGTGAAGGGCAATGGCCAGCTCTTCGCCCGGCCCGACGACAACCTCGGCCGGGGCTGGCGTGACGCGTCCGACGTCTCGGTGGCCGGGGTTGGTGACACGGCGGGTTTCCACATCCTGCGCGCCGACGAGTCCTCGGGGTTCGCCTACAAGGAAGTCGCGGTGCTCAAGGAGTCCGCACTCGATGACATCGGACTGTGGACCGGCTACGTCTGCACCACCGGGTCCGGCCGGTACGCGGCCGCTGTCTACGCTCCGTCCATGGCGGCCAACAAGCCGGCGATGATGCGGAAGGACGCGTTCGCCGCCGTGGTGGACCTGACCACCGGCAAGGTGACGAAGGCGATCACCGGGGTGGAGCTCGCCTATTTCTCGCCCGGCTGCGGAAACACCGACACCGTGGTGTTCACCCGGAGCGACGTCGGCGACGACGGCCGCGGCGACACGACCGTCTATGACGTCTCGGCGGCCACCGGTAAGGTCCTCAGGACCAGTACCGTCCGGGGGCAGTTCACCAACCCACTGCCGACCGCCGGTGGCAAGGACATGGGCGTCCTGGGTGAGCACCTGGTCGAGCTGGCCGAGGACGGGCGTGCCGACGTTCTCGCGGTACTGCCCGGGCGCGTCTTCGGGCTCGCCCCTTCGACGGGAGGTGCCGTCGACCTGGCGATGGTGGAGGACGGCAAAGACGCTGTCCACCGTTGGAACGGCAAGGGCCTCAAGAAGCTCGGAACCGCCCCGCTGGGTTCCCTCGCCCTGTTTCCGCAGGCCGGGGGCGACCTGGTCGCGGGAGAGGTGCAGGACGTCGACAACAGCGGTGCGCCCGGTCTTGCCAAGGCGAAGGCTCCGGTCAAGCCTGTCGCGGCGTCCCGGGCCGGTCACCTGCTGACCACGTCGGTGGCCTCGAAGCAGCTCAAGGGAGTCGTTTCCAAGGTCGGGCCGGTGACGGACGACGACGGCGCCGGCCGCATCGAGGTGTCCGCACTGGCGACGGCGACCGGCTCGACCGCCAGTGCCGAACTGGTGACCGCGGCGGCCACGGCGACGGATACCGGCGCCGACGACGTGGAGCCGGTGATCGACGGCAGCCTGGAGCGGGACCTGCTCGGCGGTTCCGGGGTGACCGTCGAGCACCCGAACAGCAACTCGCACTACTCGAACTGCCTGGTCCCGCGCAACGACATTCACGCACAGGCACTCCAACCGAGCACCAACATGGTCGAATGGGCCGTCGACCAGGCTGTTCACGGCGGTCTCACGGTCTCCCGCCCGGCCGACTTCATGGCGACCGGCGAACCCGCCTACACCCCCCAGGGCATGTTCCCGCCGGTCCCGCTCACGGGCGGCGGAACCATTCCGGCCCAGGTGCTCCTCGGTATCGTCGCGCAGGAGTCCAACCTCAAGCAGGCGTCCTGGCACGCGATGCCCGGCGACGCCGGCAACCCGACCCTCGGCGACTACTTCGGCAACGCCGACGACATCCACTCCTACCCGCAGAACGGGGCCGGCGACTGCGGCTACGGCATCGCCCAGGTGACCGCAGGCATGTCCAAGACCGGCTCCAACATCTACCCGGCACCCCAGGCCTACGCGATCGCGACCGACTATGCGGCCAACATCGCCGCCGGCGCGCAGATCCTCGGCAACACCTGGAACCAGCTCAAGTCCCTCGGCATGAACGCCAACAGCGGCAACGCCAACCACATCGAGAACTGGTTCATGGCCCTGTGGGGCTACAACAGCGGCGTGTACACCGACGGGTCGGCGTACAACGGCCACACGGGCGTCGGCTGGTTCAACAACCCGGCGAACCCGCGCTACCCGGCGGACCGCAAGCCCTTCCTGCGCGTCACGTACGACGACGCGGCGCACCCCGCCAACTGGCCCTACCAGGAGAAGGTCCTGGGATGGGCGGAGACGCCGCAGCTCACGTACAACGCCACCGCGTCGTACGCCAAGCCGTACTTCCCCACTTCGCCGGTCAGCAGCTACACGCTCAACCTGAGCACCGACCGCTACCTCTACTGCAGCGGCTCCAACGCCTGCACGCCCAACCGGACTCCCGACCCGTGCCCGGCGGAGAACAGCTCGTGCTGGTGGCACGGATCGGTGACCTGGTTCACCGACACCGACACCACCGCGTCGACCGAGAAGCTGAGCTACGCCATCGGCAGTGCCGAGCCGCCGCTCAAGCGGAAGTACCCGCAGCCGGCGTGCAACAACGCACCTGGCGCCCTCGGCACCATTCTCATCGACGACCTGCCGAATCCCGCCGACAACGTCTTCGGCTGCAACGAGTCCCGCCTCCCGCCCAAGGGCAAGTTCAACCTGCGCTTCGGCGACAGTTTCACCCACACCCGCGGTGACGGCACCGTTCGCGCGACCGAGGACATCGCACCGATCGACCTCCACCAGATCGGCGGCGGCTACGACGGCCACTTCTGGTTCACCCACGGGTACTCGGACGCCCGCAACCAGATGTTCCACAAGGTGACCGCCACCTGGACGCCGGACCCGCAGTACCTGCCGACCGCGAACCAGACGGGGCAGTGGTTCGACGTCTACGTCCACCTGCCTGGCCACGGTGCGCAGGCCATCGTCAACTACACGGTGGAGCCCGGTGCCAACAGCGCCGGGAAGGGCGCCCGGAGCTGCCGGGTCAGGCAGAACCTGGGCAACGGGTCCGACACGTGGCACCGGGTGGGGACGTTGGAGCTCTGGGCCGGCGCCTCGATCCAGGCCGACAACACCAGCGAGGTCAACTACACCGGCAACGAGGACGTGGCCTACGACGCGGTCGCTCTCGTCCCGGTGGCGTCCAAATCCACGACCGGCTGCTGGACGGACTGACCGGGTGATCGGAAAAATCTCCAAGCATCATTGTCCCCAAGAGAATTGACGAACAGTCGGGCATTCGGCTCCGGGAGGCGGCACCGCTTCCCGGAGCCGAACGCCCGACGAGCCCGACCCCGAGGGAGCCCCTCTTGCCGAACCTTTCCAAGCCCATACCGCGCGTGGCCGCGGCCGTGGCGCTCCTCGCCGTCCTGGCCGGGTGCTCCTCGTTCCACCACCCGGACGCGAGCCGGCCCGCCGGTGCCGTCAGCGCCGAACCCGTTCCCACCGAGCGGTCGGCCCCGCCGTCCCTGGCCGCGTCGGCCTCGCCGGGCGGTGCGGCTGCCCGCGGCCTGGCGGACTGGCCCACCGAGCCGGTGGCCGACAAGGAGGCTCCCGAAATCAAGGCAGCGGTAATCAAGCCCGGGTACACCGGCGAGTCCGCGCTGAACCGTCTCACCGCGGCATGGGGCCTCTCCATGGAGGCTCGGCAGCGGGTCGACTTTCCCGGCCGTCCGACCGTCTGGCACGCCGCGGGTTCCAAACGCGGTGGGGGAACGGTGACTTCGATCGCCGCAGTGTGGAGTCTCGACGGGAACCTGATGTCCCTGTCCTGCTACGTGACGGCCTCGGTGCCGCGGGGAGTGGACTTCCTGCGCGACTGTGTGGACCTGGACCTCCCGGGAGCGGCACCAGTCTCCGCCACCGCGGCCTGGCTGGACGCCGTGGAGCCCCGGGTGGACAGTGCGTTCGCCGCCGGACACGGCGCCGCGGTCGACAGCCCGCTCCACCGCTCGGGCACCGCCGCGGCCGTTCTGCAGCGGGCGCACGACGAGTCCTACGGCGGCGACTACTACCACTTGCACGTCTTCGGCACCGGCACGGGCTGAGCGCGGTGGCGGCGGGTCGGGGACGGGCGGGCCGGTTCAGCCGGGCGGGGGGCAGTCGATCTGCCGCGGTCCCGGGGGAGGGGAGCCGGTCGCTCCCTCGCGGAGCCGGTAGCAGCGGGTCAGCATGCCGGCCATCGGCGCGGGCGGGGCGGCGGCCGGTACCCGCACCCGGACGGTGAGATCGACGGTCGCGTCCTGACCGCGGGTCAGGGCCAGCACCTCGACGCCGGAGGCCGCCGCCGCCCGCTCCACGTCGAGGGCGGGGACGTCCCGCGAGTAGTCCAGCGGGGCGACGAGCCCGCCGAAGCGGGCGGCCCGGGCGTCCGCCGCGGCCCGGGCACGTTCGGCCTCGTCCGTGCTCTGCGAGGCGGAGGTTCCGAGGAGAGCGGCCACCAGTACCACCGGTGCCGCCACCAGGACGGAGCACCCGATCAGGCACCCCGGGTGCCGGCCCCCGCGCCGGGCGGGCGTCGGACTCTCCTCGGAACCGTTCATGACGTGGCTATCCTCGCTGTCCGGTCAGGGCCGCCGCCAGGGCGTTGGCGTAGGCCTGGGTGCCGCCGTTGTTCGGGTGGAAGCTCTCGCGGCTCACGCAGAGGGTGGCGGAGAGGCACATGGGGTTGGAGTTGTCGATGTCCACGGTGGGGTTGTCACCCTGCCCGTTGGGTCCCGTCACGACCGTGTTGATCCACTCCCCGGAAGCGCCCCAGCAGGCGCTGTGCCCGGCGAACGCGTCGATCACCGGCACGAACTGCACGTTCATGCCGCCGGCCCGGAGCTGGGACACCCAGGCCTGGTCGTCGTCCTGGAACCGCTGGGCGAGCCGGCCCAGCATGCTGGTCTCGGTGCTGGAGAACTGCGCGACGAGACCGTTGCACTCGCTGCCCGCCGCGAGGATCTGCGGATACCCGAGCAGGACGATCCTGGCATGGGGCGCCAGGGTCTGGATATTGGTGAGGACGCGTTTGATGCTGACTTCGAGGCCGTCGATGGTGCCCCGGATGCCGTCCTCGTACGACTGGCTCGCACAACTGGTCAGCGGGTTGGCGCACTTCTGCAGGACGTTGGCGAAGCCGGCGTCGTTCCCGCCGACGGTCAGCGTGACCAGGGTGGTGTTGCTGTCCAGGAACCCCGACTGGAGTTGGGAGACCTCGCGGAACTGGCCGTCCGCCTCGTGCCAGAACTGGCCGCCGTCCTGCTGCCAGTAGGCGGGGACGTTGCCCCCGGCGACGCTGCCGAACTGCGCCGTCACCGCCCCGGAGCAGGCGACGGAGTGGTAGTCGAGCGTGGCGTCCCGGGCGTCCGTCCGGGAGCCGATGGAGCTGCCGGACCCGGGCAGGACCGTCTTGCGGGACCAGGAGTTGTTGCTGCGGCGGCAGGCGTCCCAGGACTGGTTGCCGTAGTTGTTGTCGCTCTCCGCGGCGTACGACCCGGAGCCCTCTCCGGAGCTGTAGGAGTCGCCCATGGCGACCACGATATCGGCCGGCTTGCCCGGCAGGGGCGAGAACGCCATGGCGTCCCAGGCGACATCGTCCGTGCCCGTGCCGTCCAGGGTCAGGTTGGAGAGCTCGACCCGGGGCGTGGCGTAGAAGTCGAAGACACCGAGATCGACCCAGGCGTTCTGCTGCCCGTAGTGGTCGGTGGGAATCGTCCGGTGCTCGACGGCGAGTGACGGATCGTCGGTGTTCCCGGTGTAGACGGTGTAGGTCGCCTGCTGGGTCTGCGCGCCGAAGGACGGCAGGTGCACCAGCACCCGGATCCACCCGGTCATCTGGGGCGGCGTCCAGGTCCCGGTGACGACCAGCGGGTCGCTCGGGGTCAGCGGGCTGCCGTTCACCTTCTCCGAGCGGGTGTGGGTGAACCAGTAGTGCCCCCCGAAGCCGCCGCCGATCTGGTGCAGGTCGATCTTGCCCGGGTAGACGGTCCGGTCGTTCTGCACGGCCGGGTTGAAGGCGAACGAGAGGCTGCCCCGGCTCGTCCACGTCTTCGGGGTGGCGCAGCTGTTCGGCCCGGTCGTCGAGTCCGGGACGTCGTCCACGATCACCGCGTTGGCCGGCAGCCCGGAGGTGGTGCAGTCCACCGGGTAGGGGTTGGTCGCGCCGGGGCGCGGCTCGACCGTCGTGAAGGCCAGTGCCTCCTGCCCGCAATAGGTGCTGCACTTCGTCCAGTTGACCGGCTTGTGCCACCAGCAGCGCAGCGACAGCAGGGTGCAGGGGGTGGCGCCGGCCGGGTTGCCGGGCTTGCCCTGGATGCTGGGGTCGCAGTTGTTGCTCGCGTCGCAGAACAGCGTGACGGTGGGCTGCCCCAGCTGGGGGGAGAAGCCGCCGTCCCACTTCCCGCGGGTGTAGGCGGAGTGGTACGCCTTGTCGTTGTAGTCGTAGCGCAGCAGCGGTGTGGACGCCCAACCGAGGACGCGCTCCTCGTACGACCACTTGTTGGGGGTCTTGGCGTCGTCGTACGAGGCGCTCAGGAACATCTTGCGGTCCGGCGGGTAGTTCGGGTTCATCGGGTTGTTGACCCAGCCGAGCCCGTACACGTTCGGATCGTTGTCCTCGCCCGGCAGGTGGTAGCCGGTGTTGTACGCCCAGAGGGCGAACCACCAGTTCTCCAGGTACTTCGGGTCACCGTCGTTGGCGGTGACTCCGGCGGCGCGGGTCTGGTTCCACTTGTCCTCGAGGATGGTGAGGCCGGCGGCGATGTTGGCGGCGTAGTCGACGGTGATCGCCTTCTGCTGGAGCGCGCTGAACTGGGTGTCGGTGCGCCGCATGCCGTCGGTGACCTGGCTGATGCCGTAGCCGCAGTCCGCGTTGGCCCAGGTGATCTGGTCGATGGTGCCGCTGTTGCCGAAGTAGCCGCCCTGCTCGAAGTTCCCGGCGATGCCGTCGGGCGCGTGCGAGCTCGCCTGCCACATGTTGGTCTCCTGGGCGAGCACGCCGAGGAGCACCTGGGCCGGCACCCGGCCGCCGCCCGAGAGCGGGTGCTGCGGGAAGAGCGTCTGGGGGCTGTAGGCGGGGAGGCCGTCGTTGGTCCAGTTGCCGGGCCGGGCGGGCAGCAGGTTCTGCACGGCCAGGTCGGCGGCCCACTCGACCTGCTTCGGGGTGGGCTGGTACGTCTGCGCGGTGGGGTCGTTCCGCGAGACGGCGCAGGCGCGGTCGGGGTCCGCCGGGGTCGAGCCCGGGTCGGTGCTGTCCGCCGCCAGGGCGCGGGAGCCGGTCGGGGCGCGGGAGCCGGCCGGGGCCGCGGCCGTCCCGCCGAGGGCGGGGGAGGCGTTCGTGCCGCTGGAGTCGGTGGCGCGCGGCTGGACGCGGAAGGTGAACTCCTTGCCGGTCGCCGTGGACCTGCCGGTGATCCGCACCGGCGGAGCGGTGTCGGGAGCGTGGCCGCCGATCGCGGCGCCGGCGGCCTCCGTGCCGCTGGTGGCGCTGCTGATCACCAGCTCGCCCCCGGTGGACGCCTCGGACCCGGCCGCGGCGTCCACGGCCCGCCAACTGTCCGGCAGCTTCCGGCCCTTGGTCTGCGCGGTGGCCTGCGGACCGGTCAGCAGGACCGCTCCGCCGCTCGTCCGGGACAGGCCGATCTCACCGAGGCCGACGGTGAGGACCTTGGTGTCCTTCCCGTCGGCGACCCGGTGGATGTCGGCCTGCTTGCCGTGCGGCACCGCGAAGGCGAGTCCGCCGCCGCCCTCCGGCCGGAGCTGGTACGGGGTGCCGTCGTCGGCCGCGCCCCGCACCAGGGGCGCGGTCCGGCCGGCGCTGTCGACGAGCACCAGGTCCTTGCCCTGCGCGGCGGCGATCCCCGCGCCGTACCGGACGGCCGAGGTGAGCTGACCGGGCACCCCGGTGGTCGCGCGGACCCGGCCGGCCGCGGCGTCCACGGTGAGCAGTTCGGTGGTGGGCACGCCCCCGGCGGGCTGGGTGAAACGGCTGAGGACGACGTCCTCGCCGGTGGAGCAGCCCGGGGAGTGGTAGGCGAGGGAGACGCGCTCCGGCAGCTTGGTGACCTTGCCACTGGTCAGGTCGACGACCGCGGCGAAGGCCCCCGCGTCGAACAGGGTCTCCTTGTTGACGAATTGGCGCGGCGCGTAGACCACGACCGCCTTCGTCCCGGACGCGGTGACGCAGGACTGGCCGATCCACTGGTCCGCGTCGTACCCCGGCTCGGCGAGCGTCGCGGCAGTGGTCCACGCGTAGCCGTTGGAAGCCTTGGCGGTGAGGACGTGCAGACCGGTCCCGTCACCGTCGAGCGTGACGGCGCGGTCGGAGGACTCGCGCCAGCCCGGCGGCAGGACGGCGTCCGGCTGGGGCAGCTTCGCCCCGTCGGTCCGGGCGTCGGGCCCGTCGGCCGGCCCGACGGGCTCCCGCGGGAGCGACAGGCCGGGCTGCTGCCCGGAGAACGCCTGTGCCCCGGCGGCGGGTAGGGCGATCGTGCTCGGCAGCAGTGCCAGTACGGCCGCTAACGCTGTGCGTGCTGGTCGGAATCTCATGGTCCCTCTCGATCTGTGGGTACCCGGTGGACTGCGGTGCGGACCGGCTCGGTTCGAGAGGCGCCGGACGCCGGCGGACGACAGCAGGTGGCACCGCCCGCCGGGCCTGCCGCAGCTTCTGCGGATTGTTCCGACCGTTCCTCCCCGGAGCGGGCCGGGGCGACCCTAGCCGGTTGTTCGTGGACGGCGCTACCGGTTCGGCCAATTCTTGACGACCCCTCGAACGAAGGCCGGACAATCAGAGGCAGAAGCGACAACCTGACGGTCTTCGCGTTTTTTCGTACCACCCGTGCGCACTGTCGCGGCCCGGACTTGACACTTGCAGGACGGCCGTGATGAAAATTCCTCGGCCTGTGGGGGCGGTGAATTCGGGGGCGGGCATTCCGGTTCACCCGGCGGTCGCCGCCGTTGTCCTGCCGGGCCGACCGGAGCCGCGCCCCGGGCCCGCCTCCCGCACGGCCGCCCGCGGTGGCGGCCCGGTCCGAGGGCGGGGCCGAATTCCGGATCACCGCCCGGCGGTCGCCCCGCGGGCGAAATCGGTAAATCGTGCACGTGGGAGGAGTCGAAAACCGGCTCCTCCGGGCGGACTGCGCCGCCCTGGAATGTTCTGCACTCATCGGCCCCGGTCGAATTGCGGTGGAAATCTTCCATCGAATCGTTCCGGGGCGCACGGAAGGAGAAGCAATGAAGAAGGTATGGATCGGGCTGGCCGCTCTCGCGGCCTTCCTGGTGCCGCTGGTCGGCGCCGCCCCGTCGGCCCAGGCCGCCGCCGACGGGTCCATCACGAACTGCTCGCGGTACGACGGGTCGCTCTGCCTCTACTACCTGATGAACGCCGGAGGTTCGCACGTCGGCCTGGTCGGCACGGTCTACAACTACGACCAGAACCCGGCCCAGTGCGGGTCGAGCGGCTGCGCCCCCTACTACTTCCAGAGCGACGGCGGCGGGCAGGGCCAGCACGTGAAGAACGACGCCGAGTTCGCCTACAACTACAGCGGCAATGTCTACCGGGTGTACTACAACTCGGGGTTCGGCGGCCCCGCCGACGAGTTGGACCCGCTGGGCTACGGGACCTACTTCCGGAACCTGAACCAGACCTACAACAACAACGCCTCGCAGCAGTACATGTGCGGTGAGTGCTGACATTCCGTCAGGGGCCGCCGCCGGCCCGCCGGTCCCGCGACGGGGAGGCCCGCGATCGAACGCGCCGGGGACCTCGTCGCGGGGCCGCCCTCCGACCACCAGTACCACGACTCTCCCGCGGAGCATGGAATGAACAGCGCAGAGGCCGGGGCGACGCAGCCCCGCCCCCACCGGGCACGACTCCTGGCGACGACCGCGCTGGTGGCACTGGCGTGCGCGTGCACCAGTACCGCCGCCCGGCCCGGCACCGGGACCGCAGCCGCCCCGCCCGGCACCGCCCGGCCCGCCGCCGCGGTGGAGCAACCCACCGTCCTGCCACCGGCGTTGCCGATCGAGGGCTACCTGCAGAGCAACGGCGACCGGGCCCAGGTGATGCGGGCGTCGAAAGCGCTGGTGAAGAACTGCATGGCGCGCTTCGGGTTCGACTACAAGGTCTCGGCCGGAACGACGTCCGCCCCCGACGGCAACCTGGCCAACCGGCCGCGCCGCTACGGCATGACGGACCCGGCCTTCGTCGCCAAGTACGGCTACCACCTGCCCGGCGACGTGAACGGCAGCCCGTCCCCGCCCGCCCCCGAGCCGATGAGCGACGCCGCCTACCGGGTCTTCATCGGGGACGCCGATCCGGCCCTCGCCGGGAAGGTCCCGGCCACGGTGGCCGGCCAGGCCGTCCCCGCGGGCGGGTGCTCCGGCGAGGCCAAGCGGAAGCTCCAGGTCGGTGACGACCAGGCGCCCGCCGAGGAGATCAACATGGCGAGCTTCCACCGCTCGCTCTCCGACGCCAAGGTGGTCGCCGTGTTCGCGGCCTGGTCCGACTGCATGAAGCAGAGCGGGTACTCCTACAAGTCTCCGCTGGATCCCCTGGCGACGCTGACCGGCGGCACCCTGTCCCCGACGGAGATCGCGACCGCGACCGCCGACGTCCGCTGCAAGCAGAGCGTCGATCTGGTCGCGGTCTGGTCCGGGGTCGAGGCGGGCATCCAGAAGCAGATGATCGCGGAGAAGGAGGTGGTGCTCTCGGACGCCAAGAAGCGTCAGGAAGCCACCCTCAAGCTCGCCGCCGGCACGCTTGCCGAGCCCGGCAAATGACCCCGACCCACGGCCCCGGGCAGGTGCGACCCCGATGAGCAGCAGAGACACCGAAGCCGCCGAGATCGTCGAGCGGGAGGACGCGGCGGCTCCGAGCGGACCCGGCGCGGCGGGGGACGCCCGGCGCTCCCGACTCTCGCGCCGCCGGACGGTACTGGTGGCGTCGATGGCGGCGATCACCGCACTCACCGGCGGCGGCGCCGCCGCCTCACTGTTCGTCAAGTCGCCCGCGCAGGCGGCCGCCGACACCCGGCCGCCCGCCCCGGACGTGCTGACCGCCCCGGTCGAGTACCGCGTCCTGGCCAGAACGGTGACCGTCCGCGGTCTGGTGACCCCCGGCCAGGTCGTCGAGGTGGCCCCCACCGGAGCGGGCGAGAGCAGCGCCCGCAGTGTGGTCACCAAGTTGCCCGTGCAGGTCGGGAGTTCGATCGCGGCCGGGCAGGTGCTGCTGGAGGTCTCCGGGCGCCCGGTCTTCGTCCTGCCGGGCGCACTGCCCGTCTACCGGGACCTCAAGCCGGGCGCCACCGGGCAGGATGTCGCCCAGTTGCAGGAGGCGCTGCGCGCGCTCGGCCACCCGACCGGAGGCGACCCGGCCGGGACGTTCGGCGACGGTACCAAGGCCGCGCTCGCCGCGCTCTACGCCGCGGCGGGGTACGAGCCGCGCCCCGCCGCCCCGGAAGGAGCGGCCCAGGTGGAGGCGGCGGCGGACGCCGTGACCGGCGCCGAGCGCTCGCTCCAGGACGCGATCGAGGCCGGCCGGGCAGCGGCGGACCCGCGCGGACGGGGCACGGCGGCGCCGGGGAGCCCGTCCACCGGCGCCGCCCCGGCCGGGGCGGCGGCCGGGGCCGACCGGCAGGTCGACCGGGCGAAGGAGGACCTCGCCAAGGCCAGGGCCCGGCTCGCCCGGTTGAAGGCGGCCGACGGACCGATGCTGCCGGCCGCCGAGGTCGCCTTCGTCCAGAGCTTCCCGGCCCGGGTCGACACCGTCACCGCCCAGGTGGGCAGCCCCGTCTCGGGCAAGGTGATGACCCTCTCCTCCGGGGCACTGGTCGTCGGGGGCACGCTGTCCGTCCGGGAGAAGGGCCTGGTCCACCCGGGCCAGAAGGTCGAGGTCTTCTCCGAGGCCACCGGCATCACGGCCGCCGCGACGGTCGCCGCGGTCGCGGACACCACCGACGCCCCCCAGCAGGACGCAGCCGGCAGCGGCCCGCAGCAAGCCCCCGGAGTGCCCGGCTACCGGTTCCGGATGCAGCCCGACGCGCCGCTCGACCAGCGCCTCACCGCACAGGACGTCAGGGTGACCGTGGCGGCGGCCTCCTCCGAGGGCAAGGTCCTCGTGGTGCCGGTGTCCGCCGTCTCCTCGACCGCCGACGGCCGGACCGTCGTCACAGTGCTCCGGGCCGGTCGGCGCGAGCGGGTCGAGGTCACCCCCGGCATCTCCGGCGACGGATGCGCCGAGATCCGCCCGACCGCCCCCGGAACCGTGGTCGAGGGAGACCGGGTGGTCGTCGGCACCGAGAACGGAAAGATGCCCGGATGAGCACCCCCGTGGTCGAGTTCCAGCAGGTCGGCCTGACCTACCCCGGCCCGCCCGCGGTCTCCGCCCTCCGGCCGGCCGACCTGAGGATCGGCGGGGGCGAGTACGTCGCGGTCGTCGGCCCGTCGGGCTCCGGCAAGTCGACCTTCCTCAACATCATGGGTCTGCTGGACAGCCCCACCACCGGCCGCTACCTCCTCGACGGGAAGGACACGGCGGTCCTCGACGACGCGGACCGCGCGGCCCTGCGCGGACAGCGGCTCGGGTTCGTGTTCCAGGGCTTCCACCTCCTTCCGCACCGGGACGCCACCGAGAACGTCGCGCTGGCGCTGCTGTACACCGGGTCGGACCGGCGGCGGCGCCGGGCGCGGGCCCGCGAGGTGCTCGGCCGGGTCGGCCTGTCCCACCGGCTCGACACCGCCCCGAGCAGGCTCTCCGGCGGCGAGCGCCAACGGGTTGCCATCGCCCGGGCGATGGTCAACCACCCGTCCCTGCTCCTGTGCGACGAACCGACCGGGAACCTGGACTCCGCCACCGCCCGGAGCATCCTCGACCTGCTCGACGAACTCAACGCGGGCGGTACCACCGTCGTTCTCATCACCCACAGCGCCGACGTCGCGGACCGGGCCCGGCGCACCGTCACGATCCGGGACGGCGTCCTCACCGAGACCGCCGGGGTGACGTCCTGATGCGCGGCGGACGGAACGGGGCCGGCCGGCCCCGGCTCACCCCGGGCGACCTGATCGCCGAAGCCCTCGCCGGTGTCCTGCAGCGACCGGCCCGGGCCCTCCTCACCGCGGTCGGCACCGTGCTGGGCGTCGGGACCTTCGTCGCCGTCCTCGGGCTCAGCGCGACCGCCAACGCCCGGATCGACTCGCGCTTCAACGCGCTGTCCGCGACCGAGGTCACCGTCGAGGACACCGGCGGAGACGCGTCCGAGCGCGTGCCGCTCTCCTTCCCCGCCGACGCCGACGACCGGATCGAGCGGCTGCACGGAGTCGTGTCGGCCGGCGTCTACTGGAACGTGGCCGTCCCCGGCGGAGGGGTCAAAGTGCGGTCCACCCCGATCGACGGCGCGGACGACGGCGAGGCGATGGACGTCGTGGCGGCCTCCCCCGGGGCGCTCGCCGCGGCCGGCCCGCACCTGCTGCGGGGGCGGACGTACGACGCCTACCACGACTCGACCGCCCAGCAGGTCGCCGTGCTGGGGGCCGGTGCCGCCGCCCGACTGGGCATCACCACGCTGGAGACCCGGCCCGCCATCTTCATCGACGGGACCCCGTTCACCGTGATCGGGATCGTGGACGACGTCCAGCGCCGGGCCGGCACCCTGCTGTCGGTCACCGTGCCCCGCAGCACCGCGCTCGGCCTGTGGGGCCCTCCGGCACGGGAGCGGGCGCACATGCTCGTCTCCACCGAGCTCGGGGCGGCCCGGCAGATCGCCGCCGAAGCCCGCGTCGCGCTCGACCCGGTCCACCCCGAACGCTTCGAGGTGGTCCCGCCACCGGACCCGCGGGCGCTGCGGGGCAGCGTCGCGTCCGATCTCGACCAGCTGTTCCTGCTCCTCGCCGCCGTCTGCCTGACCATCGGAACGGTCGGCATCGCCAACACCACCCTGGTGTCGGTCATGGAACGCACCGGCGAGATCGGCCTGCGCCGGGCCATCGGCGCGCGAGGACGCCACATCGTCGTCCAGTTCCTCGCCGAATCCGCCGTCCTCGGGACGTCCGGCGGTGTCGTCGGAGCCTCCTGCGGCACCATCACGGTCCTGGCCGTCGCGGTCGCCAGGCACTGGACGCCGGTGCTCCCGCTCGCCGTCCTCGGCAGCGCACCGGTCGTCGGACTGGTGACCGGCCTGGTCGCCGGCCTCTACCCCGCATGGCGGGCGGCCCGGGTCCAACCCGCGGAGGCGCTGCGACGCTGACCGGGCGGCAGGCGGTCCAGGACCGTGCCGGGGCCGCTCAGCCGGAGTGCGGTGCGGTGCCCGGCACGGTGCCTGGCGCGGCGCGGAGTTCGGCGCGGGCCAGGGCGGTGACCGAGAGCAGCAGGACGGCGGTGCCCAACAGGGCCGCCGGGGTGAGGGGTTCGCCGAGCAGGGTGGCGGCGATGGCGGTGGCGCTCAGCGGTTCGATCAGGGCGATCACCGAGGCGGTGGCGGCCCGGATCACCGCCGCGCCCGCGAAGTACAGGGCGTAGGCGAGCGCGGTCGGGACGGTCGCCAGGTAGCCGAGCAGGGCGAGCGTCGAGGGCAGGGACCCGGCGGCCGGGAGCAGGCCCTCGGCGAGCGCGAACGGGAACAGGCAGGCCGCGCAGATCAGGAAGGACCACAGGGTGGTGGCCGCCGGGTCGTCGACGGCGCCGGTCCGGGACGCCCGGTGCCGGGTGGCCAGCGTGATCGCCGCGTAGCCGGCCGCCGAGGCCAGCGCCCAGGCCAGGCCGACCGGGTCGGCGCCGGGTCCTGACGTGCCGTCACCGAGCACCAGGACGGCGAGGCCCGCGACGGCGCCGAGCACCGCCGACACCCCGGCCCGGCCCAGCCGTTCGTCCATCAGCAGCCGGCCGCCGAGCGCCACCAGCACGGGCGCCGAACCGAGCGTCACCACGGTCGCCACGGCCAGGCCGGTGTGCCGGACGGCCAGGAAGTACGCGGCCTGGAAGAGCGTCAGCCCGAGGCCGTTGAGCAGGACCCGGACGAGCGCCGGGGCACTGCGCGGTGCGGTCCGCGGTGCGGTCCGCGGCCGACCGCTCCGGCGCGGGCCGGTGAACGGGCGCAGCGCCAGCAGGACGGCCGCGCCGCCCAGCGAACGCCAGAAGGTCAGGGCGAGCGGGCCCAGGCCGCTGTGTCGGAACAGCAGTGCGGCCGCCGCACCGGCGGTGCCCCAGGCGGTGGCGGCGAGGGCGACGTACAGCAGGCCCCGCCGCGCGGGCAGGGCGGAGTGGAACGAGAACACGGGTGAACTCCCGGAGAGCCGTCATGGTCGGTGGCCACGGAAGCGGGCAGCGCCGACCGCCCCGGGAACCCCGCGCACAGCGCGATCGGGCCCCGGGCGGACTCAGGGAGTGGCCGGCCGCCCGCTCAGCCGGCGGGAGGGGGCAGAACACCACGATGCATGCCCGCCACTGTACGCGAGCCCGCCGCGTCCGCTCCGCCCGCCGTGCCCGCCGCGCTCTGCGGCGCGAGCCCGGCCACCAGGTCGCCCGCGGTGAGCCGGGCCAGGGTGTCCGGCGCGGCGTCCAGCGCGCCCGGGTGCAGGCGGTACAGCTCGCCGGACAGCTCGTCCGGAGCGACCGGATCGCCGTCCACCAGGGCCACGAACACCCGCTTCCCGGCGATGAGTTCGCCCGGTTCCTGGTCCGGCAGCGAGCCGCCCGGCGGCGGACCGTCCGGGTCGCGCAGCGCCCGCAGCCGCCCGGCGAAGGCCGACAGCTCCTCGTCCGGCCCGCGCCGCCAGCGGCGCAGGGCGCCGGACCGGTCGCGGACCAGGACGTCGCCCTCGGTGTGCGCGGCCCGGGCGCAGGCCACGTCCCACAGGGTGGCCCGCTGCTCGGGGGAGAAGTGCGCGAGCACGTCGCGGGCGAGCGCGCCGACCTCCTCGTGGTGCCGGGCCACGCTGTGGAAGCCGCCGTTCGCGTCGGTGTTGAGGTCGGTCCAGGTGTAGTGGCGGTCCGCCAGGTCCACGATCATCGGCACCGAGACCTTGGCGTCGCCGGTCAGGTCCATCCGCTGGCGGACCGCCCGCGGGTGCAGGTGCCGGCCGCCGGGCGGGGTCGCCCCGAGGTCGGCGAACCCGGTGAACGCCTCCGGCAGTTGCTCGAAGGACACGTCGTTGTAGCTGAACACGACCATCACCGCGTAGCGGACCCGGGCGGCGGCGAGCCGGTCCAGGTCCAGGTCGACGAACTCGCTGGCGCCGTGCGGCGGCGGGGCGGAGACGTAGTCCCCGGAGTGCACGGCCGCCCGGTCGAGGAAGCGGAGGCTGGTGTAGTCGCACAGCCCGGCGAACCGCCAGTCCGCGTCGAACAGCGCCACCGACAGGTCCAGGTCGACCCGGAGCCCCGCGGGCGGCATCCAGTGCAGGAACAGCCGCAGCCGCCCGCCGTCCGGCAGCGGCAGGCTGCTCCCGCGCGGCACGGTGACCAGGGTGCGGGCCACCGAGCGCTCCGCGAACGGGGCGATCAGCCCCGCCAACCCCTCGTCCAGCAGGCTGACTTCGGGTCGTTCGGGGTGGTCACCGGCCCGGCGCAGCAGCTCCGCCTCGATCAACGCGACCAGCGGGGCGGCGAGTTCGGGCGGGACGACGGTGCCGTGGTCCGCGCGGGAGTGTGCCAGCGAAACCAGGCCGCGCGGGAAGTACAGCCGGCGCTCGCCCGCCGAGCGGGGCCCGCGCAGCCGGCCGTAGGCGCCGAGCAGCGGGCCGGGCGCCACCCGGGGCAGTGCCCGGGCCACGGCGGCCGACAGCGCGGGCGGCAGCGGCTCGCCCGGCGCGGTGGCTGCCCGGACCCGCAGCAGGTGGTGCAGGCGGCGCACCAACTCGCCTGGCCGGTGGGCGAGTTCGTCCACCGCGCCGGTCACGTCGCCGGTGGCCAGCAACTGCTCCACCCGGCCGGCGAAGCCGGTGTGGGCGAGCCGGGTTCGGCCGCCGGTCCGGGCGACCCGCAGCGGGGCGGGTGGCTCCGTGAGCTCCCGGCCCACGCCGTGGGCGTCCAGGTCGGTGGTGCGCAGCAGCGCGAACGCGGCCGCGACGGCGGGGAACCGGCCGCGGAACTCGAACGGGTGCAGCAGCTCGCCCGCCCGCAGCCAGGGCTCCCGGTGGCGGCGGAGGTCCTCGGCGAGCGCGGCCGGGCCGAGCCCGTCCAGGATCGCCAGCAGGCCGCGGCGCAGCGGCCGCGGCAGGTTGCGCAGCCGCAGGCGGCGGGCGGTGCCGGGCAGCAGGTCCGGTTCGACGCCGTTGCGGGCCCAGAGCAGGCGCAGCACGTCGGTGGCGGTGTCGATCCGTCCGGCGAGCAGCGGGAGCGCCGATTCGCCGCCGCGGCGCAGGAGTTCGGCCAGCACCACGGCCTTCGTCTCGCGCAGCGGGATCTGCGCGGGGAGCAGGTCGGGGAGGTCGTCGGGGGCGTGCGCGAGCAGGGTGGCCAGGTCGTCCCGGTCCTGCGGCGCCAGTGGGGTGCGCCGGGCCAGCAGGCGGTCGAGCTCGGCCAGGGCGGCGGCGGTCGGCTCTGCGGCGAGCAGCCGCAGCGGGCGCAGCGCGGGCTCCTCGCGGGGCTTGCGCGGGCGGACCGGGGGCTGCTTGCCGACCGGTTCCGGCTCCGGGTCGGCCCGGTGGCCGCCGAGTACGAACGGGTGGGCGGGCAGTGCCGCCCCGCACGAGGGGCAGCACAACTCGGCCGTTCCGGTGGACAGTTCGTCCAGGCAGTCGGCGCACAGCAGGTGCAGGCACGGGGCGAGCAGGCCGATGCCGACCCGGGCGCCGGTGCGGGTGCAGCGGGCGCAGGGCTGGTTCGGCTGGTTCAGCAGGAAGGCGCGCATCTGCCGGTTGTGCAGGACGGAGGCGTGCTCCGGCACCGCGTCCGGGAAGCGGCGGAACAGCGGGGCGTGCCGGCGGTCGGTGCCCAGCAGGTGGTCGATCCGGGCGAGCAGGGCGTCACCGGTCGAGGCCAGCCGCAGTGGCGCCAACCGGGCCAGCGCGGAACGGAGTTGAACGGTCAGCAGGTATCCGCGCTCGGCCAGGTCGGCGTCCAGCGCGACCAGGCCGCGCCGGGACCACGGGTCCGCGGCGGGCAGCAGCTCGGCCGGGTCGACGGCGACGGCCGAACGGCGGCGGAGCAGGAAGGAACCGAGATCGAGATCGACGCGCACGTCGAAAGGAGCCGTAGTGGCTCGGGGCATACCGGGAAACCCCTCGGGGGAGGCGGCAGACGAGAGAGCGGGCGGAGAGGGGGCGCGCTGGTTCTGTTCGGAAGGGAAGGAGAAGGAAGCACGCCGCAGAGCCGCCCGCACCGCCACTCTAGCCACGCCCCTCCGTACCGCAACCGCTTTTTCCCGCCCGGCCCACGGGGGCTGGTGACCTCCGTGCCCCAGGAGCACCCACGGGTGTCCGCGAAACCGCTCCGGCGCCGCTCGGCGACAAGTAGGGTGCGGGCGGTATGACAGTCGGACGGCCCGCTCGGCGGGTGGTGCTGGTGGGGTTCCTGGTGTCGTGCGTCGTGTTCACCGCAGTGGTGGCGGTCCTGGGGGTCGTCGCGGTGACCCGGGGACGGGCGGGGGGCGACGCCGTCGGGGTGGAGCGGATGGCCGGACTCTCGCACGAGCAGCATCCGGGCAAGGGGAGGTACTACGTCCCCGACGAGGCGGCCCTGGTACCGGGAGACGGGCAGCGGCAGGTCTTCGTCGTGCGGAGCGAGGGCGGCCCGCTCCCGGGGGCCGGGGACGTCTACGTCCGGGCGGAGGAGTGAGTACCTGAGCCCTGGGTCCGTTCCAGGAACACCTGTCGGGGCGGGTCGACGGTGGTCTCCTGTTACTGTCGGCCCGGCTGCGACGGCGGGTTGCGAACGGAGACGGGCATGCCGGGCATCTTCCCCGAGACGGTGATGCACACGAGTCGGCTGAGGCTTCGTCCGTTCACCGGCGGCGACATCGAGGACACCCGGGCTGCCTGTTCGGACGAGCTCACCCAGCGGTGGCTCCCGCTGCCCCGGCCCTATACCCGTGAGGACGCGACGGCCTAGTGTACCGAGGTCGCGCACGCGCTGCGTGAGTCCGGTGACGGTATCCACTTCGCGATCGCCGACGCCTCCAGCGACCGGTTGATGGGCACTGTCGGGCTGAAGAAGACCGACTGGCGGGCGCGCGTGAGCGAGGTCGGCTACTGGACGGCTCCCTGGGCCAGGGGACGCGGGATCGCCGCCGAGGCCACTCGGGCGCTGGGGAGATGGGTGCTGATGGATCAGGCCTTCCAGCGGATGGAACTGCTGGCCGCCACCGAGAACACCGCTTCCCGGAAAGTCGCGCTCCGGGCCGGCCTGCACCGCGAAGGCATTCTGCGGAACGCCGGCTTCGTGCACGCGGGCCGGGTCGACCTCGTCCTGTTCTCCCTCGTACCGGAAGACCTCCGAGGTACGGCCCCCGCACCGACCGACTCCGGCCCCTGACCGCCCTGTCGCCTTGATCCGGTCGGTCCGGTTTCCGGGTGGGACGGGCACCGATCGAACTCCCGTCGCTCCGCGGCCTTTTCATCGTGCTCAGGCACTCCCGACGTATGCGCGCAGGTCGGGATGCGCGGTGGGGACCTTCCAGCGGCGGAGGGCGTCCAATCCGTCGGTGGGCCAGCCGTCGGTGGGCCGTTCGGCGAGGAAGCGGACGACGCGTTGTTGTGCGTGGTTCAGGTCGGCGAAGGAGCGCGGGGCTTCGGCGGGGGTGGCCGGGAAGACCAGGGTGAACAGCTTGTACGCCGTGCAGTACCTGTCCTGGGACCTCTCGACGCCCGTGCAGCCGGCCAGGCCGGTGAGCATGGCCTCCACGGCCCGAGGCGTGGTGGCCTCGGGGGTCTCGGCGGGGTGAGCGGCGGCGCCCCGTCGGCCCGGGTGCGGTCCCACAGGGCAGTGCGCAGGTGGTCGAAGGCGGCCATGGCACCCGGATGGTGGCGGGCCCGGTCAGGCCGGGTAGGCGTGGGTCTGGGTGGCCTTGACGGCGGCCCAGACGCGGGTGCCCGGGGTGAGGTCGAGGTCGGCGGCGGCGGTGGGGGTGAGGTCGGCGGCGAGCGGGAGGGGGCCGGTCAGGTCGACCCGGAAGCGGTCGCCGTGCAGGTCGAGGCCGGCGACGGTGCAGGGGAACAGGTTGCGGGCGCTGGTCTCGGGGCGGTGCCGGTGCAGGGTGACCGCGTCGGGCGGGAAGGCGACGAACGCGGGGCCGGTCAACTCCTCGTCGGTGATGAGGAGTTGACCGGTGGGGAGGGTGACGCGGCGGCCGTCGGCGGTGCCCTGGTACAGGTTGAGGCCGACCAGTCGGGCGATGTAGTCGGTGCGCGGGCGCCGGGCCACCTCGGCGGGGCGGCCGCGCTGCACGACCCGCCCGGACTCGATCACCACCAGCCGGTCGGCCAGCACCATCGCGTCCAGCGGATCGTGCGTGACCAGCACCGCGACCGCCTCGAACTCGGCCAGCCGGTGCCGGAGTTCGGCCCGCACGTCGAGCCGGGTGCGGGCGTCCAGCGCGGCCAGCGGCTCGTCCAGCAGCAGCAGCCGGGGCCGGACGGCGAGCGCCCGGGCCAGCGCGACCCGCTGCGCCTGGCCGCCGGAGAGCTGCGCGGGGCGCCGCCCGGCGTGCTCGGCCAGGCCCATCCGCTCCAGCCAGGGCAGCGCCCCGGCCCGGGCCGCGGACCGGCGCAGGCCCCGGCAGCGCAGCCCGAACGCGACGTTGTCGAGCGCCGACAGGTGCGGGAACAGCAGGTAGTCCTGGAAGACCACGCCGATCGGGCGCTGCTCAGCGGGCCGGAAGACCCCGTCGGCGGGGGAGTCCAGCGCCGCGCCGTCCAGCCGCAGGTGACCGCCCGTCAGCGGGAGCAGCCCGGCCAGGGCGCGCAGCGCGGTGGACTTGCCGGCCCCGTTCGGGCCGAGCAGCGCGACCACCTCGCCGGGTTCGGCGCTCAGCGCCACGTCGAGGGTGAACGCGCCGCGTTCGACCCGCAGTTCGGCGTCCAGGGAGGGGGTGGGGGGTTTCACGGCGTGGACATCCAGCGGTCGCGCAGGCCGGCCAGGACGGCGACCGAGACGGTGAGCAGGACCAGGCTGAGCGCGATGGCCGCCTCCGGGTCCGACTCCATGGCGAGGTAGACGGCGAGCGGCATGGTCTGGGTCCGGCCGGGGAAGTTGCCGGCGAAGGTGATGGTGGCGCCGAACTCGCCGAGCGCCCGGGCCCAGGCCAGCACGGCGCCCGCGCCGATCCCGGGGGCGACCAGCGGCAGCGTGACCCGGCGGAAGGCGGTCAGCCGGGAGGCGCCGAGGGTGGCCGCGGCCTCCTCGTAGCGCGGGTCGGCGGCGCGCAGCGCGCCCTCCACGCTGATCACCAGGAACGGCATCGCCACGAACGCCTCGGCGAGCACCACGCCCGCGGTGGTGAACGGCAGGGTGATGCCGGTCCAGGCGTCCAGCCGGCGGCCCAGGATGCCGTTGCGGCCGAGCACCAGCAGCAGCGCGACACCGCCGACCACCGGCGGCAGCACCAGCGGCAGGGTGACCAGGGCGCGCACCACCCGGCGGCCGGGGAAGTCGGTGCGGGCCAACAGCCAGGCCAGCGGCACGCCGAACAGCAGCGCGACGGCGGTGGCCAGGGTCGCGGAGAGCAGCGAGAGCTTCAGCGCCTCCCAGACCTCGGGGCCGGTGAGCAGGCCGGGCAGCGCGCTCCACGGCGCGCGCACCAGCAGGCCGAGCAGCGGCAGCACCAGGAAGGCCAGGCCGAGCAGTGCGGGCAGCAGCAGCGCGGCGGGCGCGCGGCCGGCCCCCCGGGGCCGCCGCCGGCCCCGGGGGTGTGGTGCGGTGGTGGAGCGGGGGGAGGTCACGGCGCCTGGAAGCCGGCCTCGGTGAGCACCCGGCGGGCGTCCGCGGAGCCGACGTAGCCGAGGAACGCGGCCGCGCCGTTGGCGTTCGGGGCCTTGGCGAGCGCCGCGATCGGGTAGTCGTTGACGGCCTGGGCGGCCTCGGGGAAGTCCACGCCGTCGATCTTCGCAGCATCGGCCTTCACATCGGTCCGGTACACGAGCGAGGCGTCGACCTCGCCGAGCTCGACCTTGGTGAGGGCGCCCTTGACGTCCTGCTCGTAGGTGGCGGGGGTGAGGTCCACGCCCGCGGCCTTCAGCGCGGTGACGGCGGCGGCGCCGCACGGCACCTCCTTGGCGCACAGCGCGGTCTTCAGGCCGGTCAGGTCCTTCAGGCCCGCGACGTGCTTCGGGTTGCCCTTGGCGACCGCGATCTCCAGCGTGTTCTTCACGAACACCTTCGGGTCGCCGCCGGTCAGCTTGGCGTCGCCGACGGTCTTCATGGTGGCCGGGCTGGCCGCGGCGAACACGTCGGCGGGCGCGCCGGAGACGATGCTCTGGGCCAGCGCCGAGGAGCCGCCGAAGTTGAAGGTCACCTTGACGCCCGGGTAGGCGGCCTCGAAGCGCTTGCCGATCTCGGTGAAGGACTCCTTGAGCGAGGCCGCGGCGAACACCGTGACGGTGCCCTTGACCTCGGGCCGGGGCGTCACGGCGGTGTCGGTGGTGGAGGAGCCGGCGGAGCCGGTGCACGCCGTCAGGCCGGCCGCGAGGACGAGGACGGCGGAGGCGGCGAGGAGTCGTCTGGCGCTGCGCATGGCTGGGGTTCCCCTGGTCGTGGTGGGCGGACGTGGCGGCGGTCGTGCAGTCGGCCGGTCGTACAGCCGGTCGGGCGGTCGGTCGCGGGCGAGGGTCGGGGTGCGATCAGGTGATCATAGTGCCGCAGCTGCTGGGCCCGGGGCTGCTGTCTCATCGCACAAGCGACCTTAAGAGGAACTTAAGGGTGGCATGTGCAATGCCTCAAGGCCAAGGCCCCCGAAGAGGCGGGCGGGCGGGGGTCGATCGTGCGCCCTCGCCCCGCGCCGCCCCGCCGGGGGATACTGACGCGGTTTCAGCGAACCGTCCGCACACGGCGGTTCGCCCGCTGACGGAGGGGGAACTCCATGGCCACCACCACCCGGGTGCCCGGCCCGGCCGGACTGCCGCTGATCGGCTCGCTGCTCGACCTCAAGCGCGACCCGCTCGCCACCTACCTCGCAGCCCGGCGCGACCACGGCGACGTGGTCCGCATCCAGGCCGGCCCGCCCGGCCTGCGGGCCGAGCTCTGGCTGGTCACCTCGCCCGAGGGCGCCCAGCAGGTGCTGGCCACCGAGGCGGCCAACTTCCGCAAGGACAACGTCTTCTACGGCGAGATCCGGGAGAGCTTCGGCAACGGCCTGCTCACCTCGCAGGACGAGGACTACCTGCGCCAGCGCCGCCTGGTCCAGCCGCTGTTCACCCGCCGCCGGGTCGACGGCTACGCCGACGCGATCGGCGTCGAGACCGAGGCGCTGGCCGCCCGCTGGGCCACCGCCCCCGGCGGGCAGGTCGACCTGGCCGAGGAGATGAACCGCTTCGCGCTGCGCACCGTCGCCCGCATCCTGTTCGGCCAGGACGTCGAGGAGGCGGTCGAGACCGTCCACCACGCCTTCCCGATCCTCAACGCCTTCGTCCGGGACCGGGGCTTCTCCCCGCTGCGGCTGCCCCGCGCGTGGCCGCTGCCCGGCCACCGCAGGGCGCTGGCCGCCGAGCGGACGCTGTACGAGGTGTGCGACACGATCATCGCGGGCCGCGCCACCGACGGGGACGCGGCCGACGGCGAGGACCTGCTCTCCCTGCTCGCCAAGGCCCGCGACGAGGACGGCAACCAGCTGGACGCCACCGAGCTGCGCGAGCAGGTGCTGATCTTCCTGCTGGCCGGCCACGAGACCACCGCCACCTCGCTGACCTTCGCCCTGCACCTGCTCGGCAAGCACCCCGAGGAGCAGGAACGGGCCCACCGGGAGGCTGCCGGACTGCTGGCCGACGGGCGCCGCCCGACCGCCGCCGACTACCAGCAACTCCCGTACCTGACGATGGTGTTGAAGGAGGCGATGCGGCTCTACCCGGCCGCCCCCTCGGTCGGTCGGCGGGCCGTGAAGGCGGCCGTGGTCGGCGGGGTGGAGATCCCGGCCGGCGCGGACGTGCTGATCGCCCCGTACGTGACGCACCGTCACCCCGCGCACTGGGAGGACCCGGAGCGCTTCGACCCGGAGCGGTTCACCCCCGAGCGCGAGGCGGGGCGGCACCGCTACGCCTGGTACCCCTTCGGCGGCGGCCCGCGGGCCTGCATCGGCCAGCACTTCTCGATGCTGGAGTCGGTGCTGGCGCTGGCCGTCCTGCTCCGCGAGTACGAGGTCACCGCCGTCGACACCGAGGTCCCGCTCGGCCAGGGCATCACCCTGGAGGTCCGCGGCCCGGTCCGGGTGAAGCTCACCCGCCGCCCGGCCTGACCCGCCCCACCCCTCGGCGCCGCCCGGGGCGACCCGCCGTCAGTCCGGCGGCGGGTCGCGCCGGCCGGTCCGGACGAAGTGCTCCAGGATCAGCCAACTGTCCTGCAGTGCACGGGAGTCCAGCCCGAGGCCGGCGGTGTCGAGCAGGCGTTCGTAGCCCACCACCAGGGCCAGCAGGAAGTGCGCGGCGGCGGTGGGGGAGCAGGCGGCCGGCAGTTCGCCCGCGGCGCGGGCCGCCCGGGCCTGCCGGAGGACGAAGTCGCCGACCAGGCCGACCAGCCGGTCGGCGCCGTCCAGGGCGGCGGCCGGTTCGACGGCCAGCCGGAGCGCGGCCCGCAGCCGGACGTCGCTGCCCAACTGCCGCAGCAGGCCGACCACGCCGAGGCGCAGCGCCTCGGTCGGCGAGCCGGCCCCGGCCGCCGCCCGCTCCAGCACGTCGGCGCAGGCCGCGGTGCCGAGGGCGAGCAGCGCCGCCGCGAGCGCCTCCTTCGAGGAGAAGTGCCCGTACAGGGCGCCCTTGGTCATGCCCGTCCGGCCGACCACGGCGGCCAGCGTGGTGCGGGCGTAGCCGGACCGGATGAACTCGGCGGCGGCGGCGTCCAGGGTCTGTTCGTACGTGCGCAGGGCGCGCTGTTGCTTCAAGGTCGGGCCACCTCTCCTGCCGGCGTTACCCGCAAGATACCTTACGAACGGTATGTTTAACCCGTCTGTTACCCCTGTCTGATCGTCAGATTCCTTACCCCAACTGGGGTTGCAAAAAAATACCTTCTCAAGGGTATGCTTCTCATGTCATCGTGGGATGGCGCCGGGATCGAGGTCTGCCCGAACTGCGGGCGAGGTCCCGCTAGGGGGTGATCACGATGCTTGACGACGAGATGCGCACGGTCGGGCCCGCCGTCGAGGTGGTGCTCGGCCTGCGGGCCGGAGCCGGGGCCGAGGTGGAGCGGGTGCTCGCCGCGGCCGACGGCATCCGGGTCCTGGCCTCCTGCGGCGGCCCGGGGGCGGCGATCGGCCGGGCCCGGGCGGCGGCGGAGCGCCGGCCGCTGCTGCTGCTCGCGCTCGACGACCTCGGGCCGGCGGACGCGGCGGCGCTCACCGGCGCCGGGCTGCGGGTGCTGCTGCTGGTCCGCGAGATCGGCACCGTCGACCTCGCCGAGGTCGTCGGCACCGGCAGCGCGGGCGTCCTGGACGCCGACGACCTGACGCCCCGTTCGCTGATCGGGGCGGTCCGGGAGGCGGCGGCCGGCCGGGTACCGCTCCCCGCCGGGCTGGCCCGGCGGCTGCTGGCGCCCGGCGGCCCGCCCGCCGCCAGGCCGCTGCCCCGGCTGACCGCCCGCGAGCAGGAGGTGCTGGTGCTGATGGTCGACGGGCTGAGCAACAAGCAGATCGCCCGCCGGCTGGCCATCTCCGACCACGGGGTCAAACGGTTGGTCGGCAACATCCTGGCCAAGCTGGACGCCCCGAACCGCACCTGCGCCGTCACCCGCTCACTGCGCGAAGGGCTGTACGAGCACTGCCTGGCCGGGCGGGTCCCCCGGCAGCACACCGCCGCCGCCCCGGTCCGCGCGGCCGGCTAGGTCCTGTCTTCAAACCCCCGCCTGCCCCACGGCGCCCGGCACGCGCCCTCCTTGCCCGCCCTCGGGCAGGAGGGGCCCGCTCGCCGCACTGGCCGAAAACCCAAGTACACCCAGTACGAGGGCTTCCGGCCGGCACGCCGAGAGCACGCACCGACCACCGCGGGGCCGCGCCGGGGGTTCGAAGACAGGCCCTAGGCCCTGCCTGCAAAACCCTCGGAACCTCGCCCGGTGTCCGATCCCCGGTCCACCGGCCGTGGCGAGCATGCCGTCCGAGGCGGCGCCGCGCACCGCCGGGCACCCGGCGCGGGCCGACGCGCCGTCCGCAGTCTTCCGTCACTACCCCCAGGAGTGAGACATGGCAGGAGAGTCGCGCCGAGCGGCCTTCTTCGACGTCGACGAGACCGTCATCACGGTCAAGAGCATGTTCGACTTCCTGCGCCACTGGCACGAGCAGGCCCCCGGCGGGCAGGGGCCCGAGGCGTACCGCAGCGCGCTCGGCGGGCTGCACGCGCTGGCCGCCTCCGGCGCGCACCGGTCCGAGGTCAACCGCACCTACTACCGGGGCTTCGCCGGCGTGTCCGCCGCCGAGCTGCGGGCCGAGGGGCTGGCCTGGTACGCGGCCTACCGCACCCGCAGCGACGCCTTCGTGACCGCCACCGTCGAGGCGATGCGCGCCCACCGGCGGGCCGGCGACACCGTGGTGCTGGTCTCCGGCTCGTTCTTCGCCTGCCTGGAACCGCTGGCCGCCGAGCTCGGCGCCGACCTGGCGCTCGGCTCCGTCCCGCTGGTCGGCCCGGACGGCCGGCTCACCGGCGAGGTGGAGCGCCCGATGATCGGCGCGGTCAAGGGGCTCGCCGTCGAGGAGACCGTGGCCCGGCTCGGCCTGGACGCCGCCGACTGCCACGCCTACGGCGACCACTCCAGCGACCTCGACATGCTGCGCCGGGTCGGCCACCCGCACCAGGTCGGCGCCGACCCGGAACTGACCGCGCACGCGCTCCGGGACGGCTGGCCCCGGCTCTCCGCCGACTCCGGCCCGCTGACCCAACTCCTGCGCGCCGCCTGACCGTTCACCCCCCCCCCCCGAGCCGCACCGCACCGCACCACCGCGCACCACCGTGCACCCACCCGAACACCCACCGGAACACCCACCGGAACACCCACCGAAGGAGAGTCACGTGAGTCGAGACAGTCGACGGGTATCGCTCATCACGGGCGCCGACCGGGGCATCGGCCTCGCCCTGGCCAAGCGCCTCGCGGACGCGGGCCACGCGCTGGTCCTGCACTCGAACGAGGCCGAGGGGCTGGCCAAGGCCGTCGCCGAGGCCGGCTGGAGCACCGACCAGGTGCTCACCAGCAGCCACGACGTGGGGGACCGGGCCGCCGTGGAGGCGGCCGTGGCCGCCGCCGTCGAGCGCTTCGGGAAGATCGACGACCTGCTCAACGTCGCCGGCGTCGCCTACTTCGGCGGCATCCTGGACACCGACCCCGACATGTGGGAGAAGACCCTCCGCACCAACCTGACCGGCTACTTCCTGATGGCCCGTTCGGTGCTCCCGCACATGAAGGCCGCCGGGAGCGGAACCGTCGTCAACATGTCCTCGATCTGGGGCAAGCGCGGTGCCCCTCCCGGCGCGATGCTGGCCTACTCGGTGTCCAAGTTCGGCATCGAGGGCCTGACCAAGTGCCTGATCGAGGAGGCCCGCCCCTGGGGCGTCAAGGTCTCCAGCATCGTGCTGGACAAGGTCGACACCGGCTTCCGCGACAACATGAAGCCCTTCATCGACTACACCCCCGAGCAGCGCGCCCGGATGCTCGGCGCCGAGGACGTGGTCGACGCCACCCTGGCGATCCTGAACAGCTCCGGGCGGGCCCACCCGTCCACCATCGAGCTCGACGCCTGGCTCTGGGCCTGACGAGGAGACACCCCAGCCATGACTGCCAAGACCCGCAGCATCTACCCGCTGCTCACGCTGTCCGCCTTCTTCTGGGGCGCGACGTTCAACTTCGCCAAGTACTCCGTCCACTACCTGTCGGCGCCGGCCAGCGCCGCGCTCCGCTTCACCCTGGCCGCGGCGATCACCGCGGCGATCCTGCTGCCGCAGCGCGCCAAGGTGGCCGAGGTGGTGCGGCAGAACGGGAAGGCGTTCGTCGTGCTCGCCCTGCTGGGCGTGTTCGGCTTCAACACCTTCTTCTTCCTCGGCATGCAGTACACCTCGCCGACCAACGGCTCGCTGATCCAGGCCACCAACCCGCTGGTCACCGCGCTCATCGCGGCGGTCTTCTACAAGGAGAAGATCAGCGGCAACCACAAGGTCGGCACCACGATCAGCTTCCTCGGCGTCGCGGCGCTGATCCTGGTCGGCTCGGTGCAGCGGCTGGAGCCGCCGAACATCGGCGACATCTGCTGCCTGGTGGCGAACATCTGCTTCGCGTTCTACGCGGTCGTGCAGAAGCGCTACGTGAAGAACAGCACCCCGCTGATCACCACCGGCATGACCAACATCATCGGCTTCGTGCCGCTGTGGGCGGTCGCGCTGGCGGTCTCCCCGCAGCCCACCCCGAGCGTCCTGGCCCACCTGCCCTGGCAGGTGTACGGCGCGCTGTTCTTCATGGGCGCGCTCGGCTCGGTGCTGGCGTACGTGTTCTGGAACCAGGGCATCGTCCGGCTCGGCGTCGCCGACACGGCGGTCTTCTTCCACCTGGTGCCGGTGTTCACCGTGCTGGCCTCGTTCGTCCTCGGCCAGGAGGTCACCTGGGTCCAGGTGATCGCCGGACTGGTCGTCATGTCCGGCGTGGTGATCTCCTCCGGGCAGCACCACCGCCTGCTGCGCCGCACCCCCGCGGCGGCCCCGGCCGCGACCGCCGCTCCGGCGACCGCCGCGGCTCCCGCCGCCGAGCAGCCCGCCGCGGCCGCCCGGTAGCACCCCACGGTCCGTCAGGAGCACCGGGAGCGACCGTGATCGAGCACCTGCTGCCCGCGAACGTCGCCACCGCCTGGACCACGCACGACGAGGCGAAGGCAGATCTCTTCCCCGAGGAGGAGACCTGCCTTCGCCATGCGGTGGCCTCCCGGCGGCGCGAGTTCGCCACCGGTCGGCGCTGCGCCCGGCAGGCCCTGGCCGCCCTCGGGCTGCCCCCGGGACCGCTGCCGGGCGGGGAGCGCGGCGAACCGGGCTGGCCGCCCGGGACGGTCGGCAGCATCACCCACTGCCGCGGCTACCGCGCCGCGGCCGCCGCCAGGTCGGCCGAGTACCGCTCCGTCGGCATCGACGCCGAGGAGCACCGGCCGCTGCCGCCGGACCTGCCGGCCGCCGTGCTGCTCCCCGCGGAGCGCGCGGCCGCCGCCCGGCTGGCCGCCGAACGGCCCGGCACGCACTGGGAGACCGTCATGTTCAGTGCGAAGGAATCCGTCTACAAGGCGTGGTTCCCGCTCGCCCGGACATGGCTCGGATTCCATGACGCGGAATTGCGGATCGACCCGTCGGGGACATTCTCGGCGCGCCTCCTGGTGCCCGGCCCGGTGGTCGACGGAATGCCGTTGCGGGAATTCTCCGGATGCTGGTCGCGGCACCGCCAGGTGGTGCTCACCGCCGTGCTGCACGCGGCATCGCCGCAGCTCGCAGTGGGGTAGACCTTCGGGTAGCCCGACCGGGCTGACGGATTCGGCCGGTTGAAACCGAACGCGGCTCCGAATAGTTTCTGAATCGCCCGCACATTCGACTTTCAGTGGAGTTCTGATGAGCGAATTCGACATCGACCGGATAGCGCGGTTCGAGGATGCCGAAGCGGTGGTCTTCCACGGCCGCAGCTGGACCTACCGGCAGCTGGTCGGCCTGGTCGCCGACTGGCAGCAGTACCTGGACGGGCACGGCGTGCGGCCCGGCGACGTGGTGACCCTGGAGGGTGCCTACTCCCCGCAGATCTGCGCCGGCCTGCTGGCCCTGATCGACCGCGGCGCGGTCGTCGTCCCGCTGACGCCGCTGCCCGCCGCCAAGCGCGCCGAGTTCCTGGAGGTCGCCGAGGTCGAGGTGGTGGTCACCGCCGACGGCACCGGCGCCCGCACCCTGGAGCGCACCGGCCGCACGGCCGGGCACGAGCTGTACGGGCGGCTCCGCGCGGCGGGCAGCCCCGGCCTGGTGCTGTTCAGCTCCGGCACCACCGGCCGCAGCAAGGCCTCGGTGCTGGACTTCCGCAAGGTGCTGGCCCGCTACGCCCCGGGCGGCACCCCGCGCCGCATCCTGTCCTTCCTGAGCCTCGACCACATCGGCGGCATCAACACCCTGCTGCACACCCTGGTCCAGGGCGGCACCGTGGTCACCGTCGCCGAGCGCACCCCCGAGGCGGTGTTCGCCGCCGTCCAGGAGTACGGCGTGCAGATCCTCCCCACCACGCCGACCTTCCTCAACATGGTGCTGTTCTCCGACGTGCTGGAGCGCTACGACTGCTCCGCGCTGCAACTCGTCACCTACGGCACCGAGCCGATGCCGATCAGCACCCTGACCCGGCTCGCCGGGCTGCTGCCGGCCGTCCGGTTCAAGCAGACCTACGGCCTGTCCGAACTGGGCATCCTGCCGACCAAGTCGCGCGGCGACGACACCCTGTGGGTCAAGCTCGGCGCGGCCGCCGGCTTCGAGTACAAGATCATCGACAGTGTGCTGTGGATCCGCTCCGAGATGGCGATGCTCGGCTACCTCAACGCCGAGGCGCCGTTCGACGAGGACGGCTTCTTCAACACCCAGGACGTGGTGGAGACCGACGGCGAGTGGATGCGCATCCTCGGCCGCCGCTCCGAGATCATCAACGTCGGCGGGGAGAAGGTCTACCCGAGCGAGGTGGAGAGCACCGTCCTGGAGGTGCCCGGCATCGCCGAGGCCACCGTCAGCGGCCACCCCAGCCCGGTCACCGGCATGGTGGTCAAGGCCACCGTGCTGCTCGCCCCCGACCAGGACGCGGACGCCCGCACCGTGCAGCGGCTGATCCGCGAGCACTGCCGGCGCAAGCTGGAGGCGTACAAGGTCCCGGCCCTGGTCGAGGTCTCCGGCGCCCGGCAGCACTCCGACCGGTTCAAGAAGATCCGGAGCGCCGCGTGAGCGGGCCGGCGGCCGTCCGCGGACAGGTCGCCCTGATCAGCGGCGGCAGCCGCGGCCTGGGCCGGATCCTCGCCCAGCGGCTGCTCGACGAGGGCTGGAAGGTCGCCACCTTCAGCCGCTCCGCCAACGAGTTCACCGAACGGACCGCCGCCGAGCGCCCCGACGACTTCCTCTGGGCGCAGGTCGACCTCGGCGACCGGAGCGCGCTGCGCGGCTTCGTCACCGCCGCCGCCCGCCGCTTCGGCGGCATCGACCTGCTGATCAACAACGCGGCGGTGCTGAACAAGCAGGAACTGTTCCTCACCACCTCGACCCGGCAGATCGACGCGCTGATCGCCAGCAACCTGAGCGCGCCGATCGCCCTGGCCCAGGCCTGCGCCCGGGTCATGAGCACCCAGAGCAGCGGACAGATCGTCAACGTCTCGTCCATCAACGCGATCCGCGGGTACCGGGGCGTGGCCGTCTACGCGGCCACCAAGGCCGGACTCGACGGGTTCAGCCGCAGCCTGGCCCGCGAACTGGGACCGCTCAACATCCGCGTCAACTCGGTGATCCCCGGCTTCTTCGACAGCGACATGACCACCGAGGTCACCGACCGCAACCGCGAGCGCATCCAGCGCCGCACCCCGCTCGGGCGGCTCGCCGACATCGACGAGATCGCCGACACCGTCCTGTTCGTCACCTCGTCCAGGGCCTCGTTCATCACCGGCCAGACCATCGTCGTCGACGGAGGAATCACATGCTGAGCACCAACGACCTGCTCGACCTCGTCCGCGGGCAGATCACCGACCTGCTGGAGGAGGCCGGCGTCGAGCACGACGGCATCACCGGCGCCGAACCGCTGAACGCCATCGGCCTGTCCTCGCTGCTGCTGGCCCGCCTGATCATCCAGCTGGAGATGGAGACCGGCGTCGACCCGTTCGCCGAGGGCGACCTGGTGCTCTCCGACGTCCGCAGCGTCGCCGAACTCGCCGACGCCTACGCGAAACTGCTCGGCGGCGCGGCGGTGGCGGCGTGAACCCGCCCCTGGTCGTGGTCGGCGACCGCTTCGAGGAGTTCCTCGCGCTGCCCGGCGCCATCGGCGCCACCGACCTGCTGGAGCGCCTGCGCACCTGGTCCGCCGCCGACGGCGACACCCCGTACGCCGTCACCGTCGGCCAGGGCCTGACGGCCGGTCAGCTCGCCGAGCTGCGGGCCGCCGCCGGTGCCGCCGACGGCCGGCTCGCGGTCGGCCCCGACGGGGTCCCGGAGCCCTCCGAACGGACCGTCACCCACAAGGCGTTCGACAAGAACGTCCTGATCGGCGCGGTGGAGCGGCTCGGCCCCGAGCACTACCGCACCCCCCTGGTGCTGGACGAGCGGGTCGAGGTCCTGGAGGACCACCTGACCGGGCTGCACATCCCCGCCGTCACCCTGCTGGAGGCCGCCCGGCAGACCTGGACCGCCGTCACCGAGCAGTTCCTCGTCCCCGCCGAACCGGCCACCCGCTTCGTCATCGGCCACGTCGACTCGACCTTCGAGAGCCTGGTCTTCCCGCTGCCCGCCCACCTCGAGTACCGGCTCACCGACCAGCGGGCCACCGCCACCGGCCAGAGCCTGTCCTTCACCGTCACCGTGCACCAGACCGGCCGCACCGCGGCCCGGTTCGCCGCGCAGATCCACAGCATCCAGCGCCTGTTCGCCGTCAAGCAGGAGCACATGGCCGCCCGCCAGGAGCTGCGCACCGTCCTCACCGCCCACCGAACCGCCGAACCGCCGGTGCCGGCCCTGGCCGCCACCGCAGGAGCGTGACCTTCCCATGCTGTGGACCATTCACTGCCTCGACGGCGACGACGTGACGGCGCAGCGCGCCGCCCTCGGCCCCGAACACTCCGCGCACCTGCGCACCGCCCGGCCGACCGCGCTGGTCTACGGACCACTGCTGGACGACGCCGGGGAGCAGGGCGTCGGCAGCCTCTTCCTGATCGACGTCCCCGACCGCGCCGCCGCCGAGCGGTGGATCGAGGCGGACCCGTTCCACCGCGGCGGGGTCTGGACGCAGGTGCGGGTGCACGCCTTCCGGCAGTCGCCGAACGCGCCCGTCCAGCTCCCGCTCACCGCGGCGGAGCCCGCCGCCTCCTGAACGCCCGAGCACCGGAAAGCCCGAACACCCGAAGACCTGAAAGCCCGAACACCCGAGCTCCTGAAATGCCCCGGCGCCCCGCGCCCGCCGCCCGCTGCCCGCAATCGAAGGAGAACCCCGATGTCCGCACAGCTGCTCCTGGTCACCCAGGTCCCCGTGCAGGCCGACGCCGCCGACCAGGCCGTCAAGGCCTGGCAGCGGCTGAACGCCGAGCACGGCGCCGTCGCCCAGCTCTACCGCTCCACCGAGCGCGGGACGCTGCTGGAACTGCGCGCCCTGGACGGCCTCGACCAGGTGCCCGCCCTGCACGCCGAGTGGGCCGCCCAGTGGCAGGCCCTCGCCCCGTACCTGGCCGGCGACTTCCGCCGCCAGCTGCAGGAGTTCGTCGAGGCCCCGAAGCCCACCGCCCTCGCCCTGCCCGACAACCCGTTCGTCCAGCTGCGCCGGGTCGAGGTCAAGCCGCCGGTGATCGCCGACTACCTGGCCTGGCGCGACCGCACCATCTTCGAGGTGGTCCGCGGCGCCGAGGAGTCCGAGACCTTCCTCGCCTACCACTCGCTGCTCAGCACCGAGCCCGGCGTGCTGTTCGTGGCCGGCTTCTCGGTCGAACCCGCCGTGCACAACGCGGTGTTCCGCACCCCGCACTACGAGGAGATCCTGGTCCAGGCCCGGGAGAACTACATCGTCACCGACACCGGCGGCGACGCCGGCCTCTTCCTGGAGACCTACGCCCGGATCGAGGACTGACGGTGCAGAAGCAGAGCTACGAACTCAGCCTCACCACCCAGGGCCCGACCTACCCGCCCAGCGAAGTCATGGACGGCAACGGCGACTTCGTCGTCATCGGCATGATCAACCGCCCCGCCCCCGGCGGCGGCACCGACACCCGCTGGGGCCGCGCCATCGTCTCCGCGCAGAGCGCCGAGCCGCCGCACGGCCGGAACGTCCCGTACACCATCGTCCGCGAACTCCCCGAGGAACTCACCCCCGCCGACCGGGACATCGTGCTGCACACCCTGCCGCTGCCGCTGCCCGTCAACAACTACCCGATGCTGTTCGCCCCCGAGCAGCGCCCCGACGCCTGGGGCGTGCGGCGGCCCAGCTACCCGTTCCACGAGGTGCCGATACCCGACCTGCGGCCCGAGGACGGCCGCCGGATCACCGAGCCGATCACCCTCGGCCAGTGGGTGCGGGCCCGGGGCGTGCTGGACGTCTCGGTCACCGACAACGGGCACTCCGGCGAGTTCTCCTTCGAGTTCGCCGACCTGATCCCGGACAGCATCTACACCGTCATGTCGCTGCGCACCCACGACCTGGCACCCGCCCCGTTCGGACCGCACCGGCCCGGCCCGCTGGGCATACCCAACGCCTTCATCACCGACGGCCGCGGCGCCGGCCGCTACCACGCCAAGCTGCCCAACCCGTTCCCCGCCCCCGGCGCGCCCGGGCCCGAACGGATCGTCAACGTGGTGCTGCTGTGGATGAGTTACCAGCAGAACTACGGCGGCGCCATCGGCCACTTCGGCCTCGGCGGCGACATCCACGCCCAACTCAAGCTCCAGCAGGCGTCGTTCGGCGAATTCGTCACCACCGCCGGATGGCCGCCGCCAGCGAGGACACCATGAACCCCACCACCATCACCACCACCTCCGCCACCGCACCGGCGGGCCGCGACACCGTGCCCGCCCTGACCGCCCCGCCCCGCCGGATCGGCGCCGACGGCCCCGCCGTCGGCGCGCTCGGACTCGGCTGCATGGGGCTCAGTGGCCTGCACTACGGCGCCGCCGACGACGCCGAGTCCCGCCGCCTGATCCACGCCGCCCTGGACGCCGGCGTCACCATGCTCGACACCGCCGACATGTACGGCTGGGGCCACAACGAGGAACTGGTCGGCAGCGTCCTGCGGGAACGCCGCCAGGACGCCTTCCTGGCCACCAAGTTCGGCATCCGGCTGATCAACGGCCAGCGGGTGCACGACAGTTCGCCCGCCCACCTGCGCCACGCCTGCGAGGAGTCGCTGCGCCGGCTCGGCGTCGACAGCATCGACCTCTACTACGCGCACCGCCTCGACACCACCACCCCCGTCGAGGAGACCGTCGCCGCGATGGCCGAACTCGTCACCGCCGGGAAGGTCCGCCGGATCGGGCTCAGCGAGGTCAGCGCCGAACAGCTCCGCCGCGCCCACGCCGTCCACCCCGTGGCCGCGCTGCAGAGCGAGTACTCGCTGTGGACCCGCAACCTGGTCGAGGACGGCGTGCTGGCCGCCGCCCGCGAACTCGGGGTCACCACCGTCGCCTACTCGCCGCTCGGCCGCGGCTTCCTCACCGGCACCGTCCGCGGCCTCGACCAGCTCGGCGAGGGCGACTTCCGGCGCGGCAACCCGCGGTTCGCCGACGGCGGCCTGGAGGCCAACCTGCCGCTGCTGACGGCCGTCCGCGCCGTCGCCGCCGAGCAGGGCGCCACCACCGCGCAGGTCGCCCTCGCCTGGGTGCTGGCCCAGGGCGAGGACGTGCTGCCGATCCCCGGCACCCGCCGCACCGCCTACCTGGCGCAGAACGTCGAGGCCGCCGCCCTCACCCTGACGCCCGCCCAACTCGCCCTGCTGGACGAGGCGCTGCGCCCCGAGCTGGTGACCGGCGAGCGCTACCCCGCCGAGATCCTGCCGGTCACCCGCTGACCGGCGGCCGCCCCACTGACGGAGGAACACCCCGATGACCACCGCCCCCGCGCCCGTTGCCGCGCCCGTTCCCGCACCGGCCCCCGCGCCCGTTTCCGCCCGCCAGCAGCACGGGGCCGAGGTGATGCGCGCGCTCGGCCTCGACCCGGACCGGATGGTCGCCGACCTCGCGCCGCTGGACGAACGCTTCGGCCACACCGTGGTGGAGTACGTCTTCGGCGCCTTCGTCGGCGCCCCCGGACTCGACCTGCGGACCCGCGAACTGGCCACCATCGCCGTCCTGGTGGCGATCGGCGGCTGCGAGGCCCAGCTGGAGACCCACCTGCGCGCCGCCCTGCACCTCGGCGTCCCGCGCGGCGAACTGGTCGCGCTGATCACCCACGTCACCGCCTACGCGGGCATCCCGCGGGTGATGAACGCCGTCGCGGTGGCCAAGCGGGTGCTGCCGCCGGCCTAGCCCACGGCCCGCGGGAGCGAGAAGTCCCGTACGAACGAGCGGCGGGGGTCGGGTCCGGAGCGTGTTCCGGACCCGACCCCTGCCGCTCGCGCTTCGCGGGCCCGGGCCGCTACGCGGACTGCGGGCGCAGGCCGGCGAACAGCAGGAGCTTGGTGTCGGCCCAGCGCTTGGCCTGGTCCTTGCGGTCGTGCAGGACGCTGGAGATGTGCTGCATGCCGAAGAAGGCGGAGATCAGCGTGCGCGCCAGGTCCGCCGCGGAGAGGTCGGTGCGGACCTGGCCCTGCTCCTGGGCCGCGGCCAGCAGGATCGCCAGGCGGTCGATCCAGTCCTGGTAGGGGAGCGGGAGGTCGGAGTTGATCAGCGAGCGCTCGGACTGCAGCCGGGCCGCCGCCTGGACCATCACGTCGCCGAAGAACTCGCGCTCGGTGCGGTCCATCAGCTCGATCACGGTGCTCAGCGGGTCCAGGTTCTTCGCCCGGACCTCCTCCAGCGCGGCTGGCCACCGGGTGTAGAAGGTCTCGACCACGGCGATCGCCAGGTCGTCCTTGTCCTTGAAGTGGAAGTAGACGGCGCCCTTGGTCATGTTCACCCGGGCGGCGACGTCCGCGAGCGAGGTGCGCGGGTACCCGTGCTCGGCGAAGATCTCGGCGGCCGCCTGGAGGATGCGGGCCCGGGTGAGGACGGCCCGCTCCTGCTTGGGCTCGATCAACTGGTCGGTACGGGCGGTACGGGCGGTGCGGGAGGCGCGGGCGGTGCTCGGCCGGGAAGCCGCACGATCCGTGGATCGGTTCACAGCGAGTGTCACCTTCTTCTGGGTGGCCCCCGGAGGCGGCCTGCTTTTTACCTAACGGGAACACTGTACCCGGTGAAAAAACCTTCCCATCGGTATATATTTCCAGGCGTCGGGCCGGTCCGGATGGCCGGCCCGTCCACCACGCCCAGGGGGGTTCCATGAAGCTCGACACCCGGCCCCGTCCCGCACCGGCCAGAACCACCGTGCCCGCGGCGTTCGTCCACAAGTCCCGGGCCGACGAGGTGCTGCTCGCCGACTCGCGGCGGCAGGCCGCGGACCGCTTCCTGCTCGGCCTGCGCTGGCCCGCCGACCACTCGCTCTACCGCCCCGCCGCCGACGGCTCCGCCGACCTGGTGCTCGCCGTCGAGACGCTCCGGCAGGCCGGGATCTTCCTCTCCCACCAGTACTACGGCGTCCCGCTCGGCCACCAGTTCCTGCTGTCCGGCTTCGAGGTCGAGATCACCCACCCGGACGGCCTGCCGTCCGGCCCCACCGCCGCCGGCCTCCGGCTGGAGGCCGAGGTCACCACCACCCCCGCCAAGTCCCGCTTCGCCGCCCGGATCGACGCCGTCCTGCGCGACGCCGACCGGGTCTACGGCCGCGGCGCGATCAGCTGGACCGCCGTCGACCCCGCCCGCTACGAGGCGCTGCGCCGCCGCAGCCGCCCCGCGGCGCCCGTCGCGCCCGGCGCCCCGCGCCCCGCCGCGCTGCCCGCCCCGGTGGTCGGCCGCAGTGCGGCCGAGGACGTGGTGCTGGCCTGGGCGGACCCGTCCCACGGCGGCGCCTGGGCGCTACGGATCGACCAGCGGCACCCCGTCTACTTCGACCACCCGCTCGACCACGTCCCCGGCATGCTGCTGTTCGAGGCGCTCCGGCAGGCCGGCCACGCCGCCGGCTGGCCCGCCCGCGGCCCGATCGGCGTCGGGCTGACCCTGGTCGGCGCCACCGCCGAGTTCCCCGCCTTCTGCGAACTGGGCCCCGCCCCCGTCCTGCTGGACGTCGCCGCGATCGGCCTCGGCAGCCCCTGCGCGCTCACCGGGGGCGCCCGGGCGGGCCAGGAGGTCGTGGTGACGGTCCGTCAGAACGGCACCCGGGTCGCCGCCGCCACCACCCGGTGGGTCGCGGCGAAGAAGCCCCGCACGCCCCGGCAGGTCGTCCTGGGCAGCATCCCGCGCCCCCGCGACGGCCGCCGCCCGCTGGGGGGAGGGCCGGTGCGCCTGACCGCCGACCCGTCGGCCGACGACGCCTTCCTCGCGCCCCCGGACTTCGGAGCGCCGGAGTTCGGGGCGCCGGAGTCCGGAGCCCCGGCGTTCGGGCGGGCGGCCGTGGCCGCGGCCCGCCGGGCCGCCTTCGCGGACGGCGCCGGGGCGCACGCGCGGCGCCGGCTGTCGGCCCCCGTGGCGGACGCGCTGGTGCGGGCCGGGTTCGCCCGGCACTTCGTGCCCGCCTGGTACGGGGGCGCGGCCGGGAGCTTCGCCGACCTGCTGCGGGCCTCGGTCGAGGTCGCCGAGGGCTGCCCGTCGGCCGGCTGGTGCGGCGCCCTGTACGCCGCGCACGGCCGGCTGGCCGGCTACCTCCCCGGCCGGGCCGGCCAGGAGCTGTGGGGGAGCGGCCCCGACGCGGTGATCGCCGCCGCCGTCACCCCGCCCCGGGTGGACGCCGAACCCGTGCGCGGCGGCTGGCGGTTGACCGGCGCCTGGCGGCCCGCGAGCGGCGTCGACCACGCCGAGTGGATCCTGCTCTCGGCGCGCACCGACCCCGCCGACGGGCCCGGCGGCCGGCTGTTCGCCGTCCCGCTCGCCGACTGCGCGATCGAGGACACCTGGCAGGCCCCCGGCATGTGCGGCACCGGCAGCAACACCGTCCACCTGGACCGGGTGCCCGTCCCCGCCCACCGCACCGTCCGCCGGGCCGACCTGCTGGGCTGGTACGGCCCGCCCGGCGCGGCCCGCTGCCACCGGGTGCCCTACCCCCTGGTCGCCGCCCTGATCTTCGCCGGGCCCGTGCTCGGCGCGGCCCGCGCCGCCGTCGCCTGCCTCCGGGACCCGGACCTGCGCCCCGCGGTCGGCGCCGCCGAGTGCGCCCGCACCCACGCGCTCGGCGACCTCGGCCTCGCGGCCCGCCTGCTGGCGGACGCGGCCCGCCGCGCCGACGGCCCCGACGCCGGCCGCGCCTCGACCGTGGTCGAGAACGCCCGCGACAGCGCCCTCGCCGCCCGCCTCTGCGTCACCGCCGTCGACCGGCTGCTCCCGATCGACGCCCCCGGCGCCGCCGCCGAGGACCGGCTGCGCCGCCTGGTCGCGGACGTCCGCACGGCGGCCGGGCACGCGATGCTCCGCCCGCCGGCCTGAGCCCCGCGGCCCGAGCCTGCCGCGGCTGAAGAAGCATTCCGTCGAGCCGGATTCCGCCGAATTCCGACCTGCGCCGCTGGTAGCGGCGTTGCGGCGAAGAGGGCCTCGGATCGGACTGGATAAATACCTTCGCAGAGGTATTATTACTTCCGCGAGATCGGCACACCCCCAAGGCCGCCCGGCTGCCCAGGCCGGGTCCGGCACCGCAGTTGACGAGTCGTGAGGACACGGGCAGGCCATGAACCAGATCGGGAAAGTGACCGTCGTCGGCGCCGGAGCCCAGGGCGCCGCCATCGCACAGCGTCTCGCCGAGTCCGACGCGGCCGGACTGCTGGTCCTCGCCGACGTGGTCGAGGGCCGGGCCGAGGCGCTCGCCGCGGACCTGAACCAGAGCCGGGCGCTGACCGGCCACCGGACGCCCGTCCTCGGCACCGCGTGCGGGCCCGAGGACGAGGGCTACGAGCAGACCGCCGGGTCCCGGCTGGTGGTGATCGCCGCCGGCCGCCGCCCCGCCCCGGACACCGACCGGTTCCAGCAGCTCACCGACAACCTGCACACCGTCACCGAGCTGACCCGGGAACTGGTCTTCTGGTCGCCGGACGCCGTCCTGCTGGTGGTCGCCAACCCGGTCGCCGAGCTGACCCGCGCCGTGCAGCAGGCGTCCGGCTTCCCGGCGAGCCGGGTGCTCGGGCAGAGCCAACTGCTGGACAGCGCCCGGTTCGCGCACTTCCTCGCCGAGGAGCTGCGGGTCGAGGTCGACCGGATCCGCGCCCTCGTGCTGGGCTGGCACGGCGAGGACCTGTTCGCGGTCGTCTCGCAGTGCACCGTGGACGGCCGCCCGCTGGCCGAGCTGATGGCGCCCGAGGACATCGAGGAGATCGTGGAACGGACCCGCTACGCGGGCGCCGAGCTGACGTCGCTGCTGCGCGGCCCCGGCCTGCGCGCGCCCGCGATCGCCGCGGCGGAGGTGGCCCGGGCGATCCTGTCCGACTCCGGCCGGGCCCTGCCGGTCTGCTGCCGGCTCGACGGCGAGTTCGGCATCGAGGACGTCTGGCTCGGCGTGGAGGCCGAACTCGGCGCCCGCGGCGTCAACAAGGTGGTCGAGACCGAACTGACCGGCCCGGAGCTCGACGCGCTGCGGACGGCGGCCGCCGCCGCCCGGGTCTCCCAACTGCGCGCCGAGGCCCTGACCGTCCGGACCGGCTGACCGCCCCGCCGCCCCGCCGCCCCCGCACCCCCTTTTGCACCACCAGGAACCCGAGCGAACCGACGCCCAGGAAGGTGGGACCAGCATGACCGTGACCCAGCACCGCCAGGCCCCGGCGGCGGCCGCACCAACCCCGGCCGCCCCCGCACCGGCCGCGCCCGCACCGCCCCGTACCGCCGCCGTACCCGTACCCGTACCGCCCGCCGATCCGCTCGACCTGGTCGCGGACCTCCGCCGGATCAGGGCCGAGCTGTACAGCGCGGGCTCGCCCGCCGCCACCGAGGCGCAGCACGCCAAGGGCAAGCTGACGGCCCGGGAGCGGATCGACCTGCTGCTGGACGAGGGCTCGTTCCACGAGGTGGAGCCGCTGCGCCGGCACCGCGCCACCGGCTTCGGCATGGAGCGGCGCAGACCCTACTCCGACGGCGTGGTGACGGGCTGGGGCACCGTCGAGGGCCGCACCGTCTTCGTGTACGCGCACGACTTCCGGATCTTCGGCGGCTCGCTCGGCGAGGCCCACGCCGCGAAGATCCACAAGCTGATGGACCTCGCCGACCAGGCCGGCGCCCCGCTGGTGTCGCTCAGCGACGGTGCGGGCGCCCGGATCCAGGAGGGCGTCACCGCGCTGGCCGGCTACGGCGGCATCTTCCGCCGCAACGCCCGCTCCTCCGGGGTGATCCCGCAGATCTCGGTGATGCTCGGCCCGTGCGCCGGCGGTGCCGCCTACTCGCCCGCGCTGACGGACTTCGTGTTCATGGTGCGCGGCGTCTCGCAGATGTTCATCACCGGCCCCGACGTGGTCCAGGCCGTCACCGGCGAGAAGATCACCCTCGACGGGCTCGGCGGCGCCGACGTGCACGCGGGCACCTCGGGCGTGGCCTCCTTCGCCTACGACACCGAGGAGGCCTGCCTCGCCGACGTCCGCCACCTGCTGTCGCTGCTGCCCGCCAACAACCGCGAACTGCCGCCCGCCGTCCCCACCGGCGACCCGGTCGACCGGCGCTGCCCGGCCCTGCTCGACCTCGTCCCGGCCAACCCGGCGCAGTCCTACGACATGCGCAGGGTGATCGAGGAGATCGTCGACGACGGCGAGTACTTCGAGGTGCACGAGCGCTGGGCCGCCAACGTGATCTGCGCGCTGGCCCGGCTGGACGGCCGCACCGTCGGCCTGATCGCCAATCAGCCGAGCGTCTCCGCGGGCGTCCTGGACATCAACGCCAGCGAGAAGTCGGCGCGCTTCGTGCAGATGTGCGACGCCTTCAACATCCCGCTGGTCACCATGCTCGACGTCCCCGGCTTCCTGCCCGGCGTCGACCAGGAGCACGACGGCATCATCCGGCACGGCGCCAAGCTGCTCTACGCCTACTGCAACGCCACCGTCCCGCGCATCCAGCTGATCCTGCGCAAGGCCTACGGCGGCGCCTACATCGTGATGGACTCCCGCTCCATCGGCGCCGACCTCTCCTTCGCCTGGCCCACCAACGAGATCGCCGTGATGGGCGCCGAGGGCGCCGCCAACGTCATCTTCCGCCGCGACATCAACGGCGCCGAGGACCCCGAGGCGATGCGCGCGCAGAAGATCAAGGAGTACAGGAGCGAACTGATGCACCCGTACTACGCGGCCGAACGCGGCCTCGTCGACGACGTCATCGACCCCAGCGAAACCCGAGCCGTTCTCGCTTCCTCCCTGGCGATGCTCCGCACCAAGCACGCAGACCTGCCCAGCCGCAAACACGGCAACCCCCCGATGTGAGGCCCCCGCAGATGAACCCCGCCACCGCCGACACCCCGGTCCTGCGCGTCCTGCACGGCCACCCGAGCGCGCTGGAACTCGCCGTCCTGCTCGCCGTCCTGGCCGCCAGGACCGCGGGCGGCGCACCGGCCGCCGCCCCCGCACCCGACCCCCGGGCCCGCTGGGACCGCCCCGCGGTCGTCCCGCACTGCGCCCCGTCCTGGCGCGGCGAACTGCGCCGCGCCGCCTGACTCCCGACCCGGCGGCGGGTCCGTCGGCGGCGTGCTCAGACGCCGCGGACGGGCACGCCGTACGGGTTCGGGATCGCGGACAGGCAGAGGGTGTAGCGGGAGTGGCCCATGGAGGCGACGTAGGAGGCGGTGTAGCCGGGGAGGGTGTGGCAGGCGGTGGTGTCCTCGCGTTCGAAGCGGCCGATGATGCGGTGGGTGGCACTGTGGTCCGCGCAGTCGACCACCTTGACGTCCGGCATGAAGGTGCCGGCGGCGTGCACGCAGTCGCCGACGTCCGCGAGGTCCGGGTCGTCCTTGAGCACCAGGTAGAACAGGCCGGCGACGGCGACCGGGATCAGCAGGCCGGCCAGCTCCGGGCGGCGGTACAGCGGCGGGCCCGGGTGCTCCGGGACGCCGGGGGCGCCCGGGACGGGGGCGGCCAGGCGGCGCAGCTTGAACCAGGTCAGCAGGTTGGCGAGCAGGGTGATCGGGTTCCACAGCACGGAGCCGACGCTCGTCCAGCCCTGCCAGAGGCTGTCCGCGCTCAACTCCCGCAGGGTGGCCAGGCCGCAGCTCCGGCAGAACGGGCCGCGCACCTTGCGGAAGCGCATCACCACGATCAGGCCGACGTGCGCCCGGACGGTGGCCGCGACGGCGGGCACCGACCCGCAGGCCCGGCACTGCGGCCCCTCCTGCCCGGGCGGCGGGTACGCCCCGGGCCGCCCCTGGGCAGCCTGCTCGGCGAGCGGGCGGATCGGGTCGGACACCGGGCCGGTCATCGGGTCGGACGCCGGGCCGGCCGCGGGGGCGGACGCCGGGGCGGAGGTCGGGTCGGACGGGAGCTGCGGGGCGGGCACGGACACGCGGTTCCTCGGGGAGCTGGGGACGCCGTTCCGGACGGATGGCATGCGGAGAGTACCGGTCGCACCAGCTGATCTCGAAAGAATTTCCGGCCGCGTCGCGGCAGGTCGGGCCGGCGGAGGGCACGGCCGCGGGAGCCGGGGGCGTACGCGGGGCGGACGGCCATTGCAGCACACAACCCGCGCGGCGCGTGGTGCTTTTCACATCTTCCGTTGACCATCCGTCAGCCGTGGGTAGCGTCCAGCCTCCCTGGACCACACACAGAGCTCGGGCGAGCGGCTCGGACCCTCGCAAGGAGGCACCGGATGGGATCGATGGACCACTTCAGCTTCGGCTGGCTCACGCCGCTGCTCTCCTACGCGATGGCCTGCGTCGGCGCCGCACTCGGCCTGCGCTGCACCCTGCGGGCGCTGTCCGCGACCGGCACCTCCCGCCGCAACTGGCTGCTCACCGCCGCCGCCGCGATCGGCTCCGGGATCTGGACCATGCACTTCGTCGCCATGTTCGGCTTCACGGTCGGCGGCACCGACCTGCGCTACGACGTCCCGCTGACGGTGCTCAGCCTGCTGGTGGCGATCGCGGTGGTCGGCGTCGGGGTGTTCGTGGTCGGCTACGGCCGGCACCGCGGCCGCAGCCTGCTGCTCGGCGGCCTGGCCACCGGCGTCGGCGTCGCCGCCATGCACTACCTGGGCATGGCCGCCGTCCGCATCCACGGCGAACTCCGTTACCAGGTAGGGACGGTGGCGCTCTCCGTGCTGATCGCGGTGGGCGCCGCCACCGCCGCGCTGTGGGCCGCCGTCACCATCCGGAACGTGTACGCGGCCGCGGCCGCCGCCCTGGTGATGGGCATCGCCGTCAGCTGCATGCACTACACCGGCATGGCCGCCGTGCACGTCCACATGGAGCCCGCCCGCACCGGACTCGGCGGCGCCACCCCCATGCAGTTCGTCTTCCCGCTCGCGGTCGGCCTCGGCTCCTTCCTGTTCCTCACCTCCGCCTTCGTCGCGCTCTCCCCGACCGCGCAGGAACGCGCCGCCTACCGCGAGGCCGGCGAACTCGCCGTCGAGGACCTCGGCCGCGCCGCCTGACCCACCGTCGGCCCCCGACCAGCCGTCAGCAGCAGTCGAGGCTCCCGAACACCGCCCCGAGCACCGTCCCGACGAACCCCGGACCCCGGACCCCGAAAGGCCCCGCCGACCCATGCGCGCAAGCCGAGGCACCTCCCGCAGCGGACCAGCGGCCCCCAGCACCCCGCGAGGCCCCGCCCGCAACCGGCCCGGCGCACCCCGCCGCGGTGCCCACGCCGGGCCGCCCGCCGACGAGACCCCCGAGCCGTACCCGGCCGCCCCCCGCCCGTCCACCGGGCTGCGGCCGCGCACCGTCCGAGCCCGGATCGTCGCCCTGCTGATGGTCCCCGTGGTGTCCGTGATGGCGCTCTGGGCCTTCGCCACCGTCACCACCGCACAGGACATCTCCGAACTGCGGCGGATCAAGCACGTCGACGCCACCCTGCGCGCCCCGCTGGACCGCACCGTCGTCGCCCTCCAGGCCGAGCGCACCGCCGCCGGACAGCTGCTGGCCGCCCCCACCGCCGACCGGGAGGCCCGGGCCCGGGCCGCCGCCGAGCAGACCGACCGGGCCGCCGCCCCGCTCACCCTCGCCCCCGGCTACAACCTCGCCGACGCCGAGGGCCTCGGTCCCGAGGCCGCCGACCGCCTGGACACCCTGGGCCGGGCCGTCGCCGCCCTCCCCGACCTGCGCCGCCACCTGGCCGACCGCAGCGTCTCCTGGGGCGACGCCTACACCGTCTACACCGCCGCCGTCGACGACGCCCTCGCCGCGGCCGGCGCGCTCACCGGCCTCCAGGACCACCGGGTCGCCGCCGACGCCCGGGTACTGCTGGAGTTCGCCCGCTCCCGCGAACAGCTCTCCCGCGAGGACGCCCTGCTGCGGGCCGCCGCCACCGCCGGCCAGTTCGCCCCCGCCCAGTACCGGGCCGCCGTCCGGGCCTCCTACGCCCGCGCCGAGTTCGAACGGGCCTCGGCCGCCGACCTGCGCCCCGTCGACCGCGCCGCGCTGGCCGCCGTCACCGGCGGGCCCGAGTACCAGGAGGTGCGCCGCTACGAGGAGACCGTGGACAGCGCCGCCGACCCGGCCGCCGCCCTCGCCGCGCTCCCCGCCGACCGCTGGGCCGCCGCCGCCGACGCCACCGCCCGCGCGCTGGCCGGCGTCGAGCAGCAGGCCGGCGCGGCCGCCGCCGACCGCGCCGACCCGTACGCCCTCGGCCTGTTCACCACCTCCGGCGCCACCGTGCTGCTCGGCCTGCTCGCCGTCCTGGCCTCGCTGCTGATCTCGGTGCAGATCGGCCGCTCGCTGGTTGCCGAACTGCAGGGCCTGCGGAACTCCGCGCTGGAGCTGGCCGGACGCAAACTCCCCGCCACCATGCGGCGGTTGCGGGCCGGCGAGGAGGTCGACGTGGACACCGAGGTGCCGCCGCGCGAGCACGGCGGCGACGAGATCGCCCAGGTGCACGGCGCGCTCGACACCGTCCAGCGGGCCGCCGTCACCGCCGCCGTCGAACGCGCCGAGGTGCTGTCCGGGGTCTCCGGCGTCTTCGTCAACCTGGCCCGCCGCAGCCAGGTCCTGGTGCACCGTCAACTCACCCTGCTGGACGCGATGGAGCGCCGCACCGAGGACCCGGCCGAGCTCGACGACCTGTTCAAGCTCGACCACCTCACCACCCGGATGCGCCGCCACGCCGAGGGCCTGATCATCCTCTCCGGCGCCGCCCCCGGCCGGGCCTGGCGCAAGCCCGTCCCGCTCACCGACGTGGTCCGGGCCGCCGTCGCCGAGGTCGAGGAGTACGCCCGGGTCGACGTGCACCGCCTCCCGTACGCCGCCGTCACCGGCCCCGCCGTCGCCGACCTCACCCACCTGTTCGCCGAACTCGTCGAGAACGCCACCGGGTTCTCGCCCCCGCACACCAAGGTGCAGATCCGCGGCGAACAGGTCGGCACCGGCTACGCCGTCGAGATCGAGGACCGCGGCCTCGGCATGGGCCCCGAGGCGCTGGCCGACGCCAACCGGCGGATAGCCGCCAGCGAACAGGTCGACCTCTTCGACAGCGACCGGCTCGGCCTGTTCGTGGTCAGCCGCCTCGCCAAGCGGCACGGCGTCAAGGTCGCGCTCCGGCCCTCCGCGTACGGCGGCACCACCGCGATCGTGCTGCTGCCGCTCGCCATGCTCGACCTGCGCGCCCCCGAAACCGCCGAACCGGCCGGACCCGCCGAACTCGCCCGATCGGCTGGGGAGTTCGCCGCCCTCGGGGCGGAACGGGAACGGGAACGGCCGGGCGCGGCGGGCGGAGCGCGGGCGGCGGTGGCGGCGCGGGTGCCGCGTCCTGCGGTCGGCCCTGGCACGGCTCCGCCCGTCGGAGCGGGAGTCGTACCGAGTGCCGTCCCGCCGGGCGCGGCGGTGCCGCCGGTGCGGCCGCCGGTCCCGGCTGTGCCCGCCGCCCCGGCCGTTCCGCGGAGCGCGCCGCCCGCCGTTCCGTCGGTCGCTCCGCCGGTCGGGCCGAACTCCGAGGAGGGTGAACTCCCGCGCCGGGTACGGCAGGCCAGCCTCGCCCCGCAGCTGCGCGAGGGCCCCGAACCCGTCCGGCCCGGGCTGCGTCCGGCCGCCCCCGTGGAGCGCGACCCCGAGCAGGCCCGCAGCGCGATGGCCGCCTTCCAGCGCGGCTGGGCCCGCGGCGCCGAGCCCGAGCCCGCCCCCGACGCCGGCCCCGCTTCCGCAACCGACCGCCACCACCCCCACGACCTCGACCGAGGAGACCGCGCCCGATGATCGGCAGCACCTACCAGAGCGGCGAACTCAACTGGCTGCTCGACGAGTTGGTCACCCGGACGGCCCGGGTCAGATTCGCCGTGATGCTCTCCGCGGACGGCCTGTCGATGGGCAACTCCGCCGACCTGTCCCGGGAGGACACCGAGCACCTGGCCGCCGTCGCAGCCGGCTTCCACAGCCTCGCCAAGGGCGCCGGGCGCCACTTCGACGGCGGCGAGGTCCGGCAGACCATGGTCGAGCTGGAGCGCGGCTACCTGTTCGTCGCGGCCGCCGGACAGGGCTCCTGCCTGGCCGTCTGGGCCGAACCCGACGCCGACCTCGGTCTGATCGCCTACGAGACGGCCCGCCTGGTCCGCCGGGTCGGCGAGCACCTGCACGCCGCACCGCGCGCCTTCCACGAGGGGTGACCGCCGTGGCCTACCCGCCCCGCCACTACCTGCCCGGCAGCCCGTTCGGCTACCCGCCGCCGCCCGGCCGCCCCGTCCAGTGGTACGACGAGGACGCCGGCCCGATGGTCCGCCCGTACGCGCTCACCAAGGGCCGGACCCGCCCCGGCCAACCCTTCGACCTGATCGCCCTGGTCGTCACCGATCTCCCCGACCCGGCCGCGCTGCCGGTCGGGCCCGAGCAGGCCGCCATCCTCACCCTCTGCCGGGGCAACGCGCTGTCCGTCGCCGAGATCGCCGCCGACCTCGACCTGCCGCTCGGCGTGGTCCGGGTGCTGCTCGGCGACCTCCTCGACGCCGAGCACATCCGGGTCAGCCGCCCCGTCCCACCGGCCCTGCTCCCCGACGAGCACATCCTCCAGGAGGTCATCCATGGACTCCGCGCGCTCTGACACCCCCGACCTCGCCCTCAAGATCCTGGTCGCGGGCGGCTTCGGCGTCGGCAAGACCACCCTGGTCGGCGCCGTCAGCGAGATCAAACCGCTGCGCACCGAGGAGCAGTTGACCGTCGCCGGGACCGGGGTCGACGACCTCGACGGCGTCGAACGCAAGACCACCACCACCGTCGCCATGGACTTCGGCCGGATCACCATCCGCGACGGCCTCTCCGTCTACCTGTTCGGCACCCCCGGCCAGGACCGCTTCTGGTTCCTCTGGGACGAACTCGCCCAGGGCGCCCTCGGCGCGGTCGTTCTCGCCGACACCCGCCGCCTCACCGACTGCTTCCCCGCCGTCGACTTCTTCGAGCACCGCGGCATCCCCTTCGTGATCGCCGTCAACCGCTTCGACGGCAGCCGCGCCTTCCGCCCCGACGAGGTCTCCCGCGCCCTCGACCTGGACGACCGCACCCCCGTGGTCCTCTGCGACGCCCGGCACCGCGCCTCCGGCAAGGACGTCCTGATCACCCTGGTCGAACACGCGGGCCGCGAACACGCCGCCCGGGTGCTCGCCCAGGCCAAGAGCTGACGTACCGTCAGTTGATCCCCGCGACCCGTGGCGGCACGGCCGGGCTCGCCGTCAACCGGCCCAGCCAGGCGTGCAGTTGGGCGGCGAACACCCAGGACTCCGGCCCCTGCGCGTCCACCGCCTCGGCCAGCGCACCGAGGAACTCCCCGGACGGCTCGCCGACCGCGTCCGGCCCCGGACGGGACAGCGCCCGGAGCACCCCGTTGCTGGTCTCGAAGTGCTGCACGAAACACCCGGACAGGTCGACGCCGGTCGGTCCGGCGTTGCGGCACCGGTCCAGGAACGGAGCCAGCACCTCGGCGAGCGGCTCGGCCCGGACGGTCCGGTAGTGGTGGCGGAAGATGTCGGGCAGCCGGGTCGGATCGGTCGGACGGAAGCGGATCTTGTGCTTACGGACCTCCTGCGGGACCAGGTTGAGGTTGAAGGTGGTGGCCGCCCTGGCGTCGGCGCCGATGCCGGACGGCAGGGCCGGGAGCAGCCCCGCCGTCATCCGCCGCGCGTCCTGCGACCGGAGCGCCCGCCTGACGGCCTGTTCGACGATCTCCCGGCCGGCCGTGGACTGCTGCGCGGCCCGGCCGACCCCCACCGCCCAGCTGCCGCACTGCGGACCGGGCGGGCCGTCCAGCACCTCCACGGCGTGTCCGACCAGCAGGCGGTGGTGCCTCGGGTGCGCCGTGGCGAAGTCGTCCCCCAGCAGGTCGGCGGCCAGGTACGCCCCCGGGCGGAGCGTCATCGCCGCCCGGCTCTCGGTGTCGAGAGCCCGGAGCACGGCCAGCAGACCGTCCCGCAGGTGCGGCCGGTGCGAGAAGAGCCCGGCGGCGGCCAGCAGCCAGGTGTTGTTCCAGGCGGGGGAGGCGGCGAGCCGCTGGAGCCGGGGCAGGATCTCGTTCTCCGGCCCCGAGACCAGCGCCTTCGCGGCCATGAACTCCTGCAGGCTGCGCACCTCGAAGCCGATCCGTCCCGCGTCCGGGGCCACCAGCAGCACCAGGCGCTCGGTCGCGGCGGCGAACAGGGCGGACGTCAACTTCCTTGCCAGCCCCGGGTCTTCGGTCTCCTCGGTCAGCCGGTTCAAGGCGCGTTCGTGCAGTTCTTCCTCCGCCAGCACGGAGTCGAGCTCCCCGTCCAGGGCGGCCCGGGACTGCAGGGTCAGACCGACGTACTGGTGCATCCAGTCGATGTGGCCCCGGTGTTCGGCGAGCAGCCGGCCGGTCTCGCCGGGCTTGTCCACCTCGCGGGCGTAGATGGTGGCGTAGTAGGACTCGAACAGCTCGTAGCGGTTCTGCGGCATCCTGGTCCGGCGCTCGACCAGCAGCGACATGATGGTGACCTGCAGCGGAGTGCTCATCAGGCGGGCAGTGGCGGGCTGTTGGGCGGCCTCCGCGAAGCGCGCGACCACGGCCTCCCGCATCTCCGGGTCGTCGGCGTGCCGGGCGTCGGCCAGCCGCTCCGCGTAGTGGGTCGCGGCCTCCGGCGAGAGCGGGGAGAGCGTCAACGGCTCGAAGTCGCCGATGTGGAACTCGGCGCGGTAGCCCTGCGGCCGGGTGGTCGCCAGGACCAGCAGGTCGGCGTCCAACCCCCGCATGTGCAGCAGGAACTGCTCGATCGCGGCCATCACCTCCTCCCGGGTCTCCGGTGCGGACACCTCGTCCAGGCCGTCCAGCACCAGGAAGCACGGCCAGGCCGCCAGCCACTTCGTGAGCCGCGCCTCGTCCATCGGCCCGGGTGTCCGGCGCCCGATCCGATCGGCCAGGTAGCGCAGCAGGTTGGCGTCGCCGCCGGCGGCGAGGTGGTTGGCGAAGTCGTGCAGCACGATCCGGACCGGCCAGCGGCGCGATCGGGGCTCGGGGATGCCCGCCGCCGCCAGGTCGCCGCGCAGGCTCGTCAGCAGCGCACGGGTGGAGGCGGGGAGCAGCTGCTCCCGGTCCTCGCCGAGCAGCGCCACCCGGTAGGCCTGGCAGACCAGTTGGCCCAGGGTGCTCTTGCCCTGGCCGGGGCCGCCGATCAGGGCGAGGTGCCGCAGGGCCCGGCGTGTCGCCGGCCGGGACGGTCGCAGGACCTCGTCGCCGCGTTCGAGAACGTACTGCGCGCACCACACGGTCTCCGGGTCACCCGGCCGGTCCGCGCTGGCCTCCAGGTCGACGGCGATCGGACCGAGCGACAGCTTCTGCCGGTCGCCGTCGGCCCCGGCCTGGCCCAGCCGTACCCACTGGTCGGCCAGGAGTTCGGCGGCCAGGTTCGCCCGGATCGACGGCGCGATGTCCTGGGCGCCCGGGTCGGCGAGGAGTTGACCGAGCCGGGACAGTGCGTTGTCCGGGGCCAACAGTCCGGTATAAAGACGGCGTTGCACCGGATCCGCGGCGAGCAGTCGGCGCACCTCGTCGGCGGGAAGAACGCTGTAGCCGACGACGCCAAGGGCCCGGAGCTGGTGGAGCTCGGTGGCCAACTCCCGGTCGGATGCAGTGGCTGAAGCCCGCAGGTCCAGCAGGCGGTTCACATCAGGGGCCGGGCGTGCTGGGAGGTTGGTCAGCACGAAGACCGAGGAGCGGATCGTTTCATCGGGGTCGATGCGGGATCGGAAACGGGATACGGCCCGGGCTATGGCGAGTTCGTCCGGATCTCCTGACTGGGCGTACCAGAGGATGAGGCTCATGGAGGAGTACGGGGACTCCGGGGAGGCCGTCAGGAAGCGGGCGTAGGACGGGCGTGGGGTGTTGCACACTGTGGAGAAGAAGGACGAGGACAACCAGGCGAAGTCCGAGCCGCGCAGCCGGTCCAGGGCGTAGTCCGGCACCGGGGCGTCCGGTGCACCGGCCGTCGTCCCGTCGCCGATCGGCGTCTCGCGGGCCTGCTCGGCGAGCCCGGCCCAGTACCGGCGGGTGCGCGGCGGGCGGCCCGCCGTCTCCGACCAGAGGCGGACCAAGGCCCACAGCGCCTCCGTCCCGTCCACGGAGGGCACTTGGGCCTTCCGGTGGTCGGCCGGTACCCAGTCGCTGACCCGCTGGCTCCGGAAGTCTGCCACCCCGTAAGGGGGTTGACGCAGCGTCCGGGCGATCTCGGCCTGGGAGAGCGGGCGTTCGCCCCGGGCGCGGCGGGCCGCGTCGGCGTCCTGCTTCAGGGCCCAGAGCTCGGCGTGCAGGCGGCGGCGCGGGTCGGGTGCGGTGATGGGTGGCTCCCCAAGTCCGTTCGGGTGCCCGCACTGCCCGCTGCGGGCGGGCCGGGACGGTGCTGCTGCCTGCAGCGTAGCGCCGAACCCGCCCGCACCGCCCGGGGTTCGGGACGGGGCGGGCGGTCGGGGGAGAGCGTTCTCCTACTGCCCCCGGCGACGGGCCGGGGCGGGGACGCGGAGGTGCGGGAGAGATGGCGGACGGACGGCGGCGGACGGTGCGGCGGTTGCTGCGGGCGGCCCTGTTCAGCGCGGTGCGGGCGGCCGCGGCGGCGGGCGGGACAGCGCTGGTCGGCGGCGTGGTGTGGTGGGTGCAGCAGCGGTGACGGTGACGGGCCGTCGGGAGGCGGTGGCGGCTGGGGGAGCGGACCCCGGCCGCCCGGGGCGGGCGGAATTCGGTTCCGTACGGACGGAAGGGCCGCTACCATGGCGCGCATGTTCCTCATGCGTGACTAGGACCTCGGGCAGCGACCGCACGCCGAACCGGCGGAGCGGTCCTTCGGCGTCCCTGTTCACCGGCGCGCTGCGCGCCGCCTTTTCCTGAGGAACCCCTCATGTCTTCGTCCTATGCGACGGTCCTGCGTACCCCGGGCGCGGCCCGGCTGTTCACCTCGGCCCTGATCGGCCGACTCTCCTACGGCACTGTCTCGCTGTCCCTGCTGCTCGCCGCGGCCGGGGCCACCGGCTCGTACGCCCGGGCCGGCTGGGTGATGGCGGTGTTCTCCGTCGTCAGCGTGGTGCTCTTCCCGACCCGGGCCGGGCTGGTCGACCGGTTCGGCCCGCGTCGCGCCCTGCTGCCGATGGCCGTCGGCTACGCGGCCGTGCTGGTCGCGCTGGCCGCCGCGACCTGGACCGGCGGCACCCCCTACCCCGTCCTGCTGCTGCTCGCCGCCGGGGCCGGCGTCTGCGCCCCGCCGCTCGGACCGGTGACCCGGACGGGGTGGAGCGCGCTGATCACCGATCCCGAACTGCGGCGCCGGGCCTACAGCTTGGACACTGTGGCGGAGGAACTGCTCTACGTCACCGGCCCGTTGCTGGCGGGCCTGCTCGCCGCGGTCGCCCGCCCGGCCGTCGGCCTGCTGCTCAGCGCCGCGCTCGTCCTCCCGGGGACGCTCGCCCTCGCCTTCGCCGTCCGCTGGGCGAAGGCTGCGCCGGTGGCGGCCACCGAGCAGGCGGCGCCGCGCAGTTGGGCGCTGATCCGGCAGTCCCGCCAGCCGCTGGCGGCCGCGGCCGGCACCGGGGCGAGCCTCGGCGCGTTCGGCCTGCTCGCCGCGGTGTTCGCGGCGCAGTACGGGCAGGCCGCCGACGTCGCCTGGGTGGAGGCGGCGCTCGCCGTCGGCAGCGCGGCCGGCGGGCTGGCCTTCGGCGCGATCGAGTGGCGGGCCGGCTCGGCGACCCGGCTCACCGTCCTCACCCTCGGCCTGGGCGCGGCCCTCGCCGCCACCGCCCTCGCCCCGAACGTCGCCCTCCTCGCCGTCCTCGCCCTGCCGGCCGGCCTCGCGGTGGCCCCCACCCTCACCACCGCCTACCTGCTCACCGACGAACTGGCCGCCCCCGAGCAGCGCACCCGGGCCGGCGCGATGGTCAACGCGGCCTTCAACGCGGGCGGCTCCGCCGCGACGGCCCTGGCGGGCCTGCTCACCGCCCGCGTCCCGCTCTCCGTCTGCCTCCTGCTGGCGGCGCTGCCGGTCCTCGCCGCCACCCTGGTCCGGGTCGGCGGCCGGGCCCGGCGGGTGACGGTGGCTCAGGAGCTGGCCGCCTAGCGGCGCCGCCACCGGGCCGGGACGGACAGCTGACGCGGGTGGTTCGGCCGGGGCGGCCCCGGCGGGTCTGCGCACCGATCGGGGGTCGCTGTTCGGGAGGTGCCGGGGCCCGGTCGGGAGCGGTGGGTCGAGGGGACGGGGGAGGTGCTCCGTCCCCTCGGCGCTTTCGGGGGAGGCGGTCAGCGGGGGCGGGGCTCGGTCGTCGTCGGGGTTGCCGGGGCGGTCTGCCGGGGGGCGGGTGGGAGGACGTGGCCGGTGGTGCGGAGGGCCTGGTCGTAGGCGTGCATGGCGGCTTCGGGGTTGCCGAGGCGCTGGTGGAGGGCGGCGGTGCGGCGCCAGCATTCGACGGTGCGGCGGTCGCCGTTCGCGGGCAGGCTGTGGAGCAGGTCGGTGGCCAGGGCGAGGTGGTGGCCGGCTGCCGCCGGGTCGGCGGCGGCGAGCAGGGCCTCGGCCTTGGCCAGGCGGGCCCGCGCCTCGTGCGGGTGGCCGGTGTCGGTGAGGCGGTCCAGCAGGGCGTCGGCGAGCCGGTCCGCAGCGGTGGTGTCCCCGTCGCGCAACAGGTGTTCGGCGAGGGCGAGTTCACAGGCCGTCAGCTGTTCGGTGGTGCCGTGCGCGAGGAGTTCGGCGCGGACGGCGTGCAGCTGCTCGACGGCCTCGGCGAGGCGGTCGGGCTCGGCGTCGGCGAGCAGGATCGCGGACAGGACCCGCAGGGTGAGGCCGTCGCGGCGACGGTCCACGGCCCGGTGCAGGGCGAGCGCGTGCTCGGCCAGGGTGTGCGCCTCGCGGTGGCGGCCGTCCTGGTGGGCGGCGAGGGCGGCGTCCCGGTAGGCGGCGGCCCGCCCGGTCTCGTCGGGGTGGGCCAGGAGGGCGCGGTGCACCTCGGCGAGCAGGGCCCGGCCGCCCGCGGAGTCGCCCTGCCGGGCCCGGGCGTCGGCGAGGTGGGTGGCGAGGCGGACGGCGGGGTCGGTCCAGAGCAGGCCGCGCTCGGTGTAGACGGCCAGGGCGCGTTCGGCGAGCGCGGCGGCGGAGGCGGGCGCGCCGTCGGCCAGGTGGCGGCGGACCAGTTCGGTCGCGGCCTCGGCCCAGGCCGGGCTGTCGGCCTCCAGCCGGGACAGCCGGGTCTCGTGGCCGTGCACCGCCTCGTCGGTGCGGGCGAGTTCCTCCAGGGCGCGTATGCGGGCGGCGCCCGCCTCGCCGTCCCAGCGGCAGGACCCGTCGGCGCCGGCGTCCTGGTCGAGCAGGGCGAGGCAGTCGGCGGGGCGGCCGTCGTGCAGGGCGAGGCGGGCCAGGGCGAGTCGGCTCTCGGCGGCGGCCCGGCAGTCGGGTGCGAGGCCGAGCGCGAGGTGGTCGACGGTGGTGCCGAGCCGGTCGGCGAGGTGGCGCAACGCGGCGACGGAGGCACGGCGGGCCCCCGACTCGATCATCGACAGGTAACTGGCGGACAGCACGTCGCCGCCGAGTTCGGCCTGGGACAGGCCAAGGGCCTTCCGCAGGGCGCGGACCCGGCTGCCGGTGAGTTCGTCGGGCGTCATGGGAGTCGATCCTAGGCCCTCGCCCGCGATCGGCCCGGAGCGGCAACGCCCCGGCCGGGGAGGAGGGGACGGAGCGGGCGGGGCGGGCCGAGAGCGGCCGGTGGATCCGGTACCGCCGGCCGAGCACGTCGTGGGCACGGCAGTTCGTCCGACGCTCTCGACAACGGCTGCGTCGACGCCACCAGGCTGCTGTCGGACGCCCCCGCGGTGCCGCATCACCCGGCGGCCCTGCCGCGCCGGGTGCGGGCGCCGGTTCAACGGCCCGGCACTTTCACGGCCGGGAGCGTGCGGGCCGGTGGGCCGGGGGCAGGTCCTGCGCTGTGATGGAAGGCCCAGGGCCCGCGGGCCCGCTGCCGCGACCGGGCGGACGGGGGCACGGTGCGGAGAGGGCGGAATGACGACGAGTCGCGGACAGGAGCAGGACGGGACCGGTGGGCCGCCGTTGGGGCGGGTGGCGGCGGTGCTGCAGTTCATGGCGGGTGTGGGAAGACCCACCGGGCCGCGCGAGGTGGCCCGGGTGCTGGGAATGTCCAAGAGCACCGCGCAGCGGGTACTCGCCGGCATGGGCCACTTCGGACTGGTGCGGCGGCTGGCGGAGGGGTACGTGCTGGACAGCCGGTGGCTCGCGGCGGGCGGCGGCCCCGAGGCGGCGGGCCTGCGGCTGCGACAGGTGAGCGTCCCCTACCTGGTGGAGCTGTACCAGGCGGTCCGGTGCCCGGCCCAACTGGCGCTCCTGCGGGGCTCGCGGGTGTGGTACGCCCACAGCATCCGGGGGGTGGGCTCGCCGGTGCCGCTCGGGGCCCGCAACCCGTCGGCGCCCGCGTTCGCCACCGCCGCGGGCCGGGTGCTGCTGGCCGGCTCCCCGCTGGCGTCCGGTCCCGGGCACGCCGCGGACCGGGTGCTCGAGCAGGTGCGGCGGCAGGGGTTCAGCCTGGTGCCGGAGGACCGGGAGCGGGACCTGTGGGAGTGCGCGGTCCCCGTGCACGAGCGGGGCGCGGTGGTCGCGGCGCTCTCGGCGGTCACCGAGGACGTCCGGCAGGCCGGCACCCTGGTGGCGGCGCTGCGGCGGACGTCCTGGGCCCTGGTTGCGGAGAGCGGGTCGCCACGGGTCGCCGACGGCGCGCAGGCGGGATGAGGTCAGTCGACCGTCGCGCCCCGGAGCCGGACCTCTTCGACCGTGCGGATCAGGCCGTGGCCACCGCCGATCTGGGTGAACTGCGGCCGGTCGGTGCGCAGGAGGAGTTCCAGGGACTGCCGCCACAGCACGGGGGTGTGGACGTGGGCGACCAGGTGCCGGGGAAGCGAGCGGACGGTGTGCGGGCGGGCGGTGGTGTTGGCGATGACCGGCACCCGGGGGGTGCGGAAACGCGCGCGGGCGACGGCGGGGGCGAACTGCTCGGCGGCCTCGCGCATGAGGGGCGAGTGGAAGGGGCCGGTGACGTTGAGGCGGCGCACCAGCCGTGCTCCGGCGCGTTCCAGGGCCGTTTCGGCGCGTTCCAGGGCGGGGGCGAGACCGGCCAGGACCAGTTGGCGCGGGTCGTTGTAGTTGCTGACGTACACGTCGGCGATGCCGTCGGCGGCGAGGGCGGCGGTGAGCTGCCGCCCGGTCAGCCCCACCACGGCGGTCATCGCGCCGGGGGTGCGGCTGGTGGCCTGCGCGCGGGCCCGCACCAGGTGCAGCGCGTCGGCGAAGCTCAGTGCTCCGGCCGCCTCCAGGGCGTTGTACTCGCCGAAGCTGTGGCCGATCAGTACGTCGGGCCGGGCGCCCCGGGCGAGCGCGGCGCGGTGGGCGAGGGCGTGGACGAGGAAGAGCGCAGGCTGGGCGTTGCCGGTGTGGTCGAGCCGTTCCTGGGGGCCGGTCAGGCACAGGTCGGCGACGGGGAAGCCGAGCACGTCGTGCGCCTCGCGCACCAGGTCCGGGAAGCGTTCGAAGAGGTCGGCGCCCATGCCGACGTGCTGCCCGCCCTGGCCGGGGAACATCATGACCTGGATCATTTGGTTTCTCCCTCGGGGTAGAGCCGCTGGATGCGGTGCCGTACGGCGGGGTCGGTGAAGCACTGCCGCATGAGGGCCAGTTCCTCGGGAATGGCCGCCTCGGTGGCCGCGTGAAGCGGCGCGGCCAGCCGTTTCTTCATCAGTTCCAGAGCGGCGCGCGGGGCGCGGGCCATCCGCCGGGCCTCGGCCAGGGCGGTGGGCAGCACCTCGCGGTGGGCGGTGACGCGCAGGCCGGCGCCGCGTTCGCGCAGCTCGGCGCCCCGGTAGCCGCGGGCGGTGAGCAGCATCTCGGGGCCGAGGACGTCGCCGAGGCGGGCGGGCAGCAGGACGGTGGCGCCCATGCAGGGGATGAAGCCGTACTGGAGGAAGTTCGCGTGGTACACCGAGCGCTCCGAGAACACGGCCAGGTCGCAGAACAGGCCGAGCAGCAGTCCGCCGCCGACGGCGTGTCCCTGCATGGCGGCCACCACCGGGACCGGACAGCGCAGCGGGGCCCGCACGCACGGTTCGGACTCCAGGGCGGAGCGTTCGCCGGTGGCCAGCCGCAGGAGGTAGTCGCGGTCGCCGCCGGCGCAGAAGACGTCCGGCAGGCCGGCCAGCACCACGACGCGTACGGCGGGGTCCAGAGCCGTCCGCTCCAGGAGGGCGGGGAACCGGTGCAGGACGGTGGGGGTGAGGCGGTTGCGCCGGGCGGGGTCGTGGAGGGTGACCAGGGCCACGCCGCCCTCCCGGTCCACGGTGAAGGGGTCGTCGTCGCTCACGGGGTGCTCCCGGGTGGGGTGAGGCCGGCCAGCCGGGTACGGGTCTCGGGGCTGGCGAGACGCTCGTCGAGGAGGGCGGCGGCCGCGGCGCCCAGGTCGGGAGGCCAGGGGAAGGCCCGTCGCCGGTAGCGTTTGAGGGCCCCGACCGTTCCCGGCGGCAGGCGGCGCAGGTCACGCAGGCAGCGCCGGAGTTCGGTGTCGGGGTCGGCGGCGAGCCGGTCGGCCAGGCCGAGGCGTTCGGCGGTCGGCGCGTCGATCTCCTCGGCGGTCAGAACGAGGGTGAGGGCGCGCTGCGGGCCGATCCGGCGGGCCAGGAAGGGCAGGGCCATGGCCGGCACGAGTCCCAGCAGGCCCTCGGTCAGCCGCCAGCGGGCCCCCGGCGCGGCGATCACCAGGTCGCAGGCGGCGGCCAGCGCGGTGCCGCCCCCGGTGGCCTCGCCGTCCACCACGGCGACGGTGGGCACCGCGCTGTCGGCGAGCTTTTCGAACAGGTCCCAGGGGGTGGCCCCCCGGTGCCACGGGGCGCGCCCGGGGGCGAGGGGGAGGCCGGTGCAGAAGGCGGGACCGGCCGCACGGATCACCAGCGCGTGGCAGCCGGGGCGCCGCTGCGCCTCCTCCACCGCCCGCAGCAGCGCGTCCACCAGGGCGGCGCTCAGCGGGTTGCGGGTGTCCGGGCTGTCGAGGAGGGCGGTGAGGTAGCCGGGGCCGTCGGTCAGGGAGACCGGGCCGGGCGGGGTCAGCCGGGGGTGCATGCGGCCGGTTCCTCCCATCGGTACTCACGGTGGTATCCGCGTACTCCGGCCAGGAGCAGGCGCGGCCTCGGGCCGGCGGTGGCGGCGAGGATCTTCTCGTACGGGCCGACGTCGATGTCCGCGTCGCGGGTGCCGGCGGCCGGGAGGCCCGCCGTGGCGGCCAGTTGCTCGTACTCCTCCCACTCCAGCCGGTGGCGCCGCCGGAGGTCGGCGTCCACCGTCTCGCGCAGGGTGTCGGCGGCCGGGGACGGCAGGGCCGTGCAGGCGTAGAACTCGGAGGCGCAGCCCGAACCGTAGGAGAAGACGCCGATGCGGCGCTGCCGGTCGTGCGGGGAGTGCGCGAGGGCGCTGGTGAGGGCGAGCAGGACGGTTCCCGCGTAGATGTTGCCGGTGCGCTGCGGGTAGCGGATGGACGGCTCGACCCGGCGCCGGAAGTCCGCGTCGATCTCGGCGGGGGACAGCCGGGCGAGGGAGCGCAGCAGGGAGCGGTGCGCGCCCTTGACCATGCCGCCGAAGGGGGTGTGCATGGCCAGCAGGTCGAAGTCGTCGACCAGGTCCGTACCGGGGACCTTCCGGCAGTAGTGGGCGAACGCCTTCTGCGCGCACTCCAGGTACGCGAGCAGGGAGCGGTCGGTGTCGACCACTTCCTCCGTGTAACGGGGGCGGCAGGAGTCCATCACCTCGAAGGAGTGCAGACCGTAGGCACCGCGTTCCAGCCGGACCAGTCCGGGGTCCTGGCCGATCAGGGCGGCGACGGAGCCGACGCCCTGGGAGGGCTCGTAGTAACTGCGCCGGACGGGGTGGGGGGCGTCGGCGTTGATGACCAGGGCCAGGGCGCCCGGGTCCGGGGACGCGGCGATGACGGCGGCGGCGGTCTGCAGCGCGGCGGTGGCCGAGTAGCACGCCTGCTTCATCTCGAACACCCGGCAGGTGGAGGGGAGTCCGAGGTGGCGGTGGACGTAGTTGGCGAGCGACTTGCTGAGGTCGAGGCCCGATTCGGTGCTCAGTACCAGCAGTTCGATCCGGGCCCGGGTGGCGGCGGGCAGCGCGCTCACCACGGGTTCGGCGGCGTTGACCGCGAAGGTCACCGGGTCCTCGCAGGGCAGCGACACGCTCTTGGTCGACATCATCAGGTTGGCGATGCGCCCGGTGTCGAGGCCCCGGCCGCGCAGGACCGTTGGCACGTCGACGAAGGTGCGGCCGGGGTAGACGCCGAGGGCGTGGATGCCGACGGCGGGGAAGGCGGTGGTCATGGTGACTCCGTCGTGGTCCGGGCGGGCCGGAGGTAGGAGGCGGGGCGGGTGACGGCGATCGAGGAGCTGATGCCGCTCACCCCCTGGCCGTTGGTGAGGGCCGCCTGCGCCGGCAGGGGCACGGCGGTGCGGGGGGCGAAGCGCAGCCCCGGGTGGCAGGGGCGGTACAGGTTCGGATTGGGATGGCAGCGCCGCTCGCGCAGTTGGAGCGCGGTGGCGACGAGCTCCATCAGCCCGGCCGAGCCGAAGCAGTGCCCGGTCAGGGCCTTGGTGGAGTTGACCAGGGGGCCGGCGCCGAACACCTCGTGGATCGCCTGCGCCTCGGTGCGGTCGCCGACGACCGTGCCGGCCGCGTGCGCGTTGACGTAGCCCACGGCGCCGGCGGGCAGCCGGGCGCGGTCCAGGGCCGCGCGCATCGCCGCGGCCTGCCCGGCCGCGTGCGGCTCCATGCCCCGTGCTCCGTCCAGGCCGAGCCCGAAGCCGGGGAGCCGGGCCAGGGCGGGGGCGGCCGGCGCCAGCCGGGTCAGCAGCACCGCGGCCGCGCCTTGGCCGTAGACCAGCCCGCTGCGGTCCGCGTCGAAGGGGCGGCACACGGTGGCCGGGTCGGCGCCGGGCGTGCTGCGGGCCAGCGCCCCGCTGTCGTGCAGCGCCCGCAGTTCCAGGGGGGAGAGCTCGCTGCACGGGCCGACCACCAGGCAGTGGTCCACCTCTCCGGCCTCCAGCAGCCGGACGGCCTGGATCGCGGCCAGCGAGCCGCTGGCGGCGGAGGCTCCCAGCACCCATCCTTCACCGCACGCGCCCGTCGCCTCGCTCACCGCGCCGACGGTGTCGATGTCCATGTGGGTCAGCGCGTGCGAGGGCGTGACGCGGCCCGTCTGCCGGAACTGCCAGGCCGTGCGCACCTGGTAGTCGAGCGCGAGGTTGCTGCCCGCGACGAGGACCGCGGTGCGGGCCGTCTGCCGCTCGTCCAGCCCCGCGTCGCGCAGGGCGAGCACGGCCACGCAGGCGGCGCTCTGCGCGGGAAGGGCGCAGCGGGCGGCAGCGTGCCGCAGACGGGCCGCCGCCCGGTCGTCGGCGAGGTGTCGGCCGATCCAGCCCTCCAGGTCGAAGTCCCGCAGCCAGCCGCCGACCGGTGCCCTGGCCTCGGACGGCATGCGCTCACCGGTGGGGGCGATGCCGCTGCGGCCCGCGAACAGCGCGGCGGCGTACGTCTCGACATCCTCGGCCAGGCAGTTGAGCACCGCCGCCGAGAGCAGGGCCACGGTGCCGCGGCCGGGGGGCTCGTTCACGGTGCCACCTGCCCCGTCCGGCTGCGGAGGGCCGCGCGCAGCCGCTCCAGCAGGGTGGCGATGTCCGGCATGTCGGCGAGGTCGACGTCGTCCAGGCCGAGCCCCAGCGCGTCGGTGCTGGCGGCGATGATGTCCATCCGGTCCAGGGAGTCCACACCGAGTTCGACCAGCGAGCGTTCGGGGGCGAAGGCGCTCGGGGCGATCCCGCTGCGCCGGAAGATCGGCAGCGCGCTGGCCCGGACGGCCGCCAGGACCTCGTCGTCGTCGGGGACCTCGTCCCGGGGGCTCTCGTCGTGGGAGGCCTCGGCGGCCGGGGGTGTGCCGGTGGCGGCCAGGTGGCGGGCGAGGCGCAGGCCGGTGGGGTGCGCGTAGAGCGTCTTGGCGCTCAGCGGGAGCGCGAGTTGTTCGGAGAGCCCGGCGGCGGCCTCGACGACCAGGATGGAGTCGATGCCCAGGTCCGCGAAGTCGCGGTCCATCTCGACTTCGGCGGGTTCGACCATCAGCACCCCGGCCAGGCAACGGCGAACGGTGTCGAGGAGCGTTTCGAGGGCTGCGGCCGGGGCACGGCCGGGGGACGGTTCGGACGGCAGCGGCCCGGTGCGGAGCGGCCGGTCGGCGGGGGTTTCCTGACCGGTGGGGAGTGTCCGCGCGATGGGCGGTGCGGGCGCCGTGAAGGCCGCGGGCACGGCGGGCGCGGCGGGCACGGCGGGTGCCGCAGACGGTGCCGGGGCGGGCGTGTCGGGTGTCGTCCGGTGCCGGGTGAAGGGCAGCGAGAAGCGCTGGCGCTGGAAGGGGTAGGGCGGCAGGGGGACGCGGGGCGGCAGGGGGACGCCGTCCCACAGAGCGGTCCAGTCGCACTGCCCCGTCGCCACCCAGTCCGGCTCGGTCGCGCAGTGCTCCGGGGCGTCGCCGGCGGCCAGGGCGCGCAGGGCGCCGACGAGCTCGGGTCGGGTGTCCGCGGTGAGCAGGGCACGGTGGGCCTGCGGGTGGCGGCCGGTCTGCAGGGTGGCCGCGAGGGACGCCGGACGGAGGTCGTCGGTGTCCGCCACGTGGTCGGCCAGGACTGCGGCGAGGGCGCGCAGCGCCGCCGGGGAGGCGGCCGACAGCGGGAAGAGGCGTGCGCCCCGGCAGTCCGCCGGCGGCGGCACGGCGGTGTTCGGCGGGGCCTGCTCCACGATCAGGTGGGCGTTGGAGCCGCCGAGGCCGAAGGAGCTGACGGCCGCCCGGCGCGGCGCGCCGTTCTGCGGCCAGGGGACGGGGACGGTAGCCAGGCGGACGGGGAGGCCGTCGAGGTCGAGGTTGCGGTTGGGGACGCGGAAGCCCGGCATCGCGGGGATCGCCCCGTGCTTCACCACCAGGGCCGCCTTCAGCAGCCCGGCCGCTCCGGCCGCTCCTTCCAGGTGGCCGATGTTCGCCTTGACGGAGCCCACCCACAGCTCTCCGCCCGGCCCCTGCGGGGGCCGTGCGGCGATGTCGTCGGCCAGGGCTGCGGTCAGCGCCTCGATCTCGATGGGGTCGCCCAGCGGGGTGGCGGTGCCGTGGGCCTCGACGTAGCCCACTTCGTCGCCGCTCAGGTCCGCGTCGCGCAGGGCCCGCCTGATCAACGCGGTCTGCGCGGCCGGGTTGGGGTGGGCGACTCCGGCGGAGCGGCCGCCGTGGTTGACGGCGGCTCCGCGGATCACGCACAGGACGGGGTCGCCGTCCCGCACCGCGTCCTTGAGCCGTTTGAGCAGGAACACCACGCCGCCTTCCCCGCGGACGAAGCCGTCGGCCGCGTCGTCGAACGGGGTGGCGGTGCTGTCGGGGGAGAGCATGCCCGCCTGGTAGTACGCCGCGGCGCTGAACCCGTTGCCGATGACCTGGGCGGCGCCGGTGAAGGCGAGGTCGCACAGGTTCGAGCGCAGGGCGGCCACGGCCTGGGTGACCGCGGTGAGCGCCGAGGAGCAGGCCGTGTCGACGGTCAGGCTCGGGCCGTTGAGGTCGTAGAACTGCGACAGCCGGTTGGCCAGGTAGGCGGGAAGCGTGCCGGTGGCGGTGTAGCCGTCGGCGAAGCCGTGGTGGGCCACGAGTTCCCGGTAGTCCGACCCGCCGGCGCCGATGAACACGCCGGTGGCGCTTCCGGCGAGGCTCTGCGGAACGATTCCCGCGTACTCCAGGGCCTGCCAGCTCAGTTCCAGCAGCATGCGCTGCTGGGGGTCCATCGCCGCGCTCATCCGCGGCGTCAGGCCGAAGAAGCCGGCGTCGAAGCAGTCGGGGCGCTCCACCAGCGCGGCGCGCACCCGTACGCCCCCGGTCACGGCGACCTGCTGGGGGTCGAAACCGGGCAGCCGCTCCGCCGGGACGGGGGTGAACCGGTCCTCGCCGCGCTCCAGCAGGGACCAGAAGGCGTCCGGGCCCTCCGCGCCGGGCAGTCGGCAGGCGGCACCGATCACGGCGACGGCGCGCTCGTCGGTGGTGGGCCGGGAGGCGGCGGGGACGGGCCGGGCGGGGGCGGACGGCGCGGGGCTCGGGTCGCCGGCTGCCGCGCGCTGGGCCGCCACCGTCGCCGCCAGCGCCCGGGCGGTGGGGTGGTGCCACATCGCGGTGGCCGCCAGCGTGACGCCGGGCAGCCGGTCGAGCCGTGCCGCGAGTTCGGTGGCGTGCCGGGAGGTCATGCCCTGCTCGCCCAGCAGGACGTCCGGTGCCACGGGCCGTCCCAGGATGTCGCCGGCCAGTTCCAGCACCGTCTCCAGCGCGGACGCCTCGTCGGTGACCGCACCCGGGCGCGGGCCGGTGCGATCACCGGGCGGCGGCTCCTCCCCCGCCGCCTCACGGACCAGTTCCTGGAGCGTCTCCAGGAAGCGGGTCGCCTGGAGGCCGTTGAGGACGCAGTGGTCGAAGGAGAGCACGGCCTGGCGCTCGCTGCCCGGTTCCGGTCCGGCGGCTCCCAGGAAGAGCGTCGCCGAGGCGGGCGGCACCACCGTCGGCACGGCGAAGCGCACGGCCTCGCTGTCCAGGGCGGAGAGGATCAGGGTGGTGGTGCCGTCGACGTCGCTGCCGCCCTCCTGGGCGCGGCGCACCGCGTGGGCCAGTCGACGGGCGAAGTCGGCGAAGGGCAGGGTGTCGGCGTCCGGTACGGCCGCGACGTGCAGTTCGCCCTGCTCGTCGGAGACCGCCACGCCCAGGTGGACGGCCGTGTACACCCGGGTCCGCTCCTCCCCGACGCGCCGGGTGCGCAGGGCCGGGTGGTGGGCGGCGGCACGGGCGACGAGGTGGGCGACGGCGGTGAACTCGGTCACCAGCACGTCCCGGGGACCCTGGGCGCGCAGGGCTGCGGCGGCCCGGGCGAGGGTCTCCTGCGGCAGTCCGACCGACACCAGTGCCGGTACGCAGTCGGCGCGGGCGCGGGCGAGCGCAGCGTTGAGCTCGCGGCGCCGCGGCGTGGTGTCCCGGTCGGTGAAGGCGGCGGCACGGGCGGGTTCCCCGGCCCGGCCCGGCCGCGCGGCGGGGGGTGCCGCGGGGGCCGGGGGCACCGTCGCGTCCTCCCGCAGCAGTGCCACGGGGGCACCGACCTCGACCACGTCGCCCTCGTCGGCCAGCCAGCCGGCGAGGACCCCGCCGTGCGGCGACTCGATCGTCATGGTCGCCTTGTCCGTCTCGACCTCGTAGAGCACTTCGTCGCGCGCCACCCGCTCGCCCGGCTTCCGGAGCAGGCGCAGCAGGCGGACCTCGGTGATTCCCTCACCGAGCTGGGGGACGTGGATCTGCTTCACTCCGACTCCCGGATTCGTGACGCCTGCAGCGCCCGGACGGCTTGGACGATGTGGCCGGAGTGCGGCAGGACCGCCGTCTCCAGACCGGTGTCGTAGGGGACGTGGACGTTGGCGCGGGACAGCAGGACGGGCGGCGCGTCGAGGGTGCGGAAGACCTCGCCGTCCGTCAGCAGTTCGGCGAGCAGCCAGGCGCCGTAGCTGCTGGGGGCCACGCACTCCTGGACGACGACGAGCCCGCGGGTGCGCCGCACCGAGGCGCGCACGGCCTCCAGCGGGCACGGGTTGAGCCAGCACAGGTCCACGACCTCCACCGCCACCCCGTCGCCGGCCAGTTCCTGCGCCGCTGCGACGGCGAGTTCGGTGCTGTTGCCCCAGCCGACCACCGTGGCGGCGGCGTCGGCGGGTGGCCGCGTGGCGGCGGTGGGGCGCCGGCGCAGCTGTCGTTTGGGCAGCATGACCAGGACGGGGTCGCCGAGTCGGCGGGCGCGGCGGAAGACCGGGCCGATGTCATCGGCGCGGGCGGGCACCGCGACGCGCAGGCCGGGGACGTGGGTGAAGAGGCTCTCGTTGCTCTGGCTGTGCCAGATGCCGCCGCCGGGCAGGTAGGCGCCCGAGGGCGCGTAGACCACCAGCGGGCAGTCCCAGCCTCCGGCCGTGCGCCACCGCAGGGTGGCCAGTTGGGCGGTGAGCTGGGTCCAGGCGGGCGACGCGAAGTCGACGAACTGCAGTTCCAGGACCGGCCGCATCCCGGCGGCGGCCAGTCCCACGCCGACGCCGACGATCGTCGCCTCGGCCACCGGGGAGTTGATCACCCGGCCGACGGCGCCGAGGCCGCGGGTGAGGCGGAAGACGCCGCCCTTGGGGTCCTCGACGTCCTCGCCGAAGACCAGGCTGCGGGGGTCGGCGAGGGCCTCGGCGAGGGCGGCGTTGACCGCCTCGGCCATGGTGCGGCCGGTTTCGGCTTCCGGGTCGGGCTCCGGGTCGGGCTCCGGGTCGGCGTGGTCGGGCTCCGGGTCGGGCTCCGGGTCGGCGTACAGGTGGTTCAGCACCGTGGCGGGGGACGGCCGGTCCTCCCGCGCGACCTCGGCGAAGACCGCCTCCACCTCGCCGCGGGCCAGGGCCGTCAGCCGCTCCGTGTCGTCCTGCGTGAGTTCGCCCTCCGCGACCAGCCGGCCGCTCAGGACGGCGATGGGGTCGCGCATCCGGGCCAGTTCGTCCTCGGAGCGGTAGCCGCGCTGGTCGTCGGCGGAGGTGTGCGACTCCAGCCGGTCCAGTTCGCACCACAGGACTCCGGGTCCGCCGCCCCGGCGGGCCGTCCCGATCAGCGCGGCGGCAGCCCGGTCCAGGGCGTCGGGGTCGGAGCCGTCCGCCCGGACGACCCGCTCGCCCGGGAGCAGGCCCAGGCGGAGGGGGGAGCCCGCGGCGGTGGGCATGCTGATGCCGTAGCCGTTGTCCTCGACCACGAAGACCAGCGGCAGGGTGTGTTCGAGGGCGAAGGCGAGAGCTTCGTAGAACTCCCCCTGCCGGACGGAGGCGTCCCCCAGCAGGCAGAGCACCACGCCGCCGGTGGCGCGCAGCCGGGCGGCCCAGGCGAAGCCCGCGGCGGGCAGGCAGTTGGAGGCCACCGGGGAGGCCACCGAGAAGACGCCGTGGCGGCGGTCGCTGAAGTGGCTGGTCATGTTCCGGCCGCCCGAGCCGGTGCCGGGAGTCGGGCTGGGGCGGGCCAGCAGGTCGCGGGCCATGTCGGCCGGGGCCACTCCGCGGGCCAGCAGCAGGGCGCGGTCGCGGTAGTGCGGGGCGATCACGTCGTGCGGTCCCAGGTGACCGGCCAGGGCGGCGAGCGCCTCGTGGCCGGCGGAGGAGATGTGGAACCAGGTCAGTCCCTGCCGGTAGGCGATCCCGGCACGGCGGTCGAACTCGCGGGACAGCAGCATGTGGCGCAGGACGTCCGGGCGCGAGAGCGGGCCGGGGACGCTGTAGGGGGGTGCCGGGTCTGTGGTCTGCACCGCTTCCTTCTCCTGGGGTGGGTACGGGAGGACAGGGCCGTGGGTCCGGAGCCGGTCGGGGTCAGTCGGGGGTGAGGACGAGCTTTCCGCGCACCCGGCCCGCCAACAGGTCCGCCAGGGCGGTCGGTGCCTGTGCGAACGGCACCACCCGGTCCAGGCGCGGGCGGATGCCGGACTGCTGCATGAAGGCGAGGGTGGCGGCGAACTCCGCCCGGGTGGCGGCCATGGCGCCGGCGACGGTGATCTCCTCGTAGAAGATGCGGCTGAGATGGGCGGGCGGGTACCCGCCGGTGGTGACGCCGCCGACCACCACGGTGCCGCCCCGGCGCACCGACCGCAGGGAGTGCGCCCACGTCGCCCGGCCCACGCTGTCCACCACGAGGTCCACCGGTTCGCTCAGCGCGGCGCCGGGGGCGAGGACCTCGTGGGCGCCGATCTCCAGCGCGTAGCGGCGTTTGTCCTCGGTGCGGGCGGTGGCCAGCACGCGCAGTCCGGCCGCCCTGGCGAGGGTGATCAGTCCCGAGGCCAGGCCGCCGGCGCCGCCCTGGACCAGCACCCGGTGGCCGGGCCGGGCTCCGCCGCGGGTGAAGAGCATGTGGTAGGCGGACGCCCAGGCGCCGAACACGCACGCCGCCTCCGTCAGCGGCATCCCGTCCGGGACCGGCAGCAGGTTCTCGGTGGGGACGCAGACCTGGGCGGCGCAAGTTCCCTGGTGGACCTGGCCCATGACGCTGCGTTCGGAGGCGACCGTCTCGTCACCGGCCTCGGCGCGGCCGGGGAGCAGGCCGTAGAGCACGACCGGTCGGCCTGCGGCGTCGAAGCCCGCGGCATCGACCCCGAGGATCATCGGGAAGCAGGCGTCGTCGATGTTGGTGCCGCGCAGGGTGAACAGGTCGCGGTGGTTGAGTGCCGCCGCCGCGACCGTGAGCACCGTCCAGCCCGCAGGGGGCGGGCCGGGGTCGGGGCGCTCGCCGACCCGCAGCGCCGCCAGGGGGTCCTGGGGGCACGGCGCCTGGGCGTAGACCGCTCGCATCGCTCGTCTCCCTCGGTCGGGGCGTCCCGTGGCGGTGGTCCGCGGCGGGGTGTCGCGGCGGTGCGCCGGGGCCGTGGCTCGCACTCCTGCCGGTCCGCACCGCTCGCCCCAGACTGTGCGGCCCGCGGCGGGGTGGCAATGCCCCGTCCCGTGTGGCGGTACACGGCGTTGCCACCGGTGCGGGCTGCCCCCAGAGTCCTCGGCGGAGGGGACATGCGGACGGGACGCGCGGAGTGCGGGTTCGAAGTCGAAGTCGGAGGAGGAACGGCATGGAGGTCGGCGGCGCGGTCAACGGGATTCCTCCGGGCGATCTGGTGCTGGACGCGCGGATCGGCCCGGCCGGGGCGCGGCCGTGCGGGCCGGGGCCGCCGCGGCAGGTGCTGCTGACGGGGGCCACGGGCTTCCTCGGGGGCTACCTGCTGGCCCGGCTGCTGGCGACGGCCGGCACGACCGTGCACTGCCTGGTGCGGGGACGCACTCCCGAACGGGCGGCCGAAGCGCTCGACGGTCGACTGCGCGCCCACGGGATCGACCCGGCCGCCGTGCGGGGCCGCGTGGTCGCCGTGAGCGGCACGCTGTCGAAGCCGCTGCTGGGCTGGTCGGCCGACGCCTTCGCCGCGGCGGCCGAACGGATCGACACCGTTTACCACTGCGCGGCCTCGGTCAACCTGCTTGCCTCGTACGAGCAGTTGAGGACGGCCACCGTGCTGGGGACCGCCGAGGTGCTGCGGTTCGCCGCCACCCACCGCGTCAAACCGGTGCACTACATCTCCACGTTGGGGGTGCTCGCGCACGCGCTCGCGGCCGGTGGCGGGCGACGGCTCGCGGAGGACGATCCGCTTCCGCCGCCGGCCGGCCCGGGGTACTGCCGCGCGAAGTGGGTGGCAGAACTCCTGGTCCGCACGGCGGCCGCCCGCGGGCTGCCGGTCCGGATCCACCGGCCGGGGGCGATCCTGGGGGACGACAGCGGTGCCGCGGTGGCGACGACGGACTGGCTGATGCGGCTGACGGCGGCGAGCGTCCGGGTCGGGGCCGTCCCACGGCACGAGGCCGTGCTGCCGCTCGCCACCGCGGGGCACATAGCCGACGCGGTGGTTGCGCTGTCCTTGCAGGCGCCACCCGCCGACGGGCCGGTCTACCACACCGTCCAGCCGCAGCACCTGTCCTTCGCGGACTACTTCGCACTGGTGCGGACGCTGGGCCACGAACTCGCCGAAGAGCCGTACGACGTCTGGCTGGACCGGCTGGCCGCCGCCGAGAGCGACTCCGACACCGGGGAGGTGCGGCTCGCCCAGGCGGTGGAGCAGTGCTTTCCGGCCCGCCAGCACGGCGCGGCGGCGCGGATCGGCTCCGACGCCTTCCAGCGGGAGGTCGGGCGGCTGGGTCTGCCTCCGGCGCCCGCCATCGACGCAGAGCTGATCCGCGGCCAGCTGGACCGGCTGCTGCGGTAGGCGCACGGGGTCCGCCGCTCCGCACGGGGCGGCCACCGTCGACGGTGCGCGGCGGTGGCCGGACGCGACGGTGCCGGAGAACGATGTGGCCGGGGCCACGTCGGTGGGGCGGAGCGGTCCGGCGGTGGCCCGGGTCAGGTCCAGACGGGGCCGAGGTGGCCGGCGGCGAGGAGGGCGCGTTGGTAGGCGCGCATGGCTTCGGCGGGGGAGTCGAGACGGCGGTAGAGGGCGGCGGCGCGGTGCCATTCGCGGGCGAGTTGGGAGTGCCGTTGCCTGCGGGGGGCGAGGATCGCGGCGGCGGCCCCGACCTCGGCGGCGCAGCCCTCGGTGTCGCCGAGGGCGGCGAGGGCCTCGGCGAACACCAGGTGGGTGTCGGCCCGGACCAGGCTCTCGGAGCGCTGCGGACGGGCCAGCGCGGCGCGCAGGTGCGGGACGGCCCGGTCGGGGCGGCCGGCCCGGACCAGGATCTCGGCGACCTCGGTCTCGGTGTCCACCAGCCAGGCGCCCTGGCCGAGTTCGGTGAGTTCGGCGACCGCGCGCAGCAGCAGGTCGAGGGCTTCCCGCCAGCGTTCGGGGTGGGCGCGGGCGAGCATCCGGCCGTGGATGCCGCGGACGACGGCGAGGTGCCGGGGCAGGTCGGCCTCGCCGAACAGGGCGAGGGCCTGCGCGGAGAGTCGGCAGGCCTCCTCGGGGTGGCCGAGCAGGTGGGCGGTGAGCGAGGCGTTCCAGCGGACCGCGCCGCGGGCGGCGGGTTCGCCGAGCCGGTCGGCGATGGCACCGAGGGCGTTCAACAGGCGCCGGGAGCGCTGGAGTTCGCCGAGGTCGGCGAGTTCGCCGGCCAGCGTCACGCCGAGCCGGACGGCGGCGCCGTGCCAGGGGTGACGGGGAGCCCCGTACCCGGTGGAACCGAACCCGGCAGGACCCGGCCCGGAAGGATCGAACTCGAAGGGGCCGAACTCGGAAGGATCGAACTCGGAGGAGTTGGACTCGGAGGGGCCGAACTCGGCGAGCGCGGTCTCGGCGAACCGGACGGAGGCCGTGGTCTCGTCGCACAGGCCGAGGCAGCGGACCGCGCCGACGGCGTGCTCGGCGCGCTCCACGCTGCCGGGGGCGGCGCCGTCCCAGAGCGCCCGGTGCAGGTCGGCGGCCTGTGCGTCGTGGCCGAGCGCCTCCAGGGCGCGGGCCTCGCCGCTGCGGGCCCGGGGGCCGTCGACCTGCCGGAAGCTGTCGAGGGCTTCGGCGGGGGAGCCGTTGTTCAGGGCCAACTCGGCGAACGCCAGCAGCCGTTCGGACTCGACCTGGTCCGCCGGCGGGTCGTCCGGGCGCTGGTTCCCGTGGATCTCCATCGCGGTCAGCATAGCGTTGTGAAGTTCTGTCATATTCGACTTTACTAAACATCACAGAGACGCTAGCTTTCCTGCTCGACGGGCCAACGGGCCCGCCAACACCCCTGGGGGAGAAGCGACATGAGCACCACCACCGTCCACGTCCACACCGGCTCCGAAGCCGGCCTGTTCGTGAACTCCTACCTGCTGGAGACCGCCGAGGGCCTGGTGGTGATCGACACCAACCTGCTCAACACCGACATCGCCGGGCTGGTCGAGAAGATCGCCGGGTTCGAGCGGGCCGGCAAGCCACTGCTCGGCGTCTTCGTCACGCACGCCCACCCCGACCACTTCAACGGGGCGCACGCCCTGGTCGAGCGGTGGGACGTACCGGTGTACGCCACCGAGGCGGTGGCCGCGACGATCCGCGAGATCGCCGACGCCAAGCGGGCCCAGTGGGGCCCGGTCTACGGCGAGGAGTGGCCCGCCGTGACGGCCTACCCGACCGTCGAGCTGAAGGACGGCCAGCAGGTCGACCTCGGCGGGGCCGCCTTCACCGTCCGGCACGTCGGGCCCGCCGAGAGCCACGCCGACAGCGTGATCCTGGTCCGCCCGGCGACGGACGCCGCGCCGCTCGCCTTCATCGGCGACCTGGCCTTCCACGGCACCCACCCGTACACCGCGGACGGCCACGGCGCGCACTGGCTGGCGGCGCTGACCGAACTGGGTGCCGAACTCGCCGACGCCGCCGTGCTGTACCCCGGCCACGGCGAACCCGCCGGTGTCGAGGTGCTCGCCGCGCAGCGCCAGTACCTGCTGTTCTACCGGGAGGCCGTCCGCCGCTTGGCCGCCGGGCAGCCCGCGCTGACCGACCGGGCCCGGGAGGAACTCGACCGGGTGGTCCAGGACTACGCCCCGAACCTGCCGCTCGGCTGGATGATCGGCCTCGGCGCGGACGCCGTCGCCGCGGAGCTCGCCGCTTCCTGACGGATCGTCACTCGACGGGGAGGATGGGCGAGTTCACGCTCCCACCGCCCCGCCGGGCGACGCCCCACCACCCGTAGCCGCCCACTCCGTATCCGCCCGCTCCCGGGGAGGCCCGCCCGCATGTCGAACACCGCACCACCCGCACCCGGCACCGAAACCGGCGGTGCCGAAACCGTCGACACCGAAACCGTCGACACCGAAGCCGTGGGTGCCGAAGTCGTCGGCGCGGAGGTCGAACAGCGGGTCAGCTGGGCCGAGTTGTTCTTCGACCTGGTCTGGGTGTTCGCCATCACCCAGATCGCCGCCGCGCTCGCGGACACCACCACCCCGGGCGCGGTCGCCCGCACCCTGCTGCTGCTCGTGCCGCTCTGGTGGGGTTGGACGGGCGTCACCCTGCTCGGCAATCTGGCGGGGCCGGCCATCGACCGGACCGCGGGGCGGCTCACGCTGTTCGCGCTGTCGGGCTGCGGCCTGCTGATGGCCATCGCCGTGCCGCACGCGTACGGCGCGCAGCCGTGGGCGTTCGCCGGGGCGGGCGTGCTGCTGCGGCTGGTGCTGGCCGTGGCGATCCACCTCAAAACCCGCCCCCGGCTGGGGCGTTGGCACCCGTTCAGCGCCACCCTGCTGCTCGGCGGACCGCTGCTGCTGGCCGGCGCCGCGTGCGACGGCCCCGGCCGGACGGCGCTCTGGGCCGCCGCCGCGCTCGCCGACCTGGGCTGCTGGTCGCTGCTCGGCCGCCGCCTGGACGCCGTCCGGTTCGAGACCGGCCACCTGCCCGAGCGCTTCGGCCTGTTCGTCATCATCGCGCTCGGCGAGACGGTGGTCGCCGTCGGCGGCCAGGCCGCCCGCGCCCCGCTCGACCCGCCCGCCGCGACCGCCGTCGCGCTGGCCTTCGTGCTGATCGCCACCCTGTGGTGGACGTACTTCCACTACGGCGCGCCCGCCGCCCGGCACAGCATCCGGCACAGCCCGTCCACGGCGCGCACCGTGCGCGAGGTGTTCACCTACGCGCACGCCGGCTACGCCACCGCCGTGATCGGGGTCGCCGTCGGGCTGAAGAAACTGGTCGCGCACCCCTTCGACCACCCGCACGGCCCGCCCGCGCTGCTGCTCGCCCCGGGCGTCGCGCTCTACCTGTTCAGCTTCTGCTACGCCCGGCTGCGGATGTTCGGCGCCGTCGGCGTCCCCCGCCTGCTCGGCGCGCTGGCCTGCACCGCCCTGGCGGCGCTCGCCCCCGTCCTGCCCGGCGCGGCCACCGCGGCCCTGGCCACCGCGGTGCTGCTCGCCGTCAACGCCGCCGAAGCCTGGTACGTGGAGACCGGTCGCCCGCTGCCGCTGCTGCACCCGCCGGTCAGGCGGCGTTCGGGGTCCGCCGCAGCCGCCACTCCACGAAGGCGAGGTTGACCAGCCACGACCCCCACGCGGCCGACCCGTACGTCACTGCCTCGGACAGGCCCAGCACTGCGCCCAGCGGCAGCCAGATCCGCAGCGTCACCGCGGCGAAGATCAGCGCGTACGAGCGCAGCATCCAGCGGCGGTGCCGGGCGATCCGGCCCCGGCGGACCTCCCGGACGCCGAGGCCGGTGGTGATCAGGACCAGCACCGCCAGCGTCGCGAACCCGATCGGTGCGACCGGCGGGTGCATCGCGTACCGGGCCAGTACGAGCCCGCCGATGCTCAGTGCCAGGGCCGAGAGCGCGTACACCCGGCCGGTCCACCGGTGCACGGCCGGGCGGCGGGCCCGCAGCCCCGGCAGGAACTGCAGCGGGCCGATCGACAGCGCCACCACGGCCCCGCCGATGTGCAGCAGCAGCGGCGCCAGGTGCGCGGCGTAGACCAGCCGCTGGTCGTCGATGTAGTAGTCCGGGTCGAGCAGGAAGTAGCGCAGGGAGAACAGCGAGACCAGCAGGGCCAGGGTGGGGACGGCGATCCGGCCGGCCCGCCGCAGGCCGCCGGGCGCCGGGGCCGCGGTGTGATGGTGTGTCATGCTGCCGAAGCTACGGACCCGCCCGGTCCCCGGGCGTCCCCCCACCGGGGTCGCCGGACTACCCCCACGGGGGTACTCCGACACCGCCCGGCCCCCGGGTCACCCCGATTTCTCCCCGAGTTCGGGTGCGCCGCCGCCCCGTACTGGCTAGCCTCCACGCTGCACCCCACCAGCGAGGACCCGGCCCCATGCACCCCACCGCGACCACCACTGCTCCCGGTACCGCCCCGCGCCCCCGGCGCCCGGCGCTCGCCGCGCTGCTGCGCCCGCTGCCCGACCGGCTCGCCGACGGCGCGCCCGCCGCGGTGCTGTTCGCCGCGATGCTCGCCGAACGGTTCGGCGCCGCCGACCGGCTCGGCGCCCGCCTCCCGTACGCCCTCGCCCTGACGGTGCTGCTCGCCGCCGCCGTCGCGGGCCGTCGCCGCTTCCCGCTGACCTCCTACCTGATCGGCACCCTGGCCCTCGCCGTCGAGGCGCAGGCCGTGCTGCCCAGCCCGGTCTCGCCCTACGCCAACCTGTTCGGCGCGTGGGCGCTCGGCCGCTACGGCACCGCCCGGTGGACGCTGTGCGGCCCGCCGATCGTGGTGGTCGGCGTCGCCGGGTACTTCGTCGGCCAGGACACCGACGCGATCATGCCGGTCGGCGTCCTCGGGATCTGGCTCGCCGCCTGGTCCTTCGGCTGGGCCACCGCCCGCCGGATCGCCGCGCAGGCCACCGAACGGCGGCGCGCCCGCGAGGAGTTGCTCGCCGAGGAGCGGGCCCGGATCGCCCGCGAGGTGCACGACCTGGTCGGGCACTCGCTCAGCCTGATGCTGGTCCAGGCCGGGGCGGCCCGCCGCCTGCTCGACCGGGGAGACCGGGGCGACCGGGGCGACGAGCGCGACGAGCGCGACGAGCGCGGGACCGGGCGGGACCGCAGCCGCGAACTGCTCGCCGAACTCGAACAGACCGGCAACGACGCGCTGGGCGAACTCGACCGGGTGCTGGGCCTGTTGCGCGGACCCGCCCCGCAACGGCCGGACGCCGCACCGGCGTCCGACCCCGGACTCGCCGAACTCCCGCGCCTGGTCGGGCGGATGAACCGGGCCGGACTCCGGGTCACCCTGGCCCAGGACGCCCCGCCGCTGCCTGCCGACCAGGACCGCTGCGCCTACCGGGTGGTGCAGGAGGCGCTCACCAACTCGCTGCGGCACTCCGGGGCGCAGCACGCCGCCGTGCGGATCGCCCTGACCGGTGGCGGAGTCGAGGTGGAGGTTCGGGACGACGGCTCCGGACCGCCGCCCGGCCACCGCCCCGGCCGCGGCCTGACCGGCATCGCCGAACGCGCCGCCCGCCTGCACGGCACCGCCGAGCACGGCCCCGGACCCGACGGCGGCTTCCGGCTCCGCGTCACCCTCCCGCTGTGAGCGGCGGCCCGCGCCCGGTCCGGGTGCTGATCGCCGACGACGACCCGCTGCTGCGGACCGGGCTCGCCGTCGTCCTGGAGACCGCCGACGGCATCGAGGTGGTCGGCCGCGCCGAGGACGGGCTGCGCGCCGTCGAACTGGCCCGCGCCCTGCTGCCCGACGTCGTCCTGATGGACGTCCGGATGCCCGGCTGCGACGGCATCGAGGCGACCCGCCGACTGGCCGGGGTCGGCCCCCGGGTCCTGGTGCTGACGACCTTCCAGCACGACGCGTACGTGTGGGGCGCGCTGCGGGCCGGGGCCGCCGGGTTCCTGCTGAAGCGGGCCTCCCCGGAACGGCTCATCGACGCCGTGCACGCCGTCGCCGCCGGCGAGGCCGTGCTCGACCCGGCCGTCACCCGCGACCTGCTCGGCCACCTGCTGGCCGCCCAGCCCGCTGCCCCGCCGCCGGTGGAGGAGGGGCGGCTGGCGGCCCTCACGGCCCGCGAGCGGGAAGTGCTCCGACTGGCCGCCGAGGGGCACCCCAACGAGGAGATCGCGGCGCTGCTGCACCTGGCCGAGTCCACGGTGAAGACCCACGTCAAGCGCATCCTCGGCAAGCTCGGCGCCCGCAACCGCTCGCAGGCCGTCGCGGCGGCGTACCGGCACGGGCTGATGAGATGAGGGTGCGGGTTTGTGGCCCGACGCCCCTCGGCGCTGTCGGTGGGTTCCGGCGCACAGCCCCTCGGCGCCGCCGTTCCCCGGGCCCCCGACGGGGCCGTCTCGGCTGCTGGAGGGTTTTCGACGCCTCTCGGTGCCGCCGTTCCCCGGGTTCCTGGCGGGGCTCAGGCGGGGGCGTCCGGGTGGGGTGACACTCCGTCACTTGCGGGCTGTCGGTGCGTCGTGCGGTCGGGTCGTACATTGACCTGATGATCGGTGAAGAGGTGCGCTACGGCCGGGGGCCCTCCGGGGTGCGGCTGGCGGCGGAGGGGCGGTGGGACGAGCTGCTGGAGCGGTTCCGGCTGGCCAGGGCGTTGCATGATCCGCTGGCGGGGCCGCTCGGGCACCTGTTCGCGTACGGGGCTCCGGCCGGGCTCGGGGCCGGGCTGTTCGATCCGGCGGGCGGGGCGGCGACGCTCGCCGACCACGATGCCGGGCCGCTCTGGGAGGTGTTCGCCACCCGCCATCCGTGGCCGGTCCTGGACGCGCTGCCGCTGCCGCCCGCCGTGGCCCGGCTGGCCGCGCACACCAGGGTGCTGCTCGGGGAGGAACTGCCCGCCGGGGAGCGCGACGCGGTGGGCGTGCCGTACCGCCTGCAGCCCTGGGAGGAGGGCGGGTGGGAGCCGGACGCCCGGGTCCGCGAGTACCTGCCGGCCGGTGGCGCCCGCCGCGCCCTGCACCTGGTGCCGCCCGGCCGGGAGGGCCTGGCCACCGTCGAACTGCCGCACCCTGGAAAGCGGTTGACCGGACTGCCGGCCACCCGGCTACTGGCCGGCCTCGCCGACTGGACCACCGCCGTCTGCGTCCGGGGTCGGGCCGTGGACGCCGTCGCCCAGCTCGCCGGCGGGCCCGAAGTCACCGGTGGCGAGCTGCCGTTCGCCGCGCTCTACCCGGCCCTGGTGCACCTCGCCTCGGCCCGCCCGGACCGGGGCGCCGCCCAAGGGCGGCTCGCCGTCTGGCAGTTGCTGGCCGCGATGAACGGCGACGGCGCCCCGTCCCGGGCCGGGGCCCAGGCGCTGGTCGGCCGGCTGCGCTGCCTGGTGTGGAGCGAACCGGCCGACGAACTGCGCCACCTGCATCTCGCCCTCGAGGACCCGGCGACCGGTCTCGCCTGGGCCCTCTCCGGCACCACCGCAGAACCGGACTGACGATGCGTCAGGCGGACTGCTGCGAGCGGTCGTCGGGCGTGCCCGCCTGCGCGGGCAGCCCGGCCGTCGCGCCGGCGGCGTTCTCGCTGGCGGCGTTCCCGTCGGCGGTGTTCTCGGCGGCGGCGTTCTCGTCGTAGGGGAGCGCGCCCGCCAGGACGGCGGTCATCCGCCCGCGGTCCAGCTCGCCCGTCCAGTGGCCGATCAGGACGGTCGCCACCGCGTTGCCCGCGAAGTTGGTGAGCGCCCGGGCCTCCGACATGAAGCGGTCGATGCCGACGATCAGGCCGACGCCGTCCACGAGTTCGGGCCGGTGCGACTGCAGGCCGCCGGCCAGGGTGGCCAGGCCCGCGCCGGTGACGCCCGCCGCGCCCTTGGAGGCGAGCACCATGAAGAGCAGCAGCGAGAGCTGCTCGCCCAGCGACATCGGCTTGTCCATCGCCTCGGAGACGAAGATCGAGGCCATGGTGAGGTAGATCGCGGTGCCGTCCAGGTTGAAGCTGTAGCCCGTCGGCACGGTGATGCCGACCACCGGGCGGCTCACCCCCAGGTGCTCCATCTTGGCGATCAGGCGCGGCAGCGCGCTCTCCGAGGAGGAGGTCGACAGGATCAGCAGGAACTCCCGGCCCAGGTAGCGCAGCAGCGCGAACACGTTCACCCCGGCGGCCAGCCGCAGCAGCAGGCCGAGCACCACGACCACGAACAGCACGCAGGTGACGTAGAAGCCGATCATGATCACGGCGAGGCTCTTCAGGGCGGCCGTGCCGGTCGCCCCGACCACCGCCGCCATCGCGCCGAACGCGCCGACCGGCGCCACCCACATGATCATCGACATCACCTTGAACACCAGCTTCTGCAGGTGCTCCACCCCGCGCAGCACCGGCGCGCCCGCCGTGCCCATCGCCTGCAGCGCGAACCCGACCAGCAGCGCCACCAGCAGGGTCTGCAGCACCTGCCCCTGGGTCAGCGCCGACACCAGGGTGGTCGGGATCACGCCCAGCAGGAAGTCGGTGGTGGACTGCGCCGCGCCCGCCGCGGCCTGCGCGTGCCCCGACTTCGCCAGCGCCGCCGTCAGGTGCAGCCCGCTGCCCGGCTCCAGCAGGTTGCCGACCACCAGGCCGATGCCCAGCGCCACCGTCGAGGTCAGCAGGAAGTAGCCCAGCGCCAGCCCGCCGACCCGGCCGACCTTGGCCGCCTTGGTCACCGACCCGACGCCCAGCACGATCGTGCAGAAGATCACCGGGGAGATCATCATCTTGATCAGGTTGACGAAGCCGGTGCCGACCGGCTTCCACTCCACCGCGAACTTCGGGGCCACCAGGCCCACCACCACGCCCGCGACCACCGCGGCGATCACCGCCAGGTACAGGTAGTGGGTCCGGTCGGACCGGCCCGCTCCGGCTGTCCCGGTGGGCTTGACGTTCTCGGTCGGCTCCATGCGCGCGGCTCCTTCGCCGTATGCCCGCTCTGCTGGCGCCCCGGGGGAGGTGGGCGCCCGGCCCGTGGGTGGCGGGCCGCGGCCCGACTATCCGGCCCGCCGCGCCCCCGGTCACCGTTGCGGTCATAGCGTTCACGCACCCGCCCGTGCCCCGGACCGCCCGCCGCCGTGCACACTGGTCGGCATGCACCCGACCAGCAGCGCCCCGCCGCCCCGCCGCCGGCGCAGCCTGGCCGGCCGCCTGTTCGCCGTCCAGGTGGTGATCGTCGCCGCCGTGGTGGCCGGCGGCGCCGTCCTGGCCTACCTGTTCACCGCCCAGCGCGCCGAGGACGCCGCGCTCCGGCAGACCACCGCCGTCGCCCGCTCGCTCGCCGCCTCCCCCACCGTCCGCGAGGCCGCCACCGGACCGGACCCCACCGCCGTGCTCCAGCCCTACGCCGAACAGGTCCGGGCCGACACCGGCGTCGACTTCGTCACCGTGATGGACCCGAACGGCATCCGCTGGACCCACCCCGACCCCGCCCGGATCGGTCACCCCTTCCTCGGCCACATCGACCGGGCCCGGGCCGGCGCCGTCCAGCACGAGACCTACACCGGCACCCTCGGCCCCTCCGTCCGGGTGGTCGCCCCCGTCCTCGACGACCGCCACCGGGTGGTCGCCCTGGTCAGCGCCGGCATCACCGTCGACAACATCACCGCCCGGCTGCGCACCCCGCTGCTCGCCCTGATCGGCGTCGCCGCCCTCGCGCTCGCCCTCGGCGCCACCGCCAGCTACCTGCTCGCCGCCCGGCTGCGCCGCCACACCCACGGCATGGACGCCGGGGAGCTGTCCCACCTGTACGAGTACCACCAGGCGACGCTGCACTCCGTCCGGGAGGGCCTGCTGCTGCTCGACCGCGCGCACCGGGTGGTGCTGTGCAACGACGCCGCCCGGGAACTCCTCCGACTCGCCTCCGATCCGGACGGATCGACGGTGCGTCAGCTCGGCCTGCCGGACTCGCTGCGGGACGCGCTGGAGTCCGCCGACCCGGTCCGCGACGAGGTGCACCTGACCGCCGAACGGGTCGTGCTGCTCAACACCTCCCCGATCGGACCCGGCCTCGGCACCGTGGTCACCCTCCGCGACCACACCGAACTCCAGGGGCTCACCGGTGAGTTGGACACCGTCCGGGGCATCGCCGCCGCCCTCGACGCGCAGGCCCACGAAGCCGCGAACCGGCTGCACGCCGTGGTCTCGCTGATCGAACTCGGCCGCCACCGCGAGGCCGTGGAGTTCGCCACCGCCGAACTCGCCCTCGCCCAGCGCCTCACCGACCAGGTCGTCGGCGCCGTCGGCGAACCCGTCCTCGCCGCGCTGCTGCTCGGCAAGGCCGCGCAGGCCGCCGAACGCGGCATCGAACTCGAACTCACCGAGGACAGCCGGATCGACGACGGCGTCCTCCCCGACCGGCTCGCCCCGCGCGACCTGGTCACCCTGCTCGGCAACCTGATCGACAACGCGATGGACGCCGCCGTCGAGAACGCCGCCCGGGCCGCCCCCGCCGTCCGGGTCACCGCCCGCACCGAGGACGGCGACCTGCTGCTCCGGGTCGCCGACACCGGCCCCGGCATCGACCCCGCCGCCGCCGAAGAGGTCTTCCGGCGCGGCTGGACCACCAAGCAGCACGGCCGCGGCCTCGGCCTCGCCCTGGTCGCCCAGACCGCCCGCCGCAACGGCGGCGACGTCCGGATCGCCCACCGGGACGGCGCCGAACTCACCGTCCGGCTCCCGCTCCGGCGCCCGGCGGGGGAGGCCCGGTGATCCGCGTCCTGGTGGTCGAGGACGACCCCGTGGTCGCCGACGCCCACGCCCGCTACGTCGACCGCACCCCCGGCTTCACCGCCGTCGCCGTCGCGCACTCCCGCGCCGAGGCGATCCGCGCCCTCGACGCGCACGCCCCCGTCGACCTGATCCTGCTCGACCTGCACCTCCCCGACGGCCACGGCCTCCAACTCTGCGCCGCGCTCCGCACCGCCGGGCACACCGCGGACGTCATCGCCGTCACCTCCGCCCGCGACCTCGCCGTCGTCCGGCAGGCCGTCACCGCGGGCGTCGTCCAGTACCTGCTCAAGCCGTTCGGCGCCGCCGCCCTCGGGGACCGCCTCCGGCAGTACGCCCGCTACCGGGACAGCCTCGGCCGCGACGGCGAGGCCCTCGGCCAGGACGAGGTCGACCGCGCCCTCGCCCTGCTCCGCGTCCCCACCCGCACCAGCCTCCCCAAGGGCCTCAGCCCCGCCACCCTCGACACCCTCGCCACCGCCCTCCGCGAAGCCCCGGACGGCCTCTCCGCCACCACCGCCGCGACCGCCACCGGCGTCTCCCGCATCACCGCCCGCCGCTACCTCGAACACCTCGTCACCACCGGCCAGGCCACCCGCGAGCCCCGCTACGGCCAGGTCGGCCGCCCCGAACTCGGCTACCGCTGGCGGGAGGATTAGCGCCCTGCGGGCGGCTGGGGTGCGGGGAGTTGGAATTGCGAGCCCCGCTGCGGCCAGGTCGGCTGCCGGGAGCTGGGCTGCCGCTGGCGGGAGGGTTGACGCCCTGCGGGTGGCCGGGGTGTGGGGAGTTGGGGTTGCGAGCCTCGCTGCGGTTGGGTCGGCTGCCGGGAGCTGGGCTGCCGCTGGCGGGAGGGTTGACGCTCTGCGGGTGGCTGGGGTGCGGGGGAGTTGGGGGCTGCGCAGCCCGCGAACCCCGCTGCGGTCGGGGCGGGTAGCGCCCTGCGGGCGGTTCGGAGGTGGGGAGTTGATGGCCGCGCCACCCGCGGGCACCTGCCTGCGGCCGGGTCGACTGCCCGGGGCTGGGCTACCGCTGGCGGAACGAACGCCCTGTGGGCGGCATTCGGCCGGGGCGGTCGCCCGGGGCTGGCGGGGGCCTGCGCCATCGGTAGGCCCTCGCTGTTGTTGGCGGGGTGGGGGTCAGGGGGTGCGGGTGGCGAGGGAGAGGTAGCGGGTGGGCTCGTCGGTGTAGGAGAGGGGGGTCCAGCCGGTGGTGCGGAGGAGGGGGTGGAGGTGGGCGCGGGCGCGGAGGTCGTCGGGGGTGAGGGGGTGGCCCTTGCGGGCGGCGAGGGCGGCGCGGCCGAGGGGGTGGAAGAGGGCCAGGCGGCCGCCCGGGCGGGTGACGCGGGCGAGTTCGCGGAGGCCGGCGGTGGGGTCGGGGAGGTGGGAGATCAGGCCGGCGCCGAAGACCAGGTCGGCGACGGCGTCCGGGAGCGGGAGGCGGGTGCAGTCGGCCCGGACGAGGAACGCCTCGGCGCGGTGCGCGGTGGCCCGGTCGAGCATCTCGGGGGTCAGGTCGACGCCGAGGACGGTTCCGGTCGGGCCGACCGCGGCACGCAGCAGGGGGAGGGCGCGGCCGGTGCCGCAGCCCGCGTCCAGGACGAACTGACCGGTGGTCAGGCCGGTGTCGGCGATCGCGGCCGCGTAGCGCGGACTGTCGTCCGGGTACTTGCTGTCCCAGTCGGCCGCGCGCCGTGCGAAGAAGGCGCGGGTCTCGGCGAGTTCGCGGGCGTGCGCGGCGCGCGCGCCGGGGTGCGGAATGTCCATGGGCGGCAGGGTACTTCGGGCCCGGCCCGTGACCGGCCGGGGCCGGGCTCGTTGGGACGGAGGGGGCGGGGACTCACTCGGAAGGGTGATCAAAGCGCCTAGTGGCGGGCCCGCCGAACCCTCGGCAGTAAAGTTAGGCTTACCTAACTGCCCCAAGGGAGCTCCGCTGTGACCCTCACCGTCGGCACCTCCGCCGTCCCGGCCGGCGACGCGATCCTGCGCCGCCAGCGCATCCGCGAGTCGGCCGCCCGCACCTACGCCCGGTCGTTCCCGATCGTCCCGGTGCGCGCGAACGGCATGACCGTGGAGGGCGCCGACGGCCGCCGCTACCTCGACTGCCTCTCCGGCGCGGGCACCCTCGCCCTCGGCCACAACCACCCGGTGGTGCTGGAGGCGATCCGCCGCACCCTCGACAGCGGCGCCCCGCTGCACCTGCTCGACCTCGCCACCGCCGAGAAGGACGACTTCACCACCGCCCTGTTCGAGAGCCTGCCGGAGAAGTTCGCCGCCAGGGCCAGGGTGCACTTCTGCGGCCCGGCCGGGACGGACGCTGTCGAGGCCGCCCTCAAACTGATGCAGACCGCCACCGGCCGCCGCGGCGCCCTCGCCTTCACCGGCGCCTACCACGGCATGACCGCCGGCGCGCTGGCCGTCACCGGCAACACCGCCGCCAAGGCCCCGCTGCCCAGTGGCGGCGAGGTCACTCGGCTCCCGTACCCGTACGCCTACCGCTGCCCGTTCGGCGTCGGCGGCGAACGCGGCGCCCAGCTCGCCGCCGCGTACACCGAGCGCCTGCTCGACGATCCGTCGGGGGGCGTGCTGCCGCCCGCCGCGATGATTCTGGAGGCCGTGCAGGGCGAGGGTGGGGTCGTCCCCGCGCCCGACGGCTGGCTGCGCGAGATGCGCCGGATCACCGCCGAACGCGGCATCCCGCTGATCCTGGACGAGGTGCAGACCGGCGTCGGCCGCACCGGCCGGATGTGGGCCGTCGAGCACAGCGGCGTCGAGCCGGACGCGATGGTGCTCTCCAAGGCGATCGGCGGCAGCCTCCCGCTCGCCGTCGTGGTCTACCGCGAGGAGTACGACGGCTGGCGGCCCGGCGCGCACACCGGCACCTTCCGCGGCAACACCCTCGCCATGGCGGCCGGCGCCGCGACCCTCCGGTACGTCGCCGCGAACGGGCTGGTCGCCCGCGCCGAGACCGTCGGCGCCCGGATCGCCGCCCGCCTCGACGGCGCCCGCGACCGCCTCCCGGTGATCGGCGACGTCCGCGGCCGCGGCCTGATGCTCGGCGTCGAACTCGTCGACCCCGCCGGGGAGTCCGACAGTTGCGGCGCCCGCCCCGCCGACCCCGCCCTCGCCGTCCGGGTCCGCGAAGCCTGCCTCGCCCGCGGCCTGATCGTCGAACTCGGCGGCCGCCACGACGCGGTGCTGCGCCTGCTCCCGCCGCTCACCATCACCGACGAGCAGGCCGAGGCGGTGCTCGAACGACTCTGCGACGCCATCGAGTTCGCCATGCGCCGACCGAGGGACGGCAAGTGACGAACGGCGGGGGGAGCGACGGCCGCACGGCGGCGGCAGCAGCAGCGGATCGAGGAGAACTCCGTAGGGACGGAGGAGGCGACGGTGAAGAGTGGTCGGGGGGACGGCAAGTGACGGACGGCGGGGGAAGAGGCGGTCGCGCGGCGGAAGTGACGGCGTCCCGCAAGGTCGACGGGGCCGAGCTGTCCGGCGGGGTCGGTGGGGCGGCGGCGTTGCGTCCGTTGCTGGGGGAGGTGCTGGCGGCGCTGGAGGACGGGGCCGTGCGGCGGGGCGGGCCGATCGTGCCGGGGGAGCCCGGAGCGGTGGCGGCGGCCGTCCGGGAGGCGCTGGGGCGGGCCCAAGGGGCGGACGCGCTGCGGGAGTTGGTGGCGGCGCTGGCGTACGGCGCGGCGGACCCGGCCGATCCGGGCTGTGCGGCGCACCTGCACTGCCCGCCGTTGGCCGTCGCCGTCGCGGCGGACCTCGCGGTCAGCGCCCTCAACCCCTCGCAGGACTCCTGGGACCAGGCCCCGGCCGCCACCGCCCTGGAGACCGAACTGCTCGCCGAACTCGCCGAGTCGGTGGGATTCCCGCCGGGGCGGGCGGCCGGTGTGCTCACCACCGGCGGCACCGAGTCGAACCTGATGGGGCTGATGCTGGCCCGCGACCAACGCCTTGGCCCGGACGTCGAGTTGAACGGGCTGCCGCGCGGGCTGCGGCCCCGCATCCTGGCCTCGGAGGTCGCGCACTTCTCGGTGCAGCGCGCCGCCGCCCTGCTCGGTCTCGGCGAACGCTCCGTGCGGCCCGTCCCGGTCGACCGCGAACTCCGGATGGACGCCGCCGCGTTGGCCGACGCCTTCGCCGAGGCCGGCTGGGAGGGTGCCACCCCCGTCGCGGTGGTCGCCACCGCCGGGACGACCGACACCGGCGCGATCGACCCGCTCCCGGAGATCGCCGATCTGGCGGCCCGGCACGGCACTTGGCTGCACGTCGACGCGGCGTACGGCGGCGGCGCCCTGTTCTCCGACTGGCTGGCCCCGCTGCTGGCCGGGATCGACCGGGCCGACTCCGTCTCGCTCGACTGGCACAAGCTCGGCTGGCAGCCCGCCGCCGCCGGGGTCTTCCTGGTCCGCGAGGCCCGGACGTACGCCTCGCTGGCCCGCCGCGCCGTCTACCTCAACCCGGCCGACGACGAGGAGGCCGGCTACCCGAGCCTGCTCGGCCAGTCGCTGCGCACCACCCGCCGCCCCGACGCCTTCAAACTCGCCGTCACGCTGCGGACCTTGGGCCGGGACGGACTCGGCGCGCTGGTCGACCGCTGCCACGAACTCGCCCGGCATGCGGCCGAACTCGTTCGGGAGATTCCCGAGTTGGAGCTGCACTGCGAACCGGTGCTGACCACCGTGGTGTTCCGCTACGCGGTCGCCGACCCGCAGCGCAGCGACCGGGTCAACGCCGAACTCCGCCGCCGCCTGCTGCGCTCCGGCCGGGCCGTGGTCGGCCGCACCGAACTCCCCGGCAGCGGCCCCGGCCGGGTCCGCCTCAAACTGACCCTGCTCAACCCGCACACCACCGAAGGGGAGTTGGCCGCCCTGCTCGCCGAGGTCGTGCGCACCGGGTCGAACGGCTGAGGCGCTACCGCGCCGTCCCGGGGTCCTGCGCGCGCAGGGTCTCCCGGGCGATGTCGGCCCGCGCGTCCGCGTCCGGCGGCGGGGCCAGGGTGATGCCGGCCTCGGTGAGCATGCCGAGGTCGAGCGTCCAGGTGATCCGGGACCGGGCCTGCCAGCGGTCGAAGGCCCGGACGATGTGCCGGTCGGCCTCGGCGGGCGTCATGCCGGTCACCTCGACCAGGTGGGCCCGGGCCTGCGGCGCGAGGCCCCGGACCTGGGCGAACCCGAAGTGGGTGGCGGTGTGGCAGTCGGTGCACAGGCAGATCAGCCGCTTCAGGGTCTGCACCCGGCGGCCCTCGTCGTAGGCCCACCGCTCGTGGGCCTCCAGCCGGCGCCCGGCCTCGCGGTCCTGGCCGGCCCCGCAGACCTCGCAACGGTTCCCGGCCCGCCCGTAGATCATCCGGCGCAGGCGGTCCCAGTCCTTCGGGGCGACACAGGACCGCACGTTGGTGAACCAGCAACTGCTGGGCACCAGGTCGACGAACAGCCCGCTGCCGAGCGAACGGTCCTCGCCCGGCAGCAGCTCGGGGACGTCCGCCCCGGCGACCCACCGCTCCAGACCGGCCAGGCCCGGCCGGGGCGCGTACCAGCGGCGGGCCGCCGGGTCCCACCGGGCCCCGGCCGCCTTGGCCGCGTCCTTCTCCGCGAACGGAACGTCCAGCCAGATCCGTCGGACCGCCATGCCGGCCCCTAGATTCCGGCCAGCAGCAGCTCGCGGAGGGTGTCCCACTGCTCGGGGTCGGAGGCGACCAGCAGGCCGTGCGCGTCGCCCAGCGGGTCGGGGCGGTACGGGGCGCCGTCGAACCGGGCGCTGCGGCCGCCGGCCTCGGTGACCAGCAGCGAGCCCGGGGCGTGGTCCCAGGGCAGGGTGCGCCAGTAGAGCAGGAAGTCGTGGGAGCCCCCGGCGACCAGGGGGTACTCGATGCCGGCCGCGCCCCGACCGGGCTCGACGGGGCCGAGCGCGGCCGCGTTGGCGAGCAGGCGGTCGGCCTGCGGGCGGGGCAGGTAACGGGTCTTCAGGATGCCGGTCCACTGCTCGGGCCGGTCGGCGGCCCGGGCGAGGGTGAGGCGTTCGCCGTCGCGCCAGGCGCCCGCACCGCGTTCGGCGGTGTACGCGATGCGGGTGACGGGCTGCCAGATCCAGGAGGCGACGGTCTCGCCGTGGCGCACCAACGAGGCCATCACCGCGTACGCGGGGTGCCCGGCGACGAAGTTCTTGGTGCCGTCGACGGGGTCGACCAGCCAGGCGGCGGGCTCGTCGCGCAGGGCCAGCGCGAGAGCGGGGTCCGCGGCGACGGCCTCCTCACCGACGACCGGGACGGGGAGGAGTTCGCGCAGACGGCGGGTGATGATCCGCTCGGCCTCCCGGTCGGCGACGGTGACCACCTCGCCGGGGGCCTTCTCCATCACCTCGCCCTCGGCCAGCGCCCGGAACCTGGGCTCGACCACCTCGGCCGAGGCCTCCACGAGGATCTCGGTGACCTTCTCCATCAACACGCCCGCGCTCCCTTCACCGCCCCCACTCTCCCACGCCGACCCGAAACCCACGGTGCCCAGGTGGCGGGTGGGGCGAGGCGGCTGGGCCGAAGGGTGCAGCTGCGCAAGGAGGGGGAGGGGCAGGACGACCCGAAACCCACGGTGCCCAGGTGGGACGCGGGGCGAGGCGGCTGGGCCGAAGGGCGCGGCAGGGCAAGGAGGGTAGGGGGGAGGACGACCCGAAACCCACGGTGCCCAGGTGGGACGCGGGGCGAGGCGGCTGGGCCGAAGGGCGCGGCAGCGCAAGGAGGGGGAGGGGCAGGACGACCCGAAACCCACGGTGCCCAGGTGGGACGCGGGGCGAGGCGGCTGGGCCGAAGGGCGCGGCAGGGCAAGGAGGGTAGGGGGGAGGACGACCCGAAACGCACGGTGCCCAGGTGGCGGGTGGGGTGGGGCAGCTGGGCCGAAGGGTGCAGCAGAGCCAGGAGGGCAGGGGAGGAGGACGACCCGAAACGCACGGTGCCCAGGTGGGACGGAGCGGTGCGGCCGAAGGGCGCAGCGGCGCGGGGGAGCCCGCCGCAGGCGTCATTCGGCGGAGAGCCGGTCGTACTCCGCGCGGGCGCGGCGGTCCATGGCGAGGGCGAACTGGGCGTCGTTGACGGTGCGGGCGAGCGGGCGGACGCGGTGGAGCTGTTCGGTGAGGCGGGCGGCCTCGGCGGGGGTGAGGTCGTGGACGTGGGTGAGCGCGCCGAGCAGGTGGTCGCGGATCAGGGCGACGAAGATGTCGGCCATCGCGTCGGCGTACTCGCGGGCGCGCCGGCTGACGTCGAGGACGGCGGCCAGCGGGACGCCCTCGTCGACCAGCGCGGTGGTGGCGTCCATCAGGCGGCGGCTGATGTGGGTGATGCCGTCGGGTTCGACGGTGATGAAGCCCTGGGCGATGGACTCGGCGGTGTTGGCCTCGGTGAGCTGGTCGCCGAACGCGGCGCGCAGTTCGTCCCAGTCGAGGTGGACGGGCGTCTCGTCGGACCAGGGGGCGACCAGCGCGGCCTGCAGGCCGATGAGTTCGGCGACGTCGCGGCCGTCCTCGCCGGCGCCGATCAGTTCGGCGATGCCGCCCAGGGCGTGTCCGCGGTCCAGGAGTTCGGCGATCAGCCGGAGCCGGGCCAGGTGCTCCTCGCCGTACCAGGCGATCCGGCCCTCCTTGCGGGGCGGCGGGAGCAGGCGGCGCTCGCGGTAGAAGCGGACGGTGCGCACGCTGATGCCCGCCGCCTCGGCGAGTTCGGCGACGCGGTACTCGCGCGGGGGTGGGCTGTCGTTCTCGATCTCCGCCACGCCGGTCAGCATAGGCCCGGCCGGGCGGGGCGGAAAACGACCGGGAGCGCACCGGGGAACGGGCCGGGGAACGAACGGGGGAACGGAGCGGGACGTGACGGGGACACTGTCGAACCGGCCCGTTCCGCGCTATTCCACTCGGTGTCAACAAGAGCTACGCTGCCGAACGTGCCAGTGATTACTGGCAGCTTCAGGGAGCCCGCCGCCCGCACCCCCACCTTCGCCAGGAGGCCGCCCATGGCACCCCGCACCAAGCAGCCCCCCGCTCCGGACGCCGCCCCGCAGCCCGTCCCGCACGTGCGGGTCGCCGTCGTCGGCTCCGGCTTCGGCGGCCTCGGCGCCGGCGTCCGGCTGCGCCGGGCCGGCATCACCGACTTCGTGATCCTGGAGCGCGCGGACTCCGTCGGCGGCACCTGGCGCGACAACTCGTACCCGGGCTGCGCCTGCGACGTGCCCTCGCACCTGTACTCCTTCTCCTTCGCGCCCAACCCCGAGTGGCCCCGGGTGTTCTCCGGCCAGCCCGACATCCGGGCCTACCTGGAGCGGGTCACCGACACCTTCGGGCTCCGTCCGCACCTGCGGTTCGGCGCCGAGGTCACCGAACTGCGCTGGGAGGAGGAGCACACCCGCTGGCGGGTCACCACCCGGGTCGGCAGCTGGACCGCCGACGCCGTGGTCTCCGCCGCCGGGCCGCTCGCCGACCCGCAGATCCCCGACCTGCCCGGCCTGGCGTCCTTCCCCGGCAAGGTGTTCCACTCCTCGCGCTGGGACCACGACTACGACCTGAAGGGCAAGCGGGTCGCGGTGGTCGGCACCGGCGCCTCCGCCGCCCAGATCATCCCGGCGATCCAGCCCGAGGTCGGCCGCCTGACGGTCTTCCAGCGCACCCCCGCCTGGGTCCTGCCGCGCGCCGACCGCGAGGTCACCGGCGCCGAGAAGTGGCTGCACAGCAAGCTCCCGCCGAGCGGACTGCTGCGCCGCTCCGCGCTGTTCGTGATCCGCGAGCTCCAGGTCGACGCGTTCGTCCGCCGCCCGCAACTGCTCAAGGTGGTCCAGCAGGTCGCGCTGGGGCACCTGCGCCGGGCCGTCGCCGACCCGGCGCTGCGCGCCAAGCTGACCCCGGACTACCGGATCGGCTGCAAGCGCATCCTGCTCAGCAACACCTACTACCCGGCGCTCGCCGCCCCCAACACCGAGGTGGTCGCGGGCGGCCTGCGCGAGCTGCGCGGCTCCACCCTGGTCGGCGCGGACGGCAGCGAGCACGAGGTCGACGCGATCGTGTTCGGCACCGGCTTCCACGTCACCGACCTGCCGATCGCCGAGCGGGTGTTCGGCGTCGGCGGCCAGCGGCTCGCCGAGGCGTGGAAGGACGGCATGGAGGCGCTGCGCGGCTCCACCGTGCGCGGCTTCCCCAACCTGTTCTTCCTGATCGGCCCGAACACCGGCCTCGGCAACAACTCGATGATCCTGATGATCGAGTCCCAGCTGAACTACCTGATCGACGCGCTCACCACGCTGGACTCGATCGGCGCCACCGCGATGCAGCCCACCGAGCGGGCCCAGCGCCAGTGGAACCTGGAGCTCCAGCACAGGATGGGCCGCACCGTGTGGACCACCGGCGGCTGCCGCAGCTGGTACCTGGACGAGGAGGGCAAGAACACCGTGCTGTGGCCCGCCTCCACCAGCGCGTTCCGGCGCGCCACCCGGCACGTCGACCTGACCGAGTACGAGCTGATCAAGCGCGCCGCCCCGAAGGCGCTCGACACCGAGGCGGTGCCCGCGTGAACCCCCGCATCCCCCGTGACTTCGTGCTGCCCGACCCGGCGGCCGTGCACACCGTCCGCTCCGCCGACGGCGCCGAACTGAACGTCGAGGAGTACGGTCCGGACGGCGCCCCGCTGATCGTGCTCGCGCACGGCTGGACCTGCGCCACCGCGTTCTGGGCGCCGGTGGTGAACCGGCTGGTCGCCGACTTCCGGGTGGTCGCCTACGACCAGCGCGGCCACGGCCGCAGCCCCGCCCCGGCCGGCCCCGCCGGGTACTCCACCGCCAAACTTGCCGAGGACCTGGAGGCGGTGCTGACCGCGACCGTCCCCGCCGGGCGGCGCGCCGTGGTCGCCGGGCACAGCATGGGCGGCATGACCATCATGGCGGCCGGCGGGCGCCCCGCGGTGGCGGCCAGGACGGCCGCGAACGTGCTGGTCAACACCGGTCCGAGCGCCCTGCTGGACGAACTGATGGTGCTGCCGCCCGCCGTCCGCGGCCCGCGCCGCTTCCTGCACCGGCAGATCCTGCGCTCCCGGCTGCCGCTCGGCCCGGTCAACGGGATCTCCCGGGCCGTGCTGAAGTACGCCACCATGGGCCCGGCCACGCCCGCCGACCGGGTCGAGGGCTGCGCGCAGATCGTGCACGCCTGCCCGAGCGGGGTGCGCTTCCACTGGGCCGGCGTGCTGGAGACCCTGGACGTGCACGCCGGGCTGGCCCGGCTGACCGCGCCGACCGCGGTGGTGGCCGGCAGCCACGACAAGCTGACGCCGCCGGTGCACGCCCGCCGGATCGCCGCCGAACTGCCCAACCCCTGCGGCCTGCTGGAGCTGGCCGGGGCCGGCCACATGAGCCCGGTCGAGCGGCCCGCCGACGTCGCCGGCGAGATCCGCCGGATCGCCGCGCTGGTCGCCGACCAACTGTCGGCACCCGCGCCCGAAGCCGCGCCCGGAGCCGTCGTGCCCGCCCCCGCCACTGTGCCCGGAGCCGCCGGGCCCGCCGAAACCGCCGTCCCCGAGTCCGTCCGGAACACCCCCGTCGAGGAGTCCGCATGACCCCGCCGCTGTCCTCGCAGGTCGTCGTCGTCACCGGGGCCGCCCGCGGCCTGGGCGCGCTGATGGCCCGCAAGCTGTCCGAGCGCGGCGCGAAGGTGGCGCTGGTCGGCCTGGAGCCCGCCGAGTTGAAGGCGGTCGCCGCGCAGTGCGGCGAGCACGCCTCCGCCTGGGAGGCCGACGTCACCGACCTGGACGCGATGACCGAGGTCGCGGCCCGGATCAAGGAGCGCTACGGCCGGATCGACACCGTGGTCGCCAACGCGGGCATCGCGCTCGGCGGCCCGATGCTGGACAGCGACCACCGGGCCTGGACCCGGGTGGTCGAGGTCAACCTGCTCGGCTCGGTGGTCACCGCCCGGGCGTTCCTGCCGCTGCTCGCGGAGAGCCGCGGCTACCTGCTGCAGATCGCCTCGCTGGCCGCGCTCACCCCGGCCCCGCTGATGTCCGCCTACTGCGCCTCCAAGGCGGGCGTGGAGTCCTTCGCGCACGCGCTCCGCGCCGAGGTCGCCCACCAGGGCGTCAAGGTCGGCGTCGGCTACCTGAGTTGGACCGACACCGACATGGTGCGCGGCGCCGACGAGGACCCGGTGCTGCGGCAGATGCGGGCCAAGCTGCCCTGGCCGGCGAACCGCACCTACCCGATCGGCCCGGCCGTGGACCGGCTGGTCGCGGGCATCGCCCGCCGCTCCGCGCACGTCTACGCCCAGGCCTGGCTGCGCGGCATGCAGTCGATCCGCGGGGTGCTGCCTGGCCTGATCGCCGTGGTCGGCGCGCGGGACGTGGCCAAGCTGGCGCCCGAGCTGAAGGCCACCGCCGCGACCCGGCTGCGCCCGGTCGGCGCGGGCGGCGCGGCCGACCTGAACGCGCGCTCCGGCAAGGGGGAGTGACGGCGGCGCGGAGCGCGCAGGGGGAGCCGGCCGCACCACGGCGGACGGACCGCAGGCCCGGGAGAGGGGCCTGCGGTCCGTCCGCCGTTCCCGTTCTCGGGGCCTCGGCGTTCCCGTCCTGCGGGCCCCGCCGTTCCCGTTCTCCACGGCCCCGCCGCCCGGGTGAACGGTCGTTCGTCGGCCATCGACCGTTCAGCGGCGGTTTCCGTGAAGTTCTGACAGGATCACCTCACTCGATGACAGCCGAGGCGCTAGACTCCGTGCGGCTCGGCCTGCGGCCTCGGCGGATGGCGCAGGGACGGGACTGACGGGATGCCGGAAGCGGACAGCTGTTTTTCGTGTCCTTATACCGTGTGACTAATATCAATCCGTCAGAGTCCTGTCAGATTCGACCAGTTACGAACGACTGGCGCCGTCTCCAAGGAGAATGCCCTGCGCACGCGCGCTTCTCGGCGGATCAGAGCGGGTCGGCTCTCGCTCCGCGCGACCCTGCTCGTCCTGGCGATCGTCCCGGGCGTGGCACTCGCCGCCCTCTGGGCCGTCACCAGTGGACAGCTCCTGCTGGACTTCCAGCGCCAGGCGGCCCAGGGCCTGCTCGCGCAGGTGGCCGGCCAGCCGTCCAACGTCGTGTACTACAACCTGCAGGAGGAGCGGCGCCTGAGCGCCGACGTCCTCGCCACCCACAGCGGGGTCACCGACGCGCTGCGCAGCCAGCGCGCCAAGACCGACCAGGCCATCCGGCAGTTCCAGAAGGCTTCCGACGTGGCCGCCGAGGACGCGCCCGCCGAGGTGCTCGACGCCGTCGGTGCGGCCCGCCAGGCGATCAACCAACTGCCCGCGCAGCGCGCCCTGGTGGACAGCGGCAGCGAGCCGCAGCAGGCCGCGGTGTACCGCTACTACACCGACCTGATCGCGGTCGACCTCAAGCTGTTCGCCTCGCTCAGCCACGCCGACAACGGCAAGCTGGCGACCATCTCCGCGCCGCTGGTCGACCTGTTCTGGGGCAAGGAGATGATCTCCCGCTCGGACGCCCTGCTGGCCCGCGGCTGGTCCGCCGGCAGCCTGAGCAGCGAGGACTACCAGCAGCTCCGGCAGGCTGTCGCCGAACAGGACTTCCAGTTCGACACCAAGGTCGTCCCGTACCTGCCCGCCGACCAGGCCGCCAAGTGGCAGCAGATCACCACCGGCCCGGCCTGGCAGGCCAAGCAGCGCGTCGAGCAGGACCTGCTCAAGCCCGCCGCCGCCGACCGCAACGGCCGGGTCGCGCTCGGCGTCGACCAGGCCACCTGGCGGCAGGCCATGGACGCGGTCGGCCCGCAGCTCGCCGACCTGCTCGAGTACCGCACCGCCTACGTGGTCGAGAACGGCAAGAGCAGCATCATCGCGCTCGCCGTCCGGCTGGTGCTGACCACCGTGATCGGCCTGATCGCCGTCGTCGTGGTCGCCATCACCTCCTGGCGGCTCACCCGCACCCTGCGCCGCCGGATCGGCCGGCTCCAGGAGCAGGCCGAGGACCTGGAGACCACGCTGCCCGCGGTCGTCGAGCGGCTCGGCAACGGCGAGCAGGTCGACCCGGACGAGCACGCCCGGGCCATCGCCCCCGACCCGTGGGGCCGCACCGGCGACGAACTCGCCAAGCTGGCCGAGGCGTTCAACCTGGCCCGGACCAGCGCCGTGCAGTCCGCGGTCGCCCAGGCCGAGCAGCACCGCGCCTACGAGCGGCTGCTGCAGCGGATCGCCCGCCGCACCCAGCTGCTGATCGGCCAGCAGCTCAAGAAGCTCGACGAGCTCGAACGCCGCCACGAGGACCCGGAGTTCCTGGAGGGCCTGTTCGACCTCGACCACCTCACCGCGCGCCTGCGCCGCTACGAGGAGAACCTGGTCATCCTGGCCGGCGGCACCCCGCACCGGCGCTGGCGCAAGCCCGTCCCGCTGCTGGACGTGATGCGCGCCGCCCAGGGCGAGGTGCAGGACTACCGACGGGTCGTCATCGACCTGGAGGGCGCCCCGTGGATCTCCGAGCGGGCCGTCGGCCCGGTCGCCCACGTGCTGGCCGAGCTGATCGAGAACGCGCTGTCCTTCTCCCGCCCGCCGAACCCGGTCGAGGTCCGGGCCGGCCGGGTCAGCCGGGGCGTGGCGATCGAGGTCGAGGACCGCGGCCTCGGCATGGAGGAGGAGCAGATCGACGCCGCCAACGCGATGATGGCCCGCCCGCCGCGCGCCGACGTGCTCGCCCGCGGCGACGACATCCGGCTCGGCTTCTACGTGGTCTCCCGGCTCGCCGAACAGCACGGCCTGCGGGTCGAGTTCCGGCAGTCCGCGTTCGGCGGCACCCGGGTCGTGGTGCTGGTCCCCGACGAGCTGATCGTCCCCGACCCCACCACCCGGCCCACCGTCGTCCCCGCGCAGCCCACCGGCGGCCTGCCGACCCGCAACCGCGGCCAGGCGCTGGCCGGCGTCACCGCCATCGGCACCGTCGCCGAGCCGGCGTTCGAGCCCGCGCTCGAACCGGCGCCCGCGCCGCGCGGCCTGCCGCCGGTCACCGAGGAGGTGCCGTACGTGCCGGTCGAGGACCCGTACACCGTCGGCGACCCGTACCCGCAGCACGACCCGCTGGGCGCGCCCTACGAGGAGCAGCGGGCGGCCGGGCACGAACAGCCGTTCCCCGACGCGGTGCTGCCGCTGCGGCCCGCGCCCGTCCCGTACGCGCTGCCCGCCGCGTACCACCCCGAGCCGGCGCCGGCCGAGCAGTGGCCCGCGCCCGTCCGACCCCCGGCCGACCCCGCGCCGTTCCCGACCGGGGCCTACCCGCCGCCCGCCGCCCTGCCCGCCGGTCCCGGCGGCGAACCCCCGCTGCCGCGCCGGGTCCGCCAGGCCAGCCTGGTCGACGAGCTGCGGATCGACCCCGCCGCGCCCAAGGCCGCCCCCGCGCCGCCCCGTTGGGACGAGAACCCGCTGTTCCGACCGGCCCCCCGACGGGCCGGAGCAGCGATCGGTGCGTTCCAGCGGCGCTCCCGCGAGGCGCGGACCGGCCCCGTCCCCCCGACCGCCGACACCACCGGCGGCCCCGAGGGAGGGAACGGCCCGGAGGACGGCTGGAGCAACCACCACATCCCGACGAGAGAAGATCGGTCATGACCCGCACTACCGCGACCCACCAGGACCTCGACTGGCTGCTGGACGGCCTGGTGGACTCGGTGGCCGGCACCAGGAACGCCGTCCTCCTCTCCGACGACGGCCTCGTGGTCAGCCACTCCCGCACCATCGACCGCTCCGACGCCGAGCGCCTGGCCGCCGTCGCCACCGGCCAGCAGAGCCTGGCCCGCGGCGTCGGCCAACTGTTCGCCGGCGGCCCGGTGCACCAGGTGATCGTCGAACTCGCCGACCTCTGGCTGTTCGTCATCGCCGCCGGCTCGGGCACCCACCTGGCCGTGGTCGCCTCGCAGGACGTCGACGCCGAGATCATGTCGCTGGCCATGCACAACCTGGTGCAGCAGGTCGGCCAGAAGCTCAGCACCCCGCAGCGCGGCGAGTTCGACGCGTTCGGGGCCCGCAGCGGGCAGCGCGCGTGAACGCGCTCTCCTGGGACGACGACGAGCACGAGGACGACGACGGCGCCGACAGCATGGTGCGGCCGTACACGATCACCCGCGGCCGCACCGCGCCCGAGCGCGACGACTTCACCCTGATCACCCTGCTCACCAGCGTGCCCGGGCCGGTCGACGCGTACGGCGCGCCGGTCCGGCCCGCCCGGCTGCAGCCCGAGCACCGGCTGATCATCGACCGCTGCCGGACCCCCGCCGCGGTGGCCGAGGTCGCCGCCGACCTCGACCTGCCGGTCTCGGTCACCAAGATCCTGCTCGGCGACCTCGTCGCGCAGGGCCTCCTGACGGCCCGGGCCCCGATCTCGGTGGCCCGCGCCGCGGGCGGCGCCGACCGCGGCCTGCTGGCCGCCGTACGTGAGGGCCTGAGGAGGCTTTGAGATGACCACCACCCAGGCCGGCGCCGCCGCGGTCAAGATCCTGATCGCCGGCGGCTTCGGCGTCGGCAAGACCACCCTGGTCGGCGCGGTCAGCGAGGTCGCCCCGCTGCGCACCGAGGAGTACCTGACCACCGCCAGCGTCGGCGTCGACGACCTGTCCGGCATCGACCGGAAGACCACCACCACGGTCGCCCTGGACTTCGGCCGGATCACCGTCAGCCCCGAGCTGGTGGTGTACCTGTTCGGCACGCCCGGCCAGGAGCGGTTCTGGTTCATGTGGAACGACCTGGTCAACGGGGCGCTCGGCGGCGTGGTCATCGCCGACACCCGCCGGCTGGAGACCAGCTTCGCCTCGATCGACTTCTTCGAGAGCCGGGGCATCCCGTTCGTGGTGGCGATCAACTGCTTCCACGGCGTCAACACCCGCACCGACGCCGAGATCCGGGCCGCCCTCGACCTCGACCCGCACGTGCCGATGCTGGTCGGCGACGTCCGCGAGCGGCCGTTCGGCCGGGACGCCCTGCTGGCCCTGGTCGACCACCTGATGGCGCTGCCCGTCGGCTGACCGCCTCCCCCAGGGCCGCCTCCCCGGCGCGGCCTTCCCGAACCCACGGAGAGACCCATGGCAACACCCCTTCGCGTCCTCGTCCACGGCGGCGGCATCGGCGGCCTCAGCCTCGCCGTCGCGCTGGCCCGGCGCGGCCACACCGTCGAGGTCGCCGAACTCCGCGAGCAGCTCGACGCGCTCGGCGTCGGCATCATCCAGCCCTCCAACGCGCTGCACGTGATGCGCGAACTCGGCCTGCTGGACGAGTGCCTGGCGGTCGGCTTCGAATGGGAGGTGCTGACCATCTGCGACCCGGTCGGCAACCCCCTGGCGAAGATCCCGCAGCCCCGGATGGACGGGGCCCCCGCCAACAACGGCATACCGCGCCCCGCGCTGGCCGAGGTGCTGGGCCGGGCCGCCGCCGAGGCCGGCGCGACCGTCCGGTTCGGCACCACCATCACCGAACTCGCCGACGACGGCGCGGGCGTGGACGTCACCCTGTCCGACGGCTCGACCGGCCGCTGGGACCTGGTGGTCGGCTTCGACGGCATCGGCTCGCCGCTGCGCACCCGCCTGTACGGCGACCGCTACCGCCCCGAGTACACCGGCTTCGCCAACTGGCGGGTCACCGTGCCCCGGCAGGCCGAGGTGCAGGGCGTGGTGATGAGCACCGGCAACCAGGCCGCCAAGGCGCTGCTCACCCCGATCACCGGTGAACTGATGTACCTGGGCGCGGTGTTCGCCGAGGCCGAGGACTTCCGCCCGGACCCGGAGCGGGCCCACGAGCAGCTGGCGGAGCGGCTGTCCGGCTTTGCCGGCCCGGTCGCCGAGGCGCTGACCCAGGTCACGGACCCGGCCGCCGTGGTGTACTCGCGGATCTCCCAGGTCACCGTCGAGGAGCCCTGGCACGTCGGCCGGGTGGTGCTGGCCGGCGACGCCGCGCACGCCTCCACCCCGCACCTGGCGCAGGGCGCCGCGATGGCCGTCGAGGACGCCCTGGTGCTGGCCCAGGAGCTGGACGCCGCCGCGGACGTCCCGGCCGCGCTGGCCGCCTGGGAGGCCCGCCGCCGCCCGCGCGCGATGTTCGTCCAGGGGATGTCCCGGGCGATCCTCAAGCAGGAGACCGGCACGGCGACCACCCCCGAAGAGGACGAGCTGCTGAAGATCGGCATCCCGGGCGCCGCCCACGCGATGGTCAAGCCGTACTGACGCACCGTCAACAACGCTGCGGGGCCGGGGAGTTCCTCCCCGGCCCCGCAGTGTGCTCCGGTCAGGCGCCGTGCACCGACACCTCGTTCAGCGAGTACCCCCACTGGGTGGCCCGCTGCACGCCGTGGAAGCGCACCCAGCGGGCCGAGGTCGGGGCGAACGCGGCGGTGTCCAGCCCGCCGTCCCCGGCCGAAGTCGACCACGCGGTCCGCCAGTTGACGCCGTCCGTGGACACCTCGATCCGGTACGACCGGGCGTAGGCCCGCTCCCAGTCCAGCGTCACCCGGTCCACCACCCGGGCGGCGCCCAGGTCGACGGCGAACCACTGGTCGTCGCTCCAGTCGCTGGCCCAGCGGGTGCCCCGGTCGCCGTCCACCGCCCGGCCCGGCTGGTACGAGGTGAACGGGTTCCACTCCGCGGAGCTCGCCGAGGCGGCCGCCCCCGTCGCCAACTCCCTTCCCGCGTCGTGCACTTCGGTGGCCCGCCAGGTGGTCAGGTAGGACTGCGCGCCCTTCAGCAGGTCGTCCACCACGCCCTGCCCGCCGGACAGCCGGATCTGCTCGATCCAGTCCGGCAGCAGCCCGGCGTGCGCCAGGCCGTCGGTGTTGACGTCCCAGGTCCGGCTGCCGGTCACCTGCCGGTCCAGCACCGAGCCGCCGTCCGCCGAACGGAACGGGTACGTCACGGAGTTGGGCGCACCGGTGCCGACCGGGCCCGGCCAGCCGCCGACGCCGTTCAGGTCGCTGCCGTAGCCGTAGCCCACGCCGTACCGGTCGCGCAGCGCCTTGGTGCGGTTCGCCTCGGCCACGAAGGCGTTCGCGTCGTGCGGGTACTGGGCCGCGAACCCGCCCAGCCTGTACAGGCGTTCGGTCCAGTTCAGGTCCATCCAGCTGTGGCTGGACAGCACGCCCGGGTAGCCCTTCGACTCCAGCTGCTCGAAGGCGCTCTTCGCCGCCTTCACGCTCATGTGGTCGACCTCCAGCATCATGTGGCGCTTCATCATGCCGTCGATCGCGTACGCGCCCAGGTCGGTCAGCCCGCGGGTGTTGCACTGCGCGGCCGCCGAGTACGTCGGCAGGCTCACCCCGGCCGGCAGCATGGCCTGGGCCTGCGCGGTGGGCAGCCCGATCGGGTTGTCGTGCTGCGGCCCGGCGCACTGCTCGGTGGTCCAGAAGGTGCCGGTGGACAGGAACTGCCCGGCGTTCACCGCGACGCCCGTGGTGCCCTCGTCGAAGCGCACCCCGCACAGCGCGTTGTCGAACTTGTGGCACAGGAACATGCTGCGGACCCCGAGCCCGTACAGCTCGTCCAGGCCGCGGTCGATCGCCGCCCGGTCGCACTGCGGCACGTCCAGGATCATCTTGCAGCCGAACGGCTCCGAGGTCTCCACCCCGAGCACCACCGCCAGCTTGCCCTGCGCGACCACGTCCCGGGCCTGCCCGGAGTCGGTGACGATCCGGAACCAGCCCTTGCCCGGCCCGCCGTACATGGCGTCGACGTAGCTCTGCAGCTCGTACGACTTGCGGGCCTCGGTGCGGATCGCGTCCATCTCGTCGCAGCCGCGGTCCTTGTACGGGTAGATCGAGCAGAGCAGCCCGTTGGTGACCAGGTCGTTCACCAGCACCCGCTCGCCGCCGCGCCAGGCCCGCTCCACCCAGGCGTAGTAGTCCTGCTGGTGGGAGAGCGAGTCGTGGGCCGGCCAGTCCTTGAAGGTCGGCCAGCCGACCGGGTCGTGGTGCCCGTCGGCGCCGCCGGTGACGTTCTCGAACAGCGCCAGCGAGCCGTCCGGGTAGTGCTCCGGGCAGTCCTTGAGCGCGTCCGCGACGCCCTGCGGGGAGAACGCGGAGCCGCAGATCACCCGGCCGCCGAAGCCCTCGGCGGACATCAGGTGGTTGTGCGCGTCGACGAAGCCGCGGACGGTGCCGTCCGGGTTCGTGCCGCGGAACGGCTCGCCCGTCACGTCGATCCGCGAGTCGGGCACGGGCCGCCCGGTGGGGTTCCACCAGCCGTCCGCCGCCCGGGCGTTCGGGGCCGGCACGGCGCCGGCGGCGAGGGCGGCCGCGAGCAGCAGCAGCGGCAGCAGGCGGGCGAGGACGTTCCTGGCGCGATCGGTTCCGGACATGGATCACCTCTCGGCTCGGGGAGGCGGCGGTGGGGGAGCGCCGCACCCGGCACGGCCGGTGCGCGGTTCCCCCGAGAATCCCGAGCTGTCGACACGCCGTCAAGGCATCCGACCGGATTTACTGACCGGTCAGTAGGCGGCGGGCGGTGACGAGGTGTCGACGAGTCGTCAGCGTCCGTGCGCCGGAAGCGCGTCGGGCCCGCCCCCGTGGGGAGGGGCGGGCCCGGACTCGGCGGAGGCGGCGCCGGCGCCGTCAGTGCCGACGGGGGCGGGGACGGGCCGGCGGCGCGACTTCTATCCAGCGCGGGTGCGGCTGAACGGTCATCAGTTCTCCTGAGGGGTGTACGGGCACCGCGTGGGACGGCGGCGCTGCCCGCACCGTAGGGTGATCCGACGAACGCCGCGGCGGGGGCGCGCCGTCCGCCCCGCCCGGGTCGCCCGAAGGGGCCACACGTCCGTCGGCCGGTCGGTCGATGCGCGGCCGCCCCGCGGCCCGATACGGTCGCCCCATGACGACAGCCCTCATCACCGGAGCCACCGCCGGCATCGGCGCCGCCTTCGCCGACCGCCTCGCCCGCGACGGCCGCGACCTCGTGCTGGTCGCCCGCAACGCCGAGCGCCTGGCCGAGGCCGCCGCCCGGCTCACCGCCCGCTACGGCGTCGGCGTCGAGACCCTCACCGCCGACCTCGCCACCGAGGCCGGCATCGAGGCCGTCGAGCACCGCCTGCGGGACGACGACCACCCGGTCGACCTGCTGGTCAACAACGCCGGCTTCGGCCACCGCGGCGCCTACCTCGACGTCCCCGTCCAGGACGAACTGGACATGCTCAAGGTGCACGTCGAGGCGGTGCTGCGGCTCACCACCGCCGCCGTCCCCAGCATGCGCGAGCGCGGCTTCGGCGGCATCGTCAACGTCGCCTCGGTGGCCGCCTTCGTGCCGCGCGGCACCTACGGCGCCACCAAGGCCTGGGTGGTCAACTTCACCCTCGGCATCGCCCGGGACCTCGCAGGCAGCGGCGTCCGGCTGCAGGCGCTCTGCCCCGGCTTCACCCGCACCGAGTTCCACGAGCGGGCCGGCATGGGCACCTCCTCCATCCCCTCCTGGGGCTGGCTCGCCGCGGACCGGGTGGTCGACGACTCGCTCGCCGACCTCGCCCGCAACCGCCCGCTCTGCGTCCCCGGCAAGCGCTACAAGGCGGCCGTCGCGGCGGCCCGGCTGCTCCCGGTCGGCGGCCTCGGCCGACTCTCCACCACGGCGGGCCGCGACTACCGCAAGCCCTAGGGCCTGCCTTCGAACCTCCGCCTGCCCCACGGCCCCCGGCACGCCCTCTCGCCGCACCGGCCGAAAACCCGAGTACACCCAGTACGAGGGCTTCCGGCCGGCACGCCGAGAGCACGCACCGGACACCGCGGGGCCGCGCCGGAGGTTCGAAGGCAGGCCCTGGCACCGCCCCGCCGTCGCGGGCGCGTGTGGCAGAGTGGTGGCGTCAATATCACGGTCGACAATATCGACCACCAGTTGCGGAGGTTGCCGATGCCCGGCCCGATCCAGTCGCTCTCCCGGGCGGCGGCGATCCTGCGGCTGCTGGCGGGCGGGGAGCGCCGCCTGGGCCTGACGGAGGTGGCGGCCTCGCTGGGCCTGGCCAAGGGCACCGCGCACGGCATCCTGCGCACCCTCCAGCAGGAGGGCTTCGTCGAGCAGGACCCGGAGAGCGGCAAGTACCAGCTGGGCGCCGAACTGCTCCGGCTCGGCCAGAGCTACCTGGACGTGCACGAGCTGCGGGCCCGCGCCCTGGTCTGGGCGGACGACCTGGCCCGGGCCGCCGGCGAGACGGTCTACCTGGGGGTGCTGCACCAGCGGGGCGTGCTGATCGTGCACCACGTCTTCCGCCCCGACGACACCCGGCAGGTGCTGGAGGTCGGCTCGATGCAGCCGCTGCACAGCACCGCGCTCGGCAAGGTGCTGCTGGCCTACGACCCGGTGGCCCGCGGCGAGCTGGGCGACGGCCCGTTCGAGGCCTACACCAACCGCACCCTGACCACCGGCGCCGACATCGACGCCGAGGGCGAGCTGGTGCGCGAGCGCGGCTGGGCCGACTCGATCGAGGAGACCTGGGAGGGCGTGGCCTCGATCGGCGCGCTGATCCAGGACCGGCGGCGCAACCCGGTCGGCGCGGTGTGCGTGTCCGGCGCGGTCGAGACGGTCTGCCAGGACGGCTTCCCCAAGCCCTCGCTGGTGGCCTCGGTGCGCAGCGCCGCCCGGGCGATCTCCCGGGACCTGGGGGCCGGCCGCTTCTGAGCCGCCGCACCACCTCCCTCCTTCCGTGCCGGGGCACGGGCGGGCGACTCCTTCGCCCCCCGTGCCCCGGCTTTTCGCGTTCCCCGCGCCGTTCGGTGAGTCACAGCTGCGTAACCCCGCCTTGACGCGGGTGATGCCGGAGGGAGAAGCTTCCGCATGTCGGTCGGCATTGTCGAACACCGGACGTTCTGACTGATCCCACCCAGCGTTCGTCCGCACAGTGATCGACCGATCACCTGCCCCCACCCCGCTCCTCCGGGCCATCAGGACAAGGGAGTCTCTGTGTCCGCGTTCTCCAACGGCGACATCTTCGTCGGCGAAACACTCGGCACCGCCGCACTGGTACTGCTCGGCGGTGGCGTCTGCGCCGCCGTCACCCTCAAGAAGTCCAAGGCGATCAACGCCGGCTGGCTGGCGATCACCTTTGGCTGGGGTTTCGCCGTGATGATCGCGGCCTACATGTCGGCGCCGAAGTCCGGGGCGCACCTCAACCCCGCGGTCACCCTGGCGATCGCCGCGGACAGCGGCGACTGGAGCAAGGTCCCGGTCTACCTCGGCTCGCAGCTGCTCGGCGCGATGATCGGCGCGGTGCTGGTCTGGGTCACCTACCTGGGACAGTTCCAGGCCAACGAGGAGCCCACCCTCGGCATCTTCTCCACCGGTCCGGAGATCCGGAACCCGATCCAGAACCTGCTGACCGAGATCATCGGCACCTTCGTGCTCTGCCTGGCCATCCTCACCCAGGGCCTGACCAAGGGCCTCGGCATCTCCGGCACCGGCGTCCTGATCGTCGCCTTCACCGTGGTCGGCATCGGCCTCTCGCTCGGCGGCCCGACCGGCTACGCCATCAACCCGGTCCGCGACCTCGGCCCGCGCATCGTGCACGCGCTGCTGCCGATCCCGAACAAGGGCGGCTCCGACTGGTCCTACGCCTGGATCCCGGTGGTCGGCCCGGCCGTCGGCGGCCTGCTGGCCGGCTTCCTGTACCACGTCGCGTTCTGACCCGGCGCGCCACCACCCCGCGCGTTCCCACCCCCTTCCCTCACTCAGAGCCGAGGACCCCCGCATGACTGCCAACTACATCGCCGCGATCGACCAGGGCACCACCTCCAGCCGCTGCATCGTGTTCGGCGCGGACGGCCGGATCGTCTCCGTCGACCAGCAGGAGCACTCGCAGATCTTCCCGCAGCCCGGCTGGGTCGAGCACGACGCCGCCGAGATCTGGACCCGGGTGCAGTCCGTGGTGCGCGGCGCGCTGGAGAAGGCCGGCCTGACCCGGGACGACATCCGCGCGATCGGCATCACCAACCAGCGCGAGACCACCGTCCTGTGGGACCGGCACACCGGCGAGCCGGTGCACAACGCGCTGGTGTGGCAGGACACCCGGACCGAGGCGCTCTGCCGCGAGCTGGGCCGCAACGTCGGCCAGGACCGGTTCCGCCGCGAGACCGGCCTCCCGCTGGCCTCCTACTTCGCCGGGCCGAAGATCCGCTGGCTGCTGGACAACGTCGAGGGCCTGCGCGAGCGCGCCGAGGCCGGCGACATCCTGTTCGGCACCATGGACACCTGGGTGATCTGGAACCTCACCGGCGGCGTGAACGGGGGCCGGCACGTCACCGACGTCACCAACGCCTCGCGCACCATGCTGATGAACCTGCACACCCTGCAGTGGGACGAGAAGATCGCCGAGTCCATGCAGGTGCCGCTCGCGGTCCTGCCGGAGATCCGCTCCTCCGCCGAGGTCTACGGCGAGGCCGTCGGCGACCTGGCGGGCGTCCCCGTCGCCTCCGCGCTCGGCGACCAGCAGGCCGCGCTGTTCGGCCAGACCTGCTTCGCCGAGGGCGAGGCCAAGTCCACCTACGGCACCGGCACCTTCCTCCTGCTCAACACCGGCGAGAAGATCGTCAACTCGTACCACGGCCTGCTGACCACCGTCGGCTACCGGATCGGCGACCAGGCCCCGGTGTACGCCCTCGAAGGCTCGATCGCGGTCACCGGCTCGCTGGTGCAGTGGCTGCGCGACCAGCTCGGCATCATCTCCACCGCCGCCGAGATCGAGACCCTGGCCAACACCGTCGCCGACAACGGCGGCGCCTACTTCGTCCCCGCGTTCTCCGGCCTGTTCGCCCCGTACTGGCGCTCCGACGCCCGCGGCGTGATCGCCGGCCTGACCCGGTACGTCACCAAGGGCCACCTGGCCCGCGCCGTGCTGGAGGCCACCGCCTGGCAGACCCGCGAGGTCGTCGACGCCATGCAGAAGGACTCCGGCGTCACCCTCACCGCCCTCAAGGTCGACGGCGGCATGACCAGCAACAACCTGCTGATGCAGAACATCGCGGACGTGCTGGACGCCCCCGTCGAGCGCCCCTACGTCGCCGAGACCACCGCGCTCGGCGCCGCCTACGCGGCCGGCCTGGCCGTCGGCTTCTGGGACGACCTCGACACCCTGCGCGCCAACTGGCACCGGGCCGCCGAGTGGACGCCCCGGATGGACGCCGACACCCGGGACGCCGAGTACAAGAAGTGGCTCAAGGCCGTGGAGCGCACCATGGGCTGGGTCGAGGAGGACGAGAACAACAGCTGACGCAGCACCAGCCGGTCGGGCCACCAGGGCCCGGCCGGCCGGTCCCGTTCCACCCCAGGGCCCGCCGCACCGGGCCCGCCCGGCCCTCCAGCAGGGGCCGCACCGCACACCGGAAGGAGACACGGCGCCGCCGACCAGGGCGCCGTACACACACCATGGCCACCATCCCGACGCTCGGCGCCGAGCGCACCCCCGGACACACCGCCTCCCGTGCCGCCACCCGCGAACTGCTCGGCCGGGCCACCTACGACCTGCTGGTGATCGGCGGCGGCATCCTCGGCACCGCCACCGCCTGGACCGCCGCCCAGGCCGGTCTCAAGGTCGCCATGGTCGACGCCGGCGACTTCGCCGGCGCCACCTCCTCCGCCTCCTCCAAGCTGGTGCACGGCGGCCTGCGCTACCTGCAGACGGGTGCGGTGAAGCTGGTCGCCGAGAACCACAAGGAGCGCCGGGCGCTGGCCACCGACGTCGCCCCGCACCTGGTCAACCCGCTGACCTTCTTCGTCCCCGTCTACAAGGGCGGCCCGCACTCCGCGCCCAAGCTCGGCGCGGGCGTCTTCCTGTACTCCGCGCTGTCCGCGTTCCGCGACGGCATGGGCCGGGTCTCCACCGCCGCGCACGCCGCCCAGCAGGTCCCGGCGCTGCGCACCGAGGGGCTGCGCTCGGTCGCGGTCTACGGCGACCACCAGATGAACGACTCCCGGGTCGCCGTGATGACGGTCCGGGCCGCCGTCGAGGCCGGCGCCGTGGTGCTCAACCACGCCGAGGTCACCGGCCTGCGCTTCACCCGCGGCCGGGTCACCGGCGCCGAGCTCAAGGACCGCCTGGACGGCGCCGAGTTCGGCGTCGACGCCCGCCTGGTGCTGAACGCCACCGGCCCGTGGGTCGACCACCTGCGCAAGCTGGAGGACGCCGGCTCCGCCCCGTCGATCCGGCTCTCCAAGGGCGCGCACGTGGTGGTCAAGCGCCGCACCCCGTGGCGGGCCGCGCTGACCATCCCGATCGACAAGTACCGGGTCTCCTTCGCCATCCCGTGGGAGGACCACGTCCTGCTCGGCACCACCGACGAGGAGTACACCGGCGACCCGCTGGACGTCCGCGCCACCGAGGCCGACGTCGACCAGATCCTCGACGAGGCCGGGCACGCGATCCGCGACGAGCACCTGGACCGCTCGCTGATCACCTACTCCTTCGCCGGCCTGCGGGTGCTGCCCGGCGGCCCCGGCGACACCGCCGCCGCCAAGCGCGAGACCGTGGTCACCGAGGGCCGCGGCGGCATGCTGTCGGTCGCGGGCGGCAAGTGGACCACCTACCGGCACATCGGCCGGGTCGTCCTGGAGAAGCTGAAGAACGCCCCCGGCGTCGGCCTGGCCGAGGACGTCTCGCCGATCCCCGCCACCGTCCCGCTGCCCGGCATCGGCGCGCCGAACGCCGTCGCGCACCGCCTGCTGATCGACCGCGAACCCGGCTCCCGGATGGACCCGCTGATCGCCCGGCACCTCGCCTCGCACTACGGCACGCTCTCCTTCGACCTGGCCCGGGCGATCGCCGAGGACCCGGCGCTGGGCGAGCCGGTCCACCCCGACGGCCCCGACGTGTGGGCGCAGGTCGCGTACGCCGCCGACAACGAGTGGGCGTACACGGTGGACGACGTGCTGCGCCGCCGCACCACCATGACGGTGCGCGGCCTGGACACCCCCGAGGTGCGCGAGCAGGTGGCGGCCTTCCTGGCGAAGCGCGGGCAGAAGTAGCGGCGCCGCCGCCGGCCTCCCGGGAATGCGGAGAACATTAGGTTTGCTAATGGTGAGCAAGGCTCGTTAAGCTCGGGCCCGCTCCTGTCCGCAGACCCCCGGGAGGCCCCCGTGCAACTCCACCGGATCGACTGGACACCGCCGGAGGAACGGCAACCCGCCCAGGTGCGCCGCATCCTCCGGCTGTTCCGGCCGTACGCCGGCCGGCTCGGCGCGGTCGGCCTGCTGGTCGCGCTCTCCGCCCTGGTGTCCGTGGTGACCCCGTTCCTGCTGCGGGCCGTCCTGGACACCGCGATACCCGAGCGGCGCACCGGACTGCTCACCCTGCTGGTGCTCGGCATGATCGCCGCCGCCGTGGTCACCAGCGTGCTCAACGTGCTCCAGACGCTGATGTCCACCACCGTCGGCCAGCGCGTCATGCACGACCTGCGCACCTCCGTCTACGCGCACCTGCAGCGGATGTCGCTGGCCTTCTTCACCCGCACCCGCACCGGCGAGGTGCAGTCCCGGATCGCCAACGACATCGGCGGCATGCAGGCCACCGTCACCGGCACCGCGACCTCACTGGTCTCCAACCTCACCGCCGTGCTCGCCAGCGTCGCCGCCATGGTCGCCCTCGACTGGCGGCTGACCGTCGTCTCGCTGCTGCTGCTCCCGCTGTTCGTCTGGATCAGCCGCCGGGTCGGCCGCGAACGCAAGAAGATCACCGGCGAGCGGCAGCGCCAGCTCGCCGTGCTCTCCTCCGCCGTCCAGGAGTCGCTGTCCGTCAGCGGCGTCCTGCTCGGCCGCACGATGGGCCGCTCCGACTCGCTGACCCGCGAATTCGCCGACCAGTCCGACGAGTTGGCCCGGCTGGAGGTCCGCGCCAGCATGGCCGGGCGGTGGCGGATGTCCACCATCGGGATCGTGATGGCCGCGATGCCCGCGCTGATCTACTGGGCGGCCGGCCTGGCCACCGCCGCCGGCGCCCCGATCGTCTCGCTCGGCACCCTGGTCGCCTTCGTCTCGCTCCAGCAGGGCCTGTTCCGCCCCACCGTCGGCCTGCTCTCCACCGGCGTCGAGGTGCAGACCTCGCTCGCCCTGTTCCAGCGGATCTTCGAGTACCTCGACCTGCCGGTCGACATCCGGGAGCCCGAGCACCCCGTCCACCTCGACCGCGTCCGCGGCGATGTCCGCTTCGAGCAGGTCGAGTTCCGCTACCGGCCCGACCAGGAGCGGCCCACCCTCACCGGCATCGACCTGACCGTCCCGGCCGGCGGCTCGCTCGCCGTGGTCGGCGGCACCGGCGCCGGCAAGTCCACCCTCTCCTACCTGGTTCCCCGGCTCTACGACGTCACCGGCGGCCGGGTGCTGATCGACGGCGTCGATGTCCGCGACCTGTCCTTCGAGACGCTGGCCCGCGCCGTCGGCGTGGTCTCCCAGGAGACCTACCTGTTCCACGCCTCGGTCGCCGACAACCTGCGCTTCGCCAAACCCGACGCCACCGACGCCGAACTCGTCGAGGCCGCCCGGGCCGCCCAGGTCCACGACATGATCGCCGCCCTCCCCGACGGCTACGACACCATGGTCGGCGAACGCGGCTACCGCTTCTCCGGCGGCGAGAAGCAGCGCCTGGCCATCGCCCGCACCGTGCTGCGCAACCCGCCGATCCTGATCCTCGACGAGGCCACCAGCGCCCTCGACAACCGCACCGAACTCGCCGTCCAGCAGGCCCTGGACGCCCTCGCCGCCGGCCGCACCACCCTCACCATCGCGCACCGCCTCTCCACCGTCCGGGACGCCGACCGGATCGCCGTCCTGGACGCCGGCGCCGTCGCCGAACTCGGCACCCACCAGCAACTGCTCGACCTGGACGGCCGCTACGCGGCGCTGCTGCGCCGGGAGGCCCCGGAGGCGGTGGAGGCGGCGAGCTGAGGCAGGGCCCTCTCGTTCGGGTCTTGTCGGATCAGCGTGCGGCGTCGGGCGCCCGGCTGGGAGTGCCGGCGGAACGCCCTCGTACTGGGTGTACTTGGGTGTTTCGCCGGTGCTTCCAGGCGGGATGATCCGGCGTCGCGCGCCCGGCAAGACCCGAACGAGAGGGCCCGGGTCAGCCGCGGAAGGCGGCCGGGCGCTCCGGGGAGGCCGCGGCGAGCGCCTCGGTGACGCCTGCGACGCCGGCCCGCAGGCCGTAGACCGGGGTGTCGGGCTGCTGGCGCCAGGAGTCGTCGATGCCGCCCGCGTCCACGGTGTCGAAGCCCAGGGCGTCGATCAGCTCGCGGACCACCCGCTTCGCCGCCGGGTCGTCGCCCGCCACCGGCAGCGCGATCCGCTCCGGGTCGCCGGCCGGGCGCGGCGCGTCCAGCAGGTCCTGCGCGTAGGTGCCGTTGAAGGCCTTCACCACCGGGTGGCCGAGCTGCCGCTCGACCCAGCGGCTCTCGGTCAGGCCCTCGTCCTCGATGGCGTCGATCCGGCCGTCCCGCTGCTGCGGGTAGTAGTTGTTGGTGTCGACCAGGACGAATCCCTCGGCCGCGCCCGCGAGCACGTCCTTCGGCAGGTCGGGGACGTTCTTCAGCGGGACGGTCACCACGACCAGCTCCGCGCCGTCGGCCGCCTCGGCGACCGGCACGGGGGTGGCGCCGGTCTCCGCCGCCAGGTCGGTCAGGGTGTGCGGGCCGCGCGAGTTGGCCACCGCGACTTGGTGCCCGAGGGCGGTGAGCCGCCGGGTCAGGTTGCCGCCGATGTTGCCCGCGCCGATGATGCCGATCCTCATGGGTGCACTCCGTACTCGCTCGGTCCGGTGAAGCCTCCGGGACGCGCACGCGGTGCGCGCCCCGTCGAGACCCGAACCGGGCCGCCCGCCCGGTTGTTCCCGGGCGGGCGGTTCGCGCGGGGCGACGGGGCGTCAGGCGGCCTTCGGGGACTCGTTGTACTGCTCGGCCAGCTCCTGGCCGGAGAGCGCGTGGATGGCGGCCATCACCTCGTCGGTGACCTGGCGGCGGACCTTGGCCGAGCGGGCCTGGCCGTGCAGCGCGTCGAAGTGCAGCGGCTCGCCGAAGCGCACGGTGATCTTCCGCAGCCGGGGGATCCGCTTGCCGACCGGCAGGATGTGCTCCGGGCCCTCCAGCGCCACCGGCACCACCGGGACGCCGGCGGTCAGCGCCAGCCAGGCCACGCCGGTCTTGCCGCGGTAGAGCCGGCCGTCCAGCGAGCGGGTGCCCTCCGGGTAGATGCCGAAGGCCCGGCCGGAGTCCAGGATGCGCAGGCCCTCGTCCAGCGAGGCGGTGGCGGCCCGGACGCTGCCGCGCTCCACCGGCACCGCGTTGATCACCCGGGTGAAGAACACCCGGGAGACGGCGCCCTTGAGGCCCTTGCCGGTGAAGTACTCGGCCTTCGCCAGGAAGAACACCTGGCGCGGCGCGGCCAGCGGGATCACCACGCTGTCCACGAACGACAGGTGGTTGCTCGCCAGGATCACCCCGCCCTTGCGCGGCACGTTCTCCAGGCCCTCGATGGTCGGGCGGTACAGCGCCTTCGCCAGGGGCTTGAGCAGCAGCTTGGTGACGAGGTCGATCACTGGCCCTCCCCGGCCGGATGTCGGCACCGACCGGAAGGCGCCCGGCGGCCGTCCCGCCCGGGCGGGCAGGGCGTGCTACTCGGCGGTAGGTCGGACCTTTGGGTTCGAACCCGCAGACTACGACACCCACCCCGTGACTCGTCCACCACCCACCGCGACCAGGCGGCTGCGATTCTCGTCACGTCCAACCGGTGGAACACTGCCGTCCCGACAGGTGGGACGGCGGGGCGGGCCGACGGGCCGACGGGGTGTCAGGAGCGGCCCGGGCGGAGGCGGCGGGCCGCGGTGGCGGGGAGCCGGGCGGCGCCGCGCAGCCGGTCGTAGGCGCGGCGGGAGCCGCGGGCGGCCAGGCGGTACTGGAGGCCGCGCAGGCCGGGCGGGAAGGGGTGGCCGGCCGGGCGGTGGCGGGCGAAGTGCGCGGTGATCCGGGCGAAGAACTCCGGGCGCAGCGCGGCCGGGACCAGCCCGGGGGTGTCGTAGACGGTCAGCGCCTGCTTGGCGGTGCGGTCGAAGACCAGTCCGCGCAGCCGGTCCGCCCGCTCGTCGCGGTCCAGGAAGGCGAAGATCGCGTCGTACTGGGCGAAGGCGTCGGCGTGCTTGGGGGAGGAGGTGGCGGTGATCGCGCCGGGGCGGCCGCGCCGGTAGTGGTAGCAGACCCGGTCGAGGTAGCGCAGCCGGTCGGCGGCGAGCAGCAGCGGGTAGGTGACCGAGATGTCCTCGTAGTAGCCGCGGCCGAAGTGCACGTCCAGGTCGAGCAGGTACTGGCGGCGCATCACCTTGTTCCACACCGCGAGCACCGCGTTGAACAGCGCGGGGTGCTCGGCGGCGGTGCAGCCCTCGACCAGCGGGGAGCCGGCCAGCACCCGGCGCCACGGGTTCGGGCCGGTGCCGCCGTCGTGGTAGACGTGCGTGAAGTCGGTGAGCAGCACGTCGGCGGGCAGCTCGCGGGCGGTCTCGGCGCGCAGTTCGGCGAGGATCGCGTCCACGGTGCCCGCGGGCAGCCAGTCGTCGCTGTCGACGAACCAGACGTAGCTGCCGGTGGCCTCGGCCAGACCGGCGATCCGGGCCCCGCCCAGGCCCTGGTTCTCGGTCAGGTGCAGCACCCGCATCCGCGGGTCGGTGGCGGCGTGCGCGTCCAGCAGGGCGCCGCAGCCGTCGGGGGAGAGGTCGTCCACCGCGATCAGCTCGACCTCGCCGGGGGCGGCCCCGTCGGCCCGGAGCGAGTCCAGGCACTGCGGGAGGAAGCGCTCCACGCCGTGAACGGGCAGGACGATGCTGAGCAGCGGTGGCACGTGCGTTCACTCCGCGAAGGGACGGGGGTTCCGGCGGGGTCGCCCGGTGCGCCCTACTCTACGGCCGGACCGCGGCACCCCGGGCGCAGGTGGTCGGGGTGGCCGGGGTGCCGCGGGCGGCGCGGAACGCGACCGCCGGTGCCGCGCCGTACCAGCGGCGGCACCGGCAGCCCGGTTCGGCGGTCCGACCGACCCTCAACGATCGACCGCCGGTCCGTCCACCACGTAGGAGTCGGGCCGCCGCAGCGTCGAGACGGCCGGACAGTGACTCACCGTGGGGTCGGAAGCTCTGCAGTTCTGCACGGGACGACCGGGCGATTCGTTCAGACTCGAAACCACCCGGCCGCGGATGGGCGGATGTTCTCCGCTTTCCCGTGTCGCTACAGATATTGCTTGGAGGTTTCAGCCACGTCAATCCCCCGTATGTGTTCAATTTCTGAACACTGGATGACGTGCCTGGTCGGCGGCCGTGCGCGAGGCATTGCCCGGCCCGGCGGCCGCTCCTATATTGACGCAACGTCTCACAGGGGGAGCGAGTCGCCATGGACACCACACTGCCCGCCCGGCCGGTCAGCCCGGTCCTGAAAGGGCTGATGCTCGGCCCGCTCGCGGCCGCCGCCTGCTGGACCTTCCTCACCCTGTGGCCCGCCGCCGGCTCCACCGACGCGCTCTTCGCCTGGCGGATGTCCCCCGTCACCGCCGCCCTGCTCGGCTCCGCCTACGGCGGCGCCGCCGTCATGCTGGCCCTCGCCGTCCGGGCCAGGGCCTGGGCCGAGGTCCGGGTCGCCACCGCCGCCAGCGCCCTGCTGATGGTGCTGATGGCCGCCAGCACCCTGGCCGGCCGGCACACCCTGCACCTCACCGGCGGCGCCCTGCTCGGCTTCCTGGCCGCCTGGGGCTGGCTCGCCGTCCACCTCGCCGCCCTTCCGATCGGCCTGGTCGCCCTCGGCGCCCAACTCCTCACCCGCGGCCCCGCCCCCGCCCGCACCCCCCGGCTGCCCTGGTGGGTGGCCGGCCCGATGGTCGGCGGCGGCGCGCTGCTCGCCCTGCTCGGCCTGCTCCTCGCGCTGCGCCCCGACGCGCTCGCCCCGCACTGGCCCTGGGCGGCCCGCCCGCTCGACGTCCGCGCCCTCGGCGCCTGGACCCTCACCTTCGGCACCGCCCTGCTGCTCGCCAGCCGGGAGGCCGAACTGCGCCGGGTCCGCAGCGGGATGGCCGCCCTGGTGCTCACCGGCCTGCTCGGCCTGGCCGGCCTGGTCCGCTACGGCGACCGGATCTCCTGGGAGCTGCCCGCCGCCTGGATCGCCGTCCTGGTGCTCACCGGCCTGCTCGGCCTCGGCCTGTGCGGCTACGGCGTCTCCGCGCTGCTCGACCCGCCCCCCGACCCGCGGCGCCCGCGCCGGGCGGCGGGCGCCGGCGAGGTCGAGGAGGTCGAACTGGGGTGAACGCCCCGCTCGTCCGTGCGCCCGGCGCACCGGACCCGCCCGGCGCGCCCCGCGAACGCCCCGGCCCGCCGCGCCGCCTGACGGCAGGTCAGCGCGTCGATGGTGCACCACCAACCGATGCGCAGTCGTGACCGAGTCCGGGGTGGCCCGGTGGACCACCGCCCGGGTTCGCACGATACGGTGGCAGAACACCAGGACGGTTGTGTGAAGGCGGTCCCGGGCGGATAGTCTTCGCCACACGGCCCTGGCGCCTCGTAGGGGTGGGAATCAGATGGAACACATGCAAGTGCGGACGCGGCCCCGGGTGCCCGCGATCCAGTGCGGCGTCGGCACCACCGGCCGCCGGATCGACCGGCACCTCGCCGTCCTCGGCGCGCCCGCGCTGTCGACGGTCGACACGGCGGAAGCGCTCGGCCTGATAAGGGAACTGACGCCGCGCGGTCCCGGTGTGCCCGCTGCCGCGGTCGCGCCGCGCCGGATGGTCCGGCTCTCCCTGATGGCCCCGCTGCGCCGCCTCAAGCGGAGCCTGTTCGGCAACCGCCGCTAGCGGCACGGCACCGGTGTGCCGGGCGGCCCGCCGCCCCCGCGCCCACCCGACGGACCGGGAGTCCGTCGGGCTTTCGTCGTCCCCGAGCCCGGCCGGTGGGCGGTGGCGGGCCGTGGCGGGTGCTGGCGCGGGCTGGCGGGCGGCCTTGCGGTGTCCTGGCGTTCGGCCTACGCCCCTACGGGCGGCCGCCCAAGATCGGCCAGGATGGCCCCATGTCCGACACCTTCCACACCCAGACCCTCGACCTGGCCACCGGCCGCGAGGAAGTCGCCCTCGACGTCACCGACCACTGCCACGCCTTCCTCCGCGAGGTCGCCGACGGCCGGGACGGCCTGCTCAACGTCTTCGTCCCGCACGCCACCGCCGGCATCGCCGTGATCGAGACCGGCGCCGGCAGCGACGAGGACCTGCTCGACACCCTGCGCGCACTGCTCCCCGCCGACGGCCGCTGGCGCCACCGGCACGGCAGCCCCGGCCACGGCCGCGACCACGTGCTGCCCGGCCTGGTCGCCCCGCACGCCACCCTCCCCGTGGTCAACGGCCGGGTCGCGCTGGGCACCTGGCAGTCCGTCGTGCTGATCGACACCAACGGCGACAACCCGCACCGCAAGCTCCGGCTCTCCTTCCTCGGCTGACGGCCCGGCCGTCGTAGGCGTCACCGGGCCCACGGGACGGGGTCCGGGCGGGGCCGTAGGCTTGCGGGCATGGGAGAGCAGCCGAAGTCCGAGGACGCCGCCGCCGAGCAGGTGTGCGAGGTGTCCGCCGACCCCGAAGAGGCGCTGCGCGGGCTGACCCCCGGCGGGGCCGGGGAGCGGGCGTCGTGCGTGCTGTGCGGCGCGGAGACCGAGTACCCGGCCGGGACGCCCGGGAGCACGCTCTGCCCCGTCTGCACCTGGCAGCAGGCCCAGCGTGCCGCCTGCTCCGGCTGACGGAGGGGCGGGAACCGTGCCGACCGGGCTGCTGGAACGGCCGCACGCCGTGCTCTCCTACGAGGTCGCGGGGAGCGGGCCGCTGGCCGTGCACGCGCACGGGGCGCTCTCCAGCCGGGCGCACGAGGACCGGGCCGGACTGTTCGACTGGACGCCGCTGACCGCCGACCACCGGCTGGCCCGCTACGACGCGCGCGGACACGGCCGCTCCACCGGCCGGGCCGAACCCGCCGACTACGCCTACCCCGTGCTCGCCGCCGACCTGCTGGCGCTCTGCGACCACCTCTCGCCCGACGCCCCCGTCACCGCCCTCGGCGCGTCCATGGGCGCCGCCACCGTCCTGTGGGCCGCGCTCGCCCGCCCCGAGCGCTTCGACCGCCTGGTGCTCGCCATCCCCGCCGTCGCCTGGGAGGCCCGGGCACCCCGGCGCAGCGGGCTGCGGGCCGCCGCGACCCTGGTGGAACGGCGCGGCCGGAGCGCGCTGGACGCCGCCGCGAAGGTCGCCGGACCGCCCGCCGTGCTCGCCGAAGTCCCGCAGTACACCACCGAGTTCGATCTCGCCCCGGAGCTGATCCCGGCCGCGATGCGCGCCGCCGCCGAAGCCGACCTCCCCACCCCCGACCTCCTACGCACCCTCCCGCACCCCGTCCTGCTCCTCGCCTGGGACACCGACCCCGTCCACCCCCTCAGCACCGCCCACACCCTCGCCACCCACCTCCCCGCCGCCCGCCTGCACGTCTCCCGCACCCTGACCGACATCAGGAGCTGGGGCCGACGCGCGGCCGACTTCCTGACCGAGGGCGAGCCGCACCATGGAACCGATCACCGTCCCCGCCCCTGAGCCCGAGTGGCGCCCCGCACCGGAGCGCCGGGGCGGCAACCCCCGGACCGGGCGGCCTCGTGCGGTGGCGCTTTCCGGGCTCGGTCAGGTGTCCTCGCGGGGGGTGTGGTGGAGGGTGGAGCCGTGGCGGTGCTTGCGGACCAGGAGTTGGGCGGGGATGCGGGTGCGGAGGTCGGGGACGTGGCTGACGATGCCGACGGCGCGGTCGCGTTCGCGGAGGGAGTCGAGGACGTCCAGCACTTCTTCGAGGGCGTTCTCGTCGAGGGTGCCGAAGCCCTCGTCGATGAAGAGGGTGTCCAGGGGCATGCCGCCGGCCTCGTCGGTGACGACGTCGGCGAGGCCGAGGGCGAGGGCGAGGGAGGCGAAGAAGGACTCGCCGCCGGAGAGGGTGGCGGTGTCGCGTTCGCGGCCGGTCCAGGCGTCGACCACGTGGAGGGAGAGGCCGGAGCGGCGGGTGCCCGCGACCAGGCCGTCGCTGTGGACCAGGGTGTAGCGGCCGCCGGACATCTTCAGGAGCCGCCGGTTGGCCGCCGCCGCGACCTGCTCCAGCCGGGCGGCGAGGACGTAGGACTCCAGGCGCATCCGCAGCGCGTTCTCCGCCGGGGCGCCCGCCAGCAGCGCGGCCAGCCGGCTGATCCGGGCGTAGGCGTCCAGCACCGGGGCGAGGGCGCCGACGAGGGACGCCAGTTCGCGGCCGATCCGGGCCAGGGCCTTGAGCTGCTCGTCGGCGGTGTGGTGCGCCGTGTGCGCCGCCCGCAGGGCGGTGGCGGCCCGCTGCTCCGCCGCGCGCGCCGACTCGGCCTCGGCGGGCGGGAGTTCGGCCGCCGCGAGCAGGTCGGGATCGGCCAGCCGGGCCCGGTTCTGCTCCAGCGCGGCGTCCAGTTCCTCGATCCGCCGCCGCAGCGCCTCGCGCTCGTACGGGGGCAGGGCGGCCGCCGCGAGCGCCGCCGGGTCGGCGAAACCGGCGTCCCGCGCGGCCTGCCCCAACGCCCCCGTAGCCCGGGCCAGTTGGTCGGAGGTCCCGGCAGCGGCGCGGGCCGCGGACAGCACCGCCGTGACGGCGCCCGCCAGTTCGGCGACCGCCGCGCCGCGCACCGCCACCGACGGGGCGTCGCCCCGGGCCGCGGCGACCCGCCCCGCCAGGGCGTCGAGCTCGACGGCGAGCGTGCCCAGCCGGTCGGCCAGCACCGCGCCCCGCTCGCCCGCCCGGCGCAGCCGCTCCCGGCGGGCCTCCCGCTCCCGCTCCAGCCGCTCGGCCTGCTGGTTCAGCGGCACCAGCCGCTCCGCGGTGTGCAGCGCCTCCCGCCGCTGCTCCGCCAAGTCGGCGACGGCGACGGACAGTTCGGCGACACTGCGACCGCCGGCGGCGGTCTCGGCGGCCGCCAGTTCGGCCCGCAGCGCGCCCAGCCGCCCCTTGGCGGCGTCGAGTTCGGCCTCGGCCTGCTGCTGGGCGGCCCGGGCCCGCTGCTCGTCGGCGGCCGTCACCGGCTCGGCGTCCGGCCGGGCCGGGGCCGGGTGCTCGGACGAACCGCACACCCGGCAGGGCGCGCCGTCCGCCAGCTGGGACGCCAACTCGGCGGCCATCCCCGCGAGTCGGCGCTCCTGGAGGTCGAGCGTGCGGGCCCGCGCGGACAGCGCCGCGTCCGTCCGGGCCCGGGACGCGTCCTCGGCCGCCACCAGTTCGGCGAGCAGGAGCTCCCGGCGGCGGGCCGCCTCCTGACGGTCCGTCAGTTCGCGGTGCTGCTCGTCGATCCGGTCGAGCAGGGCGCGGGCGTCCCGGGCCGCGTCCAGCTCGGTGTGCACCTGCTTCAGCTGCTCCTCGAAGCCGGACAGCCAGTCCTGCGACTCCTCGGCCAGGTCGTCGGCGCGGCGCTGCTCCGCCGCGAGTTCGGCGCGCTCGGCGGTCAGCCGGCGGTGCCGCTCCTCGTCGGCCCGGGCCGCCTCCAGCCCGGCCAGCTCCGCGCGCAGCGCGTCCTCGGCGGCGGCCAGGACGGCGGGCGGGGAGAAGGCGGTGAGGCGGTGCGACGCGGACGGAGCGGAGGGGCCGTCGGGGTCGTCGGCCGGCCGGGGCACGGCGGCGAGGGCGTCGGCGAGCAGGGCGGGGGCCCACGGGGCGTGGTCGAGGCGGGCGGCGAGGGCGCTGCGGCGGGCGGATTCCTCGGCGGTGGCCGCGGCGTGCGCGGCGGTGGCATCGCGGTGCAGGGCGCGCAGGGGGGCCAGGGTCTCGGCGGCGAGGGCGGCCGTGTGGCGGTCGCGGTCGGCGGCGGCCTGTTCGGTGACGGCGGCGAGTCGCCGTTGCTCCGCCAGGGCGGTGCGGTGGCGCAGCTGACGCTCCGCCAGGGCGGCCTCGGCGTCGGCCCGGCGGCGGGCCGACGCGTGCGCGGCCTCGGCGGTGGCGAGGGCCAGGCCCGTCGCGGCGGTGCGTTCGGCGGCGGTGCTGCGCAGCATCGCGGCCCAGCCCAGGACGGCGCCGACCTCGGCGTCCTCGTCCGGGCGGTGGGCGGCCGCGTCCGCGGCGAGCGGGCCCGCCGCCTCCTCGGCCCGGGCCGTCAGGTCGCGCAGCTTCTGCCGTCCGGCCTGCACCTGGTGCTCCTGGCGGAGCCGGCGCTCGGCCGTCCAGCGTTCCAACTGCTCGAAGCGGGAGGTGTCGAAGAGCCGGCCGAGCAGGTCGGCGCGCTGCTTGGAGTCGGCCCGCAGGAAGCGCGCGAAGTCGCCCTGGGGCAGCAGCACCACCTGGCAGAACTGCTCCCGGCTCATCCCGGTCAGCCGGGTCAGCTCCTCCCCGGCCTCCTGGTGCGAACGGCTGAGCCCGACCCAGCCCGGCGCGCCCTCCCCGGCGTCGGCGGCCCACTCGCGCAGCAGGGTCTGCGCCTTCTCCACGGTGTACCCGGTGCCGCGCTTCTTCGGCCGGGACTGCTCCGGGCTGCGGGTGATCTCCAGCCGCCGCCCGCCGAGCGTCGCCTCCAGCACCACCTGGGTGCGGACGCCCGGCTCGGCGTGGTCGCTGCGCACGCCGTTGCTGCGCCGGGTGCCGGGCAGCTCGCCGTACAGGGCGTAGCAGACCGCGTCCAGCACGCTGCTCTTGCCCGCGCCGGTCGCGCCGCGGAGCAGGAACAGGCCGGCGGCGGACAGCCGGTCGAAGTCGACCCGCTCGGTGCCGGCGAACGGTCCGAACGCCGTGACGGTCAGCTGATGCAGCCGCAACGGGCCACCCCCTCAAGGGACTTCGGGCATCGACGGGGCGACCGGGGTGCGGTCATCGGGTGTTCTCCTCGGCCCGTCCGGCGGTCTCCCGGCGCACCGACTCCAGGCCCTCCAGCAGCCAGGCGTGCTCGCTGCCGTCCAGCTCCCGGCCCGGGCGGACGTGGGCGACGAAGCCCTCCACCACCTCCTGGTCGGAGCGGCCGCGGACCCGCTGCGCGTACGTCGTCGTCGTGCCCTGCTCGCCGCCCTCCGGTTCGAACAGCAGCTGCAGGGTGTGCGGGAAGCGGCCGCGCAGCCGCTCCATCGGATCGGCCGGGCGGACCGGGTCGGTGAGCTTCGCCTGCACCCAGCACTCGCGCGCCCACTCGTGCTCCTCGGCGGAGAGCAGGTCGTCGAGCGGGCCCTTCAACTGCGCGAGGCGCCGCGGCACCGGGCACGGGACGCGCCGGGCCGCCACGGTGCCGTCGGCGGCCAGGTCGACCAGCCACATCGACTTCTCGTGGGCGGTCTCGGAGAAGGAGTACGCGAGCGGGGAGCCCGAGTAGCGCAGGTGCGGGGCCAGCGTCTGGCAGCCGTGCAGGTGGCCGAGGGCCGCGTAGTGCACGCCGTCGAAGACCGCCGCCGGGACGGACTCCACGCCGCCGACCGCGATGTCCCGCTCGCTGTCGCTCGGCGCGCCGCCGGTGACGAAGGCGTGCGCCAGGACGACGGCGCGGGTGCCCGCCGGGCGGGCCGCCAGGTCGGCGCGGACCGCGTCCATCGCCGCCGACAGCACCTGCTCGTGGCCGCCCTTCGCCAGGCCGAGGCGTTCGCGCACCAGCGCGGGCTCCAGGTACGGCAGGCCGTAGACCGCGACGGGGCCGTGCTCGTCCGCGAGCAGGACCGGCTCGGCGAGGGCGCCCGGGTCGGTGCGCAGGTGGATGCCGGAGCGCTCGATCAGCCGGGAGGCGGTGCCGAGGCGGCGGGCCGAGTCGTGGTTGCCGCTGATGAAGACGGTCGGGACGCCGTGCTGGGACAGCCGCCACAGCACGTCGTCGAAGAGCGCGACGGCCTCCAGGCCCGGGATCGCCCGGTCGTAGACGTCGCCCGCGACCAGCACCGCGTCGACCCGCTCGGCGACGGCGGTGGCCACCAGGTGGTCCAGGAAGGCCCGTTGCGCCTCGTGCAGGCTCTCCCGGTGGAAGGACCGGCCCAGGTGCCAGTCCGAGGTGTGCAGCAGCCTCACGCCGACGCTCCCCGCCGCATGCCCGTCCCCCCTCGTCGATTCCACGGTGGTTCCACCGCCATCGAGTATCACAGGTCGGGACGACAGGGTCTGACGGGGCGGGAGGGACAGGGCGGGGGGAGGGCGGGGGGAGGGCGGGGGAGGGCAGGAGTGGGTGGGGAAAGCAGGGCAGGGGGCAGGGGGTGGGGCGGCTCGGGACGGCAGGGTCCGACGGGACGGGAGAGGCCGGGGGGAAGCGGGGCGGGTCGGGGTGACAGGGCCCGGCGGGGCGGGAGGGGCAGGGTGGGCGGGGCGGTGCCGGGGCGGTTACCCGGGTGGCGGTCGGGGCTGTTCATCGGTCGGGTGTTCGGGGAAGATCATCGGATGACGGGGCCGGATGCCCGGCGGAGCGGAGGGAGTGCGATGGGCATCGAGTTCAGCCCGGAGATCTCCGACCTGCTCGGGCGGGTGCGGCGGCGGCCGAACGCGGGGTGGCCGTGGCGGCCGGGGGAGGCGGTGCCGGCGGGGCTGACGGTGAAGCAGTCGTGGGGGTGGCTGTTCGCGCCGGACGGGCGGGTGCTGACGCTGGTCAATCCGCGGGACGGGGTGGTCAGCCTGCCGGGGGGCTCGCTGGAGCCGGAGGACGCCGGGGACCCGGGATCGGCGCTGGCCCGGGAGGCGGGCGAGGAGGCGCAGGCGGTGATCGGTCCCGCCGTGTACCTGGGGTACCTGTACGACCGGGTCGGGTCGGCGAACGGCGGGCACGAGTGCGCGCGGGTGCGGATGGCGGCGGCGCTGCACGGGGTGGGTCCGTCCGCGCCCGATCCGGCCTCGGGGCGGCACTACCGGCGGCTGCTGGTGGCGCCCGGTCTCGCGGTGGAGTTGCTCGGCTGGGGGCCGACGGGGCTGCGCCAGGCCCGGGCGGCGGTGGGGGCGGCGGTCGCGCGCTGGGGCGTCCCGGCCCTGGCGCCGGAGACGATCGAGGAACTCCCGCCCGGCGGCTGCGCGCTGCGCTAGGGCCTGTCGTCGAACCCCCGCACGGCCCCGACCCCGCGAGCGCGGGGCGCCGCCGGTGGAGGTTCGGTGGAGGGCGGCCCGGGGGCGTCGCCCGGGCGGGTGATCGTGCGCGGGGGGTGTTCGAGTGGGTCTCGGGGGCGTTTCGGCAGACCAGGTCAGGGGTGGGTCTGCGCGCGTAGCGGGCGTTGGCGGGACGTTCGATGAACGTTCGTCAATTTCTTTGGCATGAGCGCTTCCGCCCGAGGCTACCGGCTGGTATCCAATGTGTGGCCTGCGTCACTCCACGGCCGTTTCCCCCACTGGAGGATCGATGTCCCGCGTCCGTGCTGCATCCGTCGCGCTCGTAGCGACGGTCCTGTCCGTCACCACCCTCGCCGCCGCCACCGAGGCCAACGCCGCCGGCGTGAGCTACGCCGCGCTCGGCGACTCCTACTCGGCCGGGGTCGGCTCCGGCAGCTACACCAGCGACAGCGGCAGTTGCAGCCGCAGCACCAAGGCGTACCCGTACCTGTGGAACGCCGCGCACGCGACCACCTCGTTCTCCTTCGTGGCCTGCTCCGGCGCGAAGACCGACGACGTGATCGCCAACCAGCTCGGGGCGCTGAACACCTCGACCACGCTGGTGTCGATCACCATCGGCGGCAACGACGCGGGCTTCGCCTCGACCATGCAGACCTGCGTGCTGAGCAGCGACAGCGCCTGCCTGAGCGCGGTGGACTCGGCGAAGTCGTACGCCACCAACACGCTGCCGGGCAAGCTCGCCAACGTGTACGGGCAGATCAAGTCGAAGGCGCCGAGCGCCCACGTGGTGGTGCTGGGCTACCCGCACCTGTACAAGGTGCCGGGCTCCTGCATCTTCGGCATCTCGGACACCAAGCGGACCGCGATCAACAGCGCCGCGGACACCCTGGACACGGTGATCGCCAAGCAGGTGGCGAACGCCGGGTTCACCTACAAGGACGTCCGTTCGATCTTCGCCGAGCACGAGATCTGCGGCTCCTCCAGCCAGTGGCTGAACAGCACCACGCTGCCGATCACCGACAGCTACCACCCCAACTCCAGCGGCCAGGCCTACGGCTACCTGCCGAGCTTCAGCGCGGCCGCCTGACCCGACGCGGGACCCCCGGAACGGCCGGTGGCCGGGCTCGTGGAAGGAGCCCGGCCACCGGTGCTTCGGGGGTGACGCGCCGTCAGTGCAGGTAGTCGGTGAGCGCGGCGGGCGTCAGGCCGGCCGCGGCGGCGGCGTCCAGGGCGCGCTGCAGGTCGCTCGCCAGGGTGTCGGTGAAGTGCATGAGGATCACGTCGCCGGGCTGCAGCGGGCCGCCGTGGTAGACGTTCGAGGCGCCCGAGGTGAAGTCGGCGGTGGCCGTCAGCACGTACTTCATGCCGCAGTTCGCGGCGGCCTGCTGGACGTCCGCGTTCCAGGCGAAGTACGGCGGGCGGAAGACGGTCGGGACGGTGCCGTACCGGGCGGTGACCGCGTCCCGGGCGTCGCAGATCTCGGCCTGCTGCTCGGCGGGGGAGAGCGTGGTCAGGTCGCGGTGCGAGACGCTGTGGTCCTGGATCGAGGAGCCGGGGTTGGCGGTGAACCGGGCGAAGTAGTCCGGCTCGAAGCCCTCCGGCATCGGCAGCGGGAAGGCGGTCACCGGCAGCTTGCGGTCGGCCACCAGCCGGGCCGCCTCGGGGGTGCGGAACCAGCCGTCGTCGACGGTCAGGAAGACCACCTTGTCGGTGGTCCAGGCGTTCCAGGTGGCGGGCGCGGGGGCGGGGGAGTCGCCGGTCACCGAGACGTCGTCGACCGAGACCGGGCCCTGCCCGTACCAGCCGTGCACGTACAGCTGCACCGAGGAGGCGTTCGCGCCGGTGGTGAAGGTGGTGGACAGCTGCTGCCAGCCGCCGCCGGTGGACGCCGTCCAGGCCGGCGGGACGTCGTGGCCGGTGCCGGTGGCGCCGAGGAAGGCGTAGGAGCCGCGCACCCAGGCCCGGTAGGTGTAGGTGGTGTTCGGGCGCACCGCCAGGGTCTGCACGCACTGGGCGTTCGAGTCGGCGGAGGCCGGGGTGACGGTCAGTGCGGCCGAGCCGGTCCGGGCGGCGGTGGTGACGGCGCCCTCGCCCGGGGCGCAGCGCCAGCCGGGGATCGAGCCCCAGTCGGCCAGCGGGAGGGTCGGGATCTCGAAGCCCGGGTTGGTCGCCAGGTTCGGCAGCGCCGGGGCGGGGGCGTCCGCGTGCGCGGCCGGGGCGGTGCCGAGGGCGGCCAGCAGGACGGCGGCCGAGGCGGCGGCGAGCCGGCGCAGGGAGCGGCGGGCGGGGCGGTCGGCGGAACGGCGGGCGGGGTCGCGGGGAGAACTGAGCACGGGTCAACTCCGTTGTGGGGGTGGAGAGGAGACGTGACTCCCGGAGGGGGCGGGGGTCGGTCGCGGCCCTGCCGCACCAGGCCGGTGCACACAATGGACTGGACCAATCCCGGCGGTCAAGCGGAATCGTCGGAGATCGGTCAACCGGCGTAGAGCTCCTCGATGTCCGCCGCGTAGCGCTCCGCCACCGCCGACCGGCGGATCTTCAACGAGGGCGTCAACAGGCCGTCCTCCAGCGAGAACTCGCGCGGCAGCAGCCGGAACGCCCGGATCGACTCGGCCCGCGAGACGGTGGTGTTCGCCGCCGCCACCGCCCGCTGCACCTCCTGGTGCAGCTCCCGGTCGGTGAGCGCCTGCCAGGCGTCCAGCGGCGCCCGGCCGCGGGCCCGCAGCCAGTGCGCCAGCGCCGTTGCGTCCAGCGTGATCAGCGCCGCCACGTACGGCCGGTTGTCGCCCACCACCAGGCACTGGGCGATCAGCGGGTGCGCCCGGACCCGCTGCTCCAGCACCGCCGGGGCCAGGTTCTTGCCCGAGGAGGTGACGATCAGCTCCTTCTTCCGGCCGGTCAGCGTCAGGTAGCCGTGCGCGTCCAGCGAACCGAGGTCGCCGGTGGCCAGCCAGCCCCGGTACAGCGCCTCCTCCGAGCAGCGCGGGTGGTTCAGGTACCCGGCGAACACGCCCTCGCCGCGCACCCACACCTCGCCGTCCTCGGCGATCGCCACCGAGGCGCCCGGCACCGGGCGCCCCACCGTGCCGAACCGGGGCCGGCGCGGCGGGTTCGCGGTGATCGCCGCCGCCGTCTCGGTCAGCCCGTAGCCCTCGTACACCGTCAGCCCGGCGCCCGCGAAGAACAGCCCCAACTCCCGCCCCAGCATCGACCCGCCGGACATCACCGCCCGCACCCGGCCGCCCAGCACCGCCCGCACCCGCTGGTACACCAGCCGCTCGTACGCCGCGTGCCGCAGCCGCAGCGCCGGCGACGGGCCCGGGCCCTCGCGGTGCGCCCGGCGCTCCCAGGCCGCCGCCCACTCCACCGCCACCCGCTCCGCCTGCTCGAACACCTCCGCCCTCCCGGCCGCCTCGGCGGCCTCCCGGGCCCGGCGGTGGATCTTCTCGAAGACGTACGGCACCGCGTGCAGGAAGGTCGGCCGGAACGCCGCCAGGGCCGGCAGCAGGCTGTCCGCCGACACCTGCGCGTGGTGCCCGATCCGGAAGCCGCCGCGCACCGCCGCGACCTGGGTGATCCGCCCGTACACGTGCGCCAGCGGCAGGAACAGCAGGGTGGCCGGCTGCCCGCCGCCGGTGTCCCGGAACACCTCGCCCCAGCCCGCCAGCAGCCCGTCCGCGACCGAGGCCAGGTTCCCGTGCGTCAGCAGGCAGCCCTTCGGGCGGCCGGTGGTGCCCGAGGTGTAGACGACGCTGGCGAGCGAGTCCGCCGTCACGCCCAGGCGCTGACGGTGCACCAGGGAGTCCGGCACGCCCCGGCCGTCCGCGACCAGCTGGGCCAGGCAGCCCCGGTCGAGCTGCCAGATGCCGGTCAGCTCCGGCAGCGCGTCGCACACCGCGCCCACCGTCATCGCCTGGTCCTCGTCCTCGACCAGGCAGGCCACCGCCGCGGTCTCCGCGAGGATCCAGCGCACCTGCTCGGGCGCCGCCGTCGGGTACACCGGCACCGGGACCGCCCCGATCGACCAGAGCGCGTAGTCGAAGAGCGTCCACTCCCAGCGGGTCGCCGACATCACCGCGACCCGGTCGCCGTAGCGCACCCCGCGGGTCAGCAGGCCCTTCGCCAGGGCCAGCACCTCGTCCCGGAACCCGAGCGCCGTCACCGGCAGCCACCCGCCGTCGACCCGCCGGGACAGCTGCACCAGCCGCGGCTCCCGCTCCGCCCGGTCGAACACCGAGTCGGCCAGTCCGCCGGTCGCCCCGGTGCCGAGCGCGGGGCTGCTGAACTCTCGCACGGTCCCCCCGATCCGGCCTCCTCGCCCCGGTCCGCACGGCCGGGGAGCGGCCCCACGGGAAGCTACCGGATCGGCGCGGCGCTGCCCAGAGTCACCGGCCGACGACACCCCGCACAGGGGAGAGTGCCGCAGGTCGGGGGCATGCCAGGAGGGCGCGGGGAAATTCGAGGACGATCCGGACAACGGCAGATCACGATGCTCTTCCACCCTACGAACGGATGGTCAGGAAGTAGTAGGCTCGCGGCTCTCGAACCCGCCCGTGCCCCGGCACGTCCGCATGCCCGCACGTCCCGTCCGTCCGTCCCGCCCGACGACCGTCCGCACCGACGACCTGCCCGACCGAGGACCGCAAAGGACCCCCATGCGCCTGCGCCGCAGCTCGATCCGCGCGAGGATCATCGCGCTGCTCCTGGTGCCCATCCTGGCGCTCAGCGGTCTGTGGGTGTACGCGACGCTCGTCACCACCGGCGACGTGTGGAAGCAGCTCGACCTCAGCGCCACCTACCAGGCCTTCGGCAGCCCCGCCGACGACTACGCGTCCGACCTCCAGGCCGAACGGACCGCCGCCGTCCTGCGCCTGGCCGCGCCCACCGACCAGAACCACGTCGCCGACTACGCCAAGGCCCAGGCCGCCACCGACCGCCACCTGCAACTGCTGCGCTACCTCGGCACCTCCGGCGACGCCCACAAGCTCGACGCCAACCAGCGCGGCCGCTTCCACGCCATGGTGGCCGCCGCCGACGAGCTGACCGCCGTCCGCAACCGGATCGGCCAGCAGCGCGAGAGCTGGGACGGCGCGCTCAAGGACTACAGCGACCTGATCTCGCCGGTCTTCGCGTTCCGCTCCTCCTTCATCGCCAACCAGACCGGCAACCTGCCCCGCCAGGGCACCATCCTGATCGAGCTCACCCGCGCCGCCGAGTACCTCTCCCAGGAGACCGCCGCGATGCGCGCCCTGCGGGCCGGCCCGCAGGCCACCGCCGCCGACCCGCGCAAGCAGCAGGTCGCCCTCGACGCCATGGACGCCCAGCAGACGCTGTTCCGGGTCTACATCGCCGAGCTCGACCCGCAGGACCAGAACGACTACAACGACCTGCGCACCGGCCCCACCTGGAGCGAACTCAGCACCGCCGAGAGCGGGTTCGACAAGGCCTCCGACCGGGCCGCCGAAATCCGCGGCGGCCCCGTCGACCCCTGGTCCGACACCGCCGACCGGGTGCTCGCCGACCTCGACTCGATCAACGGCCGGCTCGCCGGCAAGATCGGCGACCAGGCCCGCGCCTACGCCGTCAACTCCCTGCTGCGCGGCGGCATCGCCGGTCTGATCGGCCTGCTCGCGGTGGTCGTCTCGATCGTCATCTCCTACCGCACCGGCCGCCGCCTGGTCCGCGAACTCGTCGGCCTGCGCAACACCGCCACCGACCTCTCCACCACCCGGCTGCCCTCCGTGATGCTCCGGCTGCGCCGCGGCGAGGCCGTCGACGTGGTCGCCGAAGTGCCCCAACTCGACCTCGGCAGCGGCGAGATCGGCCAGGTCGGCCGGGCCTTCAACGAAGTCCAACGGGTCGCCGTCGAGGCCGCCGTCGAACAGGCCGAACTGCGCCGCGGCGTCTCCGCGGTCTTCGTCAACCTGGCCCGCCGCTCCCAGGTGCTGCTGCACCGCCAGCTCACCCTGCTCGACACCATGGAGCGCCGCACCGAGGACCCGCGCGAGCTGGAGGACCTGTTCCGGCTCGACCACCTCACCACCCGCATGCGCCGCCACGCCGAGGGCCTGATCATCCTCTCCGGCGGCTCGCCCGGCCGGGCCTGGCGCAAGCCGGTCCGGATGGTCGACGTGGTGCGCGCCGCCGTCGGCGAGGTCGAGGACTACGCCCGGGTCATCGTCCGGCCCTTCCCCGGCACCGGCCTGCTCGGCAGCGCCGTCGCCGACGTCACCCACCTGATCGCCGAACTGGTCGAGAACGCCACGGTGTTCTCCCCGCCGCAGACCCAGATCACCGTCCAGGGCGAGGTGGTCGCGCACGGCTTCTGCCTGGAGATCGACGACCGCGGCCTCGGCCTGAGCGAGCAGCACCTCGCCGACATCAACCAGCGCCTCGCCGTGGAGCAGGAGTTCGACCTCGCCGACACCGACCGGCTGGGCCTGTTCGTGGTCTCCCGGCTGGCCCGCCGGCACGGCATCCGGGTCCACCTGCGACCCTCCCCGTACGGCGGCACCTCCGCCGTGGTGCTGATCCCGCGCGAACTGCTCGCCGAGGCCGTCGAGATGGCCCCCGACGGCCCCCGCCCCGAGGCCCGGCGCACCGAGATCCCGCGCCCCGACGCCCCCCGCCCCGCCGTGGTGGACGGCCCCCGGCGGACCGCCGGCCAGGTCGGGGCCGGCCGCACCGGCGGCGCGCACGCCGCGCCCGCACCGGCCGCCGCCAAGCCGCTCGGCGGCCCCCGCCCGGCCCCCGCCGACCCCGCCAGCACCCCCGGCGGGCTGCCCCGCCGCCGCTCCGCCCAGGCCGCCGCGCAGGCCGCCGAGGCCGCGGCGTCCTCGGGCACCGGGCGCCACCGGCGCGCCGAGGAGGCGGCCGGGCACGCCCCGGACACTGCCGGGACGGCGCAACCGACCGCCGACAGGCCCCCGTTGACACCGGTCGACCCGGCCGGGCCGGTGGCCGGCGGGCTGCTGCCGCGCCGGGTCCGGCAGGCCAACCTGGCACCCCAGCTGCGGGCGGAGGCCGCCGCCGAGACCCCCGAGGCGCCGCGCGAGCGCGACCCCGAGGAGGCCCGCTCCGCCTTCGCCTCCTTCCAGCGCGGCTTCGCCCGCGGCCGCGGCGACCGGCTGCAGCCCGCCTCGCTCACCGTGGTCCGCTCCGAGCCCGGCGACGCCGGAGCCGACGGGCCCGACGGCCCCGCCGCCGACCGGACCGGGCCCGGACTCCCGCCCCCCGGCGGGCCGTTCCCGCCCCGGCTGCGGGTCGCGCTGCCCTCCGCGCCGGTGCCGCCCGCGCTGCCGGCCGCACCCGTCCGGCCCGGCCTGGTCCGGGCGCTGCCCCGGCGGCCGGCCGAACCCGGCGGTCCCGTTGCCGACCGCCCCGTTGCCGACCGCCCCGTTCCCGGCCGTTCCGTTTCCGACCGGTCGGTTCCCGACCGGCCCGTCCCCCCGGCAGACTCGACGCCGGACGCACCGCCCGCACCGCCCTCAGCAGAAGGAACCGAATCATGACCGCAACAACACCGCCGTCCGGGGACCTCGACTGGCTCCTCAACGACCTGGTCGGCCGGGTGGCGACCCTTCGGCATGCGGTGATCCTGTCCAGCGACGGCCTGGCCACCGGCGTCTCCGCCGGGCTGGCCCGCGAGGACGCCGAGCACCTGGCCGCGGTCGCCGCGGGCTTCCACAGCCTCGCCAAGGGCGCCGGCCGGCACTTCCGGGTCGGCGGGGTCCGGCAGACCATGGTCGAGCTGGACGAGGCCTTCCTGTTCATCACCGCCGCCGGCGACGGCAGCTGCCTGGCCGTGCTCAGCGACGCCGAGTCCGATGTGGGCCAGATCGCCTACGAGATGGCACTGTTGGTCAAGCGCGTCGGCGAGCACCTGGCCGCCGAGCCGAGGACCGATACCACGCCCGGGAGATGACCGACCGATGAGCGAGCCCGAGCCGACCGAGGCCGAGCCGACCGCGCCGTCCGGGGTCACCGAGGCCCCGGACGGCCCGTCCGGTGCGGACGGTGCCGACCGGCCGGCCGACGGACCGTCGGTCGACCTGTTCGTGCCCCGCACCCCGGTGGACGACCGCTGGTTCGACGACGAGGCCGGACCGGTGGTCCGGCTGTTCTCGATGACCAGGGGCCGCGCCCGCCCGGTCGACGACGGGCTGTTCGACCTGATCTCGCTGGTCACCGCCGCCGGGCCGGCCGCCGGCCCCGGCGGCGCCCCCGCCGACCTCGCGCTCGACCCCGAGCACCACGCGATCCTCGACCTGTGCCGCGACGAACCGCTCAGCGTCGCCGAACTCGGGTCCTACACCGACCTGCCGGTCAGCGTGGTGCGGGTCCTGCTCGGCGATCTCCACGACGCCGAACTGGTCAGCGTCACCCGCCCGTTCCAGCTCGCCCGGCAACCGGACGAGCGCCTGCTGCGAGACGTGATCAATGGACTCCGTGCACTCTGACGCACCCCCGGCCGCCCTTCCCGACAACTCCTTCGCGCGCAAGGCCCCGTGGGGCACCGGCGCGGTCAAGATCCTGATCGCCGGCGGGTTCGGCGCGGGCAAGACCACGCTGGTCGGCGCGGTCAGCGAGATCCGCCCGCTGCGCACCGAGGAGACGCTCAGCGAGCGCGGCCGCCCGGTGGACGACACGGCCGGCGTCGAGACCAAGCGCACCACCACCGTCGCCATGGACTTCGGCCGGATCGACCTGCGTCCCGGCCTCGCCCTCTACCTGTTCGGCACCCCCGGCCAGGACCGGTTCTGGTTCGTCTGGGACGAGCTGGCCCGCGGCACCCTCGGCGCCGTGGTGCTCGCCGACACCCGCCGGCTCGCCGACTCCTTCCCCTCCGTCGACTACTTCGAGCAGCGCGGCATCCCGTTCGTGGTCGCCGTCAACTGCTTCGAGGGCACCGAGGTCTACGCCCCCGAGGACGTCCGGGCCGCGCTCGACCTGCCCGCCGGGGTGCCGGTGCTGCTGTGCGACGCGCGGCGGCGCGAGGACGGCAAGGAGCTGCTGATCCGGCTGGTCGGTCACGCGGCCGAGCGGGCCGGAATCCGGCTGTAGGACGCGTCGGCATCGCCGCAGGTCGGGGCGGTGCCGTCCGGATGGTGGACGTTTTCTGTCCCGCTGTGCGGATGATTGGCTGCAGTGGGTTGCCTTCCGGGCACCGGGCGTGGAAGTCTCGTACCCGCGCCCGCCGTTCGTCGCGGGCCCGATCACACACTCCGGGGAGGGGCCGCACCATGACCGCTGACGTCCGCGTCGCCGCCCTCCCCGCGCTGACGGTGCTGACCGTCCGCCGGTACATCGACCACGGGCTGATCTTCAGCGCCTGCTGTCGCTGACACACCGCCGGCCCGGCCGTCCCCGACGGCCGGTGGCGGTTCCGCGTGCCCCCGTCGACCTACGTCGACCCTCCCGTCGCGCTCCGGAGAGCCGCCGTGCACCCACGCACCTTCCTCGAACTCCTCGAACCCTTCTGGCCCTCGCGCCAGGCCCACCACTTCGACCGGATCTGTCGGCGCGCGACCCGCGCCTCCCGTCCCGGAGCCTGACCGACCGTCAGTCCCGTGCGCCGGAAGCGCAGACGAGAACACCCCCGCCCGTCACGCGCGAAAAGAGCCTTCGACATGTCGTACGCCGCCACTGCCACCGCCACCGCGACCTCCACCCCGCACCTGCGCGCGGTCCGCGCCCTCCCGAACCTCCCGTACGCCGCCGCCACCGAGCACCGCCGGACCGCCGCCGTTCCGCGCGCCGTCGCCCCCGCCCCGCTGGCCGCCGCCGCACCCGCCCCGGAGAGTCTGCTCGCCGGGTTGCAGGACGGCGCCGCCGTGGTCGCCGCGCTGCCGCAGTCCGTCCTCCCGCAGGGCCTGCTGGCGCAGCTCGGCGCCGCCGACTCGCCGCTGGTCGGCTACCTGGTGCTGGTGCCCGCCGAGACCGCCGCGCCCGCCCCGGTGCCCGCGCCCGCCGCCCAGCCGCGGCCGTTCACCCGCCCCGCCGACAGCGGCATCTCGGTCGACCTGGACCGCCGCAACGCGTACGTCGACGGCGTGCTGCTCGACCTCACCTACCTGGAGTTCGAGCTCCTCGCCCACCTCACCGGGCACCCGCACCGGGTGCACACCCGCGACCAGCTGGTGCACACCGTCTGGGGCTACGGCCACGTCGGCGACGGCCGCACCGTGGACGTCCACGTGGCGCGGCTGCGCCGCAAGCTCGGCGCGGCCTACCGCGACTCGATCGTGACGGTCCGCCGGGTCGGCTACAAGTACGCGCCGGCCGCGTAGCACTGACGGGGCATCAGTCCCGGGAGTCGCTGTCCTTCGCCGCCCGGTGGGCCCAGCCGGCCAGGCAGGCGCCCGCCGCGGCGGCGAGCAGGTGGGCGGTCAGGCCGACCGCGAAGCCACCCGGCAGCCAGCCGAGCAGGCCGGCGTCCTCGTGGTGGACGAGTCGGCGGATCGCCCCCTGCGCCCCGAGCACGAGCAGGGCCACGCCCAGTACCTGAAGGACGGTGTACTTCACTTCACTGCCTCCTGTCTTCTCCTGCTCCCCGATCGGGCCTCCGGGGTTTTTACCATGCACTTGCATGGTAATAAACTGGCCCCCGACGGGCAACGCCCTGCGCGGCGGGTGCGCGGGGCGAGGAGGACGGGAGGCGCCGTGCCGAAGATCGTGGACCACGAGCAGCGCAGGAGGCGCTTGGTCGAGGCCGTCTGGGCGCTCGCCGCCCGAGGCGGCCTCGACCGCGTGACGCTGCGCGCGGTGGCCGACGAGGCGGGTGTCTCGATGGGGCAGGTGCAGCACTACTACGCCTCGATGGGGGACCTGCTCAGGGACGCCCTCGACCGGGCGGTCCGGGCCGTGCACGCGACCGTCGAGCGCGCGATCGTCGCGGCCGGGGCGGCCGGGCAGGCCGGCGAGGCCGATCCGGAGACCGTGCTGCGGGCCTGCCTGCACGCCCTGGTCACCCCCGACGAGGAGGGGCGGCGGCTGGCCCGGTTCTCGCTGGCCGTGGCCGGGCGGGCGGTCGCCGACCCGGAAGCGGCCCGGGTGCTGGCTCCCGTCGACGGTGAACTCCTTTCCTTCACCGCCGAGTTGATCGCCGCCGTCCGGCCGGGGCCCGACGACCCCGCGGCCACCCGTCTCGACGCGGACACCTGCTGGTCCCTCGCCACCGCCCTCGGCGTGGACGTCGCCCTGGGCCACCGCTCGCCCGAGGCGGCCGCCGCTCTCCTCGACCACCACCTGGCCCGCCTGCTGTCCCGCCCGTGAACGGGACCGGGCCGCCGGGCTCGGCGGGCCCGGCGTGCTGTGGGCTCGGCGTTCGGCGGGGCCGGCGTTCGGCATGCTCGACCTGCTGCGGGCTCAGCGTTCGGCGGGCGGGAGCAGGAGGACCGCCAGGGCGGCCGCGCAGGTGCGGGCGTGGGCGAGGGCGCGCGGGAGGGCCTCGGGGGTGAGGTGCTCCGGGGTGGAGCGGACGGCCAGGGCGAAGCGGGCGGTGGGGGTGCGGTCGAGGACGGGGACGGCCAGGGTGCGGACACCGGGGGCGGATTCGCCGTCGTTGAGGGCGTAGCCGCGTTCGCGGGTGCGGTCGAGGTCGGCGTCCAGGGCGGCCGGGTCGGTGAGGGTGCGGTCGGTGAAGGCGGGCAGCGGCCCGCGCAGCGGCGTCTCGGTGGGGGAGGGCCAGGCCAGCAGCACCTTGCCGAGCGCGGTGGAGTGCAGCGGTCGGCGCAGACCGAGGCCGGTGGAGGGGCGGACGGAGCCGCCGACCAGGACGACCGCGTGCGGGCCGGAGCGGATGGCGAGGTCGGCGACCGCGCCGGTGCGTCGGGCGAGTCGGTCGAGTTCGGGGGCGGCGAGGTGCAGTCCGCGCTGGTGGAAGGTGAGTTGGCCGAGTTCGGCGACGGCCGGGCCGAGCCGGTAGCGGGCGGTGCGCTCGTCCTGGTCGAGGAACCCGGTGGCGACCAGGGTGCGGGCCAGGCGGTGCGCGGTGGAGACGGACAGGCTGGTGCGGCGGGCGAGTTCGGAGGCGCTGAGGTCGGGCCCGTTGTCGTGGAAGCAGTGCAGCAGGCCGAGCGCCCGGTGGACCGCCTGCGCGCCGGCCGGTGGGGTGGGGACGGTACCGGGGCTGGCGGGCATCGCACCTTCTCCAGATCGGGGGCCGGGCCCGGGTTTCCGGCTCGGACACGGCTGCGGTAGCGCTCGGTCGACGCTTCGTCACTTTCGTTACCAGGATATGGGAGTGATCACTGCGGCGGTGTGACGGCGGTGTTGCGGCTGTCCGGCCGCCCGTGAACAGGTGATCCCATCATCTGGCAAGGCTTGATTCCGCTCCCGGCGGCGTGGAACGCTCGCTGCATCAGCCGGTTCGAACAGGAGGGAGTCCACCGTGAAGACGTACCGGTGCCGCCCCTCCTGTTGTCGCTGACCACCTCCGCGCCCCCCTTCCCGCCGCGCGGCCCTCCCACCATGTGGCAGGGCCCGCGCGCCTCCTGCCGATTCCCGGAGCCCCGCCATGAGCACGCCCGCCGCCGCGCCCCCGCACCCCGACACGCTGTGGTTCACCCGCTGCCCCGTGCCGACCGCCACCGGCATCGCCGCCGACCGGGGCTGGCTGGCCGAGGAGTTCGCGCCGGACGGCATCGCGGTGCGCTCGCTGCAGGACGTCCCGCCGGAGGTCGCCGCCGACCACCACTACACCCACGCGCTGACCGGGCTGTTCCGCGAGGGTGGCAACGTCCCGGCGCTGTGGGCGCGTTCGCGCGGCGAGCGGACCAGGCTGCTCGGACTGACCTGGATCGAGGAGCGGCAGGCGGTGCTCGTCCGGGAGGGCAGCGGCATCGACTCCGCCGAGCGGCTGCGCGGCCGCCGCCTCGCGGTGCCCCGGCACCCGATCGCGATCGACTTCTGGCGGGCGATGGCGCTGGCCGGGCACCACGGCGCGCTGGCCGCCGCCGGCCTCGCCCCGGCGGACGTCGAGTGGGTGGACGTCGAGGTCGCGCCCGGCGGCGGCCAGTGGGAGGCCGAGCTGGCCGCGCTGGCCGAGGGCCGGGTGGACGCCGTGTACGTGAAGGGCGCGCTCGCCGTGGAGGCCGCCCGCCGCCACGGGGCCGTCCCCGCCGTCGAGTTGGACGCCCTGCCGGACCGCCGCCACCGGGTCAACAACGGCACCCCGCGCCCGATCACCGTCCACCAGCAGCTGCTGGACGAGCAGCCCGAGTTGGTGGTGCGCTTCCTGGCCGTGCTGCTGCGCGCCGCCGACTGGGCCGCCGAGCGGCCCGCGGACGTGGCCCGGATCCTCGGTGCCGAGACCGGTGCCGGACCGGAGGGCGTCGCGGGCGCCTACGCGGTGGGCAGCCATCGCACCCTGCACCCGGACCTGTCCGCCGAACGCCTCGAACTGCTCGCCCGGCAGGAGGAGTTCCTGCACGCCCACGGTTTCCTCGCCGACCGGGTCGACGTCCACACCTGGGCCGACCCCGCCCCGCTGGCCGCCGCCCGGGCCCTGCTCGCCGCCCGTTCCTGAGCCCCGGCCCCCGGCCCCCGGCCCCTGGTCCTGACCCCGCCCCCGCCCCCGGCCCCGGCCCCTGCTCCTGCTCCTGCCCTCCCGGCTCCTGCTCCTGCCTCCCTTCCGACCTCCCCTTTCTGACGCAGCCCTGTTGGAGAACCCCATGCCCGCCACCACCGCCCGCCGCCGCACCCTGCTCGCCGCCACCGCCCTGACCGCCGTCGCCGCGCTCGCCCTCACCGCCTGCGGCTCGTCCGCGAAGGACGCCTCGGCCTCCGCCGACGGAAAGGGCGGCGCCGAGGTGGTGCTCAGAGTCCCCGACCCCGGGAACTCCGGCTTCCTCGCCAAGGGCAAGAAGGACGGCTCGCTGGACAAGGCGCTGGCCGCCGCGCACGCCAAGGTGGTGTGGACCGGCAGCGCCGGACCGTTCGCCCCCGCCGCGCAGGCCCTGAACGCCGACCAACTCGACGTCGCCCAGGGCTCGATCACCTCGGCCGTCGCCGCGCTGGCCCAGAAGCCCGGCTTCAAGCTGTTCGCGCAGACCGCGCCCGACGAGGCCGGCGAAGGCATCCTGGTGAAGAACGACTCGCCGATCAAGGAGATCAAGGACCTGGTCGGCAAGAAGGTCGCCGTCTCGCAGGGCGGCACCTCCGAGTACCTGCTGCTCAAGGCGCTGGAGAAGAACGGCATCCCGGTCAACCAGGTCGAGCGGGTCTACCTGCGGGCCGACCAGACCTCCGGCGTCTTCAACTCCGGCCAGGTCGACGCCTGGGCGACCTGGGGCACCTTCTCGATCCCCACCATCGCCAACGCCAACGCCCACTTCCTGGCCAACGGCAAGGCCGTCGGCAGCGACAACTACGCGGTGTGGGCGGTGCGTTCGAAGTTCGCCGAGCAGCACCCCGAGGTGGTCCAGGCGTTCTACGGCTACCTGCACGAGAACGGCGCCAAGGAGAAGGCCGACCCCGCCGCCTACCTCAACGTCTTCACCGACGCCGGTCCGACCGCCGTCACCCCCGCCGAGAAGGAGATCGCCGTCGACTTCGGCAAGCAGCGCGCCGTCGACTCGCCGATCACCGATGCCGACGCCGCCCGGTTCGCCGTGGTCGCCAAGTTCTACGCCGACCAGGGCGTCACGAAGTCGCTGGTCGACGTCAAGCCGTACCTGATCGACGTCAACTCGCTCGCCGGGAGCGCGAAGTGACAGCCGGGACAGTGGAACTGGGAGCGGTGGGAACACCGGACACCGAGGCGGCCCGGGCCGCCGGGCTGGTCGTCCCCCGGGCCCGCGCCGCCGCCGTCCGGCCGCGCGGGGTCTCGCTCGGCCTGCGCGCCCTCGGCCCGCTGGCCCTGCTCGCCGCCTGGGAGATCTCCTCCGCGACCGGGGCGCTCACCCCCGACGTGCTCGCCTCGCCCGGTCAAGTGGTCCAGGCGGTGGGGGAGTTGTGGGACAACGGGCAGCTCGCGGACGCGCTGTCCACCTCGCTGACCCGGGCCGCCCTCGGCCTGCTGTTCGGGGCGGGCATCGGGCTGGTGCTCGGCGTGGTCACCGGCTTCTTCCGGCTCGGCGAGGAACTGCTCGACTCGGCCGTCCAAGTACTGCGCACCGTCCCGTTCCTGGCGCTGGTACCGCTGTTCATGGTGTGGTTCGGCATCACCGAGACCGCGAAGATCGCGCTGATCGGCGTCGCCACCTCCTTCCCGATGTACGTCTCCGCGTCCGGCGGCGTCCGCAACACCGACCGCAAGCTGGTCGAGGCGATGCGCAGCTTCGGCCTCTCCCGCTGGGCCGTCGTCCGCGAGGTGGTGCTGCCCGGCGCACTGCCCGCGCTGCTCTCCGGGCTGCGGCTGTCGATGACGCTCAGCGTGATCGCGCTGATCGCCGCCGAGGAGATCAACTCCACCGAGGGGATCGGCTACCTGATGGCCCAGGCACAGAACTTCTCCCGCACCGACGTGCTCGCCGTCTGCATCCTGATCTACGGCCTGCTCGGCCTGGCCGCCGACGGCGCGGTCCGCGTCCTGGAACGCGTCCTGATGCCCTGGCGGCCGGTCGGCGGACGGCAGGTGGCCGGACGATGAGCACCCCCGTCGGCACCACCCCCGCCGTCCATCTGCGCCGCCTGCGCCGGGTGTTCGGCACCCGGGCCGTCCTGGACGGCATCGACCTGGACATCGCCCGCGGCGAGTTCCTCGCCCTGCTCGGCGCCTCCGGCACCGGCAAAACCACCCTGCTGCGCATCCTGGGCGCCCTGGACCGGCCCGACGGGGGCACCGTCCTGGTCCCGCCCGCGCGCACCGTGGTGTTCCAGGAGCCCCGGCTGATCCCGTCCAAGCGCGTCCTCGGCAACGTCACCGTCGGCCTGCCGCGCGGCGCCGCCACCAGGGAGACCGGCCGCCGGGCGCTGGCCGAGGTCGGGCTCGCCGACCACGCCGACGCCTGGCCCGGCACCCTCTCCGGCGGCGAGGCCCAGCGTGCCGCCCTGGCCCGCGCCCTGGTCCGGGAGCCCGAACTCCTGCTGCTGGACGAACCGTTCGCCGCCCTGGACGCGCTCACCCGGCTGCGCATGCAGGACCTGGTCGGCGAACTGTGCCGCAAGCACCGGCCCGCCGTCCTGCTGGTCACCCACGACGTGGACGAGGCGATCCGGCTCGCCGACCGGGTGGCCGTGCTGCGCGACGGCGCGCTCGTCCGGGACGAGACGGTGGCCGTCGACCACCCCCGCGACCCGGCCGACCCCGTATTCGCGGCGCTCCGCCGCCGCCTGCTCGCCGACCTCGGCGTGCACCAGGACACCGCACCGCAGCACGTCAACTGACCTCCCGCCCAAGGAAAGAGACCGCCATGACCATCACCGTCGGCGTCCACCGCTCCAACCCGTCCCTCTACCACCTGGCCCGACTCGACTACCTGCAGCAGGAGTTGGCGCCGCTCGGCGAGACCGCCGAGTTCCACCACTACACCGACGGCACCAGGACCGGCCCCTACCTCGCCGACGGCACCATCGACTTCGGCGGCACCGGCTCCACCCCGCCGATCACCGCGCAGGCCGCCGGACACGACATCGTCTACACCGCCGTCTCCGCGCCCCGCCCCGACCACGGCGCGCTGCTGGTCGCCGCCGACGGGCCGGTGCACTCGGTCGCCGACCTCAAGGGCGGCACCGTGGTGCTCGGAATCGGCTCCTGGCAGACCCACCTGCTCGCCAAGGCCCTCGACCAGCACGGGCTTTCGTACCGCGACGACATCACCGCCGAGCGCCCCGCCGGGGACGAGGCCGAGCGGCTGGCCGACGGCCGGATCGCCGGCTGGATCGCCCAGGGCGCCGAACTCGCCGCCGCCCGCCGCACCGGGGGCTTCCGCGAACTGGTCCGCACCGGCGACGTCATCACCGACCGCTCGGTGTTCTTCGCCCGCCGCGAACTCGCCGTCCAGCGCCCCGAGATCGTCGCCGCCATCGTCACCGCCCTCCAGCGCGCCGACCACTGGGCCGCCGCCCACCCGGCCGAGGCCGCCGCCATCGCCGCCGCGGACCAGGGCGGCGAGGCCGCCGACTGGCACACCGCGCTGGCCGCCCTGCCCTGGCAACTGGAGCCAGCCACCGCCGAGTTCGTCGCCGAGCAGCAGGAGGCCGCGGACATCTTCCACCGGGTCGGCTTCATCGACCGCGCCGTCACCGTCGCCGACATCCACCTGCCCGAGCTGGAGCAGCCGGTCGCCGCCGCCGTCTCCCGCGCCACCGCCGTCCGGGAGGTCTGAGCACCATGGCCACCGAAGTCCTCTGGTACCTGATCCCCCGCGAGGGCCACTACCCGTGGGAGCCCGAGGGCCGCCGCCCCGTCGACCTCGGCTACCTCCAGCACCTCGCCGCCACCGTCGAACGGCTCGGCTACACCGGCGCGCTGCTCGCCACCGACCAGTACGACGTGTGGGCGCTCGGCTCCGCGCTGGCCGCCGCCACCGGCCCCGGCTTCCAGCCGCTGCTGGCCGTCCACCCCGGCCTGGTCTCGCCCACCCTGCTGGCCAAGATGGCGCTCTCCTTCGAGCACCTGCACGGCCCCGGCCGGCTCCGCTTCAACGTGGTCAACGGCTCCACCAACCAACTGCGCGAGTACGGCCTGCACGTCGAGCACGACGACCGCTACCGGCTCTCCGCCGAGTACTGGAGCCTGGTCAAGCGCCTCACCAGCGGCGAAGTCTTCGACCACGAAGGCGAGTTCTACCGGCTGAAGAACGCCGGCGCCTCACTGCGCGACCTGCCGCCGCTGCGCGAGGGCCACATCCCGCTCTGGTTCGGCGGCTCCTCCGCCCCCGGCATCGAGATGGCCGCCGAACACGTCGACGTCTACCTCACCTGGGGCGAACCCCCGCACCTGCTCAAGGAGAAGCTGGAACGCGTCCGCGAACGCGCCGCCGCGCACGGCCGCACCCTGCGGCTGGGCCTGCGCCTGCACCTGATCGTCCGCGACACCGAGGAACAGGCCTGGGCCGCCGCCGACCGGCTGCTCGACGTCACCAGCCAGGCCACTTACGCCCGCCAGCTCGGCGGCCGGGCCGAGGAGGACGGCGTCGGCTGGCAGCGGCAGTTCCGCCAGCACGGCGGCCGCGTCCCGGCCCGGGCCCGGGAGTTGGAGAGCCACCCCAACCTGTGGCCCGGCATGAGCCTGTTCCGGCCCGGCCCCGGCACCGCCGTGGTCGGCTCCACCGACCAGGTGGTCGAACGGCTCCGGGAGTTCCAGGAGTTGGGCGTCGACACCTTCATCCTGTCCGGCAACCCGCTGCTGGAGGAGGCGTACCGGGTCGCCGAGACCGTCCTGCCGAAGCTGCACCCCTGAGCCCGGGGCGCCCCTGAGCCCGGGGCACCCCCGGAACGGACGGGCGGGCGGCCGAACTCTCCCCGGCCGCCAGCCCGTTCGCCCGCCCGCCCGTTCGGGACGGGAAGGGCCTACCTGCTCAGCCGGTCGATCTCCGCCAGCTCCTCGGCGGTCAGCGGACCGGCCGCCAGCGCGTCCAGGTTCTGGTCCAGCTGCCGCACGCTCGACGCGCCGATGATCACCGACACCACCCGCTCGTCCCGCAGCACCCAGGACAGCGCCAGCTGCGCCAGGCTCTGCCCGCGGCCCTCCGCGACCTTCGCCAGCCCGCGCAGCTGCTCCAGCTTCGTCCCCGTCAGCGCCTCCTCCTTCAGGAAGTGGCCCACCGACATCCGCGACCCGGCCGGCACGTCACCCGACAGGTAACGGTCCGTCAGCAGGCCCTGCGCCAGCGGCGAGTAGGCGATCAGCGCGGTCTGCGTCTCGCCCACCGCGTCCAGCAGGCCCTGCTCCGGCTCCCGGTTCAGGATCGAGTAGCTGGCCTGGTTCAGCAGGCACGGCGTGCCCAGCTCGCGCAGGATCGCCACCGCCTCCCGGTGCTGCTCCGCCGGGTAGTTGGAGATCGCCGCGTACAGTGCCCGGCCCGAGCGCACCGCCGTGTCCAGCGCGCCCATCGTCTCCTCCAGCGGAGTCGTCGGGTCCCACCGGTGCGAGTAGAAGACGTCCACGTAGTCCAGGCCCATCCGCCCCAGCGACTGGTCCAGGCTCGCCAGCAGGTACTTGCGGCTGCCGCCGTCCCCGTACGGGCCCGGCCACATGTCCCAGCCCGCCTTCGAGGCGATGAACAGCTCGTCCCGGTACGGGCGGAAGTCCTGCGCGAACAGGTACCCGAAGTTGCGCTCCGCGCTGCCGTACGGCGGACCGTAGTTGTTCGCCAGGTCGAAGTGCGTCACCCCCCGGTCGAAGGCCCGGCGCAGCACCGCGCGCTGCACCTCCAGCGGCTGGGTGTCACCGAAGTTGTGCCACAGGCCGAGCGAGACGGCGGGCAGCTGCACGCCGCTGCGCCCGGCGCGGCGGAAGGTCATCGAGGCGTAGCGGTCGTCCGCGGCGAGGAAGCTCATACCCAGCATCCTGCCAGGTGAGCGCCCCGAACGGGACCAACGGCCCTCCCCGGCCCGGCCACCGGGACGTACCCTGACGGGACGCGCACCAGCAGGGAGGACCGACGCCGTGGACACCGGGGCACTGCCCGACCTCACCACCCGGGACGACCTGGAACGCGTCCTGCGCCGCTTCTACCGCGCCGCCTTCGCCGACCCGCTGATCGGCCCGTTCTTCACCGGGATCGCCCGCCTCGACCTGGAGGCCCACCTGCCCCGGATCACCGACTTCTGGGAGAGCGCCCTGCTGCGCACCGCCGCGTACCGCGGCAACGCGCTCGCCCCGCACGCCGCCCTGCACGCCGTCGCCCCGCTCACCGCCGCCCACTTCGGCCGCTGGGTCCAACTCTGGCGCGCCACCCTCGACGGCCGCCACGCCGGCCCCGTCACCGAACGCGCCAAGGACCGGTCCCAGCGGATCGCCGTCGCCATGCTCCGCCGCCTCGGCGAGCCGGACACCGGCGGCGGCACCGGCGGCTTCGTCCCGCTCTCCGCCGTCCGCCTCGCCTCCGGCCATTGATGCCCCACCGGGCGCAGCCCGCAGGCAGCCGCGCCCGGTACCGCGCCGCGCCCCGTCAGGCTCCTACCGGCTTCGCCCGCGCCTGGCGCGGGGCGGCGGGTGCGGGTGCTTCGGTGGCTTCGGCGGCCCGCTCGCGCAGGTCTGGGATGCGGCGCAGGCCGCCGCTGAACGTGCTGTACCCGGCGAGCAGCAGCAGGACACCCGCGTTCAGTAGCAGCACGGTGGACGCGGCGAAGTGGTCCAGCAGGACGCCGCTGGCCAGCGGGCCGAACGGCACGAACAGCGCCGGGGCGATGCCGCACGCGGTCTGCACCCGGCCGAGCAGGTGGTCGGGCACCGAGTGCAGCCGGGCCGCCGAGATCACCGCGTTCGCGGCCGGGGTGGCCAGGCTGCACAGGCCGATCAGCACCGCCGGCAGCAGGGTGCCGCCGCCCAACGCCAGGAACGGCGTCAGCAGCGCGGTGCTCCAGCACACCGCCAGCACCAGCGTCCGGGGCGCCAAGGTGCGGCCGGCCCGGGCCGAGAACAGCGCGCCGACCAGGTTGCCCGCGCCGGACATGGCGATGATCAGGCCGTTGTGGTAGCTGCCGCCGGACGCCGCCTCGGCCCCCTGCGCGACCAGCACCACCACGATGCCGCTGAACACGAAGTTCACCAGCGCCCCGTTGACCAGCGTGTACCGCAGGAACGGGCTGCGCCGCACCTCGACCAGACCGGTCGTCAGGTCCTTCACGAACGGCTTGCGCGCGGGCTTCCCGGAACCGCCTGCGGCCTTCGGGTCCTTCGGGGCCTCCTTCGGCAGCCGGACCGAGAGCACGCAGAGCGCCGAGGCGGCGAACGAGGCCGCGTCGACCAGGAACGGCAGCACCGGCGTGACGGCGTACAGCGCGGCGCCCAGCAGCGGGCCGCCCAGGGTGGCGACGGCCGAGCGGGCCTGCGCCAGCGAGACCGCCGTGGTCAGCTGCGAACGCGGCACCACGTGCCGCAGCGCGGCCGAGGCGGCCGGCCCGAACGGGGCGCTCAGCACGCTGTTGACCACCGCGACGGCCACCGCGAACGGCAGGCTCACCTGCCCGGCGAGCACCGCCACCGCGAACAGCCCGACCGTCGCGGCCCGGCCCAGGTCGCAGACCAGCAGCACGGTGCGGCGGCGCAGCCGGTCGACCAGCACGCCGGCGGGGAAACTGGCGAACAGCGAGGAGACGATCTCGGCGAAGGTCACCACGCCGAAGTCGGTGATCGAGTGCGTCGCGGCCAGCAGGACCAGCGGGAGCGCGAGGTAGGTCGCCTGCGAGCCGAACGCGGACAGCGCGTGGGCGAGCCACAGGCGCCGGTAGTCGGGATTGCGGTGGAGCGGGACGGTCGGGGCGTTCGTGGTGGTGTCTGACACGGCGGTCCTCCCGGGCCGGAACTGGGGGCGGAACGGCCGAGGCGGCCGGCACCGGGTGGGGTGCCGGCCGCCTCGGGTGGACCCGGCCGCGCCCTACGGGGGTCAGGGCGCGGCAGGTCGTCGGCGGGCCGTGCTCAGACGATCTCCTCGTCCACGCTGTGGCAGTAGTTGGAGATGGTGCTCCACTCGTTGAGCTCGCCCTCGTCGGAGTCGGCGACGGACAGGTTCTGCAGCTTCAGGATCTCGGACATGGTGCAACTCCTCTGCTGTGGTGCGTGGTTGATTGGGGGTCGGTGCGAGTGGGGCGAGGGTCAGACGATTTCCTCGTCGACGCTGCCGCAGTGGTTCGAGATGGTGCTCCAGTCGTTCAGCTCGCCCTCGTCGCTGTCGGCGACGGACAGGTTCTGGAGCTTGAGGATCTCGGACATGGCGGTTCTCCTTCGGTGGGTGGTGAGTTGGGGGGAGTGGGGGAGCCCGGGGGCTTAGAGCGCGTCCTCTTCGATCTTGCTGCCGCAGTAGTTGGAGATGGTGCTCCACTCGTTGAGCTCGCCTTCGTCGGTGTCGGCGACGGAGAGGTTCTGGAGCTTCAGGATCTCGGACATGGCGGTTCTCCTTCTGGGGGTGGGTGGTTGGTGGGACGGTGCGGCCGGCGGGAGGGCTTAGAGGGCGTCCTCTTCGATCTTGCTGCCGCAGTGGTTGGAGATGGTGCTCCAGTCGTTGAGCTCGCCCTCGTCCGTGTCGGCGACGGACAGGTTCTGCAGCTTGAGGATCTCGGACATGTTCAACTCCCATGCGGTAGTGGTGCGTTCGGCTCCAGGGCGGTTGCCCGGAGAGTCTGTGGGGCCCGCGGGGCGGGCTCAGGCGCGGCCGGCCGCCGGGTGCGGCAGGGCGGCGGTGGTGCCGGGCAGGTGCAGCGGTCCGCTGGCGGCGGCGTGCGCGGCCAGCAGGACGCCGGCGGTGCCGGTGGCGACGTCCATCGAGAGCCGGTGCAGCTGGTCGCCGACGATCGCGGTGCCGTCGCGGAACGGGACGGCGTGCCAGGCCAGCAGGCGCAGTTGGCGGTCGATCAGTTCGGCGGCGCCGGGACGGTCGCGGTGCTCGGCGAGCAGGGCCAGCAGGCCGGCCCGGCCGTGGAACAGGCCGCCGAAGATCACCAGCCGGGCGCGGGCGGCGAGCAGGACACCGTCCAGGGCGGCCGCGAACTCCGGGTCGGGGCGGTGGCGCAGGTAGTGGCCGAGGGCCAGGCCGACGCCGCCGCTGCCGGAACCCAGGTAGGGCAGCAGCCGGGTGCCGTCCAGCAGGTTGACCGCGCCCTCCTCGCTGGTGCGGCACTGCGCCAGGTCGGCGCGCAGGGCGCAGGCGGCCAGGTCGAGGTGGGCCAGGTCGCCGTCCTCCTCGTGCAAGTGGAGGAAGAACTCGGCGATCCCGCTGGGGCCGTGCAGCAGCCCGGCGCCGGTGGGCGGCAGCCCGCCCGGGGCCAGTGCGGCGGTCAACTGCTCGGTGATGCGGTCGAGTTCGGCCCGCAGGCGGTCGTCTCCGGTGCGCCGGTGTAGCTGGGCCAGGGTCAGGCCGATGCCGGCCAGGCCGTTGTGCAGGAACGGGTCGGTGGTGTCGGCGGCGCGCCGGACCAGCTCCAACGCCTGCTCCTCGCGGCCGAGTTCGGCCAGTACCAGGGCCGCGCCGTGCAGTCCGCCGTACAGGCCGGGCCGGGGGTCGGCGGCCCGGCGGGTGGCCCGCCAGAGCCAGTCGGTGTGCGCCTCCGCCACCGGGTGGCCGGTGGCGTGCAGGGCGTGCAGCACGCCGGCCGCGCCGTACGCCAGGTTCCAGCCGCCGTCGGTCAGGCCCGCCGGATCGCCGGGGAACAGCCGGTCGGTGCGCTCCGGGGTGGCCGAGGCGAGCACCGCCCGGGTCAGCGACTCCGCCAGCAGCTCGGTGCGTCCGGCCCCGAACAGGTCGGGCGCGGCGGGGGCGGGCACGTTGCCGGGGCGGCGCAGGCCGCGCCGGACCCGCTCGGTGTGCGCGGCCGGGACGGGGAAGAACTCGGCCATCGCGTCGGCGAGTTGGTCGGCCTTCCCGGGTTCCAGGTCGAGCAGCATGGTGTACGGGAGGAACAGCGCCAGCCGGATGCAGTCCAGCGCGTACCTGTCCCGCTCGAAGCCGGCGTCGGCGTGCGGGGCGACGTACCCGGGGCAGCCCACGGACGGTCCCGGGTCGCGGTCCGGCCGGTGCGCCACCTCGAAGTCGACCAGGCAGACCCGGCCGTCCGGGCGCAGCAGCACGTTGGCCGGGTGCAGGTCGCCGAAGGCCCAGCCGCGGGCGTGCATCTGCTCGACCGCGCGCTCCAACTGGTCGATGACGTCCAGTACTTGCGCGGTGTACCGGGCCAGGTCGGCCGGGGACGGGGCGGGGCGGGTCAGCGGGTTGGAGCGGGCCAGGAACTGGCGCAGCGTCTCGCCCTCGACGTACTCCTCCGCCAGGTAGTGGTGCTCCCAGACGGTGAACTCCCCGAGCAGCCGGGGCACGAACTCCAGCCCCGCCAGGGCCCGCAGGGCACGGGCCTCGGTGCGCAGCCGATCCACGGCGTCCTGGCCGGCCCCGTCCAGCCCGGCCAGCGGCCGGGCCTCGCGCAGCACCACGGGCCCGCCCCCGGCCCGGTCCCGGGCCAGGTAGACGCCGCCGCCGTTGGAGAAGTGCAGGGCGCGCTCGATGTCGTACGGCAGTCCCGCCTGTCCGGCCGCGGCGGTCTCGTCGGCCCGCAGTTGCGCCGCGACGCACGCGGGCGGCTCGACCCAGGGCGGGAGTTCGAAGTACGGGGGCCGCCGGTCGGGCACCAGGGTGCCGTCCGGCCCGGTGAGGGCGAGCACCCGCTCGCCGCTCTCCAGCGTGCACCACAGCTCCCGGAAGGCGCCGTAGCGCAGGTACAGCGGGCCGTCCTGCCAGCGCAGGTCACCGAGCACGTACGGGGCGCGGCGGCCGGCCAGCAGCGGGCCGAGGCCGTCGAGCGCGGACTGTAACTCGGCCTCGTCGGCCGGGTACACCGCGAGCAGCTTGCCGCTGCTGCCCCGGCGGGCGTACTTGCTGTTGTTCAGGTGGTGCACCCGGGGGCCGACCAGGAACTTGTGCGGCAGCCCCGCCGCCAGACAGTACCCGCTGACCAGCTCGATCACCTCGGCGGCCTCGCCGGGCACCGCCGAGACGTGGATCTTCCAGCCCTGGTCCGGCAGTTCGGCCCCGTCCGGGGTGAGGTACAGCCAGCTGGCGCTCTCGTCCCGCCGCCAGCCCGCCGGGGCGGGACGGTCGGTAGCGGCGAACCTGCGCCGGGCGGTGCCGGCCACGGGGTGGTCGTAGAACAGCGGATCGTCCCCGGCGAACATGTGGTGCGTGCGTTTCATGCTGTCCACCCCTTTCTGTTTCTGCGGTCGGCTGCGGCCATCGGGTTTGTGTCCGGCGGGTTTGCGGCGGACGGGTCAACGGGGCCGAATTCCCTCGGGAATCCGGAGGGTCAGGCGACGATCCAGCTCTGGTTCGCGGTGCGGCGGGAATTCCCGAGGACGCTCTCGGTGCGCTCCGCGGACTCCGGCGAATCGGCGAGGAAGTTCGTGGTGGCGTGCATGGCGTTCTCCTTGGCGAAGGGTCGGTCAGTGGCCCCAGGTCACGTCGCCGCCCTCGGCGGTCGGCGTGGCACTGGGCACCGGGGCCGCGACGGCGGCCGTCCGGAAGTCGGGGGAAGGCGAGCCGGCCGTGCCGGGCAGGGGCGAGAATCCGACGACGAGGAGTCCGGCGAACGCGGTTCGGGTCGTACGGGTGGCGTTCACGGAATGCTCTCCTTCGGGGGAATCGGCGCTGCGGTGGGGAATTCGCGGACACTGCCCGGGAATTCCCGTTCGGTCGGTGTCGGCCGGTTTTCCTTCGTTCTTTCTTCCCTGCCGACACCTCTACTCTGGCGGCTCCGCGCCCCCTTCGGAAGGCCGATCCGATGGACGGAATCTGCACTGGCACAAGGCGTCCAGCCGTCCCGGCCGCACCACCCGTCACGCCCGTCCCGGCAGTCCCGGGCGCAGCGGCGGGGACGGTGCCCGGCAGTGCCCCGGAACCGGCTTGGAACGGGCTTGGAGCGCAGGTCGGCGGCGGTGGGGCGGCGGCATCGCATAGGCTCGGGGCACGATGGTGCGGATCACGGTGCTCGGTGCACTGACGGCGCAAGTGGCGGGGGCCGACGTCCGGTTGGGGGGCCCGCGCCAGCGCGGCGTGCTCGCCCAACTGCTGGTCGCCCACGGCACCGCCGTCCCCGCCGACCGGCTGATCCACCACCTGTGGGACGGCCGCCCGCCCACCAAGGCCGCCGTCTCGCTCCAGGCGTACGTCTCCAACCTGCGCCGCCTGCTGGAGCCCGAGCGCGGCCCGCGCCGCCCCGCCCGGCTGCTGACCAGCGAGGCCGGCGGCTACGCGCTGCGCGGCGTGCGCACCGACGCCGGGGAGTTCGAGGCCCTGCTCACCGCCCCCGGCGGCCCCGACGTGCTGCGGCGGGCGCTCGCGCTCTGGCGGGGCGGCGCGTACGGCGAGTTCGCCGACCGGTCGTGGGCCGCCACCGAGATCGCCCGGCTGGACGGGCTGCGCACCGCCGCCCGGGAGGCCCTGGCCGCACGGGAGTTGGCCGCAGGCCGGGCCGGGGCCGCCGCGCAGGACGCCGCCGCGCTGGTCGAGGACCATCCCCTGCGCGAAGAGGGCTGGCGCCTGCTCGCCCTCGCCCTCTGGCACGCCGGACGCCAGGCCGAGGCCCTGGCCGCCGTCCGTCGCGCCCGAACCCACCTCGCCGCCGAACTCGGCCTCGACCCGGGGCCCGCCCTCGCCGCCGTCGAATCCGCGATCCTGCACCAGCGCATCGAGGAACTCACCATCGGCGGCCCGGAAGCGACCTCCGGCCGGGACAGGGAGACGGGGACGGCCTTCGGCCGGAGTGGTGGGGCAGGAACGGCTTTCGGTGGGGGCGTCGGGCCGGAGGCGGCCTTCGGCCGGGACAGGGAGACGGGGGCGGCCTTCGGCCGGAGTGGTGGGGCGGGAACGGCTTTCGGTGGGGGCGCCGGGACGGGCACGGCCTCTGGCCGGGATGGCGGGATGGAGACGGCCTTCGGCCGGAGTGGTGGGGCGGGAACGGCTTCCGGTAGGGGAGCCGGGCCGGAAGCGGCCTTCGGCCGGGATGGCGGGATGGGGACGATCTCCGGCCGGAGTGGTGGAGCTGGAACGGCCTTCGGCGAGGGGGGTGGGGCGGGAAGGGCTCCCGGCTGGGATGGCGGGGCAGGAACGGCTTTCGGTGGGGGCGGCGGGCCGGAAGCGACCTTCGGCCGGAGTGGTGGAGCTGGGACGGCCTTCGGTGAGGACGGTGGGCCGGAAGCGGCCTCGGGGTGGGGTGTTGGGGCGGGGATGGCCTTCGGCCGGGACGGGGAGGCCGGCGGCGGTGCGCTGCGTGGCGTGCGTACCGACGCCGGGGGCGGGATGGCCTTCGGCGAGGGCGGTGGGGTGGGCGGTGCGGCTTCGGCGGGGGTCGGGGCAGGTGTTCCGGGGGGCCGGGGGCGGCGGGTGGCTGTGTTCGTGGGGCGGGAGGAGGAGTTGGCGGCGCTGGGGCGGGCGGCCGGGCAGGCGCGGGGCGGGGTCGGGTTCGCGCTGGTGAGCGGGGAGGCCGGGGCGGGGAAGTCGACCTTGCTCGGGCGGCTGCGTGAGCAACTCGGGGGTGCGGGCTGGCGGGTGGTGACCGGGCGCTGCCCGGAGAGTGCGGGGGCGCCCGCCGCCTGGGCCTGGACGGAGGCGCTGCGCGAACTCGCCGGGCACGAACCCGGCACCGCCGTCGACCCGGCGCTCGCCCCGCTGCTCGCCGACCCGTCCCTGACGGACCGTCAGGACCCGGTGTCCGGGCGGTTCCGGCTGCACCGGGCGGTGATCGCCCGGCTGAACACGGCCGCCCGCAGCGCGCCGCTCGCCGTGCTGCTCGACGACCTGCACGCCGCCGACCCCGAAACCCGGGAATTGCTCGGTGAGTTGGCTGCCGACCCGGGCCCGGACGCTCCGGCCGGCGGCCTGCTGGTGGTGGCCGCGCTGCGCCCCGGCGAGGGCGAACTCGCCGAGGTGCTGGCCCGGTTGGCGCGCCGCACGCCGACCAGGGTGGTGCTCGGCGGGTTGGCCGAGCGGGACGCCGGCCGGCTGATCGAGGCGGTGTGCGCCGCCCCCGTCCGCCCGGAGACCGTCCGGGCGCTGGCCGAACGCACCGGCGGCAACCCGTTCTACCTCGCCGAGAGCGCCCAACTGCTCGCCCTGGGGGACGAGTCGACGGCGCTGCGGCAGGTCCCGCAGGGCGTCCGGGAGGTGCTGCGGCGCCGCTTCGAGCGGCTGCCCGCGCCCGCCGTCGACCTGCTCCGGCTGGCCGCCGTCGCAGGCCGGGAGAGCGAGGTCGACCTGCTGCTGCGGGCCGGCGAGCAGGACGAGGACACCGCCACCGAGGCCGTCGAGGCGGCCGTCGCGGGCGGCCTGCTGCTCGAACCCCGGCCCGGCACCGTCCGGTTCGCGCACGTGCTGGTCCGCGACACCCTGTACGCCGATCTCGGCGGCCTGCGCCGGGCCCGGTTGCACGGCCGGATCGGCCACGCCCTGCACGACCTGCGGCCGGGTGAACTCACCGCGCTGGCCCACCACTTCACCGAAGCCGCAACCACCGGCACGGCCGCCCTCGCGGTCGAGCACTGCGTCCGCGCCGCCGAGGCGGCCGGCCGGCGCTACGCCCACCGCAGCGCCGTCGCCCTCTACCGGCAGGCCGTCGACAACCTGGAGCGCGCCGCCCAGCGGCCCGGCGAGGACCGGGCCGCCCGCCGGATCGAGCTGCTCGGCGCCCTGCTGCGCGCCCAGGTCCGGGCCGGGCAGGTCACCGCCGCCACCGAGACCAAGGCGCGTGCCCTGCGGCTGGCCCGGGAGAGCGGCCGGGAGGACCTGCTGATCGCCGCCTGGACGGCCTGGACCGAACCCACCCCCTGGGTCACCCACCCCTACGGTGCCTTCGACCAGGAGGCCGTCGAACAGCTCACCCGGCTGCTGCGCCGCCCCGACCTGCCGCCCGCCACCCGCTGCCGCCTGCTCGACGCGCTCACCCAGGAACTCGACTGCGCCGGCTCGCCCGACGCGCTGGACGCCGGGGCCGAGGCGGTGGCGATCGCCCGCGCGGTCGGCGACCCGCGGCTGCTCTGCCTCGCCCTGGCCGCCCAAGCCCGCTCCTGCGACCACGAGTTGGCGCCCGTCGACCGCTCCCGGCTGGCCGCCGAACTCGCCGCCCTCGCCACCGAGCACGACCTGCCCGCCTACCGCTGGCACGCCGAGCACCTCGCCGCGACCGCCGCCGCCGTGCACGGCGACCTGCCCGCGCTGCGCCGCCACCTGGCCGCCGGGGAGGAGATCGCGCACCGCTACGGCCTGCTCGAACTCGCCGACGTGGTGCTGTTCCAGCGTGCCATGCTGGAACTCGCCGCCGACCGGATCGACGCCGCCGCGGCCCTCTACGAACAGGCCCTGACCGGCCTGCGCGAACGCGGCTCGCTGCACGCCGCCGGGCTCGGCGCGCTGACCCGGATCGTCATCGCGCACCGGCAGGGCCGCCTCGCCGAGACGCTGCCGCTGATCGAGCACCACCGCGAGCAGTACGGTCCGCTGATCGTCGACGTCACCGCGCTCGCCCTGCTCGCCGCCGGCCGCGACCCCGAGGAGGCCCGGGCGGTCCGCCGGAACCGGGTCGAGGTGCACGCCGACTACTTCCGCTCGCTCTTCCTGACCCTGCGCGCCGAAGTGGTCATCGCCCTGGACGAGCGCGCCGAGGCCGCCGAACTCCTGGAGGAGATGCGGCCGTTGGGCCACCTGGTGTCCGGCGCGGCGTCCACCTCGATCGCCATCCGGCCGGTCGCCCTGTCGCTCGGCGAACTCGCCCGCCACCTCGGGCGCACCGCCGAGGCCGCCGAGTGGTTCCGCCGCGCGGCCGAAGTCGCCCGCCGCTGGGAGTCCCCCTCCTGGGAGGCCGAGGCCGCCACCGCGCTCGCCGCGCTCCCCGCGCCCTGACGGGGCGGAAACCCGTTCGCCCGCAAGGCCGTTGCGTCCTACCCTGCCCCGCATGAGCCCCGTGTACGACATTCGCTCCGAGCAGGACGCCGACCACTCCGCCGTCCGCTGCCTGCACGCCCTCGCCTTTGGTGACCCCGACCGGGTCCCCGGCCTGGTCGACGCCCTCCGCGCCCGGGGCGGCACCACCGCACTCGTCGCCACCGCGGACGGGGCCGTCGTCGGCCACGTGATGCTCAGCCCCGGCCGACTGGACGCCCCCGAACGCCTGGTGGACGTCCTCAGCCTCTCCCCGCTCGGCGTCCACCCCGACCACCAGCGCCACGGACTCGGCACCCGACTGGTCGCCGCCGCCCTCGCCGCCGCCGAACAACTCGCCTGCCCCGCCGTCTTCCTGGAAGGCTCCCCCACCTACTACCGCACCCGCGGCTTCACCCGCGCCGACACCCTCGGCTTCCGCCGTCCCTCCCTCCGCATCCCCGCCCCGGCCTTCCAAGTCGCCCTCCTCCCCGCCCACCGCCCCTGGATGACCGGCACCTTCGTCTACGCCGACCCGTTCTGGACCCACGACTGCGTCGGCCTCCGCGACTTGGAGCAGATCGCCCGGATCGAGGCAGCCGGCTGAGGGGGGTGAGTGCCCTGCCGGGCGGGCGGGGGTGTGGGGGGAGGGGTGGGGTCCACGGCTGTGTCGGTCTGCGCGACTTGGGGCAGATCGCGCGGATCGGGGAGGCCGGCTGATGGTGCGGCGCCCTGCCGGATGAGGCTCAAGGCTGTGGCGGTCTGTGCGACTTGGAGCGCAGCGTCGGTGTTGTGGCGGCCGGTTGGTGGGGGAGTGCCCTGCCGGGTGGGTCGGCGGGTGGGGTGCCAAGTGGGTTCCAAGGTGGGGGTTTCAGACTGGGGTTCGACATCGACTCGACCGCAGTACGGAAGGCGTACGCAATGTCCACTCTCCTCGGCCGCCTCGGCGGGGCCGCGGCGGCCCGGCCCTGGCGCACTGTTGCGGCCTGGGTGCTGCTGATCGCCGCGGTGTTCGGCCTGGCGCAGGCTTTCGGGGGTCAGCCCCGTGACAACTACCGGGTGCCGGGCACCCGTTCGACCGCGGGGTTGGACCTGCTGAACGAGCGCTTTCCGGAGACGGCGGGGACCAGCGCCCGGGTGGTGGTGCATGACAAGGGCGGGAAGCAGCTGCCGGCGGAGCCGCTGCTCGCGTTGCGGGAGCGGTTGGGGGCGCTGCCGCACGCGTTGTCGGTGACGCCGCCGATACCCTCGGCGGACGGGGCGACCGCGCTGCTGACGGTGGGGTACGACGTCAAGGTCACCGAGTTCAAGGGCTCCGCCGGGTTGGACGCGCTGCGGGAGGCCGCGCGGGCCACCACCGACGCGGGCTACCAGGTGGAGTTCGGCGGGCAGTTGCCGGAGAACTTCAGTGCTCCGGATGGCACCGCCGAAGGTCTCGGGATGGCCGCGGCGCTGGTGATCCTGGTGGTGGCGCTCGGCACCGTGATCGCGGCCGGGCTGCCGCTGCTGGTCGCGCTGGCCGGTCTCGGCGTCGGCACGGGGCTGATCACCCTGATGGCAGCCGTCACCGACATCAGCAACGTCGCCCCGACCGTCGCCTCGATGGTCGGCCTCGGCGTCGGCATCGACTACGCGCTGCTGCTGGTCTCCCGGCACGTCGAGGGGCTGCGCCGGGGGCTGGACGCCCGGGCCGCGGCGGCCGAGGCCAACGCCACCGCCGGGTCCTCCGTGGTGGTGGCCGGATCGACCGTGCTGGTCTCGCTGTTCGGCCTCAAGCTGGCCGGGCTCTCGGTCTACGCGTCGTTCGGCTACGCGACCTTCGCCACCGTCGGCGGCGTGATGGCCGCCTCGCTGACCCTGGTGCCCGCGCTGGCCGCGCTCGCCGGGCCGCGCCTGCTGCGCCGCGCCGAGCGCAAGGACCCCGCCGCCCGCACCGCCGGCGCCCCGACCCGGACCGAGCGCTGGGCGAAGCTGATCGGCCGCCGCCCGCTGGCCGCCGCCGCGCTCTCGCTGGTGGCGCTGCTCGGCCTGGCCGCGCCGATGCTCGACATGCGGACCTGGCCGCAGGACGCGGGCAGCCAGGCGTCCGGCAACACCACCCGCAAGGCGTACGACCTGATCGACGCCGGGTACGGGCCGGGTGCGAACGGCCCGCTGCTGCTGGCGGTCGACCTGGACCGGCTGCCGAAGGACGAACTGCCGTCGCTGGTACAGAAGCTGACGACGGATCAGGACATTGCGGCGGTGCAGCCCGCACAGGTCAACGCGGTCGGGAACGCCGCCGTGATCACCGTGCAGCCGAAGACCGGCCCGCAGGACCCGGCCACTGCGGAGCTGCTGCAGCGGCTGCGCGACCGCGACCTGCCGGCCGGGGTGGAGGTCACCGGCGTGGTGGCGTCCTTCTCCGACATCTCGGACCGGCTCTCGGCCCGGCTGTGGGTGGTGGTCCCGTTCGTGGTCGCGCTCTCGCTGATCCTGCTGACGGTGCTGTTCCGGGCCCCGGTGATCGCGGTCAAGGCCGCCGCGATGAACCTGCTCTCGGTGGCCGCCGCGTACGGCGTGATGACGGCGGTGTTCCAGCACGACGCGGGCGCGAAGCTGCTCGGGCTGCCGCACGGGGTGCCGGTCTCCAGCTGGGTGCCGATCCTGATGTTCACCGTGCTGTTCGGCCTGTCGATGGACTACGAGGTGTTCCTGCTGGCCCGGGTCCGCGAGGACTGGCTGGTCACCGGCGACGCCCGGGGCAGCGTGGTGCGCGGCCTGTCCGCGACCGGACGGGTGATCAGCAGCGCGGCCGCCATCATGGTCGCGGTCTTCACCGGCTTCGCCATCGACCCCGACATCACCGTCAAGATGATCGGCGTCGGCATGGCCGTCGCCGTCCTGGTCGACGCCACCGTGGTCCGGCTGGTCCTGGTCCCCGCCACCATGACCCTGCTCGGCCGCTACAACTGGTGGCTCCCGGCCTGGCTCGACCGCCTGCTGCCGAAGCTGAACATCGAGCACGGCGACCGGGTCCCCGCCCCGGCCGGGGAACCGGCCCCGGCCCCGGCCCCGGCCACCGTCTGACGGATCGTCGGGTCGCGGGGCCCCCCCCCCGCGGGGGGGCCCCGGCGGGGCCGCCCCGCCCCGGGCGCGGGCCGGCGCGCCCCCCGACGCGCCGCCCCCCGCCGCCCCCGCGGCCCCCCCCCCCCCCCGGGCCCCCCCGCCCCGGAGGAGAGACCCGGGCGGGGCCGCACGGCCAGGTGCGCGTTCCGGCGCGACCCGCTACGGCGCGACCCGCTCCGCCCCGTCGACCGCCCGCAGCCGCGGGCCCGCCGCGTTCCGGCCGGCCGTGTCCGGGCCCGTCGTGTCCCGCCCCGCTGCCGACGGGCGCCGCAACAGCAGGGCGGAGGCCAGCGCCGCCAGCAGGGCGAGCGCGGCGGAGACCAGCAGGCACAGCCGCATGCCGTCCAGGAAGGAGTCGCCCAGCGCACCCAGCACCCGGCCGGTGGCGGGGCCGAGGTCCAGCCCGGCGACGGCGCCGAGGCCGTGCGCGCGGGCGGTGTCCAGGACCTGCGCCCCGGTCCCGGCGGGGACTCCGGCGTCGGCGAGCCGCCCGGGCAGGGCGTGCAGGGCGCGGGTGGTGAGCAGCGCGCCCAGGACGGCGGGGCCGAGCGCCGCGCCGACCTGGCGGATCGCGTTGTTCCCGGCCGCGGCCGTCCCGGCCAGGTGGAAGGGGACGGCGGAGACCGCGGTGGCGGTCATCGGGGTGAGCACCAGGCCCATGCCGAGGCCGAGCAGCACCAGCCGCCAGGCCAGCGCCGGGTAGGAGGTGTGCGCGTCCAGGCCGGTCATGCTGAGCAGCGCGGCCGCGGTCAGCAGCAGCCCGGAGGTGATCAGCAGCCGCGGGGAGACCCGGTGCACCAGCCGGCCGACCGGGAGGCCGGCCAGCAGCGAGGTGCCGGACACCAGCACCAGCCGCAGCGCGGCGTCCAGCGTGCTCAGGTGCTGGACCAGGCCGAAGTACAGGCTGAGCACGAAGAAGAAGCCGATCAGGCCGAGGAAGCTGACCAGGGCGACCAGCGCGGTCGCGGTGAACGCCGGGCTGCGGAACAGCGCCGGGTCCAGCATCGGGGCGGAGCTGCGTCGTTCGACCAGGACGAAGGCGACGGCGGCGGCCGTGCCGAGCGCCAGCGCGCCGAGCACGGCGGGCTCGCCGAAGCCGTCCGCGCCGCCCTCGATGACGCCGTAGACCAGGGCGGTGACGGCGAGGGCGGCGGTGAGCTGGCCCGGCGGGTCGAGGCGGCGGCCGTGCGGGGCGCGGGAGTCCGGCAGCCGGGCGGCGGCGACGGCGAACAGGGCCGCGGTGACCGGGATCGGCAGCAGGAAGATCCAGCGCCAGGAGGTGTGCTCCAGCAGGACGCCGGCGACCAGCGGGCCGACGGCGAGCGGCGCGGTCAGGCTCATCGCCCAGAAGCCGATGAACCGGCCCCGCTCGCGGTGGTCGGGCACGGCGTGGCTGATCAGGGCGAGCGTGGTCGGCAGCAGGGCGGCGGCGCCGACGCCGGACACCGCCTGCCCGGCCCAGAGCAGCTGCACCGAGCCGGACAGCAGCGAGACCGCCGCGCCCAGCCCGCAGCACACCAGGCCCGCCAGGAAGACCCGCCTGCGGCCGTGGACGTCGCCCCAGACCCCGGTGGTCAGGATCAGCGCCGCCATCGGTAGCACGAACGCGTCCGACACCCAGGACAGTTCGGAGGTCGAGGCGCCCAGCGCGCGCTGGATCGCGGGCAGGCTCACCGACACGGTGGTGACGGGCAGGTAGGCGACGAAGACGCCCAGACAGGCCAGCACGAGCGTGGCGGCCCGTCCCGCCCGGGGGCCCGGCGTCGTTGCGGAGTTCACGGAGTCGTTCCTTCGGCTGCTGCGGGGCGGAGCCCCGGGTCCTCGGCGCACCGCCGTCCGGCGGGCGCCCGCCCCGCGCGGGGCGGTGACCGCCGCCCGTGGGGCCGCCGATCAGCTTCGCCCGGGCGGGGCCGGAACCCGCGGCCGATCCGCCCCGGCGTGCTCGAACCTTCACCAGAGTCCGCCGCAGTGGCAGAATTCCGCCATGCCCGACGAGCTGGACCATAGAATCATCCACGGCCTCACGTGCGCGCCCCGGGTCCCGTTCCGGCGGCTCGGCGAGGTCCTCGGCGTGTCCGAGCAGACCGTGGCACGCCGCTACGCCGCGCTGCGGCGGGACGGCGTGCTGCGGGTGGTCGGGCTCGGCAACCCGGGCGCGCACGGCCAGGCCGAGTGGATCGCCCGGCTGCGCTGCCGCCCGGACGCGGTGGGCCCGCTGGCCCAGTCGCTGGCCCGCCGGCCCGAGGTGGCGTACGTCGGCGTCGCCTCCGGCGGGTCGGAGATCATCTGCATCATCCGCTCGCCGTCCGGGACCGACCGCGACGACCTGCTGCTGCGTCAACTCCCGCGCGCGGGTGCGGTGCTGGACGTCAACGTCGACCTGGTGGTGCGCAGCTACGGCAACCCCGGCAGCGCCCCCGGGACCGACCCGGCCGCCTCGCTCACCGCCGAGCAGGTGCGGCAGCTGACCGCCGACCGCCCGGCGCCCACCGGTCCGGTGCTGCCCCCGGGCGAGGCGGACCAGCCGCTGCTGCGGGCGCTCGCCGAGGACGGCCGGGCCACCCACACCCGGCTGGCCGAGCTGACCGGCTGGTCCAAGCCCCGGGTCGCCCGCCGCCTGGAGGCGCTGGAGGCGGCCGGCTCGCTGGTCTACGACGTCGACACGCTGCCCGAGCGCCTCGGGTACCGGCTGAACGCCACGCTGTGGCTCCAGGTCGACCTGCCGCGGCTGCACGCGGCCGGGGAGGAGATCGGCGGTCACCACGAGTGCGCGTTCGCCGCCGCGATCAGCGGCCGCCACAACCTGATGGCCGTGGTGCTCTGCCGGGACACCGCCGACTTCTACCGCTACCTGACCACCCGCCTGTCCGGGGTCGAGGGCCTGCGCGGCTACGAGATCAGCGTCCGGGTGAACCGGCTCAAGCAGTCCGCCTCGCTGATCCACCACGGGCGGCTGGTCCACCCCGCGCTCGCCTGACCCCGCGCTCGCCTGACCCCGGACCCGCCCGGGCTCAGGCGCCCCGGACCAGGTCCAGCCGTTCGGGGCCGGCCACGAACCCGGCCGCCCGGTAGGTGGCGACGGCGCCGGTGTTCGCGCTCGGGGTGCAGACCAGGGCGGCGGAGGCCCCCAGGTCGCGCAGCGCGGCCGCCGCGGCGACGCCGATCGCCCTCCCGTGGCCGCGCCCCCGGTGGTCGGCGTGCACGCCCAGCGGCTCCAGCAGGCCGGGCCGGCCCGGGCCGGCCGACCAGACCGTCGCCGCGGCCACCGCGGCGCCCCGCGCGTCGTAGCCGAGCAGGCAGCGGGCGTCGGCGTACAGCGGCCCGGCCGCCAGGACGTGCCACAGCTCCTCGGTGAACCGGGCGCTGGCGAAGGCCGAGCGGTGCACCGCCGTCCGCACCGCGGCCGTCCCCGGGCCGGACACCTCGACCCGCAGGCCGTCGACCCGCAGCGGCCCGGCGAGGTCGTGCCGCAGCGGCGTCCACGCCTCGTCCGGCCGCCAGCCCGCCCCGGCGAGCACCTCGCGCAGCAGCGCGCCGTTCGGGACCTCCACCCCGGCCCGCCCGGCGGGCAGCACGCCGCGCGCCGGGTCGTCCAGGTCGGCCCGCAACTGCCGGGCCAGCGCCTCGTCCTGCCGCAGTTCCGGCGCGGTGGTCAGGCGCAGCAGGTCGGGGGAGTCCAGGTACCCGAGGGCGACGATCCGCCCGTCCAGGGTCCAGGTCCGCAGGGTGGCGGCCAGCCGCTCCGGGCCCACCGCCCAGGCCCAGCCGAGGTCGCCGGGGTGGAACTGCAGCGGCGTCCGGTCGTCCTGCCAGGAGCGGAGCGCGGCCACGACCGCGGGCAGGTCGGCGGTGCCGGGCTCGTTCACGACGAAGGTCATGGCCACGCATCCCACACCACCGCCCGGGCCGTCCGCACCCGGTTTTCCCCGGCCGGGGCGGCGCCGGTGTGATCACGGACGTGGTGACGGCGTGTCAAATGCGTGCAAAAGGGGTGAATGGGTTCTCATGCGAACATGAGCCTCCTGCGCGAGAACGCCGTCCTCGCCCTCTTCTTCTGCCTCGGCCTGGGGTACCTGGTCGGAAAGCTGCGGGTCGGGCCGATCCAACTCGGCGGCATCTGCGGCGTCCTGATCGTCTCGATGCTGGTCGGCGCCCGGCACGTCTCGGTCAACGCCGACGTCAAGAACGTGGCGTTCGCGCTGTTCATCTTCTCGCTCGGCTACATCGCCGGCCCCCAGTTCTTCGCCAACATGAACGCCAAGGGCCTGCGCTTCGGCGTGCTCTCGGTGATGGAGGCGGTCCTGGTCATCGTGATGGCGCTGGGCATCGCCAAGGCCGCCGACCTCGACGTCGGCACCGCCGCCGGCATCCTGGCGGGCGCCGCCACCGAGTCCGCGGCCGTCGGCACCGCCCAGGACGCCATCGCCAAGCTCCCCGGCATCACCCACGACCAGACCACCCAGCTGCAGGCGCACGTCGCCACCGCCTACTCGGTCTGCTACCTGTTCGGCCTGATCAGCATCGTCCTGCTGACCAGCCAGCTGTTCCCGCTGCTGATGCGGATCGACCTCGCCGAGTCCTCCCGCAAGCTGTGGGAGAAGATGCGCGGCGCGGCCGGCGAACTGGAGGCCGGCGAAGCCCCGTCGCTGCCCGCGCTGGTCGGCCGCACCTACCTGGTCTCGCAGGGCGAGGGCACCCGGATCAGCCAGGTCCAGGAGGGCTCCGGCCAGCTGGTGACCGTCGAGGCGGTCAGCCGCGGCGGCAAGAAGCTCAAGGTCGACGACGACCCGGTGCTGCGCCGCGGCGACCAGGTGCTGGTGGTCGGCCGCCGCGCCGCCGTGATCGAGGCCGGGCACGACCTCGGCCCCGAGACCAGCGGCGTCCCCGGCCTGGACAGCCCGATGACGGTCCGCCAGGTCGTCGTCACCAGCAAGGACGTCGCCGGGCACACCCTCGACGCCGTCCGCGACCGGGACGCGCAGGCCACCGGCGGCGTCTTCCTCACCGACATCCAGCGGATCGACCACCACCTGCCCGCCGTCGGCGAGACCGAGGTCCACCGCGGCGACACCCTCACCGTGGTCGGCGCCCGCTCCCGGGTGGAGCGGTTCGCCGCCAAGGTCGGCGCCACCGTCCGGCAGGACACCGTCGACTACGTCTACCTCTCGCTCGGGATCTGCCTCGGCGTCCTGCTCGGCAAGGTCAACGTGCACTTCGGCGAGGTCAACCTGACCCTCGGCACCGGCGGCGGCTGCCTGATCTCCGGCCTGGTCTTCGGCTGGGCCCGCTCGCTGCGCCCCACCTTCGGCGCCTACCCGCCGGTCGCCGCGCAGACCATGAAGGACCTCGGCCTGGCCGTCTTCATCGCCGTCACCGGCATGGCCGCCGGGCCCGACGCCGGGCCGCTGCTCAAGCAGTACCCGGTGCTGCTGCCCGTCTCCGGCATCCTGATGGTCGTCATCCCGGCGTTCCTCGGCCTGTTCGTCGGCCGCAAGCTGCTGAAGATCGAACCGCCGATCCTGATCGGCGCGATCGCCGGACAGCAGTGCTCGACCCCCGCGATCACCGCGATCGGCAACGTCGCGCAGAGCAGCGTCCCGATGCTCGGCTACACCATCACCTACACCCTCTCGAACTTCCTGCTCCCGCTCACCGGCCCGGTCCTGGTCGGCCTGGTCGGCCTCTGAGCGGGAGGGGGACGACCGATGGACTGGATCACCGCGCACGTCTTCAAGCCCTACCCGGAACTGCTGATCTTCCTGACCGTCGCGCTCGGCTTCCTGGTCGGCCGGCTGCACTGGAAGGCCATCGGGCTGGGCGCCGTGACGGGCTGTCTGGTCGCCGGGCTGGGCACCGGCTGGCTCACCGACGTCGAGGTCAACGGCACCGTCAAATCGGTGTTCTTCATCATGTTCCTGTTCGCCCTCGGCTACAAGGTCGGCCCGCAGTTCTTCCGCGGCCTCCGCAAGGACGGCCTGCCGCAGGTCGCCGTCACCCTCGCGGTCTGCCTCAGCGGCCTGGCGGTCTGCTGGGGCTTCGCCGAACTGCTCGGCTACGGCCCCGGGTTGGGCGCCGGACTGCTCGGCGGCGCGCTCACCCAGTCCGCGGTCATCGGCGTCGCCCAGGACGCCATCGCCGCACTGCCCGGCCTGAGCCACGACCAGATCACCGCCCAGCAGAACCTGGTGCCGATCGGGTACGCCGTCACCTACCCGCTCGGCACCGTGCTGTGCGCGATCCTGCTCGCCAACATCGCCCCCCGCCTCCTGCACAGCGACCTCGCCGCGGACTCCCGCGAACTCGCCGCCGAACTCGACGCCCCCGCCGACGACCCCGACCTCGCCGAGGGCTACTACGAGGTCGTGCTGCGCGCCCACACCGTCCGCACCGGCCCGATCGGCTCCACCGTCGAGCAGTTCGAGCAGCGCCAGCGCGACGCCGGACGCCGGATCTACCTCACCCGGGTCCGCCGGAACGGGAAGATCCTCGACCACGACCAGCAGACCGTGATCGAGGCCGGCGACGTGCTCGCCGTCAGCGCGCTCCGCCACGACCTGGTCGAGTTCGACCCGGCCACCGCGATCGGCCCCGAGACCGACGACGTCGAACTGCTCGGCTACCGCACCGAGACGCTGCACGTCGTCGCCGCCGAGAAAGCCCAACTCGGGAAGACCATCGCCGAGTTGCGGCGCGAACCGTTCATGGTCGGGGTCTTCGTCGACAAGCTCTACCGGGCCGGGGCCGAGTTCCCCTACCGGTTGAGCACCGAGGTCGAACGCGGGGACACCCTGCTGCTCACCGGCCCGGAACGGCTGGTCGGACCGGCCGCGAAGGCGATCGGCACACCCGTCCCGACCAGCTTCGCCACCGACATGACCTGGGTCGGCCTGGGCATCTTCCTCGGCGGCTGCATCGGCATCCCCGCGCTCACCCTCGGCGGCGTCCCGATCAGCCTGTCCACCTCCGGCGGCGCGCTGATCATGGGCCTGGTGTTCGGCTGGATCCGCGGCAAGTACCCGACCTTCGGCAACGTGCCGCCCGGCGCGCAGTGGTTCATGGACACCTTCGGCCTGTGCGCGTTCGTCGCCATCGTCGGCATCAACGCCGGGCCGAGCTTCACCAGCGGCCTCTCCCAGGCCGGTTGGGGCCTGCTGCTGTGGGGGGCGGTGGCCACCGTGGTCCCGCTGGTGGTCGGCCTGCTGGTCGGCCACTTCGGGTTCCGGATGCGCCCGCCGATCCTGCTGGGCGTCGTCGCGGGCGCCCAGACCACCACCGCGGCGATCGGCGCGATCAACGAAGCCTCCCGCAGCCAGATCCCCACCCTCGGCTACACCATCCCGTACGCGGCAGGGAACGTCCTGCTGACCATCTGGGGCGCGGTCATCGTCGCCCTGCTCGGCTAGTCGTCCCGGAGGACCCAGCACCATGACCAAGCCCACGATCGGCCGCGCGGAGATCCACCGGCTCTCGCAGCTCAGCCCCTTCGAGCTGAAGGGCGAGTTCATCAAGCTCGCCGAGCACTACCAGGGCGACCGGCCCGGGCAGAAGGAGAAGTCCACCGCCCACATGCTCAACGCCGGGCGCGGCAACCCCAACTGGATCTGCACCGGCCCGCGCGAGGCGATGCTCGCGCTCGGCCACTTCGCGCTCTCCGAGTCCCGCCGGGTCTGGACCGCCGACAACCTCGGCGGCATGCCCGAACGGGCCGGCATCGCCGCCCGCTACGACCGCTTCGCCCGCTCGCACCCCGAACTGCCCGGCATCGAACTGCTCACCGCCTGCATCGGCCTCGCCGTCGACCGCTTCGACCTCGACCGCGACGACTTCGTGCACGAGCTCGCCGACGCCGCGGTCGGCGACAACTACCCGGTCCCCGACCGGATGCTGACCGGCGCCGAACAGGTCGTGGCCGGCTACCTGCAGGACGAGCTGATGGACCGCCGGCCCCCCGAGGGGCAGCTCGACCTGTTCGCCACCGAGGGCGGCACCGCCGCCATGTGCTACATCTTCGACTCGCTGATGAAGAACGGCGTCCTGCACAAGGGCGACCGGATCGCCCTGATGGTGCCGGTCTTCACCCCCTACATCGAGATCCCCGAACTCGACACCTACGAGTTCGACGTGGTCCGGGTCGAGGCCAGCTCCTTCGCCGAGGCCGGCGTGCGGGAGTGGCGCTACCCCACCGAGGAGGTCGCCAAGCTCGCCGACCCCTCCATCAAGCTGGTCTGCCTGGTCAACCCCAGCAACCCGCCCTCGCTGGCGCTCTCCCGGCGGGTCACCGACCAGATCAAGGAGATCGTCGCCACCGACAACCCCGGGCTGATCGTCGTCACCGACGACGTCTACGGCACCTTCGTCGACCACTTCCGCTCGATCGCCGCCGAACTGCCCCGCAACACCCTGCTGGTGTACTCCTACTCCAAGCACTACGGCTGCACCGGCCACCGCCTCGGCGTGATCGGCCTGCACCGCGACAACGTCATCGACCAGGCCATCGCCGCCCTCCCGGAGGAGGAGAAGGCCCGGCTCGCCAAGCGCTACGGCAGCCTCAGCCTCGACCCCGGCAGCATCCGCTTCATCGACCGGCTGGTCGCCGACTCCCGGCAGGTCGCGCTCAACCACACCGCCGGGCTCTCGCTGCCCCAGCAGGCCCAGCTCACCCTGTTCTCGCTGTTCGCGCTGCTCCCCGAGGGCCGCGCCTACAAGGCCAAGGTGCAGTCGATCGTGCACCGGCGCCTCGACCTGCTGCTGGAGGGCTCCGGGATGAAGATCTCCGACGACCCGCAGCGGGCCGGCTACTACATCGAACTCGACCTGCTCGCCGAGGCCGAACGCACCTCCGGGCCCGCCTTCGCGGCCTTCCTGGAGCAGACCTACGAGCCCACCGAACCGCTGTTCCGGCTGGCCGAGCAGACCGGCGTGGTGCTGCTCAACGGCGGCGGCTTCGACGGCCCGCAGTGGTCGGTCCGGGTCTCGCTCGCCAACCTCGACGACCTCGACTACCTGAAGATCGGCCACCACCTGAAGACCATCTTCGACGAGTACCGCGCCGAGTGGCAGGCCGCCGAAGCCAGTTGACACCCCCCACCGGGCCCGCCGGACCACCCCGGCGGGCCCCGGCCCTCAGCGGCCCGGGCGGGGCCCGGTGAGCGGTGCTCCGGCGGAGAGCGATCAGGGAGCGGAGAGGAGTGTGCCGCACGATCACCGGACGGTGATCAACTATCGGGTTTGGCACCGACGAATCCCAGCCGGATGCTTCGCTCCTCAGGGATCAGCCTGAAGTACAACCGTCCCTTCCCCGGCGTCATCCGGCCGTGCCACGAGAAGGGGCGCCTTTCGCCGTCCAGGTCCTGGAAGGTCACGTGCTTCAGCCGACTCGAGGACTCGGGCGTGATGTGCGGGTGTTTCCACACGGGCTCCGGGGTGAGCGAGGGGTCCCAGCCGGCCGCGGTCGACTCCAGGTTCACCAGCATCTCGCGCACTGCGCGGAACCACTTGAGGTCCAGCCTGCGCAGATCGCGCTCGAAGCGTGGCAGGAACTGCAGGTGCGGGAAGAACTCCTGCCAGGCGGCCAGGACGCTCTCCGGCGTGCTGAGGCGAGCCAGTCCGGCATCCAGTGCCCAGGCCTTGTGCACTTCGGCTTCGGCGGGGGAGGAACAGTGCCGGACTTGCACCGTGACCTCTTCGATTCCGTCCTCGGTGAGCGTCCGGACATCGGCGTCGAGCCAACTGGACGCCCACTCCGGATGGCACACGGGGAGGCTGACGGTCAGCCCGTCGGTCAGGTGGGCCGCGCCGAGGGCTTCGGCGGGCTGTCCCCGGTGGAGGTACTCCACTTCGTCCGGATCACAAGCTGCGGGCAGTGCCTCCCGGATCGGGGACCGATTGCGGAGCGCGAGCAGGAAACGATGGCGGTCACGATTCCGGGGGTTCTCGTGCATCCACTGCTGGTAGACGTACCCGCGGGCGAGTTCGGTGGCCGGGAGAGGACTCCTGGTGACCAGCGAGATGTTCTGCCAGTCCTTCAATGATTTCAGCGTCGCAATGAACCCTGCCATGGCCGAATCGATTTCTCGAGGTTCCGAATCGGATGTGCAGGAAAGCTCGTTCAAGAAGATGATGAGAGACAACTCGTCCCGTTCTCTCCGGTGTGCCCACGCGTGCCAAGGGTGAGGAATTCAGTCCAGGAGCTGTTCCAAGGAGTTCTCCCACTCGTCGAAGAACCCCGAGGGCCAGTCGGACAGCATCCCGTCGGAGTTCATCTCCGGGCTGACCATCTCGGTCGCCAGCTCATGGCGCCTGAAATAGTGGACGGCAGTCCTTCCGGCCGGTACGAGATTGTTCTTCACGGCGATCCGCAGGCCGTTCAGGACGTGATCCGAATGGGTTTCCATGATCACTTGTGCGCCTGCGCCCACTGCGGCAACCGCAAGGTAGGCGAGCCAGGTCTGCCCCTGGGGGTGAAGATGCGCCTCCGGATTCTCCAGGAGGATCAGCGAATCGGGCTGCGCCGCGAGGCAGGCGACCACGATGGGCAGTGCGTAGGTGAGGCCGAACCCGACGTTCGTCGGGCGGTAGCGGTTGTCTGCGGTGAAAGTCGATCCGAAACCGTAGCTCAGCCGGACGCTGTCGGTCCCGTCGATTCCGTGCACCTGAAGATTCACGCCGGGGCAGAGTCGCTGCATCCAGGCATCGGTCAGGGTCAGGAGATTTCCCGACGGGGCGTCGGGCAGGCGCAGCCCCTGGGCTTCGACCACGCTGTCCTGATTGGCGCGGAGGAAGTTGACGGTGTGTTCGCCCCGCGCTCCCAGGAAACCGCGACGGACTGCGGCCTCGTGGGATCTCGGGTAGCTGACGGCCGGTGTGATCCGGTCGGCCTTCAGATACTGGAATCCCCGTCCGAAAAGTGGACGGAGCTCCGGTGGGAGCGGCGATGTGCTCTGCTGGGAATCCGGGACGAGCCGGAGCAGGTCGTCTTCCTGGCCGTATTCGGCAGACCACTCGAAGGAGCGACCGCCCGCGACCACCTGCAAGGAGATGATCCGGTCGTCCACATCGTTCGACCGATGGCGGACGTAGGTGTTGTGGCGGACGTCCTGCCCGGTTCCCAGTTCGACGAACTCGCCGTTGAGCAGAAACCCGCAGGAATCGTCCGACTCGTCCAGCAGGCCGGCCTCGTACGACTGCCGCAGCAAGCCGAGGGACTGCAGGACGGTGCTCTTCCCCGAGGAGTTCAATCCGGTGAGCAGGGTGAAGGGCGCCAATGGGACTACCTGCCGGGAAAAGGCCTTGAAATTGGTCATGCCGATTTCATCCAGCATCGAGTACCTCCCGGAAGATCTGGTCCATTCTGAGGAAGCGGAGCCGGACCTTTGCCACGTCGCCGGTTCCCGAGGAGATGGAGTTGACGAAACCCGGGTCGTCCATGAGCGCCATGAACTTCTCCTCGATGTCGAGCGCATGGTCTGCCAAATGGTCGACCTCCGCAGCGGTGCGGTTCGCAAGGTTCACCGACGTGACCTCGAAGAGGGCTTTGTTGACCGGAGAGCGCCGGTCGGTCCCGGGGAAGCGCTTTCGAAACGCGTGCGGGCCGAAGATCCTTTGCGCGGCTTCCATCGAGTGGAGGAACTTCTCCTTCAGTTCGGCGAGGGCAGGCTCCGGTAGGGAGTTGATTTTATGCATGCTCGCGCGGAGCAAGCCGTCGAAGTCCTGGGAGGAGTAGGAGGCGGGGGGATCGAGCATGAAGGACAGGAAGCGCAGACACATTTCGCGGTCCGACATGCGCTCCGGGGAGACGCTTCCCGTGGTGGCACTGCGGAACCCCTCGGTGGCTGCCAGCTCTTGGAGGAATGTCCGGGACCGGCCGGGAATCAGGGCGTGGCGGAGTTCCTGCCGGGTGAGCGGACGGCCACCAGTATTGATGCGCGCGAAGATGTTGAACTTGACCTCTTCGGGAGTCCCGAAGCGAATAAGAAGGACGACAAGTTCGGTCTCTTCGATCCTGATCTGTAGACGATCCGGGAGATCGCTGAACAGGCATCCGTCGAACTCGGTCAAATACTCCATTCCAGTCAGTCGCAGTGGGGGCTCGCCGATGGATTCCGGATCGACAAACCGGGCGATGGTCGAGAGCCGCTGGACGCCGTCCACGATCGCCCAGGTGTCGTTCTCGGCTTCGGCGGCGTACAGCGTCGGCAGGGTGATGCGCAGGAGCAGCGATTCGATGAGGCGGCTCTGTGCGCGTTCTGTCCAAATCCCGGGGCGGCGCTGGAAGTCGGGGGCGAGATCGATGGTGCCGCGCTTGATCCGCTTGATCAGCAGGCCGACTGTGGGGGTCCGGGTCTGAACCTCGATCTTCTCCGGATCGAACGGCACGTCGATCCGCTCGCCGATGTCCTCGTACTCGACCCCGGAGCTCTTTCCGCCGTCATCCAGTTCGACGGAGATCGGTGCGCCCGCCTCTTCGATCTCGAACAACCTGTCGGACATGGGCTCCTGGAACCGCCTTTCGAGTAACTCGCGGCCACTGCCGTGCACACGCATTGAGGAGGCAGCGCGGGCATTCCCGGGCTGCGGCCGATACCCCGCCTGCACCCTATCGTCTGGGTGCTGCTGCCACCCCTACCCACGACAGGGCCCCGTTGCCGAACGGCGGTGTCCGCCCGCTCTATCACCGGGGCGCCAGGCCTGCCTGCTCGAGGTTTTCCCGGGTGCACCGCCCGTCAGGGGCCCGGGCGGACCACGCCGTGGTCGAAGGCGAACACCACCGCGTGCACCCGGTCCCGCACCCCCAACTTGTCCAGCACCCGCCGGACATGGGTCTTCACGGTGGCCTCGCCCAGGTGCAGGGCGGCCGCGATCTCCGCGTTCGAAGCGCCCCGGCCCAGCAGCTCCAGCACCTGCCGCTCCCGCTCCGTCAACCGCCCCAGCGCCCGCCGCCCCGCCGCACTGCCCCGGGCCGGCGCCGAGCGGGCGAACTCCGCCAGCAGCCGCCGGGTCACCGACGGCCCCAACAGCGCCTCGCCCGCCGCCACCGTCCGCACCCCCTCCAGCAGCAGCTCCGGCGGCGAACGCTTCAGCAGGAACCCGGCCGCGCCCGCCCGGACCGCCGCGAACACGTACGCGTCCAGCTCGAAGGTGGTCAGCACCAGCACCCGCGCCCCCGGGTGGCGCGCCGCCAGTTCCCGGGTCGCCGCCACCCCGTCCAGCACCGGCATCCGGACGTCCATCAGCACCACGTCCGGCCGCAACTCCCGGGCCAGCCGGACCGCCTGCGCACCGTCCGCCGCCTCGCCCACCACCAGCAGGTCCGGCGCCGTCCCCAGCACCATCCGCAGGCCCGCCCGCATCAGGTCCTCGTCGTCCACCACCAGCACCCGGACCGGACCGCCCTCGCTCACCACGGCAGCTCCACCTCCAGCCGCCAGCCCCGTGCCGTCGGCCCCGCCGTCAGTGTGCCGCCCAGCGCCGCCACCCGGTGCCGCATCGCCGCCAGGCCGCGACCACCGCCCGAACTCCCTTTTTGTGGGCGGCCGTTGTCGGTGACGACCAGCCGCAGCGCCGTCGGGCCGACGGAGAGCCGGACGGTGGTCGCGGTCGCCGTGGAGTGCCGCAGCGTGTTGGTCAGCGACTCCTGCACCGCGCGGTGCACCGCCTCCGCCTGCTCCGGCGTCAACTCCAGCTCGGACGGCGGGAGTTCGAGCCGTCCGGTCAGCCCGGGCGGCAGATCGGCGAGCAGTGCCCGCAGCACCCCCTCCAGTGGGCCGGGCGGCGCCGGCTCCAGCAGCCCCAGCACCCGGTCCAGATCGCCCATCGCCGCCCGGCCCACCCGCTCGATCCGCTCCAGCGCCTCCTCCGTTGCCGCCGGGCCGTCCCCCAGACAGAGCCGGGCCGCGCCCGCGTGCGTCACCATCACCGTCACCGCGTGCCCCACCGCATCGTGCAACTCCCGTGCCATCCGCGCCCGTTCCTCCGCCAGTGCCTGTCGCGCCCGGTCCGCCGCGGCCGCCCGCCGCCGCTCCGCCCGGGCCCGCGCCGCCACCCCCGCCAGCGCCGAACCGGCGTGCACCAGGCACACCAGCGCGAACCCGGGCCGCTGCGCCAGCGCCAGCAGCACCGCCAGCACCGGCCCCGCCGCCAGCACCGCCGCCGGAACGGGCGGCCTGGTCCGCCCCAGCACCGCCAGCGGCAGTGCCGAGGCCAAGGACAGATTGGTCACCGGCTCACCCGCCAGCACCACCGCCACCGTCGCCCCCGCCCCCGCCCAGAGCGCCCCCACCGGCACGAACCGCCGCCCCAGCAGCGCCCCGAACCACACCACCACCGCCACCCGCGACACCGGCGACCCGTGCAGCGGCGACGCCGTGTACCCCGCCCCGCCCACCGCGATCCCCGCCGACGCCCACGCCACCACCCCGTCCAGCGCCACCCACCACCCGCGCGCCACCCGCCCGTCCGCCCGCCACCGGCCCACCCCGCCCGCCCAGCTCGCCGCACCCATCCCGCCAGGCTAGGCACCGGCCCCACCACCGGTCGTCCGCCCGGGAGTTGACCCCCCATCCCCCTCCGGGAGGATCGCGTGGCGCGGTCCGGGGGACGCGGCGGGGCCGAGGCCGGGCCGAGGGTGGGGGCATGAAGAAGCAACTGCTCGCGGTGGCAATGGTGTTGGTCGCAGTGGCCGGTGGCACGCTCGGGGCCGGGGTCGGACTGGTGGCGGCCGGGGCGCTGGTGCCCCGGCTCGGGGTGATGCTGGTCGGGGCGGCGGCCGGGCTCGCCGCCGGGTGCGGGCTGCCCGGACGGTGGGCCCGGCGGATCGGGGGCTGGCCCCGCCGGACACCCCTCGGGATCGGCGTGCTGCTGGCCGCCGTGCTGGCCGCCGCCGTCCTGCCGCCGGGGGAGCGGATCGCCCCCGGCACCGCCGCCGACCTGTGGGACCTGCCCACCGGCTCCCGCCTCGCCCACCACCTGACCCCCGCCCGGGGCGCGGCCCGGGCCACCCCCGTGATCCGGCTGCACGGCGGCCCCGGCACCCCCGGCGAGACCGCCGACGGGCTCGACGACGCCCTCGCCGCGGCCGGCTGGCCCGTCCACGGCTACGACCAACTGGGCTCCGGCGACTCGCCGCGCCCCGCCGACCTGGCCGGCTACACCGTCCAGCGGCAGGTCGACGACCTGGAGGCCGTCCGGCAGCGGATCGGTGCCGACCGGGTGGTGCTGATCGGCGCCTCCTGGGGCGGCACCCTCGCCGCCGAGTACCTCGCCGCCCACCCCGAGCACGTCGCCGCCGTCGTGTTCACCTCGCCCGGCGCGCTCTGGACCCCCGAGTACACCGAGCAGCAGGCCGGCCAGCTCTGGGACCGGCTCACCCCCGGGCAGCGCGACCGGATCTCCCGGATCGGCGGCACCGGCCCGCGCGTCCCGCTCTGGACCCTGCTGACGGCCCTCGACCCCGCCCAGGCACACGCCCTGGTGCCCGACGCCGAGGCCGACGCCCTGTTCGCCCGCCTGCTCGCCGCCGCCGGCCCCGCCGCCACCTGCGACCCCGGCCGCACCGCCGAACTCCCGGTCAAGGCACCCGGGTTCTACGCCAACCGGCTGATCACCGCCGACCTGGCCACCCGCCCCGACCCGCGCCCCCGGCTGCGCATCCTGCACGTCCCCGCCCTGGTGCTGCGCGGCGAGTGCGACTACAAGCACTGGGAGGTCACCCGCGAGTACCGCGACACCCTGCCCGGCGCGCAGCTGCTCTACGTCCCCGGCGCGGGCCACGCCATCGCCGTCGACCGGCCCGCCGAGTACCGCGCCGCCGTGCTCGCCTTCCTCACCGGCGCCCCGCTGCCCACCGCCCCCTACATCGGCGCCGAGGACCCGGCGAAGCACTGACCCCGCGCCCCCGGAGCACCGACCACGCCCCCCGGAGCGCCCCTGTTTGTCCGCGGCCCGCCGGGCGGAGCATGCTGGAAGGACGAGCCCGGCTCCGAGGAGTGCGTCATGGAGATCAGGGGACCGAACGGGGTGGTCGCGGGCGTCGACGGATCGCCGTCCGCCGCCGAGGCCGCCGAGTGGGCGGCCCGCGAGGCCGAGCGGCGCGGCACCGGGCTCCACTTGGTGCACGCCGTCAACACCGGCACCGTCACGCTCTCGCCGCGCACCGGCATCGCCGTCACCGACCTGATCCTGCGCGAGGCCGCCGAACTGCTGGACGCCGTCCGCTCCACCCTGGAAGCCGCCCACCCCGCGCTGCGGATCACCGCCGACGTGGTGCCCGGCGACGCCGCCGAGGCCGTGCTGGCCGCCGCCGAGCACGCCGCGCTGGCCGTCCTCGGCACCCGGGGCCACGGCGGTTTCGCCGCCCTGCTGCTCGGCTCGGTCAGCCTCCGGGTCGCCGCCCACGCCGACTGCCCCGTGGTGGTGGTCCGCGGCGCCGACCACCCCGAGGGCCCGGTCCTGGTCGCCGTCCACGACGAGCGGGACGCCGCCGCGCTGCGCTTCGCCTGCGAGAGCGCCGCCCGCCGGGGGCTGCCGGTGCGGGCCCTGCACACCTGGTCGCCGGTGGTCGCCGACGTCGGACGGATGGCCCCCGTGGTCGACGAGCTCGGCGAGGAGGCCGAACTGCACGAGCGGCTGCTGCGACGGACCTGCGACCCCGTCCGGGAGGACTACCCGGACGTCGCGCTGGAGGCCCACCAGCTGACCGGCTCCACCGCCGCGACGGTGGTCGAGGAGTCCCGCACCGCCGCTCTGGTGGTGCTCTCCCGGCACGAGCCCGCCCCGCGCTTCGGCCTGCGGCTGACCACCCCCGTGCACGCCGTCCTGCACCACGCGCACTGCCCGGTGGCGGTCGTCCCGGTCTGAGTGGCCTTGCGGGGGAGCCGAGTTGGCGTTCCGCCGGGGCGGGGCGCTCGGTTTTCGGTGGTACGGGGTTGCGAGGGGCGGGAGTTGTGGCCGTGCTGGACTGAACGGCCTTGTGGGGAAGCGGAGTTGGTGGCTGGCCGGGGCGGGTTGCCCGGTCTTCGGCGGTGTGGGCCGGCGAGGGGCGGGAGTTGTGGTCGTCCTGGCCCGAACGGCTCTGCGGGGAAACTGGGTTGGCGGACCGTCGGGAAGCGGGGGTCAGCTTCCGGCGGTGGAGGCGGTGAGGGACGGGAGCGGCGCGGCCAGCCGGTGCAGGGCGGTCGCGGCCAGCTCGGCGGCGCTCGCGGGCGGGGCCTCGCCGGCCGCCCAGGTCTCGACCGCGACCCGCATCGCGGTGTTGGCAGTGGCCGCCAGCAGCCGGGCGTCCAGGCCCTCCGGGTCGAGGCCGCCCAGCCGGGCCAGCACGGGACGCAGCGCCGCCTCCGCCTCGTGGTGGATGCGGTGCCAGACGTCGCGCAGCGCCGGGTCGGCCGGCATCGCGCGCAGCAACCCGCGGGTCCAGGCCAGTGACTCGGCGGGGGTGCCGGGCGCCGGGTCGAGCGCGGCCCGGGCCGCCGCCACCAGTGCGGGCAGCGGCGCGCTGCCGGGCCCGGCCGCCGCGAGCAGCGCGATCCACTGCCGGGAGCCCTCCGCGAGCAGCGGGGCGACGGCGTCCTCCTTGGTGCGGAAGTAGCGGTAGAAGGTGCGCAGCGAGACGCCCGCGGTGCGCGCGATGTCCTCGGCGGTGGTGCCCTCCGCGCCGCGCTCGGCGAACAGGCGGGCCGCGGTGAGCGCGATCTCCTGCTGGGTGGCGGCCTTGCGCCGCTCGGTCAGCGAGAGCGCGGGGCCGGGGGCGGAGCCACGACCGGAGTCGGGACCGGGGACGGAGCCGGCATCGGGGCCGGGGCCGAAGTCGGGTGCGGTCGGGTGTGCGGCCATGGTCGGTTCCCCCGGAGGTGCGGCGCGGGCGCGGAAGATCTCCAGCGTAGCCGGAACGTCACCGCATGCGAATGTGGCACAACGTGCCATCGAGGCGTACCGTGCCTTTTGAGAGGTCGAACCGACCCGCACCGCACCCCAGGGAGACCCCCATGCACCGCTTCGAAGGCCGCCGCGTCCTGATCACCGGCGCCGGCTCCGGCATCGGCCGGGCCACCGTCCACCGCGTCCTGGCCGAGGGCGGCACGGTGGTCGCCGCCGACGTGGTCGAGGCCGGACTGGCCGGCACCCGCGCCCAGGCCGAGGCCGACGGCACCGCCGACCGCCTGCTGACCCGGCTGGTCGACGTCTCCGACGAGGCGTCCGTCCGGGCCGGGGTGGGCGGCGCGATCGCCGAACTCGGCGGCCTGGACGCGGTGGTCAACGCCGCCGGCATCCTGCGCTCCGCGCATACCGAGCGGACCACGCTGGAGTTCTGGAACCGGATGCTCGCGGTCAACCTGACCGGCACCTTCCTGGTCACCCGCGAGGCGCTGCCCGCGCTGCTCGCCACCGGCCGCGGCGTGGTGGTCAACTTCTCCTCCACCTCGGCCTCCTTCGCCCACCCCTACATGGCCGCCTACGCCGCGACCAAGGGCGGCGTCCAGTCCTTCACCCACGCCGTCGCCGCCGAGTACGCCAAGCAGGGCCTGCGCGCCGTCTGCGTCGCCCCCGGCTCGATCGCCTCCGGGATGACCGCCGACCCGGGCCTGCCCGCCGACGCCGACCTGTCCTGGTTCGCCAAGCTCCAGCCCGCCCTCGGCCAGGGCTTCGCCGGCCCCGAGACGGTGGCCGGGGTGATCGCCATGCTGGCCTCCGACGACGGCGCCTTCGTCACCGGCACCGAGATCCGGATCGACGGCGGCACCCACGCCTGACGCACCCACGCCTGACGCGTCCGGGGACCGGAGCGGCCGGGCCCGGAGCCGTCGGGCCCGGCGCGGGCGTCCTCCGGGCGGCGTGCATACTGGACCGCACGTTCGTCACGGCCGCGCCGAGCCCGAGGCACCCGACTCCACCCGGCTCGCGGACGCGCCGCGAGTGGGAGACACGGGGATCACGGGCCATGGGGCTGACCAGCACCGCGCTGCTGCTGTTCACGATCGAGATCGCGGTCGGCGTGCTCGCCGCCACCGTCTTCTGGTGGCCCGCGCTCGCCGCCCGGAACTGGCGGGCCGTCCTCGCCCGGATCGGCCTGCTGCTCGGCGGCCAGCTCGCACTGCTCGCCGTGGTCGGCCTGCTGGCGAACAACTACTTCTCGTTCTACAGCAGTTGGGACGACCTGCTGGGCTCCGGCAAGGACGCCCCGGTCAGCGTCCGGGCCGCCGTCACCCCCAGCACCGCCCCCGGCGCGAGCACCGCGCCCACCCCGGGTACCACCGCCGAGCCGGAGTCCGGGGCCGAGCCCGACCCGGCGAACCTGCCGCTGCTGCCCGCCGAGGAGACCGGCAAGGAGCCGGTGAACACCGGTCTCGGCCGCGACCCCGGCAAGGTCGGCGAGATCCGCGCGGTCCGGATTCCGGGCGCCCGCACCGGCCTGAGCACCGACGGCTACGTCTACCTGCCCCCGCAGTACTTCCAGCCCGGCAACGAGCAGCGGAAGTTCCCCGCGATCATCGCCATGACCGGCTTCCCCGGCGACGCCAAGGCGCTGATCACCCGCTTCAACTACCCGGGCGTCGCCCTGGACGAGATCCGGGCCGGGCGGATGCAGCCCACCGTCCTGGTCCTGATGCGGCCCTCGCCCGCGATGCCCGCCGACCCCGAGTGCGAGAACGTGCCCGGCGGCCCGCAGGCCGAGACCTACTTCGCCAAGGACGCCCCGCGCGCCCTCGCCGCCACCTACCGCCTCGCCACCGGCCCCGGCGCCTGGGGCGTCATGGGCAACTCCACCGGCGGCTACTGCGCGGCCAAGCTCGCCATGCGGCACCCCGAGGTCTTCGCGGGCGGCGTCTCCATCTCCGGCTACCTCAAGGCCGCCGAGGACGTCACCACCGGGGACCTGTTCAAGGGCAGCCAGCAGCGCCGCGACGAGGCCGACCTGCTGTGGCGCCTCCAGCACCTCCCGATGCCGAACACCGCCGTGATGCTCAGCGGTGCCGAGAAGGGCGACGGCGACTTCCGCAAGGACGCCGACGCCTTCACCGCCGCCGCCAGGCCCCCGCTCACCACCGCCGTCGCCTCCGTCCCGGAGGGCGGCCACAACTACACCACCTGGATCCGCCTGCTCCCGGCCGGCTTCCAGTTCCTCTCCGCCCACCTCAAGCCCTGAGAACGGGGCCGGGGCCCGGGGGAGGGGATGCCCTGGCGGGGCCGGGGACGCGCTGCCGCGTATGCCCCCGCCTCGCGCGGTCCGGGGCGGGGATGCCCTGGCGGGTCCAGGACGCGGAGGAGAAGACGCCTTGGCGGCCGGACAGTTGGAAAAGAGGGGAGTCCCTGAACGGGCCCCGGGACGGTGAGGAGGAGAGGTCCTGACGGGCCCGGGGGAGGGGAGACCCCCTGGCGGGCCCGGGGCGGAGGTGCGGGGAGGTTCCGCCGAATGAGGGCGGGGTGGCCGAGGGGCCCGGGCGGGGGCTGGCGGGTCGTCAGGCCGGGGTGAGGGTGCCGGTGTGGAGTTCGCCGACGCGGCCGGTCTCGCCCTCCCAGGTCCAGAAGACCCGGACGGTGAGGGCGTTGAGGTCCATGACGTGGCTGACGGTGATGCCGCTGCGCTCCGTCCAGGAGACGAACCAGATGCCGGGGGCGATCGGCGCGGTGTGCAGCGGGACGTCCTCGTACTGGCCGGCGGACTCGCCGAGGCCCTCCCAGCGCAGCCGGGTGCCGTCCGCGGAGTAGGAGTTGCGGAAGGCGGCGCCGTTGTCGACCTCGAAGAGGTAGGTGCGGCCGGCGAAGCCCGGCAGGGGGGCGGCGGTCATGGTGTGGGCGGTCCTTCGGACGGTCGGCGCGGTGGACGGGCGGCGGCCCGGTGCGGCCGCCGCCCGTCCAACCTATCCGACCGGGCCCCGGCTCAGCAGCCGAAGTTCACGCGGCGGAAGGACGCGTAGTGGTCGGCCGTGTAGTAGTCCTCGTGGTAGACCGTGCCGGTGATGATCCGGCGGGCGCCGCGGGTCGGGCTGCCCGGGGTGATGACGGTGTACTCGTGGTAGTAGCCGGTGCTCCGGGCCGGGAGGATGCCCTCGCGGTTCTGGAAGACGACGCCGTCCTGCGAGTACGGGAACGGGCCGCCCGCGTCGATCAGGCGGATGGTGTCGCGGCCCTGGCTGGGCAGCGCGGTGTAGCAGATGCTGCCGCTGACGGCGGCGTGGGCCTCGGTGGTGGCCGCGGCGACCGGGGCGAGGGTCAGCAGGCCGAGGGCGGCGACCGAGGCGGCCCGGATCTTCAACGCGCGTAGAGTCATTCGCATGTCAGCAGTGTGGCGCTGCCCGGGGTCCGGCGGAACCCTTGGCGCGAACACTTCATTTCGAGGTAACTCCGGGGAAAACCCGGCGACTTGTGGCGTACCGCCACCGGCGGCGGCCGCACCCTGTGGGCCTGGCACATGGGCGGCGGGCAGCGGCGCCCCTACCGTGACCTGACCCGTCGTCACCCCGTCACCAGGGCAAGGAGGACCGCGTGCGCCACCCGCTGAGGTCCCTGTTCACCGCACTGCTGGCCGGCGCGCTGCTCGCGCTCGGCCCCGTCCCCGTCCGGGCCGCGACCGCCGCCACCGCCCCCGCGTACCTGACCCGGGAGGCGGTGTTCACCGCGCCCGGCAACGGCTGGGCGCAGGTCGAGCGCTACCTGGACGGCACGCCGGGATTCACCCAGGAGCAGTACCCGGACGACGGGCGCGGCGACCAGGACGGCGCCCGCGTCACCTGGTTCGGCGGGGTCGGGCGCCCGTTCTCCGGCCGGTTCCTGCTGTACAGCGCGGCGGGTTGGGACACTGCCGCCGGGACGCCCGTGCTGCTGGTGCACGGGGCCAACGACAACGCCGACCGGGCCTGGGCGAACCCGGGGGAGAGCGGCAGCTGCGGGGCGTCGAGCTGCCCGGGCACCGGCATGGCGCAGGCGCTGGCGGCGGCCGGGCACCGGGTGTTCGCGGTCGGGTTCGCGCACCAGCAGGGCGACGACCTGATGCAGGCCCAGGCCGTCGGCGACGCGCTCGCGCTGATCCGGGCCAGGACCGGCGCGCCCCAGGTGGACCTGGTCGCCTGGAGCAAGGGCGAGGTCGCGGCCCGCGCCTACGTCTCCTCGGTGAAGCCGTCCTGGGGCCGGGCCTACGCGGGCGACGTCCGCCGGCTGGTCACCCTGGGCGGGCCGAACGGCGGCCTGGACTACGTCTACGCGCACGGCTGGGCGTTCTCGCTGGCCACCTGGCCGGCCTGCGGCGGCACCGCCAACGCGCCCTCCCCGCACCTGTACATGACCTGCTACGGCACGTACACCGCGCAGCCCTGCCTGGGCGTGCTGCCCAGCGGCGGCCGCGACTGCTTCCCCGGCCAGCGGCAGCTGCTGGCCCGCTGGGACGGCACGTACGGGGTGGACAGCGGCATGCAGGACTGGTGGACCACGTACTACGGCGGCCAGGGCTACTACACCTCCGGCCAGGGCATCCAGGCCGCGATCGACGCCGGTTCGCTGATCGCCCCGCTGAAGCGGGCGGGCGTCCCGGCGTCCGTGCGGGCGTACCTGCTGGCGGGCGGTTCGGCGGACGTCCCCGGCATCCTGAACGAGAACCGGGGCCCGAGCGACGGGCTGGTGTTCACCGCCAGCGCGCTCGACACCGCCGGGTACGGGACGGTCGGCGGCACCGCGCTGCTGAGTGGTCTGAACCACATGGAGCTGGCCTGGGACCCGGCGGCGATCGGGCAGGTCCGCACCTGGCTGGGGTGACCGCCCGGGGGAGCGTCCGGGCGAACGCCCAGGTGAGCGGGGTCACATGAGGGTCTGTGAGGCTGCTCTCAGCGGGCCGGGGACTCTTGGAGACAAAGCGACAATCCGCCTAGCCTGCAGAGGCCGTCCGGCTCTGGGCGGCCCCGCCGTCGGGACGCCGAATCCTGCCCGGCCGACGGCGCGGTTCCCACAGCACACCACGGGCGGGAGCGGGGGACCCACGGCAGTACGCCGTGCCTTCCCCCGCGCCTGCCCGGGCCCGCCCGGCGACAGCGGTGAGCGGCGCGGCTCGGGGTGAAGCCGCGCCCGCGCCCGACCGGGCGCGGTCCCGCGCGGCCGGGCGACCTCGGCGCCCGAACCCGACAGCTCACCTCGCAGGCGTCGCGGAGGACCCCACCCCATGCGACGACCCCTTGCCACCCCTGCCCGCCACGCCGCCCGCCGGACCGCCCCCGTCCGGCTCGGCGTGCTGGCCGGCGCGGCCGCGCTGATCGGCGTACCGCTCGCCACCACCCCCGCCGGTGCGGCCACCGCCCCCACCGTCACCCAGGACCGGCTCACCCCGGCGGGCATGACCGCGGGCACCGCGGGCACCGCCTCGGTGACCCTGCACGCCGCCCGCTGCTTCACCGCGAAGACCGTCGGCGTCGGCGTCCGGGACGCCTCCGGCGCGAACCTGGACTTCCCCGGCAGCGCGAGCAACGTCCGGATCTGCCCCGGCGGCACCACCGTCACCACCGGCGGGCAGCAGCTCCCGGCCGGCAGCTACACCCAGTTCGGCTTCTGGCAGGACACCGCGGGCGGCTGGCACAACCTGCCCGCGCGCACCCTGACCGTCGCCGCCGCGCCCGCCCCGACCGTGCCCGCCGGCCCCGTCCAGGGCAAGAAGCTGACCTGGTCCGACGAGTTCGACGGCCCGATCGCCTGGGGCACCAAGTGGACGGGCGACCGGTCCAGCTCCTACCGCTACGGCACCCACAACCCGGACGACAACAAGCTGGACTGGCTGGCGCAGTCCGCCGTCACCGTCGCCGGCGGCTCGGCGGTCTTCACCGCCACCCCGTCCGCGCACACCCTGGAGAGCGGCAAGCAGGCCTGGGACACCGGCATGCTGACCACCGAGTACAGCCAGGAGGGCTTCCAGGTCCGCACCGGCGACTACCTGGAGGCCCGGGTGAAGCTCCCCACCGGGGACGGGGCCTGGCCCGCGCTGTGGACCTGGAAGGACGGCAACAACGAGATCGACTCCTTCGAGTACCACCCCGACAACCCGAACCTGCTGGAACTCTCCAACCGGATCCGGTCCAGCCTGAAGTACCACACCGACGCGGCCGCGATCGGCCCCGACCGCTGGGTCACCGTCGGCACGTACTACGGCGCCGACAGCGTCGACTGGTACGTCGACGGGGCGAAGGTGTTCTCCGACGGCAACGGCGTCGGCGCGAACTGGTCGGCCTACCCGATCCTCAACCTGTCGGTCGGCGCCGGGCAGTACCACCCGACGGTGAGCGGCAGCGCGCCGATCGGCTTCAGCGCCGACTGGATCCGGGTCTACCGCTGACGCTCCGTCAGGAGACCAGCAGGGTGAACGGCGTCAGGTCGTTCGCCGGTCCGTGGTCGTCCGCGCCCACCACCCGCACCTGCCCCGCGGCCGTCAGCCCGTGCGGCAGGTGCGGGTCCGCCCGGACCGGGACCAGGGCCGTCGCCGAGCGCAGCGGGGGCAGCCCCGCCGGGAAGGTGCAGCCGACCCGCCGGCCGGCCGCGGACGCGGTGCAGGAGGCCGGGAAGTACGGGCCCTCGGCGGTGAACCCGGCGGGCAGCTCCACCAGCACCGTGAACGGCGAGGCCGTCCGCTCCGGCCCGCCGTTGGCGACGAACGCGTGCACCGTGGTCGTCCCGCCCGGCTCGACCGGGTCCGGGTCCAGCCGGACCACCAGGAGGTCCGAGTCCGAGACGGCGGGAGCCGTGGCCGGCCCGGCCAGCGCGAGCACGGGGGCGAGGAGCAGCGGAACGAGAGGGTGCACGGGAACGCTCCAGCGGACGGCGGTCTGACGTTCACTCAGCGTAGCTGCGCGCCGGGGGAATCCACCGCGCAGCACGCCCGCCGGGCAGGCCGCCCGCAGTCGGGCGGCGGTCCGGTCCGGGGCCGGGCGGGTGAGCCGGTCCGCAGTCGGAGCTGTGGTTCGTGTCCGCAACGGATCTCCGCGAAGGCCTCACAGGTCGTCCATGCCGCAGGTGATCGTGTTCTGCCAAGCTCGGAGATCCCCAGAACTGCGAAAGCTCCGAGTTCCGATGACAGCTACGAGTTACTGCGTGCCGTGCCGGCGCCACCTCAACGGCGCGTTCTCCTGCCCCGGCTGCGGCGCCCCGGCCGGTGTCGGCCCCGCCCCGGAGGCCGCCCCGGCCCCCGCCACCGCCGTGCTGCCCGCCGTCGTCGCGGACCGGCCCCGCCGGGACCGCGCCGGCTCCCGGCGCCGGGCCGGGTCGCCGGGCCGCCGGGTCGCGGTGCTCACCGCCGCCGGGCTCGTCCTCGGCGGGGCCGGCGTGGTCGCCGCCACCGTCGACGGCGGAGCGGGTTCCCCGCCGCCCGCCCCCATCGGCAGTCCCGACCGGCAGGCGTCGTCGTCGGCCCCCGCGAGCGCCCCGCCGTCGGGCGGCCCGACGCCGTCCGCGACCACCGCCAAGCCGTCCCACAGCCCGGGGGCGAAGCCGTCCGCTGCCGCACCCGCCACCGCCGCGCCGTCGACCGCCGCCCCGGTCACGGCCCCCGCGACCACGCCCGCACCGAGCACCCCGGCCCCCACCGCCTCCGGCGGCCGGCCCGGCCCGCAGCCCTCCGCGTCCCCGACCTGCACCCCGGTCCTGTTCTGGTGCCGGTGACCCGACACGATCAGGCGGCCCTGACCCGGGACGTTTCCGAGGAGCGCGTGCGGGGGCGGGTCAGACTGTGCCGAGGTCGATCTCGACCGCGAACGGAGCGGCCGTCCTGATGGTGCCCGTGAACACGTCCGTGTCGCGGTAGGACCGGCTCGCGGGGTCGAGGACGTAGGTGTGGACGACGGGGACGCCGTTGGCGGTCTGCTCGATCCGCCAGTAGAAGGCGATGCCGGCCCGGGCGTACTGATCCACCTTCACGATGCGGTCGGTGGTCTCCGAGCCGGGTGACACGACCTCGACGACCAGGAGGACGTGCTCCGGTCGGGTGGGCGTGATGTCGATGGTGTCGGCCCGGTAGACCACGACATCGGGCCGCCGGTTGGTGAGCGGCACGTCCTGCAACCGGACGTCGAAGTCCGTGTCGGCGTTCCAGTCCGGACCGGCGGCCGCGTCCAGCGCGTTCGCCAGGATCCGGGCCAGGCGGTTGTGCCGCTTGGACGCGCTCGGGCTCACGACGACCATCCCGTCCACGATCTCGATGCCCGCGCACTGCTCCTCGGACCAGGAGTCGTACTCGTCCGCGGTGATCTGGTGGTGCATCCACTCGGGCGCGACCATCTCGGCGGTCATCGGCGTACCTCCTCAGGAGTCGACGGGCTCCGTGCTGCTGGGCCCAGCGTACTGTTCAGCGGTTCCGGTCAGAGGACTTCGCCGAGGCGGGCCGCGACGGACTGGAGGAGGGGGACCAGGGCGCTGGTGCCGGACTGGGCCTCCAGGGCCTGGATGCGGGCCTCGGGGCCGGAGACGGAGAGGGCGGTGGGGGTGGGGGCGCCGGGGACGGCGACGGCGAGGCAGCGGACGCCGATCTCCTGCTCCTGGTCGTCGACCACGTAGCCGCGCTCGCGGGCCGCGGCGAGTTGGGCGAGCAGTTCGGCGGGGTCGGTGACGGTGTGCGGGGTGTGGGCCTGGAGCGGGCCGGGGCCGAGCAGGGCGCGGGCCTCGTCCTCGGGGAGCTGGGCGAGCAGCGCCTTGCCGACGCCGGTGCAGTGCGGCTGGACCCGGCGGCCGACCTCGGTGAACATCCGCATCGAGCGCCGGGACTGGACCTGGCCGACGTACACCGCCTCGCCGCCCTCCAGGACGGCGAGGTTGGCGGTCTCGCCGGTCGCCTCCATCAGTTCGGCCAGGTGCGGGCGGGCCCAGGAGCCGAGCAGCCGGCCGGCGGTCTCGCCGAGGCGGATCAGGCGCGGGCCGAGGGTGTAGCGGCGCGCGGTGTCCTGCCGGACGTAGCCCTGGGCGACCAGGGTGCGGACCAGGCGGTGGATGGTCGGCATCGGCAGGCCGGAGGTGGCGGAGAGCTCGCTGAGGGTGGCGACGCCGCCGGAGTCGGCGAGTGCCTCCAGGAGCTGGAAGGCGCGCTCGACGGACTGCACCGAGCCGGTGGGGCGTTCGGTGGGCGTGCTGGCCACGGGCGTTCCCTTTGCTGTGGGTGGGGAGTAGAGTCCACGCGATCGATCAACAAACCGTTGAAATTCTGTATCGCGGAAACTAGTCTCCACTGTACAGAACGGAACTGCCGAGGAGAGTCCTGCCCATGGCCGCAGATCAGGGTTCGTCCCCCGTTGTCCCCGGCGTGGTGATCGCGGGCCCGCCGGTGGCGCGCGCCGAGGAGGTGCTGCCCCCGGCGGCGGTCGCCTTCGTCGCGGGCCTGCACCGGGCGTTCGAGGCCCGGCGGCAGGAACTGCTGGCCGCCCGCCGGGTGCGCCGCGCCGAGATCGCCCGGACCGGGACGCTGGACTTCCTGCCGCAGACCGCCGACGTCCGCGCCGCCGACTGGAAGGTCGCCCCCGCCCCGCGCGCCCTGACCGACCGCCGGGTGGAGATCACCGGCCCCACCGACCGCAAGATGGTGGTCAACGCGCTGAACTCCGGCGCGAAGGTCTGGCTCGCCGACTTCGAGGACGCCTCCGCCCCCACCTGGGAGAACGTGCTGGCCGGGCAGGTCAACCTGATCGACGCCTTCGAGGGCCGGATCGACTTCACCGACGCCCGGGGCAAGGCGTACGCCCTCAGGCCCGCCGCCGAACTGGCGACCGTCGTGGTCCGCCCGCGCGGCTGGCACCTGGACGAGCGCCACCTGACGGTGGACGGCACGCCGGTCGCGGGCGCCTTCGTCGACTTCGGCCTGTACTTCTTCCACAACGCCGCCCGGCTGCTCGCCAAGGGCGAGCAGGACCCCAACTCCGGCCCGTACTTCTACCTCCCGAAGACCGAGAGCCACCTGGAGGCCAGGCTCTGGAACGAGGTCTTCACCCACGCGCAGGCCGAGTTGGGCATCCCGCACGGCACGATCCGCGCCACCGTGCTGATCGAGACCATCACCGCCGCCTTCGAGATGGACGAGATCCTGTACGAACTGCGCGAGCATGCCGCCGGGTTGAACGCCGGCCGGTGGGACTACCTGTTCTCGATCGTGAAGAACTTCCGGGACGCCGGCGAGCACTACGTCCTGCCCGACCGCAACACCGTCACCATGGCCTCCCCGTTCATGGCCGCCTACACCCGCCTGCTGGTGCGCACCTGCCACCGGCGCGGCGCGCACGCCATCGGCGGGATGGCCGCGTTCATCCCCTCCCGCACGGACCCGGAGGTGAACGCCGCCGCCCTGGTCAAGGTCCGGGCCGACAAGGAGCGCGAGGCCGGCGGCGGCTTCGACGGCTCCTGGGTCGCCCACCCCGACCTGGTGCCGGTCGCCCGGGAGTGCTTCGACGCGGTGCTCGGCGACCGCCCGCACCAGAAGGAGCACCCCGGCGGGCCCGAACCCGTCACCCCCGCCCAGCTGCTGGACGTCGCCGGCGCGGGCGGCAACTGCACCCGCGCCGGGCTGCACAACGCCGTCCAGGTCGGACTGCGCTACATCGAGGCCTGGCTGCGCGGGCTCGGCGCGGCCGCCATCTTCCACATGATGGAGGACGCCGCGACCGCCGAGATCTCCCGCTCGCAGGTCTGGCAGTGGGTCCACAACGGCGTGGTCCTCGCCGACACCGGGGAGAAGACCACCGCGGAACTGGTCCGCCGCCTGGTCGCCGAGGAACTCGCCGCGCTGCGGGCCGAGTTCGGCGAGCAGGCGTACGCCGCCGGACGCTGGACCGAGGCCGCCGCCCTCTTCGAACAGGTCGCCCTGGCCGAGGAGTTCCCGGACTTCCTCACCCTCCCCGCGCTCGCCCTGCTCGACTGACACCCCGCCGGCCCGCCGCCCCGGCCCCGCGCCGGGGCGGCCCCACCCCGCCAAGGAGCACCATGGCGCGCATCTTCTTCAACGGCCAGGCGATGACCGGCGGCCCGTTCCACGCCAAGGTCCACGGCCACCTGATCGGCCCGGCCTCCACCGCCCCCGGCCACCGCTTCTTCTCGATCCGCGACGAGTGCCCCGGCCTGCTCGTCGACCCGTCCGTCGACACCGCGATCGAGGGCGAACTCTACGAACTCCCGCTCGCCCACCTGCGGGACGCCGTCCTCCCCGGCGAACCCCGCGAACTCGAACTCGGCGTCATCGAACTGGCCGACGGCACCGCCGCGCTCTCGATGCTGCTCGCCCGTGGCCAGCTGGAGCGCGGCGTGCACCGGGAGATCACCGTGTACGGCGGCTGGCGCGCCTACCTCGCCACCCTCGGCCGCGAAGCCTGAGGAGCACACCCGCTGCGGTGGCGGGACGGGCGGCGGGGAAAGCGGCGGGAAAACCGGGTGCGGGCCCGGGCGGGAGATCGCTAGGGTCGTCCACGTCCGGGTGCGCAGGCAGGGGTTACTTCCACTGTTAATGGGCGGGTCGCGGGTTCGAGTCCCGTCATCGGCTTTCCGAGCCGGTGTAGCTCAGTCGGTAGAGCAGCCAATGTCGCCTCCGCCGCCTCCGATCTCCGGACACCCAACTTCACACCACTGCCACCTCCCGGTGCGCAGGCGCCGGTTACTTCCTCCAACGAAACCACCGGCGCCGCTTTCGATCTCGGGAGGCACCGCGCCGGGGCGTCCGGTGCGCAGGCGGGGGTTACTTCTGATTTCGGCAGTCCCGGGTTCGAGTCCCGGACGGCGGCGTGCGCCGCCGGTAGCTCAGTGGGTAGAGCGCCGGGAAAAGCACCCCCCACCGCGGCCGGCCCACCGGGCCGGCCCGACCTCGGACGCCCCGGTTCGGCCTGCCTCGCCGCAGGAGAGGAGTCCGCCATGGCCCGCTTCAACCACCGCCGTCCCAGCAGCGGCCCGACCTCGCCCGTCGCCACCACCGGGCGCACCGTCGCCAACCACCACGGCGCCCCCGGCTTCCTGCGCGACCGGAAGTCCGAACTCTTCCTGCTCGCCGTCGCCAACCTGGTCGGCCAGGACACCTTCTACGAGCGCGGCGGCGCCCGCGACGACCGGTACACCGCGCTGGTGCGCGAACTCGCCGTCGCCGACCCCGAGTGGACGCTCGGCCTGCTGCGCTGGCTGCGCGACGGCGCCGCGATGCGCACCGCCTCGCTGGTCGGCGCCGCCGAGTTCACCCGCGCCCGGCTCGACGCCGGCCTGCCCGGCCACTCCCGGCAGGCGGTCGACGCCGTCCTGCAGCGCCCCGACGAGCCCGGCGAACTGCTCGCCTACTGGACGTCCCGCTACGGCCGCGCGCTGCCCAAGCCGGTCAAGCGCGGCGTCGCCGACGCCGCCGCCCGGCTCTACGGGAGCCGCGCCCTGCTCAAGTACGACACCGCCGGGAAGGGCTTCCGGTTCGGCGACGTGCTGGAACTCACCCACCCCTCGCCGCACCGCGACAAGCCGTGGCAGGGCGAGCTGTTCCGGTACGCGCTCGACCGGCGGCACCGCCCCGACGAGGCCGTCCCGCCGTCCGGCGACGCCGTGCTGACGGCCCACCGGGAACTGCTGGCGCTGCCCGTCGAACAGCGCCGCGCCGCCGTCACCGGCCCCGGCGGGGCCGAGCGGCTGGCCGCCGCGGGCCTGACCTGGGAGGCGCTGGCCGGCTGGCTGCAGGGCCCGCTGGACGCCGAGGTCTGGACGGCCGTCATCCCCGCGATGGGCCCGATGGCGCTGGTGCGCAACCTGCGCAACTTCGACCGGGCCGGGGTGTCCGACCAGGTCGCCGAACGGGTCGCCCGGCGGATCTCCGACCCCGAGGAGGTCCGGCGCTCGCGCCAGTTCCCGTTCCGCTACCTGGCCGCGTACCGGCACGCGCCCTCGCTGCGCTGGGGGCACGCGCTGGAGACGGCGCTGCGCCACTCGCTGGCCAACGTCCCCGTGCTGCCCGGCCGCACCCTGGTCCTGGTCGACCGCTCCGGCTCGATGTTCGACCGGCCGAGCGAGCAGACCCAGCTCAACCGGGCCGACACCGCGGCCGTGTTCGGCACCGCGCTCGCCCTCCGGGCCGCCGACGCCGACCTGGTCGAGTTCGGCACCGGCAGCCGGCCGGTCCGGCTGCAGCGGGCCGAGTCGGTGCTCAAGGTGGTCGACCGGTTCGGCGACCTCGGCGGCACCAACACCGCCGCGGCGGTGCGCGGCCACTACCGCGGCCACGACCGGGTGGTGATCGTCACCGACGAGCAGGCGTACGGCGACTTCCGGCACGACCCGCTGGAGGCCGTCCCGGCGCACGTCCCGGTCTACACCTGGAACCTGGCCGGCTACCGGACCGGGCACGCCCCGTCCGGCGGCGCCCGCCGGCACACCTTCGGCGGCCTCACCGACGCCGCGTTCCGGCTGATCCCGCTGCTGGAGGCCGGGCGGAACGCCGCCTGGCCGTGGGAGGGGCAGGAGAACTGACGGAGTGTCAACTCCCACCCTCGACAAGCGCGTTGCCGAGGGCGGAGCGGGCGTAGAGCACCGAGCGGCCGCTGCGGGTCCGGGTCAGCAGGCCCGCGGCGGCCAGCGCGGACAGGTGGCGGCTGACCGCGCCCGGCGTGACGTCCAGCCGGTGCGCCAGCGCCGTCGTCGAGGCCGGCTGGTCGAGCAGCACCAGCAGCCGGGCCCGCGGCGGGCCGATCAACTCGGCCAGCGCGTCCGGCACCCGCAGCGGCGGCCGCTCGCCCAGCAGCGCCTGCCCGCGGGCCGGATAGCTGATCGCGGGCGGCCCGTCCGGGCTGATCACGGTGTGCGCCCGGCCGCCGCACAGGGCCGGGATCAGCACCAGCCCGCGCCCCGCCACCCGGGTGCACCGCCCGCCCAGCGCGCGCACCCGCGGATCGGGGTCGTCCAGCCGCAACACGCCGTCCCGCCACGACAGTTCGGGCGCCAGGTCGGCGAACAGGCCCTCCGCGCCGCGCTCCGCGAACATCCGCCCCCGGTGCGCCAGGTCGGCCTCCAGCACGGCCCGGGCCCGCGGCCACCACTGCGGCAGCAGGCAGCGCTCCCAGTAGGCGGCCAGCACCCGCGCGCAGCGGGCCGGCAACTCCGCCGGATCGTCCAGCAGTTCGGCCACCACCGGCGGCAGCGGCGCCCCGTCGCCCCGGTACGCGGCCAGGAAGTCCGCCGCCGCCACGGCCGGCGGCGTCGCCGCCAGCACCGCCAACTCGCTCTCGAAGGACGGCCGCCGCACCGCCGGACGCGGCGTCAGGAAGTCCGGCACCCACACCCGCGGCGTCACCAGGGCGTCCAGCAGCGCCGTGTCCAGCGCGCGGTAGCCGTCCGCCCAGGACTCCGTCCAGCGCCGGTAGTGCGGGTACGCCGCGGGCCGCCGGCGGGCCCGCAGCGTGAACACCGCCTCCTGCAAGGGCGAGTAGGTGATCCAGGTGGTGGCGAGGTCGTCCACGCCGAAGGAGAACTCGAACATTGACCCCCACGGTAAAAGAGTGCCCGGGCGTTGGGAACCCTGGTGTCCTGACCGCCATGACCGCCACCGTCGCGCCCGCCGGGCGCCGCTCCCCGCTGCCCGCCGACCCCGTCCTGCGCCGGCTCGCCGTACTGACCGCCGTCAACACCGTTGGCAACGGCCTCTACTACTCCGTCAGCGCGCTCTACTTCACCCGGCAAGTTGGGCTCAGCGCCGCCCAGTTGGCGACCGGCATGGCGTTCGCCGGGGTCGCCGGGATGCTCGCGGGCGTTCCGTTCGGGCGGCTCGCCGACCGGGTCGGCCACCGCCGCCTGCTGTACGTCCTCGGACCGCTCCAGGGCCTCGCCGTGCTCGCCTACACCGTGGTGCACGGCTTCGCCGCGTTCGCGGTGGCCATCGTGGTCGCCACCGTGCTGGAGCGCGGCGCCGTCGTGGTGCGCAGCGCGCTGATCGCCCACCTGCTGCCCGCCGAGGACCAGGTGAAGTCCCGGGCCCTGCTGCGCTCGGTGATGAACGCCGGACTGGTGATCGGCAGCACGGGCGCGATCTTCGCCCTCCAGGAGGACAGCCACTGGGCGTACGCCCTGGTGCTGGCCCTGGACGCGGTCAGCTTCGCCGCCACCTCGCTGCTGCTGCGCGGCCTCCCCGACGCCGCTCTCCCCGACGCCGGGGCGCCCGCCGGCCCCCGGGACCGCCGGGCCCGGCCGCGCACCGCACTCGCCGACCGGCGCTACCTGCTGGTGGCGTTCCTGCACGCCGTGCTGGAGCTGCAGTTCGCCATGCTGGAGATCGGCATCCCGCTGTGGATCGCCGTCCACACCGGCGCGCCGCGCGCCCTGGTCGCGGTGGTCGGCATCGTCAACTGCCTGACGGTGGTGCTGTTCCAGGTCCGGGCCGGGCGGGGCGTCACCGACCTGCGCAGCGCCGCGCGGGCCTGTGCCCGGGGCGGCGTGCTGCTCGGCGCGGCCTGCCTGGTGTACGCGGCCGCCGCCGGGCACGGGGTGGTGCTCGCGGTGGCACTGGTGCTGGCGGGCGTGCTGCTGCACAGCCTGGCCGAACTGCTCACCTCGGCCGGCGGCTGGACGCTCAGCCTCGACCTGGCCGACCCGGCCGCGCACGGCGAGTACCAGGGCGTCTTCATGAGCGGCCAGGCCGGCTCGCACGTGATCGGCCCGCTGGTCGTCACCGCCACCGTCCTCACTCACGGCGTCGCGGGCTGGGCCGTCCTGGGCGCCCTGCTCGCCGCCGCGGGCCTGGCGATCCCGCTGGCCACCCGCGGCGCGACCGGGCCCCGCACCGCCACCGCCGCCGCATAGCGCGGAAGGGACGTGGTCGGCCCCGGACCCTTCGCCGTGGGTCCGGGGCCGTGGTCCGGGAGCCCGCCGTCGTCCCTGGCGGTGGGCTCCCGGGGTATGAGGGGTCGTCAGCTGCGGGCGGCCAAGGTGCGGGCGGCGCGGGCGGCGGCGAGGGCGATCCGGTCCTCGTCGACGGTGGTGAGGCGGCCGTGCTCGACCACCGCGTTGCCGTTGACGAAGAGGGCGGCGAGCGGCGGGAGCGCGCCCAGGACCAGGGCGGCCACCGGGTCGGCGATCGAGGAGTGCAGCACGCCGTCGACCTTCCACAGCGCCAGGTCGGCCAGCTTGCCGGGCTCGATCGAGCCGATCTCGGCCTGCCGGCCCAGCACCCGCGCGCCGCCCATGGTGCCCAGCCGCAGCGCCTGCCGGACCGTCAGCGCGTCGGGGCGGCCGTGCAGGCGGTTGATCAGCAGCGCGTTGCGCAACTCGGTGCCCAGCTCGCCGGACTCGTTGGAGGCGGTGCCGTCCACGCCCAGGCCGACCGGCACGCCCGCCTTCAGCATGTCGGGGACCCGGGCGATCCCGGCGGCCAGCCGGGCGTTGGAGGACGGGCAGTGCGCCACGCCGGTGCCGGTCTCGGCGAACTTGGCGAGGTCGGAGTCGTTCATGTGGACGCAGTGCGCCATCCAGACGTCCTCGCCCAGCCAGCCCGTCGACTCGAAGTAGTCGGTCGGGCCCATCCCGAACAGCTGCTTGCAGAACTCCTCCTCCTCGGCGGTCTCCGAGCCGTGGGTGTGCAGCCGGACGCCCTTGCGGCGGGCCAACTCGGCCGACTGCCGCATCAGTTCGGTGGAGACCGAGAACGGCGAGCAGGGCGCGAGGGCGACCTGCAGCATCGAGCCGAACGAGGCGTCGTGCCACGTGTCGACGGCGGCCTCGGAGGCGGCCAGGATCTCGTCGGTCTCCTCCACCGCGTGGTCCGGCGGCAGGCCGCCGTCCTTCTGGCTGCGGTCCATCGAGCCGCGCAGCGCGGTGAACCGCAGGCCCAGCTCGCGCACCCCGTCGATCGAGGCGCCGAGCAGGTCGCCGCCGCCGCGCGGGAAGACGTAGTGGTGGTCGGAGGCGGTGGTGCAGCCCGACTTGAGCAGCGCCGCCGCCGACCCCTGGGTGGCGGCGTGCACCAGGTCGGCGTCGATCCGGGCCCAGGTCGGGTACAGCGCCACCAGCCAGTCGAACAGGATGTCGTCCTGGGCCAGCCCGCGGGTGATCCACTGGTAGAAGTGGTGGTGGGTGTTGACCAGCCCGGGGGTGAGCAGGTGCCCCTCGCCGTTGATCCGCCGCACCACGTTGTCCAGCCAGGCGGGCGCGGGCCCGTCGCCGACCGACTCGATCGTGTTGCCGAGCAGCACCACGTGGCCGCGCGCGTACTCGGTGTCCTGGGCGTCGACGGTGGCGATCGCGACGTTCTCGATCACGATCCGCCGGTCGGCGGCGGGGGGCTGGACTGCCATGGGGGAACTCCTTGCAGGGAACGGCCGGCGGAGCCGACGTGGTGGAACAGCAGGTTGAGCAGCACTGCGGCCAGGCAGCCGGCCGAGATGCCGGAGTGCATCAGGGTGCGGACGGCCTCCGGGAACCCGTCGTAGAAGGTGGGGGCGGCGATCGGGACGATCCCCACCCCGAGCGAGACCGACACCAGGACGGTGTGCGAGGTGGACTCCATCCCGGCCTCCGCGAGGGTGCGGATGCCGGAGGCGGCGACCGTGCCGAACAGCACGATCCCCGCGCCGCCGAGCACCGGCTGCGGCACCAGCGACACCAGCGAGCCGAGCACCGGGAACAGGCCCAGCAGCACCAGGATGCCGCCGCCCGCCGCGACCACGAACCGGCTGCGCACCTTGGTGAGGGCGACCAGTCCGATGTTCTGGGCGAAGGCGCTGCACGCGAAGCCGTTGAACACCGGGCTGACGGCGGTGGCCAGGCCGTCGGCGCGCAGGCCGGCCGCCAGGGTGGGCTCGTCGGCCTCGCGGTCGACGATCCGGCCCAGGGCGAGCATGTCGGCGGTGGACTCGGTCATCGAGACCACCATGACGATGCACATCGACACGATCGCGGCGGCGTCGAACCGCGGCCCGCCGAAGTGGAACGGCGAGGGCAGCGCGAACACCTGCGCGTCGCCGACCTGCGAGAAGTCGGCCAGGCCGAGCGGGAACGCCGCCAGGGTGCCGACGGCCAGCCCGATCAGCAGCGACAGCTGCTGCCAGAAGCCGCGCAGCAGCCGGTTGCCGAGCACGACCGCGCCGAGCGTGAACCCGGCCAGGCCGATCGCCCGCACCGAGCCGTACCCGGGTGCGGACGGTGCACCGCCGCGCGCCCAGTTGACCGCGACCGGCAGCAGCGACACCCCGATCAGGGTGATCACGGTGCCCTGCACGACCGGCGGGAAGAACCTGACGAGCCGGCAGAAGTACGGCGCCGCGAGGAAGCACAGGACCCCCGCGACGATCACCGCCCCGAAGATCACCGGGAGGGCGTCGTCGGGTCCGTGCTCCTTCGCGATCGCCAGCATCGGGGCGACGCCGGCGAACGAGACGCCGTTGACGAACGGGAGCCGGGCCCCGATCCGCCAGACGCCCAGGGTCTGGAGCAGGGTGGCCAGGCCCGCGGTGAACAGGCTGGCCGAGATCAGCAGGGCGAGTTCGCCGGGCGTCAGCCCGACGCCCGCGCCCACGATCAGGGGTGGAGCGACCACGCCGGCGTACATCGCGGCGACGTGCTGCAGCCCGGTGCCGAACAGCTTCGGCGGGGAGAGCACCTCGTCCACCGGGTGGGTGGGGGTGGAACCGTCGTCGGTGGTGGGGGTGGTGCGGAGTGCCATGGAAGTAGCCCCTTTGCTGCCCCTGGCCCTCGGCGCGACCCGGGCGCTGGAGAGGACGGGTGGGCCCGAGGGCGGGACGACGGTGCAAGGGTCCCTCGGGCGGGCTCTCCGGCTCCCGGGACCGCCGCCGCGGGGGCGGGCACGGTCTCCGAACGGTGGGGGGAGCGGAAAGCGGTGCGCTGAAGGTGTTCTGACGAAGTGTCAGGACACCGGGATGACCGGGGTGACGCCCTCGCGGTGCACGGTGCCCTCGATCAGGCCGTACATCCGGTCGGCGGCGTAGTAGACCTCGTTCTCGTTCTTCAGGCCGAAGGGTTCGAGGTCGACCAGGAAGTGGTGCTTGTTCGGCAGCTCCAGGCGGACCTCGTCCACCTCGGCGCGGCTGTCCAGCACCCGGGTCCCCATCGCGTGCAGGGTCTGCTGCAGCGAGAAGGAGTAGGTCTCGGCGAAGGCCTCCAGCAGGTGGCGGCGCACCTGCTGGTACGAGCGGTTCCAGTTCGGCTCGGGCTGGCCGTCGCGGCCGTGGAATCCGAACGCCCAACGGGCCGTCACCTGGGTGGCCAGGATGCGGTCGTAGGCTTCCTGGAGGGTGGTGTAGCGGTCCTTGATGTAGCCCCAGAACTCGGAGTTGGTGGTGTTCATCACCACCAGGTCCTTGAGCCCGGAGACCACCCGGAACCGGTCGCCGTCGTACACCACCTCGGTGGTGCGGACCTCCTGCCCGTTGCGGACGAAGGAGTGGCCGACCTCCCCGGCGCCGATGAACCGGGCGGACGAGTCGGGCGTGCCGATCCGGTCCCAGGCGTACTCCTCGATCCTGATCCGGGCGCCGTGCACCACGCCGCGCTCGGTGTCGTCCACGAAGTGCCGGGCCAGCCGGATGCCGAAGCCCTCGGCGGACTCGATGCCGTGCTCCTTGGCGAAGGCGTACACGGTGTTCTTGGTGGTGTCGGTGGGCAGGCAGTTGGCGTTCGAGCCGGTGAGGTGGACGTCCTCGAACGCGCCGCGCAGCGAGACCGAGACGTTCAGGTCCTTGATCTCGTGCCGGGTGGAGTCGCGGTACACCCGGACGATGCGGTTCTCCGCCTTGCCGTACTGGTTCTGGCCGAGCACGTGGGCCATGACGTGACTCCTAGGGGTCCAGGCGGTCTACCTAGCTTCCGCGGTAGACCGAGTAGCCGAACGGGGTGAGCAGCAGCGGCACGTGGTAGTGGTGCTGCGCGGGCGCGACCGTGAAGACGATCGAGACCTCGGGGAAGAACGGCGGCCCGTCCGACCCCGCCCAGTACTGCGCGGTGTCGAACAGCAGCCGGACGACCGAGCCCGCCTCCACGGCCGGCAGGTCCTTGACCCGGCCGTCGGAGTCCGTGGCGGAGGTGCCGAGCACCGTCCAGCCACCCTCGGTGTGCAGTGCCAGTTCGACCGGGACGCCCGCGGCCGGGCGGCCGAGGCTGGTGTCGAGCACGTGCGTGGAGATGCCGGTCATGGGGGGAAGACCTCACTGGTGGCGGGAAGAGCGTGCCGACGGCCGGACATGACGGCGCGTCGGGTGATCAGGACGCGTCGAGCAGTCGGCCGAGGCGGAGGTCGTTGATCCGGCGCAGCTCGCCCCGGACGGTCTCGGCCTCGGCGGCCGGGTCGTTCGGGAGGCGTTCGCGCAGCGCGTCGAGCATCCCGGCCGCGGTGCGGCCGGTCGCGCAGATCAGGAAGACGTGGCCGAACTTCGCCTCGTAGGCGGCGTTGGCCGCGCGCAGCTCGTCCAGCAGGGCCCGGTCGGCCCCGCGGACGCCGGCCTGCTCGCGCTCGGAGACGGCGTCGCCGGGCTTCGGCGCGCCGATCCGGGCGTGGCCCGCCATCGCGTCGTGCAGGTCGGCCGCGGACAGCTCCGCCATCGCCTTCGCGTTGGCGGCGAGCAGCTCCGCGCGGTCCGACCAGGGGCGGGACGCCGCGACGGCGGCGGCCCAGGTGGGGCTGGAGCAGACCTCCAGCAGGATCTCCCGCAGCCCGGCCGCGTCAACGGCGGCCAGGGCGGCGAGGGCGGGGGGTGGCTGGGTCACGGTGGACCTCCTGAGGGTTGGTGCCACCCGCACAAGCTAGATCCGCGGCAACATGCCGTCAACAGTTTGTTGAAGTGTTTGTGTCGCGAACCCGCGCCGCCGGGCCGCCCGGCCCGGCGCGGTGTGCGATCCGCCAAGCGCCGGGCCGCCGTTCAGCCCTTCTCCTGCCGGTTCAGGTAGTTGTACACCGTGAACCGGCTGACCCCGAGCGCCGACGCGACCGTCTCCACGCCGTGCCGGACGGTGAACGCCCCGCGCTCCTCCAGCAGGGCCACCACCCGCTGCTTCTCCGCGCGGTCCAGCCCGTCCAGCGGGCGGCCGTCGAACTGGCGGGTCATCTCGGCGAGCAGCCGGTCCAGCGCGCTGCTCAGATGCGGCAGCCGGACGGCCACCGCCGGCGCGCCGTCCCACTCCAGGACGACGTCCTCGGCGCGGGCCTCGGCCGGGTCGACCGCGGTCGCGCCGACCGCCGCCAGCAGCGGCTCCAGCGCCGTGGCCAACGGGTGGTGCAGGGCGTCGCTCACTGCCTACCCCCTCCTTCGCGGTCCTGCGTCGGGGCCTGGGTCGGGGTCTCCGCCGGATGTGCTCCCCGGCTCTCCTCCGGCAGCACGCTGACCTGGACCGAGATCCGGCTCGCCCCCGCCGCCAGGGTCTCCCGCAGCAGTCGGGTGACGGCGGCCAGTGCCTGCTCGGCGTCGCCCTCGGCGCTGGTGCCGAACGGTCCGACGGCGACCTCCAGGCCCGCCTCGTCGACCACCCGGCGGGCGGCCCTGGCGTGCTCGGGGAAGCCGTCCAGTTCGAACGGCTCTGTCGTGAACTCCACCATCAATCGCACCCGCTCACCTTATCGACCGGCCTGGTCGATCGGACAGCGGTCGGCCGGGCGGAGGGCCGCTGTTCAGCTGCTTCAACAAATTGTTGCGGCGTTCTTGACAGTCCGGGCGAGTGGCGGAGAAGCTTCCGTCAAGCAGAATCCGACTTCCGGATCGTGGAAGTAGGATCGCCGGCGAGAGAGCAAAGGTGAACCACGTGACCGCCGCCGCCCAGCACCGCTTCACGGTCAACCTGTCCATCCTGTTCGGCGAACTCCCGCTGCTGGAACGGCCCGCCGCGGCCGCCGCGGCCGGCTTCACCGCCGCCGAGCTCTGGTGGCCGTTCGGCACCGACCCCACCCCCGACCAGGACGAACTCGACGCGCTGGCAACGGCGTTCGAGACCGCCGGGGTGCAGCTGACCGGCCTCAACCTGCTCGACGACCTGGCTCGCGGCGCCCGCGGCACCCTCTCGCTGCCCGCCGAGAGCGAGCGCTTCCGGGAGAACCTCCCGGTCGCCGTCCGGCTCGCCGAACGCCTCGGCACCGGCGCCCTCAACGCCCTCTACGGCAACCGCCTCCCGGACGCCGACCCGGCCGAGCAGGACGCGCTCGCCCTGGAGAACCTCGCCCTGGCCGCGCACGCCGCGCACGGCATCGGCGCCGTGCTGCTGATCGAGGCGCTCAACTCCGCCGAGTCGCCCGACTACCCCCTGGTCAGCGCGCAGGCCGCGGTCGACGTGGTCGACAAGGTCAACGCCGCCACCGGACTCGGCAACGCCAGGTTCCTCTGCGACCTCTACCACCTCGCCCGCAACGGCGAGGACCCGGCCGCCGTCATCGACCGCCACGCCGACCGGATCGGCCACGTGCAGATCGCCGACACCCCCGGCCGCAACGAGCCCGGCACCGGCGACCTCGACTTCGAGGACCTGTTCGCCCGCCTCACCGCCGCCGGCTACCGAGGCCGCATCGGCCTGGAGTACCGCCCGGCCGGCGGCGTCAGCGCCGACAGCTTCGGGTGGCTCCCGTGCGAGCTGCGCTGACGCCCCCTCACTTCCCCCGACCCACCCTCACGTAAGGACGCGCACGCGATGAGCCGCAAGATCGCCTTCATCGGCCTCGGCATCATGGGCAGGCCGATGGCCGTCAACCTGGTCAAGGCCGGCCACCACGTCACCGGCTACAACCTCACCCAGGAGCCCATCGACGCGCTGGTCGCCGCCGGCGGCCACGGCGCCGGCTCCATCGCCGAGGCCGTCGCCGACGCCGAGATCGTCATCACCATGGTCCCCGCCGACCCGCACGTCGAGCAGGCGGTCCTCGGCGCGGGCGGCGTGCTGGAGCACGTCCCCGCCGGGACCCTGGTGATCGACATGTCCAGCATCACCCCGCAGACCTCGATCAAGGTCGCGGCCGCCGCCGCCGAGAAGGGCGTCCGCACCCTGGACGCCCCCGTCTCCGGCGGCGAGGCCGGCGCGGTCGAGGCCGTGCTCTCCATCATGGTCGGCGGCGAGGCCGCCGACTTCGCCGAGGCCAGGCCGCTGTTCGACGTGCTCGGCACCACCGTCGTGCACGTCGGCCCCGCCGGCGCGGGCCAGACCGTCAAGGCCGCCAACCAGCTGATCGTCGCCGTCAACATCCAGGTCCTCGCCGAGGCCGTGGTCTTCCTGGAGAACGCCGGCGTCGACCTCGCCGCCGCCCTCGACGTCCTCGGCGGCGGACTGGCCGGCTCCACGGTGCTCAACCGCAAGAAGGCCAACATGCTCACCCGTGAGTTCGCCCCCGGCTTCCGGATCGACCTCCACCACAAGGACATGGGCATCGTCACCGACGCGGCCCGCGCCGTCGGCGCCGCACTCCCGCTCGGCGCGGTCGCCGCCCAACTCGTCGCCTCCGCCCGCGCCAACGGCGACGGCTCCCTCGACCACTCGGCCCTCCTCCGCGGCGTCGAACGCCTCTCCGGCCGCCAGGTCGCCTAGCCCCTCCGGGGAGTCCCGTCAGGGGCCCGGGGTGGAGCGCAGCTCCATTCAGGGGCCCGGGGAACGGCGGAGCCGAGTGGCTGGTGTCCGACGGGCCGCGAGGCGCCACCCCGTTTCGGGCCGGAGGTCCTTTGGCCGACGCCCCGTAGCGCCCCACTGTGCTCCGGCGATCAGCCTCTCGGCCCCGCCGTTCCCCGGGCCCCTGATTTCGCACCCTCGTCTACCGAAAAGTTTCCCCGGGCCCCTGTTCGCTCCCGTACCACCTGCCAGAAGGAGTCCGCCCGTGCGAGGTCATGTGGTCGTCGCCCCCGACAAGTTCAAGGGCTCGATGGACGGGGCCGAAGCGGCCGCGCGCCTCGCGGTGGGGGTCCGGCGGGCCGTGCCCGGGGTGGAGGTGCGGGAGTTGCCGGTGGCCGACGGCGGGGAGGGGACGGTGGCGGCCGCGCTCGCGGCGGGGTTCTCGCGGGCGGAGGTGAAGGTCGCGGGGCCGACCGGACTGCCGGTGGTCGCGGGGCTGGCGGTGCGGGGGGACACCGCGGTGGTGGAGCTGGCCCAGGCGTCGGGGCTGGCCCGGCTGCCGGGGGGCCGGACGGCGCCGCTCGCGGCGAGCTCGTACGGGGTGGGGCAGTTGATCGCCAAGGCGGTCTCGCTGGGGGCGTCCCGGGTGGTGCTCGGTCTCGGCGGGAGCGCCTGCACCGACGGCGGGGCGGGCCTGGTGCAGGCGCTCGGGGCGGGGCTGTACGACGCGGACGGCCGGCCGCTGCCGCCCGGCGGAGCCGCCCTGCGGCGGCTGGCCCGGATCGACCCGGGGCCGCTCGCCGAGAGCCTGCGCGGCGTGGAGGTGGTGGTCGCGTGCGACGTCGACAACCCGCTGCTGGGGCCGCGCGGGGCGGCGGCCGTGTACGGCCCGCAGAAGGGCGCGGACGCCGCGGACCTGGTGGTGCTGGAGGACGGGCTGACCCGGTGGGCGGACACCGTCGCGGAGTTGACGGGCCGTGAGGTCCGGGATGTGCCCGGTGCGGGCGCGGCCGGCGGGGTCGGGTTCGCGGCGCTGGCCCTGCTCGGGGCCGCCACCCGGCCCGGGATCGGGCTGCTGCTCGACCTGCTGGGCTTCGACCGGGCCGTCCGGGGCGCCCGCCTGGTGCTGACGGGGGAGGGCTGCCTGGACGGGCAGACCCTGCACGGCAAGGCCCCGGCGGGGGTGGCGGCGGCCGCGGCCCGGGCCGGGGTGCCGGTCGCGGCGGTGGCCGGGCGGCTGGAGCTGTCCGAGCGGGAGTGGCGCGGCGCGGGCTTCGTCCGGGCGCTGGCGCTGGCCGACCTGGCCGCCGACCCGGCCGAGTCGATGGCCCGGGCGGGCGAGCTGGCGGAGCTGGCGGGGGAGCGGCTGGCGGCCGAACTGCTGGCCTGACGCGCGGTCGGGGCCTCGTACGTTCACACATTGACGTTTTGTTGAAGGCGGGCCTACGCTCCCAGCACTCCTTCGACCCACCCCTGTCCTTCCCGACGTTCGGAGGTCCCCCCATGCCCCTCGGCGACAGCGCGGTGTTCCGCTCCCGGCGGGTCCTGCTGCCGGTCGGCGAACGCCCCGCCGACGTGCTGGTGCGGGCCGGAACGATCGAACGGGTCGCCGACCACGGCACCCTGGACGGCACCGGACTGCCGCTCACCGACCTCGGCGACACCGCCCTGCTGCCCGGCCTGGTCGACACCCACGTGCACGTCAACGAGCCCGGCCGGACCGACTGGGAGGGCTTCGCCTCCGCCACGAAGGCCGCCGCGGCCGGCGGTGTCACCACGATCGTCGACATGCCGCTCAACTCCGTCCCGCCGACCACCACCGTCGCAGGGCTGGCAGCCAAGCGGCGGACGGCCGACGGGCAGACCTGGGTCGACCTGGGCTTCTGGGGCGGTGCGGTCCCCGGCAGCACCGGCGAACTCGAGGGGCTGCACCGGGCCGGCGTGTTCGGCTTCAAGTCCTTCCTCGCCCCCTCCGGCGTCGACGAGTTCCCGCACCTGGCCACCCCCGCCGACCTGGAGGCCGCGCTCGCCGAACAGGCCCGGCTCGGCGCGCTGGCGATCGTCCACGCCGAGGACCCGGCCGTGCTGGCCGCCGCCCCGCAGGTCCCCGGCGCCCGCTACCGCGACTTCCTGGCCTCCCGCCCCGACGACGCCGAGGCCACCGCCGTCACCGCCCTGCTCGACGCGGCCCGCCGCACCGGCGCCCGGGTGCACGTCCTGCACGTCTCCTCCGCCGCCGTGCTGCCGCTGCTGCGCGCCGCCCGGGCGGACGGCGTCCAGGTCACCGCCGAGACCTGCCCGCACTACCTGACCCTGACGGCCGAACAGGTCCCGGACGGCGACACCGCGTTCAAGTGCTGCCCGCCGATCCGCGACGAGACCAACCGCGACCTGCTCTGGCAGGCCCTCGCCGACGGCGAGTTCGCCGCCGTGGTCTCCGACCACTCGCCGTCCACCCCCGACCTGAAACTGCTCCGGCACCTGGGCGGCAGCGGCGACTTCGCCGCCGCCTGGGGCGGCATCGCCTCCCTCCAGCTGGGCCTGCCCGCGATCTGGACCGAGGCCCGCCGCCGCGGCCACACCCTGGCCGACGTGGTCCGCTGGATGTCCGCCGGCCCCGCCGCGCTGGTCGGCCTGACCGGCACCAAGGGCGCCATCGCCCCCGGCCACGACGCCGACCTGGTGGCCTTCGACCCGGACGCCGAGTTCGCCGTCCACCCCGAACGGCTCCACCACAAGAACCCCGTCACCCCGTACGCGGGCCGCACCCTCACCGGGCGGGTCCGCCGCAGCTGGCTGCGCGGCCGCCCCGTCGACCTCGACGGCGCCCCGCACGGCCGCCAACTCGCCCGCCCCTGAACCGACCTGAAGGAGAGTCAGTTGAGTACTGATCGGACCGCGGACGCGCCGTTCACCGAACTGGTCGACCTGGCCTCCCGGCTGCTCGGCGCGGGCGTGGTCGCCACCAACGAGGACACCTTCGCCGACGCCGAGAACCTGCTGGTCGCCGCGCCCGCCGAGTTCCGCCCGCACACCTTCGGTCACAAGGGCCAGATCATGGACGGCTGGGAGTCCCGCCGCCGCCGCGGCGTCAGCGCCCAGCAGCCGCACCCCACCGATGAGGACCACGACTGGGCGATCGTCCGGCTCGGCGTCGCGGGCGTGGTGCGCGGCGTGATCGTCGACACCGCGCACTTCACCGGCAACTACCCCGAGACCGCGTCCGTCCAGGCCGCGTCCGTGCCCGGCTACCCCTCGCCGGACGAACTCGCCGCCGCCGAGTGGACCGACCTCGTCCCGCGCACCCCCCTGCAGGGGAACACCGCGCACGCCTTCGCGGTCACCGACTCCACCCGGTACACCCACGTCCGGCTGAACATCTGGCCCGACGGCGGCGTCGCCCGGCTCCGGGTGCACGGCGAAGTCCTGCCCGACCCGCGGGAGTTGGCCGGACTCACCTTCGACCTGGCGGCCCAGGAGTACGGCGGCGTCGCCGAGGCCGCCTCGGACCGCTACTTCTCCTCCCCGCACCACCTCAACGCTCCCGGCCGCGCCACCGTCATGGGCGACGGCTGGGAGACCCGGCGTCGGCGCGACAAGGCCAACGACTGGGTGCAGATAGCCCTGGCCGGGGGCGGCGAGGTCCTGGCGGCGGAGGTGGACACCTCCTGCTTCGTCGCCAACGCCCCCGGCTGGGCCGAACTCGTCGGCTCCGACGGCGGGACCGAGACCGTCCTGCTCCCGCGGACCCGCCTCCAGCCCGACACCCGCCACCGCTACCGCCTGCCGGCCGGCACCCCCGTCACCCACGTCCGGATCAACGTCTACCCCGACGGCGGCCTCGCCCGCCTCCGCCTCACCGGCCGCCTCACCCCCGCCGGCCAGGACACCCTCGCGCTCCGCTGGTTCAACGCCCTCCCCCCGGCCGAGGCCCGCGAAGCCCTCGCCGCGGCCGGCCTCCCCACCGCCCTCGCCGAGGCCCGGCCGCTCCCCGACGCGACGCCCATCCGGGCCCTCTACGCGGACTGACACCCACAGGGGCCCGGGGTGGAGCGCAGCTCCATCCAGGGGCCCGGGGAACGGCGGGGCCGAGTGGCTGGTGTCCGACGGGCCGCGAGGCGCCACCCCGTTTCGGGCCGGAGGTCCTCGGCGAAAGCCCCGTCGCGCCCCACTGTGCTCCGGCGATCAGCCCCTCGGCCCCGCCGTTCCCCGGGCCCCCGAATTTTCTCCCGCATGCTCGCTCGAAAGGAAATCCCCATGCCCAGAACTCTCACCACCGAGTCCGGCGCGCCCGTCGCCGACAATCAGAACAGCGCGTCCGCAGGGGAGTACGGGCCGCTGCTGATCCAGGACCAGCACCTGCTGGAGAAGCTGGCCCGGTTCAACCGGGAGCGGATTCCGGAGCGGGTGGTGCACGCCCGGGGGTCGGGGGCGTACGGGTACTTCGAGGTGACGGAGGACGTCACGGGGTACACCAGGGCGGCGTTCCTGAACGGGGTGGGGCGGCGGACCGAGGTGTTCCTGCGGTTCTCCACCGTCGCGGGGGCGTTGGGCTCGACGGACGCGGTGCGCGACCCGCGCGGTTTCGCGGTCAAGTTCTACACCGAGGAGGGGAACTACGACCTGGTCGGGAACAACACGCCGGTGTTCTTCATCAAGGACCCGATCAAGTTTCCGGACTTCATCCACTCGCAGAAGCGCGACCCGCACACGGGCGTGCAGGAGGCGGACAACGTCTGGGACTTCTGGGCGCACTCGCCGGCCTCGACCCATCAGATCACCTGGCTGTTCGGCGACCGGGGCATCCCGGCCTCGTACCGGCACATGAACGGCTACGGCTCGCACACCTACCAGTGGGTCAACGCGGAGGGGCGGGCGCACTGGGTGAAGTACCACTTCAAGACCGACCAGGGGGTGCGCTCGCTGGACGCGGGGCAGGCCGCGGAGACGGCCGGCGGGGACGCCGACAGCCACCAGCGGGACCTGCACCGGGCGATCGGGCGGGGGGTGTTCCCGTCCTGGACGCTGTACGTGCAGCTGATGCCGGTCGAGGAGGCCGCCGACTACCGGTTCGACCCGTTCGACGTCACCAAGGTCTGGCCGCACGCCGACTACCCGCTGGTCAAGGTCGGGCGGCTGGTGCTGAACCGGAACCCGGAGAACGTGTTCGCGGAGGTCGAGCAGGCCGCGTTCTCGCCGAACAACTTCGTGCCCGGGATCGGCCCGTCGCCCGACAAGATGCTGCAGGGACGGCTGTTCGCGTACGCGGACGCCCAGCGCTACCGGCTCGGCGTCAACCACACCCAGCTGCCGGTGAACGCCCCGCGGGCCGTCGAGGCGGCCAACTACGGGCAGGACGGCCGGCACGCGCTCCACCGGAACGGCCGGGACAGGAACTACGAGCCCAACTCGCACGGCGGCCCGGTCCAGACCGACGAGGCCCTGCACGCCCCGCTCCCCGTCACCGGCCACACCGGGACGTACCGCGCGGTCGCGCACGCCAAGGACGACGACTTCCACCAGGCGGGCGAGCTCTACCGCCTGATGTCCGCCGAGGAAAAGGCCCGGCTGGTCGCCAACCTGGCCGGCTCGCTGGCCCAGGTCGTCCGCGACGACGTGGTGGAGAAGAACCTCGCCCACTTCCACGCCGCCGACCCCGACTACGGCCGCCGCGTCGAACGGGCCGTCACCGAACTCCGCGACCGCGAAGGCCGCTGACGCCCCGTCACCGCCGTACGTCCCCGCCTCCGGTCGGGGCATATGCCTGTCAAGAGGGCCCGGCTCCCATCGGGCGAATATTCGGTGGGTGGGGCACGGGTTCGGGGCGGGCTGGCTAGGGTGGTGGCGGAGGGGGGCGAGGCGATGGCGATGGTGAGCAGCGGGCGGCACGGGGGACTGCTCGGGGGCGGTGGCGGGGCCGGGCCGTTCGGGGTGCTGCGGCGGGCGTTGCGGCTGCTGGAGGCGGTGGACCGCCGCCCCGAGGGGGTCGCGTCGGCGGAGCTGGCCCGGGAGTTGACGATGCCGGTGGCGTCGGTGCGGCTGCTGGCCGAGGAGCTGGAGGCCGAGGGGTACCTGGTGCACCTGGACGGGGTCTGGACCCTGGGCGGGGCGTTCACCCTGCTGGGGGCGCAGCACCGGGAGCCGATGGTGCGGGCCAGGTTGCACCACCGGCTGGAGGAGCTGCGGGACGAGCTGGGCGCCGCCGTGTACTTCTCCCGCTACCACGACGGGGAGCTCTCGGTGGAGGCGGTGAGCGCCGCCGAGCACGCCCCGGCGGTGCACGAGTGGGCGGACTTCCGGGCGACGGCGCACGCCTCGGCGATCGGCAAGTGCCTGCTGGCGCAGCTCGACCACGCGGGGCGGCTGGACCACCTGTCCCGGCACCCGGCGGCCCGGCTGACCTCCCGCACCATCACCCGCACCGACCGGCTGCTGCACCGGCTGGACCGGCAGCCCGCCACCGTCCCGGTGCTGGACCTGCAGGAGTACTCGATGGACACGGTGTGCGCGGCCGTGCCGGTGGTCGCGGGCGGCACCGTCGGCTGCCTGGCGACCTCGCTGCCGGTCGCGCAGGCGTACCGGCTGCGCGAGGCGGCCGAGCTGCTGTCCCGGCGGGCCGCGCCGCTGATGCTGGCGATGGCGGTCTGACGGCCCGGCGGAAACCCCCTTGTGGGAGCGCTCCCCGGGTGGTCAGGATGGGACGATGAGCGATCACCTGGAACGGGCCGTGGTGCGCCCGTACGAGCCGCGCGACCGGGCCGACCTGTTCGACATCTGCGTCCGGACGGGGGAGTTGGGCGGCGACTCGCGGCAGAAGTACCCGGACCTGGACCTGCTGCCGACCATCTTCGCCGCCCCGTACGCGGAACTGGAGCCGGACCTCGCCTTCGTGGTGGACGACGGCACTCGGGCGGTCGGCTACGTGGTGGCGACCGCCGACACCGCGGAGTTCGTCCGGCGGTTCCGCGCCGAGTGGCTGCCCCGGGTCGCCGACCGCTACCCGCCGCCCACCGGTGAACCCGGCACGCCCGGCGAGGAGATGGTGCGGCTGCTGCACGCGCCCGAGCGGATGCTGCTGCCGGAACTCGCCGCCTACCCGGCCCACCTGCACATCGACCTGCTGCCCAGCCACCAGCGCTCCGGCTACGGGCGGGAGTTGATCGACACCCTGGTCGCCGCGCTGACCGCCAGGGGCGTCCCCGGCCTGCACCTCGGCATGGTCACCGCCAACACCCGGGCCCGCCCGTTCTACGACCGCCTGGGCTTCCACCCCGTCCCGGTCCCCGACCCCGGCCCCGTCACCTACCTGGGCCGCCACCTCGCCTGACGCCCCGTCACTCCCGGTGGGACGGACGCGGGAGCGGCCGGCGGATCGGGTGATCCGGACCGGCCGCTCCCGGCGTGCGACGGACCTCCCCCGTGGTCCGGCCAGGTCCCCCGGTGGCCGGTGGCGGTCCGTTCAGGTCCGGGCCGCCGTGGGGAGGGGCCCGGGCGCCCCCGCGGTGTCCAGGCTAGGCGGGCGGGCCGGGCGGGTGTTGGCACTGCGTCGACAGCGGATTGGCACTGCGTTCACCCGTCCCGGTCCGGGCGTTCGGCGGCGGCCAGGGCCTCCCGGCGGTGGTCGCGGGGAGAGCACCCGTACTCGGCGCGGAAGGCGCGGCTGAAGTCGTCCGGGCGGGGCATCCCCCAGCGGGCCGCCACGGTCTGGATGGGCGTGGCGCGCAGGGCCGGGTCGGCGAGGTCGCGGTGGGCCCGGGCCAGGCGCTGGCGGCGGATCCAACCGGCCACCGTCTCGCCCGGCGACTCCTGGCCGAACACCCGGTGCAGGTAGCTGACCGAGATGTGGTGCGCGGCGGCGACCGTGCCCGGGGTCAGCTCCGGGTCGTGCAGGTTGCGGCGGACGAACGCCCGGACGCCCTCGACCAGCACCCGCCGCCGGGCGGTCGGCGACAGCGCGGCGTCGTGCTCCAACTCGTCGGCCAGCCAGGCCGAGACCAGGTCCACGGCGAGCGGGCCGAGCCGGGCGGCGGCCGCCGGGCCGAGCGAGCCGGACTGCCGGTCCAGGCTGAGCAGGAAGTCGGTGACCAGCGCCGCGGTGCCCTCGCCCGCCGTGAAGCCCCGGCCGAGCAGCCGGCGCAACTGGAACGGCGACATCGGCAGCAGCGAGATCGGGAAGTCGATCCCGACCGCGTCCACCGAGGCGGGCCGGTCGTGCCCGTCTGCGCGCCCGCCCAGCGCCCGCAGCTCGTACGCCCGGGAGCTGTCGACCACGGTCAGCTGCCCGGGTCGGAAGGACCGGGCGGGCTCGTTGGCCCGGGTCAGGTTCAGCTCACCGCGCAGCACCAGGGTCAGGTGGAACACGCCGGGGTCGGAGCGCCGCACCCGGGTGTCGGTGCGCCGGAAGCTCGCCGAGGGGAAGGACGTCCCGAGGAAGGTGACCGGGCCCAGCTCGGAGCGCCGCAGTTCGGCTTCGAACCGGTCCGCGTGCGGGCTGGTGGTGTCGCAGTCCCTGGTCAGGCCGATCAGCTCCCGCCAGGCGTCGAACCGCTCCTTCGGGTCCAGCCCCGCGGTCGGATCGCCCGCGCCCGTCGCCCCTGCCATGCTCCGCCCGTCCTCCTCCTCGCCGACCCCCGCCACCCGCCAGCATCCCAGGTCCCCCGCCCCGGCCCGGGACCGCCCCGAGCGGCTGTCGCAACACCCTGGCAGGATCGGCCGCCTGACGCACCGTCGACCGAGCGTGGAGGAAGCCGCGATGTCCGAGCCGTACGCCGCGATGGCCCGACTGCACCTGGAGCCCGCCGCGCTGCGCCGCTACCTGGCGGCCGCGCCCCGGCCGCTGGCCGAGTGGACCGACCGGGCGGAGCTGACGGGCCGTCACGACCGCACCGGGAAGGACGGCGGACTGCCCTGGTCGCTGCACCCGGCACCGGACCACGGGACGGTCGCGCGCTGGCTGGCGGACGGCGACGACCACCGCGCCCAGCTCCGGGCCTTCCTGCGCACCGCCGGGGAACCCGGCCTGGCCCGGCTCGACCACGACGCGGAGCGGGGCGTCCTGACGGTGGTGAACCTGACGGTGCACCGGGAGGCCTTCCGCAACCCGCTCTGGTTCCTGGCCCTGATCCGCGGCGCCGCCCCCTGGACCGGCCCCGCCGGCGGCTTCGCGGTGGTCCGCGACCACCTCTGGCCCGGCCCGCGCGACCGCTACACCCTCGGCGTGCTCGCGCTGGCCCCCACCGGGGCCCGGGTGCTGCACCCGGAGCGGGACGCCGAGGAGTACGCGGCCGCCGTCCGGGCCGCCGACGCCGAGTTCGAGGCGACCGGCCCGGACGGCACGGACGAGGACCCGGAAGAATGGGACGGCCCCGACCCGGTCGACGTGCTGGACCGCCTCTGAGCGGGCACCGGTCGCACCGGCCCGGGAAACCGGAAGGGCCCCGGGAAACACGAAGGGCAGGGAGTTCGCACTCTCCTGCCGTTGTCCAATGTATACCGCACGGGGGGCCTTGCGGCAAGGCCCCCCAGGTGGCGCACAATCACTGGTCTGAACCCGGGAACCCGCGCAAACAGCACAAACGGGGCAGACCGCGAGCAGCACGCGGGCGGCGCGCGGCACACCGGGCAGCGGATCGGAGTCGACACCCATGAACCACCCGACGACCAGTGCCTTCGACCTGCCGGAGCGGCTCGCCGCCAAGGCGGACCCGGCCCTGATCGCCGCCGACGAACGGCACTTCGCGGACATCGCCAGCACCCTGGAAGCCGACATCGCCGAACTGACCGCCCGCCTGGACGAGGTCCGCCGCAGCCCCGGCGGGGCCGGCCGGGCCGCGATGGACCGCGACAACGAGGTCCACCAGCTCTCCGCCCGGCTGCGCACCCTGCGCCGCTTCGGCACCGACCTGTGCCTCGGCCGGATCGTCCGCGCCGACGACCCCGAGCCGGTGTACATCGGCCGCCTCGGCCTCGCCGACGCCGACGGCCGCCGCCTGCTGGTCGACTGGCGCTCGCCCGCCGCCGAACCCTTCTTCGCCGCCACCCACGCCAACCCGATGGGCCTGGCCAGCCGCCGCCGCTACCGCTGGCAGCGCGGCGCCGTCGGCGACTACTGGGACGAGGTGTTCACCGCCGAGGGCCTGGAGGGCCACGCCGCGCTGGACGACCAGTCCGCGTTCATCGCCAGCCTCGGCAGCTCCCGCTCCGAGCGGATGCGCGACGTCCTGGCCACCATCCAGGCCGACCAGGACGCGATCATCCGGGCCGGCTCGCGCGGCGCCCTGGTGGTCGACGGCGGCCCCGGCACCGGCAAGACCGTGGTCGCCCTGCACCGCACCGCCCACCTGCTGTACTCCGACCCCCGGCTGGGCCACCGCAAGGGCCGGGTGCTGTTCGTCGGCCCGCACCAGCCCTACCTGGCCTACGTCGCCGACGTGCTGCCCAGCCTCGGCGAGGAGGGCGTGCAGACCTGCACCCTGCGCGACCTGCTGCCCGAGGGCGCCGCCGTCGAGCCCGAGCCCGACCCCGAGGTGGCCCGGCTGAAGGCCGCCGCCGGGATGGTGCACGCGATCGAGAAGGCCGTCGCCGTCTACGAGGAGCCGCCCGCCGAGGGCCGCAAACTGTCCACCGAGTGGTACGAGCTCTGGATCGACCCCGAGGACTGGTCCGAGGCGTTCGCCGCCCCCGGCCCCGGCGTCCCGCACAACGAGGCCCGCGAGCAGATCCTCGACGAGCTGATCACCATCCTGCTCGACAAGAACGCCGACTCCTTCGACGACGAGGACGGCATCTCGCCCGAGGTGCTCCGCCGCGAACTGCGCCGCGACCCCGAACTGCTCGGCGCGCTCCGCCGGGCCTGGCCGATCCTGGAGCCCACCGACCTGGTCGGCGACCTGTGGACCGTCCCCGCCTATCTGCGGCTGTGCGCCCCGTTCCTGGACCGCGAGCAGATCCGCACCCTGCAGCGCACCGAACCGGCCGCCTGGACGCTCTCCGACCTGCCGCTGCTGGACGCCGCCCGCCGCCGCCTCGGCGACACCGACGCCGACCGCCGCCAGCGCGCCCACCGGGCCCGGCTCGCCGCCGAACGCGAGCTGATGGACGGCGTGGTCGACCACCTGCTCACCGCCGACGACGACGGCGAGGGCGCGGTCGCCATGCTGCGCGGCGCCGACCTGCGCGACGCCCTGATCGACCACTCCGAGGCGGAACCGGCCGACCCCGACCTGCTGGCCGGCCCGTTCGCGCACATCGTGGTCGACGAGGCGCAGGAACTCACCGACGCCGAGTGGCAGATGCTGATCGCCCGCTGCCCGTCCCGCTCCTTCACCATCGTCGGCGACCGCGCCCAGGCCCGGCACGGCTTCACCGAGAGCTGGACCGAACGCCTGGCGCGGGCCGGCCTGGACCGGACCACGCTCACCTCGCTGACCGTCAACTACCGCACGCCCGAGGAGGTGATGGCCGAGGCCGCGCCCGTCATCCGGGCCGTGCTGCCGGACGCCAACGTGCCCACCTCGATCCGCTCCAGCGGCCTGCCCGTCCGGCACGGCGTCCGGGCCGAACGGGACGCGGTGCTCGCCGAGTGGCTGGCCGCGCACCCCGAGGGCACCGCCTGCGTGATCGGCGACCCGTCCTTCCTCGGCCTGCCCCGGGTCCGCTCGCTCGCCCCCGAGCTGGTCAAGGGTCTGGAGTTCGACTTCGTGGTGCTGGTCGACCCGGAGTCCTTCGGCACCGGCATCGAGGGCGCGGTCGACCGCTACGTGGCGATGACCCGGGCCACCGGGCAACTGGCGATCCTGGCGGGCTGAGCGGGCTGAGCGGGCGTCGGCCGCACGGCGCGGACGACGGGACCGACGGGAGCGACGGGAGCGGGCCGACCCGGCGTCAGCCGGTGGGCGGGGGGACGAAAGCCGCCCGGTCGCGGGCCTCCGAGGGGCGCAGCACCAGGCGGGCGGTCCGGATCGGGGCGGGCGGCGGCCAGGCGGCGGGCGGTATCCCGGTCATGCCCGGGAACCTGTCGCACCCGAACCGAACGCGGGGTCAGTTCCCCGGGGCCAGCAACTGCCGCTTGGCGAGCGCGAACTCCTCGGCGGTGAGCGCCCCGTCCAGGTGGAGCCGGTGCAGGCGGGCGATCCGGTCGGGCAGGTCGGGGTCGTCGGCGGGCAGGCCCGCCGGGTCCAGGACGACCTCGATGTCGGCCGGGTCCGCCGACAGGTGGTGCACGGTCGCGCCCCGGCCCACCCGGGGGGTGTCGTGCACGGAGAAGCCGGCCCGGTGCTCGACGGTGTGCTCGGTGCCCGCCGCGACGGTGTAACGCAGCGTCAGCTCCGTCCAATACCGGCCCCGGTCGTCGGGGGTATCGGCGCGGGACAGCACCTCGACCACTGTGCCGCGGACGGTCTCGCCCTCCGCCCGGACGCGCACCCGGTGCAGCGCCGCCGCCCGGACCCCGGCCAGCGCGGCCAGCGCGGCCAGCCGCAGCCGGCGGTCGTGCCGGGCCGACCCGGCCGCGGCCAGGACGGCGGCACCCGCCCCGGCGGCGAGCCGCCACCCGCCGGCGCCGCCGAGCAGGACCCCGGCCGCGAACACCGCCGCCCCCGCCGGGAACGCGGCCCACCAGCCGAACACCGGGCGGTGCAGCTCTCCTTCGGCCCGGGCCAGGTACTGCGCCCAGACGAAGGCCAGGAACCCGAAGAACGCCGCCAGCCCGAACAGCACGTACCGCTCGGCGGCCGCTCCGGCACCCCGCAGGGCGGACCCGGCCAGCCACCCGAACACCATCACCACCGAGGCGAGCAGGCCGATCCCGGTCCAGCGCCCGCCCGACAGCCCGGGCCAGCGCGGCGCGTCCGGGACGATGATCTCCTCCATGCGGGGGAGCGTAACGGCCGCCCGGATTGGTCCGGACCATTTTCCGGTGAAGCGGGGGAGAAGCCCGGCGGGCGCGTGGGCGGCGGGGCGGGGTCAGTCCGGCGGGGCGATCAGCTTCCGCTTGGCGAGCGCGAACTCCTCGGCGGTGAGCGCCCCGTCCAGGTGCAGGTGGTGCAGGTGCTCCAGCTGGGCGGGCAGGGTGGGGGAACGCGGGGCGTCCGAGGGAGGGGGAGCGGGAACGGTGTCGCGGGGCGGGGTCGGGTCGAGGCGCTCCGGGGTGTCGAACTCGACCTCGGTGTCGGTCGGGTCCTCGGGGAGGAAGCGCACGGTCACGCCGAGGCCGACCCGGGGCGGGCGGCGGGTGGGGAAGCCGCCGTGGCGCCGGGCGGTGTGCTCGGTGCCCGCCGCAGTGGTGTAACGGAACGTCAACTGGGTGAAGTACGGGCCCTCGTCGTCCGGTCCGCCCGGGAATTCGGGGACCTCGACCACCGTGCCGCGGGCGGTCTCGCCCTTTTCGAGGATGCGTACCCGGCGCAGGGCGTCCTCCCGTTCCGCCGTCAGCCACTCCAATCGGTTGCGGCGGTCCGTCCGGCCGGTGGCGACGGCCGGTCCGGCGGCGGCGAGCGCCACCGCGACGGCCGGCCGGCCGATGCCGCCCGCGGCCGCCCCGGCGGCGAACAGCGCCACCGCGCCGAGCGAGGCGGTCCACCGGCCGATCGGGGGCCGGTACGTCCAGCTCCTGGCGCCCCGGGCCAGTTGCTGGGCCCAGCCGGACGCCCCGGCCGCGAGGACCAGGAGCGCCGCGGTGCCCAGGGACCCGGCCCCGGCGGTGAGCCCCGCGTGCCGCAGCAGCCCCATGGCCAGGCCGAGCCCGGCCACCAGGACGGCGAGGGCCGCCAGCGCGGCCCACCGCCCCGCCGGGTACCCGGGCCAGCGCGGCTCCTCCGGAACGGTGATCTTCTCCATGCGGGGGAGGGTAGCGGTTCGGGTGCGCAGGGCACCGCGCGAGGGGGTGCGACGGCCGCGGGGTGACGGGAATCGGGCGGAAGCCCCACGAACGGGCGGCGGACTTCCGAAGCTCCGGGGAAACCCGGGTCCGCTCTGGCACACTCGGGCCCATGTCCGAGCTGACCGAGGTCGCCGAGCCCCACGATTCCGAGGACCACGACGCCCGATCCCGCACCCTCGATCCGATCGCCGTCCGCTGGGAGGCGCTGCGGGCCTTTGCGGCGGGCCAACCCGGGGCGGACGCCCGGGAGTTCGTCGAGGCCGCCTACGCCCAGCCCCGGCTGCGGGCGCTCGCGCCGGGCCGCGCCATGTACTGGATCACCTTCAGCCACCGGGCCGCCCCGCCGCAGTGCCACGACCTCCCCCGGGTCCGCGCCCACGGCGGGAACCGCTTCGACGTCCACCTCGCCGACGGCCGGGTGCACGAGGGCCGCACCGCCGCCGCCTCGGTGGCGCTGGTCCTGCAGCACCTCCCCGAGGAGAGCGCCCCGTCCTCCCCGGTGGCCTGACGGTCCGTCAGCCCACGGGGGCGGCGGTCCAGTCGGCCGGGGTCCAGCCGTCCGGGGTGCGCTCGGCGTGCAGGGACAGGTGCCGGCGGTCCGGGGCGGCCTGCCAGAGGTCGGCGGCGACGGGGTGCAGGACGTAGCAGCGCAGGGCGGGCGACGGCGTCCAGCAGCCCGGCCCGGGGCGGACGGGCCCGCGCAGGCGGACCTGGCGGCCGTACCGGGGCCAGTAGGCGGTCAGCGCGGCCTGCGGGTGGGCGGCGAACTGCCGGGCCTTGGCGGAGTCCGGTTCGGTCCAGAAGTGGCAGGCGGCGGTGCCCGGTTCGAGGTCGCGCAGGACGAGCACCCGGGCGTCCGGGTGCCCGTCGGCGCCGAGCGTGGAGAGCGTCACCACCTGGGCGTCCGGCTCCCCGGCAGCCAGCGCGTCCAGCAGCCAGGCGGCGAGCAGGCCCGCCGGGTCGGCGACCGGCCCGGGCGGCGGCGCCGGGTAGGCCGGGGCGGCCAGCACCGGGTGCGCGAGCAGCGCGGCGACGAGCGGGGCGGGTGCGGGGCGGTCGGTCACGGCGTCTCCCTGGGCGGCTCGGAGTCACCCTATCGAGCGGCTCGGAGGCCGCGCGGACAGGCGGCAGGCGGGGCCGGTCGGCGGACGGAACGGGCCCGGGTTCCGTGATCACGGCGGGAGGACGAGCGGCCGTGTCAGCCCTGGCGGCCGGGGAGCATGCTCAGGGCCAGGGAACGCTGCGCGACGAGGTCGTCGTAGGTGCCGTCGCGTTCGGCCCAGCGGTGCATGAGGACCCGGTCGACCAGGATCTCCTCGGGGGTGGGGTCCTGCGAGAGCAACTGCATGACCTCGGCGCCGAAGTCGTCGAGCGGCAGTGCGAGCGGGTTCACCTTCTCCTGTCCTGCCGTGGCGACGGCCGGGGGGACCAGCTCGACCACGCCGACGCCGGTGCCGCCGAGCTGTGCGCGCAGTGCCTCGGAGTAGGCGTGCACCGCGGCCTTCGAGGCGGCGTAGGTGGGCATGGGCGGGAACGGCAGGAAGGCGATGCCGGAGGTGACGGTGACGAAGGTGCCGGCGCCGCGTTCGACCAGGTGCGGGGTGAAGGCGTCGATGACGCGGATGGTGCCGAGCAGGTTGGTGTCGATCGTGGTCCGGGCCGCCTCGAAGTGCGCGCGGTCGCGCAGGTCCTCCAGGAGCATGACGCCCGACATGGTCACCACGGTGTCCAGTTCGGGGTACCGGGCGAGCACGGCGTCACGGGCACGGGCGACGGAGGCACCGTCGGTGACGTCGATGCCGAAAGTGCCGAAGCCTTCCCGGGCGAGTTCCGCGAGCGCCTCCGGGTTACGGCCGCCGACCGCCACGGCGCTGCCCGCCGCGGCGAACCGGCGGGCCAGTTCCCGTCCGATGCCCGAGGTCCCGCCGACGACGAGAACGGTGCGGTTGGAGAGATCCACGGGATCTTCCCTTCAGTTCGGGGCGCGACGGCGTTCGGGCCCGTGGCGCATTCGGTGATGGCCCCTGTCCTTCACCGGCAGGGATGCCAGCCAGTCTTGACGGCATCGGCCGGGTGCGGCAGGGCCCCCGTCCTCCCTGGTCCTGCCAGGACCCCCTCCGGAACGCGCGCACCGCATTACGGTGTCGGTATGAAGGACGAGGAATCCGGCAACCGGCTCGGCAGCTACCTCCGCGCCCGGCGCGAGCTGGTCTCCCCGGCGCAGGCGGGGCTCCCGTCCGGCGGCAACCGCCGCGTCCCGGGCCTGCGCCGCGAGGAAGTCGCCCTGCTCGCCGGAATCAGCGCCGATTACTACCTGCGCCTGGAACGGGGCCGCGACAAGAACCCTTCTCCCCAGGTCCTCGCATCACTCGCGCGCGTCCTGCACCTCGACGACATCGAGCGGACGTATCTGCTCGGCCTCGCGGCAGCCCGCCCGAGGACGCCGCGCCGCAGGCGACCCGAGCAGGTGCCGGCACGGGTGCACCAGCTCCTCGCCCACCTTCGGATCCCCGCGTTCGTCGAGGGACGCGCCTTCGACGTCCTGGCCGCCAACCCGATGGCCGTCGCGCTCTCCCCGCGACTGCGGCCCGGTGAGAACCGGCTCCGTTCCTTCTTCCTCGACCCCGAGGAACAAGCCTTCCACCAGGACTGGACGAAAGCCGCCGCCGACTTCGTCGCCACCCTTCGCAGCACCATCGGGGACGACACCGACGACCCCCGGTTCGTCGAACTCGTCGGAGAACTCGCCCTGTCCAGCGGGCGGTTCCGCACCCTGTGGGCCCGGCACGACGTCCGCAACCTCGACGGAGGCACCACCACCGTCCACCACCCGGTCGTCGGTGACCTACGGCTCCACCGCGACAAACTCCCCGTGGACGACGTCATCCTGGTCGTCTACTACCCGGACAAGGACAGCGACAGCGACGAGAAACTGCAACTCCTCGCCGCACTCTCCCACGCCGCACCCACCACACCCACCGACACCGCGCCCACCGACACGGCACCCAGCGGGCCGGTGGACACCGGGCACCCGAGGACACCCTGACTTCCGCCGGCCGGCCCCGCCTGTCCACCGGCCCCGCCCGCCGCCCACCCGCGCGACCTCTTATTAGACTCAATGTTGATAAGAACGGTCGAACCCCTTGTCCAGCCCACTACCCGCGAGTAGTTTGCCGGTGTGCCCACCGGTCCCCCGGAGCCCTCCGGACCCGGACCCTCCGGTACGGCCATCTCCCGGCCGGCGCCCGCACCCCTCCTGCCGCCGGGTGCGGAACCGAAGCCCCGCCGACGGGAGATGGCCGCACCGGAAGGCCCGGAGCCACCCGTCCGTCCGCGCCCAAGGAGGCACCCCCATGCCCCGCACCACCCCGCCGCCCGCCGTGCACGACAGCCTGGTCCTCGAACCCCGCGACGTGCACTTCGACTGGTCCGCGCTGCCGATGCACTGGATCCCGGACGAGCCGATGGCCACCCACACCATCAACGTCCTGCACCTGCTGCTCCCCGAGGGCGAGCGCTGGTTCGTCAAGGTCTTCAAGGAGGCGCTGCCGCTGATCCGGGACGACCAGCTCCGCGAGGAGGTGCTCGGCTTCATCGGCCAGGAGGCGATCCACGCCGAGGCCCACCAGGAGGTCCTCGACCACCTGCTCGGCCAGGGCCTCGACCCGCGGCCGTACGTCCGGCAGGTCAGCTGGCTGTTCCACCGCGTCCTCGGCGACAAGCCCGGGCTGACCGCCCGGCAGCGCCGCGAGAACGTCATCGAACGGGTCGCCTTCGTCGCCGCGATCGAGCACTTCACCGCCTTCCTCGGCAACTGGGCCCTCAACTCGCCCGGCCTGGACCGGGCCAAGGCCGACCCCACCATGCTCGACCTGCTGCGCTGGCACGGCGCCGAGGAGGTCGAGCACCGCAGCGTCGCCTACGACCTGATGCGCCACCTCGACCCCGGCTACCTGCGCCGGATCCGCGGCATGTTCGTCTCCGGCCCGCTGCTCGTCCACCTCTGGGTCCGCGGCGCCCGCTTCATGCTCGCCGCCGACCCCACCCTCGACGGCCGGATCGTCCCCACCTGGCGCGAGGCCCAGCGCGCCGCCCGGCGCGGCCTGCTCCCCGAACCGGCCCGCTTCGTCCGCTCGGCGCTGCGCTACTTCGGCCCGGGCTACCACCCCACCCGCGAGGGCAGCTCCTCCCAGGCCCTCGCCTACCTGGCCAAGTCCCCGGCCGCCCGGGCCGCCGCGACGCGCTGAACGCGCGCCCCCGTTCCGCCCGCCTGCGGAACCCCACCCCGCGGAACCCCACCCCGCGGAACCCCACCCCGCGGAACCCCACCCGCGCAACCCCAGCCGCGGAACCCCGTCCCCGAAGCCCTCTCCCACGGAGCCGCTCACCATGGATCTCGAAACCCCGCCGCCGGACCTGTACGGACGCCCGCGGGCGGACCGGTTCTTCGAGCGGCTGACCGCGTTCGGCGACTGGTACAGCCCGGCACTGGGGCGGCCCGGGCTGCGGCGCAGCCCGCGGCGGCCGGAGGCGCGCGGGGTGCCGCCGCTGTTCCTGGTGGTGGCGGCGCACCGGGTGGTGGCCGAGGACGTGGTCGAGCTGCGGCTGACCGACCCGTCGGGCGGGATGCTGCCGGAGTGGCAGCCGGGCGCGCGGGTGCAGGTGACGCTGCCGTCGGGGCGCGAGCGCCACTACTCGCTGTGCGGGGACCCGGCCGACCGCCACGGCTACCGGATCGCGGTGCGCCGGGTCGAGGGCGGCGGCGGTGGCAGCGTCGAGGTCCACGACGAACTGCACGTGGGGATGCGGCTGCGGGTGCGCCGCCCGCGCAACGGCTTCGCGTTCTGCGGCGAGGAGAAGGTGCTGTTCCTGGCCGGCGGCATCGGCGTCACCCCGCTGCTGCCGATGGCCCGCGCGGCCCAGCACGCGGGCGTGGACTGGCGGTTGGTGCACACCGGCCGCAGCGCCGCCTCGCTGCCGTTCACCGACGAGCTGAAGTCGTTGGACCCGAACCGGGTGGAGATCAGGACCGACGCGGAGCACGGCCTCCCGGACGCCGCCGAACTGCTGGCCCGGGCCCCGCGCGGCGCCGCGGTGTACGTGTGCGGCCCGGCGCCGATGCTGGCGGCCGTGCAGCGGGCGCTGGACGCCTCGCCCGCGGTCGCGCTGCACTACGAACGGTTCGGCGCCGCCCCGGTGCTGAACGGCCGTCCGTTCACGCTCCGGCTGGGCGCGGGCGGCCCGGAGCTGGCCGTCCCGGCGGACCGCTCCGCGCTGGACGTGGCGCGCGAGGCCCGGCCGGAGCTGCCGTACTCGTGCAAGCAGGGCTTCTGCGGGACGTGCGTGCTCAAGGTGGCGTCGGGGACGCCCGAGCACCGCGACCGCAGGCTGACCGAGGAGCAGCGGGCCGCCGGCCTGATGCTGCCGTGCGTGTCCCGGGCCGCCGAGGGCGAGACCCTCGAACTGGAGGTGTAGTCGGATGAAGCAGCCCCCGAAGTTCCCCTTCGACGAGCGCGACCTGGTCCGGTTCCGGGAGACCCAGCAGCTGGCGTACCACTGCGCCGAGCAGGTCGCGGCCTGGATCGAGCCGGGCGTGACCGAGCGCCAGGCCACCGCGCAGCTGCGCCGCTGCCTGGTCCGGGCCGGCGTGCAGGACTTCTTCCACGTGCCGTTCGCCTGGTTCGGCGACCGGACGGCGTTCCGGCACTTCCACACCCCGCTGCAGTTCTTCGCGGGCTCCCGGGTGCTGGAGGAAGGCATGCCGTACGTGCTGGACTGCGCGCCCGTGGTGGACGGCTACACCGCCGACATCGGCTACGGCGGCAAGGTCGGCGAGAACCCGGTCTGGGACCGCCTCGCGCTGGACCTGAAGGCGTACCGGGAGCTGATCCTCCGTGAGGTGAAGGCCCGCAGGACCCTGGCCGAGGTGTACGCGGCGGTGGACGCGCAGATCGCCGAGCACGGCTACGACAACCGCCACCAGGTCTACCCGGGCCGGGTGATCGGCCACCAGGTGACCCGGATGACGGCCCGCGGCCCGGCCGGGGTGAACCTGTTCGGCTTCGGGGTGCGTACGCTGCAGACCCTCGGACGCGAACTGGTGAAGGAGCGGCTGGAGGGCAGATCCCCGCTGTGGGCGGGCGGCCGGGCCTCCCGGCACGCGCCGACGCCGGGCCTGTGGGCGGTGGAGCCGCACATCGGGTTCCGCGAGGTGGGCATCAAGTTCGAGGAACTCCTCGTGGTCACCGAGGACGACGTGTACTGGCTCGACGACGACCTGCCGCACGTGCGGCGCTGGGCACTCCTGGAGGACGCGGCATGACCAGCGGCAACACCGAGATCCGCCGACGCACCGTCGACTCCGGCGGGCTGGCGCTCGCCGTCTACGAGCAGGGCGACCCGACGAACCCGACGGTGGTCCTGGTGCACGGCTACCCGGACGACCACTCGGTCTGGGACGACGTGGCCGCGGACCTGGCCGCCGACCACCATGTGGTGCGCTACGACACCCGGGGCTCGGGGGCGTCCGGGGTGCCGGCCGGCCGCGAGGGCTACCGGCTGGAGCTGCTCGGCGAGGACCTGTTCGCGGTCGCGGACGCCGTCAGCCCGGACCGGCCGGTGCACGTGGTGGCGCACGACTGGGGGAGCGTGCAGTCCTGGGAAGCGATCACCACGCCCGGCTCGTACCGGCGGATCGCCAGCTACACCACCATGTCGGGCCCCTGCCTGGACCACATGGGGCACTGGATCAGGCACCGCACCCGCCGCCCGACGCCCCGGCACCTCTCCCAGCTGCTGCGGCAGGGCGCGCACTCCTGGTACATCGCGCTGTTCCACCTGCCGGTGCTGGCGCCCGCCGCCTGGAAGCTCGGCCTGGCCCGGCTCTGGCCCCGGGTGCTGCGCGACCTGGAGGCGGTCCGGCCGCGCCCCGGGCACCCGCAGGCGACGCTGGCCAAGGACGCGGTGCACGGCATCGAGCTGTACCGGGCCAACATGAAGCCCACCGTGCGGCGGCCGCGCGAGCGGTTCACCGAGGTCCCGGTGCAGCTGATCACCCTGGAGCGGGACCACTACGTCTCGGACTTCCTCTCCGAGGGCCTGGAGCAGTGGGTGCCCCGGCTGACCAGGCGCTCGCTGAACGCCACGCACTGGTCGGCGCTGCTGGAGAAGGGCCCGGCGGTGGCCGCGCTGGTGCGCGAGTTCGCCGCCCGCGACCACGGCGCACTCCGACAGGAGCCGTCCGGGGCGGGCGAGTTGGTGGTGGTCACCGGCGCGGGCAGCGGCATCGGCCGGGCCACCGCGCTGGCCTTCGCCGACCGGGGCGCCCGGGTGGTGGTCTGCGACCGCGACCTGCCCGCCGCGCAGCGCACCGCCGAACTGTGCGAGCTGTCCGGCGTCAAGGCCGCCGCCTACCGGGTGGACGTCAGCGACGGCGCCGCCGTGGACGTCTTCGCCCGGCAGGTCGCCGCCGACTTCGGCGTCCCCGACGTGGTGGTCAACAACGCGGGCGTCGGCCACTCCGGGACGTTCCTGGAGACCACCGAGGCCGAGTGGAAGCGGGTGCTGGACGTCAACCTGTGGGGCGTCATCCACGGCTGCCGGGCGTTCGGGCAGCTGATGGTGGAGCGCGGCCAGGGCGGACACATCGTCAACCTGGCCTCGGCGGCGGCCTACCTGCCGTCGAAGGTGCTGGCCGCGTACGCCACCTCCAAGTCGGCGGTGTTCATGCTCTCCGACTGCCTGCGGGCCGAACTCGCCCCGCACCGGATCGGCGTCTCCACCATCTGCCCCGGCATCGTCAACACCAACATCACCCGCACCACCACCTTCTCCGGCCTCGGGGCGGACGACCAGGCCGCCAAGCAGGCCAAGGTGTCCAAGATGTACGCCCGCCGGGGCTTCCCGCCGGAGAAGGTGGCCGCCGAGATCGTCCGCGCCGTCCGGGCGAACAAGGCCGTGGTGCCCGTCACCGTGGAGGCCAAGGCGGCCCGGCTGCTCGGCCGGCTCAGCCCCGCGCTGCTGCGCAAGGCCGCCCGGATCAACGCGGGCTGACGGCCCGTCGGGCGGGGGCGGGGGTGGGGCGGTGGCGCGGTCGGGGGGCCGCGCCACCGCCGTGCTCCTGCCGGTGCGTCAGGCCAGCGGGCGGCAGAGCACGGCGTCCGGGACGCCGTAGTGCAGCCACTTCCAGGTGTAGGCGACCCCGGCCAGGTACTCGCCGTCCGCGCACTGGCCCTTGTAGGAGCCCGGCGCCCAGTCGCTGCCCGCCGAGCCCCCGGCGGCCGGCCGGTTGTCGCCGTGGTCGAACCAGAGCACCCGCCCGGTGGACGGCAGCGGCCCGGCCGCCGGGGCGCAGAGCAGCGCCGCCATCGCGTTGTTGTGGACGCTGTAGCCGACCGCGAAACTCCCCTCCGGGCACTGGAGCTTGTTGTAGCCGGACGCCCAGTCGCCGCCCGTCACGTACCGCTCGTCGGTGACGGCCGTCCAGCCGCCCGGGCCGGTCGCGGGCTCGCCCGCGTCGGTGCACAGGCCGCGCCCGCTGCCCCGGCCGAGGCCCACCACCCGCTGCCCGTCCGGGCAGTTGCCCTTGCGGTTGCCGCCGCTCCAGTCCGGCAGGGCCAGCATCCGGCGGGAGGCGACCGCGTCGGCGTGGTCCAGGTCCAGCAGGTTCCAGTGCGCGACGGGGGCCACCGGCCCGGTCGCGGACGGGGCGGCCAGCAGCCGGTTCCAGGCGGGTGCCCGCCAGTCGCCCGGGTCCTCCAGGCCGAGCACCCGGCCCGCCGGGTCGAAGCTCAGCAGCGCCCAACTGTCCTGCGGGACACCGCCGTTCTGCCAGCCGACCAGCGGCCAGATCGCGAAGTCGGTGTCGTGCGCGGCCAGGATCGCGGTGAAGTTCGCGAACCAGTTCTGCCCGGCGGCATCGGTGTCGCCCCGGCCGCCCGCGCCGAACTCGCTGATCCACACCGGGGCGGTGAAGTGCTGCCCGGCCCGGGTGACGAACAGCGCCTCGTCGTTCACCACCTGCTCCAACTGCTGCGGGGTGAAGTCCTGGTAGCGCGGGTCGTTCGTCGCGCCGGGCCCGCTGCCCGCACCGGTGTTGGCCGGGCCGGTGTAGCCGTAGAAGTGCGCCGAGTACACCAGCTTCCCGGAGTCGACCAGGGTGTTCGACAGGGTGCGGACCGGCGTCAACTGCGGCCGCCCGTGGCTGAACCCGGCGGCCGGGATACCGTACCAGTTGATGCCCTCCATGATCACCAGCAGGTCCGGGTCGGCGCGCAGCAGGCGGTTGCCCGCCTCCTCGTAGGCCGCGTACGTGTCGTGGGCGTCGCCCAGGCCCCAGTTGGGGTCGTCCCAGGTGTCGCGGCGCACCTCGTTGCGCAGGTCCACGCCGACCACCCGCTTGTTGTCCCGGTAGCGGGCCGCCAGGGCCAGCCAGTCGTCCTCCCAGGCCTGGGTGGACTGGCCGCTGTTCCACCGCTCGTTGCCGTCCAGGCCGCAGCAGAACCGGTAGCTCGTGGTGTGGTTGTTCAGGATCACCGCGAAGCCGTCGGCGGTCAGCGCCGCCACCACTCCGTCGTACACCTGCAGCGGCGTCCGGCCCCGCCACTGCGGGTTGGCCGCCACCGCCGCGTCCGGCACCGGGGTGCTGTCGTGCAGCATCGCGTTGGCGAACGGCAGCCGGACGCTGTTGATCCCCAGCCGGTGGAACCCGGCCAGGATGTCCGCGACCGGCGCCCGGTCCAGTCCGAGGGGCAGGTTGGACGAGACCTGCCCCGCCTGGTTGTTCGCCGGGTCGGTGGTCGAACCGCTGCCCTGCCAGGTGCCCTGCGCCCCGGACCAGTTGCCGGCCTTCAGCTTGAACCGGTTCCCGTTCGCGTCCACCACGTACCGCCCCCGGGTGCTCAGCGGCCCGGTCCAGGACGCGGCCAGCTGGGCCCCCGTCAGCACCGGCGGCGGGCCGGGGTCGGCCGCGGCGAGCGGCGCGGCCCGGGCGGCGGAGACGGACAGCGGCAGGCAGAGCGCGAGCGCGGCCGCGGCGGACAGCGCGCGGCGGACGAACAGCTTCATGACCGTCCCTGGGGGAGGAGGAGGGATTCGACGGCCCGCCGGGCGGCTCTGCGCATGCACGCGACAACGGGCTCGGACACTTCCTACTCGCAAGTAGCCACCACGGCAAGGGCGTTGACGTACCGGCCGGTGCCCGGTCGCCACTCGCCCGCCGTCCGCCCGAAAACCGGCTGCGCCGCCCGGTCCGGAACGGGCAGACTGCGGAGGCATGAACGACCCGACGCCCGAGGCCCGCGCCCTGCACCACGTCGCCGCCCGCAGCCGCGGCGGCCCGCTGCCCGCCGGGCTCGACGTCACGCTCAACTTCCACCCCGACCGGCTGATCGACGGCCGCCCGATCCTCCGCTCGATGGCCGAGGACGGCGTCTACCGCTCCCAGTTCTCCACCGGCACCAGCAACGGCGGCCTCACCGCCCACCCCGGCGGCGACCGCTGGACGTGGGAGAGCCGGATCTTCGGCGGCGCCTACGACGACGCCCCCGCCGAACTCCGCCCCGTCTACGGTGCCCTCAACCACCGCCGCGACCCCTACGGCGGCGCGCCCCGGTTCGGCTCCGCCCACCTGCGGCTGCGCCCCGACACCCTGCACCGGGCCACCTTCTGCTACCCCGACAGCTTCCTCGAACCCGAGGACTTCGGCACCGCCGCCGCCAACGACCTGATCGCCCTCGCCGAGGCCGACGACCAGGACCTGCTGGACTCCTACATCGAGGCCCACCTGCACGGCCCCGTCCGGTTCGCCGAACACGTCGACGCCCTCGTCCTCGACCCCTGCTACCGCGGCACCGACATCGAGACCGCCGCCCGCCTGCTGCCCTGCCCCCTCGAATGGCACCCCGGCCACCGCCTCCCCGCCACCGACCTCCACCGGTACGCCGACTACCGGGGCCCGCACATCACCGCCCTCGCCGCCACCCTCGCCCAGGACGGCGTCCTCGACCCCGCCACGATCGGCACCGCCGCCCGCAGCGGCGCCCACGACCCCCAGCACCTCAAGCAGGTCTGGCACTGCCTCGCCCGCTACGGCCGCCGGCCCGGGGCTGGGCAATGTCCTGATGATCAGGGGCGGAGCCGGATGACAAGTGCGGCTGCGGCTGCGGCGACGGTGCCGAGGTGGACGCAGCCGCACTTGTCGTATCCGGTGGCGACCGCACGGAACGCCTTGAGCATGGATACCTCCATTATCTTTGTTCGTCCCCATTGCAGAGTTGTGGGCGAGTTTCGGGCCCGAAATGTTCGCAATGATGGTCATTTATGATATTCACGAGCATCTTGTCCAATTTGGGCGAGACGTGGCCGCTGCGCTCCTGGGAGTATGAGGTCATGTCGAAGAAGCGACACCGAGCCAAACCCTTCAGTGAATTGCTGATCTCCCTGCCGCCTGCTGTCGACTGGTACGGCACTGGACTCCCCTCGCCCGCGGGGGTTGACGAGTTCCTCGACGGCGAGGGTGGGCGCTGGCGCAAGGTCCGCGGCCCGTTCGAACGCCGTCTGGCAAAGAGGCTGCTGACGTCAGCCGATGTCGTGATCGTGGGCGAGGGCGTCGGCACTCGCCTCCGTCGCATTCCCCTGTCCGAGCGGCTCGAATTCTGGACGCAGGTGAACGACCGGTTCAATACGGCCGATACCCCTGGCTACGAACCGTATCAATTCGTCTCGCCGGACGGCCTGACGCTGCTCTACATCGAGGAGAACTGCTAAGGGCTGTCCCGCAAAGGTCGCGCGGCAGTGGGCCGGTCCGTCAGCCGGAGGTCATCGCGGCATGATTGCCCGCGTGACCAAGGGCGCGGATGCACATCCCTCACGGCTACCCGGCTACCACGACGGTCCCTTCGGCCTGCGCCCCGAGCTGCTGGCCGAGAGACCGTTCTGGATGGGGCACCTCTACTCCTGTGCCTCGGGCGGTGCTGGGGGGCTGCTGTTCGGACAGGGCTATGCCTGGGCGGAGCACCGGGCCTACCAGCAGCGCCTGCAGCAGCGGGCCGATTGGCCCACGTTCACCATTCCGCTCGCAGCCGGCCACCGCATCCATGTCGTCCACCGCACCGTTCCCGACGACGCAGGAGTCGACTACCTGCTCCACCATCCCGACTGGGAACGAGCCGAGCTGCTCGCGCGCATCGACGGGCACTTCATGAGCCCCGGCCTGTCCTGGCCGGACCTGATCACCGCCGCGGACAACGGTCTGTCCCTTGACGGCACCGTCGCCGACCCCCACGCCCGCCTGCTGCTCCTGCTGCCCGCCTTCGGAGACGCGGCCGCACCACCGGAGGCCGTCGACCGCCTGGCCGCGGCGTTGCGCGCCCGCTTGGGAACGCCGGCCGCCGAACCGCTTGCCGCGACCATGCTCGAAGGTCAAGGCCTTGCTGGTCCGGTGCGCTGGGCAACGGCCGCGGGCGGCACACAGGTCAACGACGGCAGGTATTCGCTCCGCAACCCCGCCAACGACTTCGCCCTGCCCGGCGAGCGCTTGGCCCGAGTCAGTGCCGCATTGGCCGGGCACGCGGACATCGGGGCGTGATCCGCACGGAGAAGATCTCTCGGTGACTGCATTGATCACGGCAACGGAACCCTCCTGGACAGCGCCGTTCACCGGGCTGCGGCCGCGCGACTTCCGCAAGCTGATCACGATGCTGCACCGGGAAGGGGCCGATCAGACTCGCCGAGGGCGTCCCCGGTCACTGCCACTGAAAGGCCGGGTGCTTCCAGTACTCCAGTGTGGTTTCGCGATCTACGCGCTGGAGGGAGCGGAGAGTCGCTTCCGGTAGTGGCTGCGACGTGCCGAGGCTTGGTGGCTTCTGCGCCAGTTCGACCAGAGCAGAAGCGCGTTCAGGGACGTGATCGGCGGCCTGAACAGTGCTCCGATCAAGCGGCGGATCTCCGGGACGGTCAGGTCGACCGGGTCCCCGCTTCGGGCCGGGCGGTTCGTATCCGCAGGTCTGGTCGGCCTCGCGTCGTCTTGATCCGCACCCTGGTCGCGCAGGAGATCGCCAGCACGTAGCCGACCTCGCGGGCCTCCAGTCCTGCCCGCAGGCCGGGGCCCTGGCCGTAGACCTCGTCACCGGTCACCCACGACGTGTTCACGCCGGTGTCCAGCGCATGCTCGATCATCTGCAGGGCGAGACGAGGCTTGGTCGTGAAGACGACGTCCTCGGGTACTCCGGCACTGCGGCGCCGCTTGGAGTCCCGGCTCCATGTGTGTTCGGGCAGGTAGAGACGGCGGTCGATCAACGCCCGCCCTCTGCTGGAGGCGTAGGCGAGGAAGGCGCCCACCTGGCTGTTCTCGATCCGCCCGGCGGTCCCGGTGTACTGCCGCTGGACACCCGCAGAACCGTCGCCCTTCTTCAGGAAGCCTGTCTCATCCACGATCAGAACACCGTCACCGGTGCCGAGATGGTCCATGACGTAGCGTCGGACCTCGTCACGCGCCGCAGCCGCGTCCCAGCGAGCGCACCGCAGCAGCCGCTGCATCGGACCGGGACGGCTATGGCCGGCGTGCTCCGCCAACTGCCAGCAGTTCTTGCGCTCGGTCCCGGACAGCAACCCGAGCAGATAGGCGCGGGCCGCGGCCCGAGGTTCCACTCGACCGAACAAGCCGGCGATCCGAGCCATGGCCTGGTCGAACAACGCCTGCCATCGGGCAGGGTCTACGCGATGGCCCGCGGCCACTGCACGATCTTCAAGAGTCCGCACAACCCTTGACCATCTCGCGCTTGCCCTGCCCCACGGCTCCTTCGCCGCCGGCTCGCTCCACGTGCTCGGCCCGGATGTCCTGCCAGCATGTGCAGCCGCCCATTTCGCTTCCTCCTGGTCCGTTCGGTCCTTCACGTAGCTCGCGTACCTCTTCTCGGGGAGGGGGATCGCCTCGGTGTACCAACCATGGGAGTGACCAAGGAAGTTGCACGCCAAGCTCAGTCTCCCCCCCCGATCTGTCAGTCGGCGACTGTACTGTGCCCCGTGACGCGCCGCCCCGGAAGGCGCGGCTTCGAAAAGGGCTGACATCATCCATGACGCGCACAACACCACCACGGCCGATCGACATCGCCATCGCCGTCCCCGAACTCGCCGTCTACGCCCGCACAGCGCTGCGCTTGCATCCACGACAGGGAACTCCGAGCACCGCAGAGAGTTCGGTTGGCGGGCCCCTCCTGTGGCCCATCGACGAGCCCTGGCCAACATGTGCTGAGGACCACGGTGCCACTCCGCACGGGGACCTCGTCACCCTTGCCGAGGTCAGACGGATGCGCGATCTGCAGCACTCGCGTTCCGAGAGCGGCGGTGCCTTCATCCCCGACGGACAAAGCGGACCAGTGGCCATCGTGGACAACTCGGATGACGAGCGCCCCACTCCGATGCTGCCGATCCTCCAGCTCTACCTTCGCGACGCCCACGGCGTGGTCACCGGCCCGCCCGGCGCCGATCTCCTGCAGGTCCTGTGGTGCCCCTTCGGCCACGAACCCGACTACGTACCAGCCACAAGCATCCATTGGCGCACAGCAGCAACCATCCACGAGATCCTCCGGAATCCCCCGAGCCCGGCCATCATCGAAGAGGAGGACTTCCTACCCCAGCCCTGTGTCCTGCACCCCGAACCCGTCACCGAATACCCTCCGCAGATTCAGCTGCCGAAAGACCTTGAAACCCGACTGGCCCCGTGGAGCTCCAGGGACAGCACACCCAACTACCAAGGCGACTTGTCTGTCGCACCGGGCTGGAAGCTCGGTGGCTGGGCACCCGTGAGCTTCCGCGACATAACCCGCATCGACTGCCCGTGCGGAAGCGAAATGCGCCCGTTCCTCTACATTGACTGCCGCGAGTGGGACAACGGCACGACCAGCTGGAGGCCGCAGGAGGAATACGATCCGATCACCAACCCCACCGGCACTCCCACACACCTCAGCAACATTGGTGTCTCCGTCCATGGCGACGGCATGCAGATCTACACGTGCCCCGTTTCCTTCGCCCACCCGCCCGCACAATGGAACCAATAGCGGGCCTGTCCAGTAGACGGGGGTGTGTCCAGTCAACGGCTCTGGCGTGTAGTCGGTGCCGGATGCCGCGCTGCCGCAGGTACCGGCGGCACGGCCCATGGCTACCGGAAGCGACTCTCCGCTCCCTCCAGCGCGTAGATCGCGAAACCACACTGGAGTACTAAAGGTTGTTCCGTAAGGCTGTGCGTGGGGCATTTCTCCTGTATGGGTGGGGTGCTGAGGGTTGAGCCGTTGTGGGTGGAGACGTTCACGGGTCTGCGGATGCGGCGGTTCGAGGGCCTGGTGAAGGTGGTGCGGGAGCGGGGCGGTGACGGGTCCGGTGGGGGCAGGCCGTGGTGTCTGCCGTTGGCGGAGCGGGTGCTGCTGGTGGCGGTGTACTACCGGACGAACCTGACGATGCGGCAGCTCGCTCCGTTGTTCGGTGTCTCGACGGCGACGGTGTGCCGCGTCGTGCGGCGTCTCGGTCCGCTGCCGGCACTGGAGCCTGTGCGGTCGTCGGCTCCGGGCGTCGAGCGGTTGTGGAGCGTGGACGGCACCCTGGTCCCGGTACGCGACCGCACGGTGGGCGCATCCAGCCGCAACTACCGGTTCTCGGCGAACGTGCAGGTCGTCGTCGACGCGGACACCCGCCTCGTGGTCGCCGCCGCCCGCCCGGCCCCGGGCAACAGGGCCGACGCCCACGTCCGGCGGGCCTCCGACCTGCCCGCGCGGTGCGCCAACGCCAAGGTCCTGGCGGACGGCGCCCACATCAACACCGGCCTGGCCGTCCCGCACCGCAGACGCCCGGGCCGGCCCCTGCTGCGGGCCCAGGAGGAGGGCAACGCCGAGCACCGACGCGTGCGCGCCCGCATCGAGCACACCTTCGCCCGCATGAAGAACGACAAGATCCTCCGCGACTGCCGACAGAAAGGCGACGGCCCGCACCACGCGGTGCAGGCCGTCGCCCACATGCACAACCCCGCCCAGACAGGATGAAACACCAGCTCAGAGCACGCTCAACCCTGCCCGCCCAAGACCTTCTGCAACAACCTTCAGTACTCCAGCAGCACTTCGTGATCATGGCCGAGGTGGCGTCGGGCAGGCTGGCTGTGCAGCGGCTGATTCATGCTGGCAGGCGTGTGGTCAGGGCGTTGGCGAATCGGTGGAATTCGGCGACGACCGGCATGCTCGTGTTCTGCCCGTAGTGGACGAGTCCTTGTGCGAGGCATGAGCGTGTCTCGTCGGTGTCCCCGCGCAGGAAGTGAAGGGCGGGGAGGAGGAGTCCGGTCCGGTCGGGATTGGGCACGTTGCCGCCTGTCTGAAGCGCGGTCAGCAGCCTGTCCGGGCTCGCGTGCTGCCGGGCGAACGGCAGGCCGTAGGTCTGAACGAGTTCGTGCAGCTCGTCTGCGGCCCGTTCGGCGTCACCGGGTTCGGCGACCCGTAGTTGCAGGAAGGCGTTGTCGGGGGTGAGGTAGCCGACTGGTCGGCTGATCGTGGCGGTCGTCCGGGACACGGCCCCGGTGATGTCGGCGAGGAGTCGTTCGAGGGGGTCGTAGCGCAGTCCGACTACGGGATTGATCTCCAGCGGGTGGTGTTTCGAGGCGCGGTTGAGTCCGGCCCAGGCGTGGAAACCGTTGCCGAGGTTCTGGGTGTAGATGTCGCCGGTGCGCTTGCGCCACCCGGCACCGATCATCCGGTCCCGCGCGGCGGTGCTGAACGCGGCGATCAGGTCGCGCATCATCGGGCCAGGATAGTGATCCGCTCTCGGGGTTCGCGGGCGGGCCGGTCCGGGGTGGCTGCTGCAGCCAGGACGGCGAGGAAGGCCAGGGCGAGCATCGCCAGGGTGATGTGGCGGTGCCAGGAGGTCCAGCGGCGGACCTGACCCTTCGCAGCCTGGAAGCACTCCTCGATGCACCATCTGATCCCGGCGACGCGCACCAGGGCCGACAGCGGGACAGGTTCAGGTGACCAGCACAGGTAGAACGCCAACTCCCCGATGTCGGGGCTGCGCCGGATCAGCAGTCCCCGGTGCTGGTCAGTGCTGGTTTCCACCCATGCCCAGTCGCAGCCGAGTCGTAGTAGCGCGCTCCCTTCGCGCCGGCTCTGGCACTGTGCCGCTGCCGGATCTCGGCCGGCAACCGGGAACCGACGTGATCGGCGCGCACCGTGGTGCGGTCCGCGTTGACCCTGACCCGGCTGCTGCAGGCGATCGCGAGGACGTAGCCGACACCCAGTTCCTCCGGGGTGGTGCGTAGTTGCGGGGCCTGGCCGTAGACCTCGTCTCCGGTCACCCGGCGGGCCGGGACCTCGGCCGCCAGAGCCGCGACGATCATCTGCCCGGCCAAGCGGGGCTTGGTGGCGAAGTGGGCCGTCGCCGGGATGCCAGAGCCGCTGCGACGCTCGGCGTCCTGGCACCAGGCCTGCTCAGGAAGGTGGAGGCGACGGTCGACCAACGCCCGTCCACGTGCGGATGCGTAGGCCAGGAACACTCCGACCTGGGCATTCTCGATTCTTCCCGCTGTGCCGGTGTACCGCCTCTGCGTCCCACCGAGCAGAGCGGACCAGGCGCTGCATCGCATCGGGGCTGCCATGCCCGGCCTGCTCGGCCGGTCCCCAGCAGTTCTTTCGCTCGACTGCCGAGAGCAGTCCCAGGACGAACGCCCGCGCCGCCGCGCGGGGTTCCACACGGTAGAACCGGCCGGCCCCTCCGGCCATGGCCTCATCGACCATGGCCCGCCAACGGGCAAGGTCTACGCTATGGCCTGCGGCCAGCACTTGATCATTCGTTGTCTTCACAAACCACGATGATCAACGGTGGCCGCACCCATCTCTCCACCAGCCCCCACCGGCAAGATCACGAAGTGCTGCTGGAGTACTACGCTGGGCGCCCATGGACCTGACGACGATGGCCGGGCCGCTGGCCTCCTTCGCCCTGGTGGTGGGCCTGCTCACGCTGACGCCCGGGCTCGACACCGCGCTCATTCTGCGGACGGCGGCCCTGGGCAGGCGGCGGCAGGCGTGGGGGGTGGTGCTCGGCATCCAGACCGGCACCCTGGTCTGGGGCACCGCCTCCGCCGCCGGGCTGAGCGTGCTGCTCACCGCCTCCCGGCTGGCGTACGAGACGCTGCGCTGGGCCGGGGTCTGCTACCTGCTGTGGATGGGCGTCCAGTTGCTGCGCAGCCGGAACGCGGAGCAGGGCGAGGAGGCCGGCCCCGCCGACCGGGACGGCGGCTGGTGGGCCGGCTGGCGGCGCGGCACCGTCACCAACCTGCTCAACCCCAAGGTCGGCGTCTTCTACGTCGCCGTGCTACCCCCGTTCATCCCCGCCGGGGCCCCGCACCTGGCCGCCGGCGTGCTGCTCACCTCCGTGCACGTCGCCGAGGGACTGCTCTGGTCCGCCGTCCTGATCGGCTTCGCGCACACCCTGCGCGGCTGGCTGCGCCGCCCCGCCGCCCGCCGCCTGCTCGACCGGGTCACCGGCACCGCCGTCCTCGGCTTCGGCGCCAAGCTCGCCCTCGGCGACTGACGGACCGTCAGGTCGGAACGTCACGACTTGTCGACAGGGCCCCGGGCCGGGCGGGTCGCCCCGTTAGAGTGCCCGGGTGACCCAGCAGGAACCGGAAGTCGTCGCGGGCCGCTACGAGTTGGCCGAACTCGTCGGGCAGGGCGGGATGGGCCGGGTCTGGCGCGCCCGGGACCGGCAGCTGTTCGGGCGGGAGGTCGCGGTCAAGGAGATCCTCTTCCCGCCCGGCCTGGAGGACGAGGAACGCGCCCGCCTGCTGGGCCGGTTCGCCGCCGAGGCCCGCGCCGTCGCCCTGCTCAACCACCCGTCCGTGGTCACCGTCCACGACGTGGCCGAGCACCGCGGCTCGCCCGTCATCGTGATGGAGTTCCTGCGCGGCCGCTCGCTCGCCGCCGCGCTGCGCGCCGACGGGCCGCTGCCGCCCGCCCGGGTCGCCGAGATCGGCGTCGCGCTGCTCGGCGCGCTCCGCGAGGCGCACGCCGCCGGGATCGTGCACCGCGACCTCAAGCCCGACAACGTGCTGCTGACCCGGGACCGGGTCGTCCTCACCGACTTCGGGATCGCCCACCTCGCCGACGCCACCACCCGGCTCAGCCACAGCGGCGCCGTCGTCGGCACCCCGCACTACATGCCGCCCGAACAGCTGGAGGGCAAGCACCCCGCCCCCGCCAACGACCTGTGGGCGCTCGGCGCCACCCTCTACCACGCGGTCGAGGGCCGCCCGCCGTTCGACGCCGACGGCCTGCACGCGCTCGCCCTCGCCGTGTTCACCCGCCCGCACCTCCCACCGGCCCGGGCCGGTGGGCTCGCCCCCGTCCTGGACGCGCTGCTCGCCAAGGACCCCGGGCAGCGCGCCGACGCCGACCGGGCCGCCGCGTTGCTGGCCGCCGCCACCGAGAGCCTGACGGCACCTCAGGACCCCGCCCCGGCGGCCCACCCCCGCCGGACCGGACAGTCGACCCAACAGCGGACCGGCCTGCGGATCGCCGCCCTCGCCGTCGCGCTCGCCGTACTGGGCGGCGGGGTGCTGGCCTGGCGGCTCACCGGCAGTGGTCACGGCGGTGGCGGCAACACCGGCAGCACCGGCAGCGGGCTGAACGCGGCGCCGCCCCCGGACGGCAAGGCCGTCAAGGTGGTGATCGGCCTGGACGCTCCGCTGACCGGCGCGCTCGCCGCCACCGGCCAGGCCGTCAAGGACGCCGCCGACCTCGCCGTCAAGGACGCCAACCGCACCGGCGCCGTCCCCGGCGTGCAGTTCGAGCTGCGCGCCCTGGACGACCGTTCGCAGCCCGCCGACGGGCGGGCCAACGCGACCCGGCTGGCCGAGGACGGCGCGGTGCTGGGCGTGGTCGGCCCGGTCAACTCCTCGGTGGCGCAGAGCATGCTGCCGTCGCTGGACGCCGCGGGGCTGGCCACCGTCTCGCCGGTCGCCACCAACGGCGCGCTCACCCTCGGCCCGGACTGGGCGGCGGGCCGGGCCACCCGCCAGTACGGCTCGTTCTTCCGGGTCTGCGCCAACGACGTCGAGCAGGGCGCCACCGCCGCCGACCACCTGGTGCGGACGGCGAAGCGGCCCAAGGTGTTCCTGGTCGACGACGGCTCCGCGTACGGCAGCGGCATCGTCGCCCGGTTCACCGCCGAACTCGACCGGATCGGCGGCACCGCGGCCGGGGCCGAGCACGTCCGGGCCGGTGACACCGACTTCACCGCGCTGGTGGCGAAGGTCCGGGCCTCCGGCGCGCAGGCGGTGTTCTTCGGCGGGATGTACCCGGACGCCGGCCCGCTCTCCCGGCAGCTCAAGCAGGGCGGCGTGGACGGCCCGCTGATGGGCGGCGACGGCCTGTACGCGCCCGAGTTCGCGCAGGCCGCCGCCCCCGGCGACCTGACCGTCTCCACCACCGTCCCCGGCAGCCGGATGCCCGGCGCCAAGCAGTTCCTGGCGGCCTTCGCCAAGGGCGGCTACACCAGCGACCCCGAGCAGTACGGCGCCTACGCCTACGACGCCACCACCGCGATCGTCCGGGCCGTCGGCGCGGTCGCCGCCGCGCACGGCAGGGCGCTGCCCGCCGACGCCCGGGCCGAGGTGGTCCGGGCCCTCGCCGAACTCTCCTTCGACGGCGTCACCGGCCCGGTCGCCTTCGACCAGTACGGCGACCTGGCCCAGCCCACCCTGGGCGTGCTGGCCGTCCGGAACGCCGCCTGGGCGCAGGAGAGCACCGTCCGGCTGACCCGCTGAACCGCCGGGGTCCGCCGTCCTGCGGTCAACTCGTCAACTCGTCAACTTGTCGATACCGGCCCGCAGTTCCTCCGCGTTCATGCACGGCGTCAGCGTCACGTGGGCGCCCAGCTCCAGCCAGAGCGGTTCGACGGCGGCGACCAGCGAGGACTCCTGGTCCAGGTCCACGACCAGGGTGAACGCCCGGTGGCCGCCCGCCGGGTAGAAGTAGGCCGCCTCCGGCTTCAGGGCCGCCAGCATGGCGCCCATCCGCTCGGGCATCAGCCCCTCGGCGATCAGCCGGTTGGACTTCTCGGTGTCGAGCTCCGCCACGATCATCGTTCGCATCGCGTGCCTCCCAGGGGTGCGGGCCTTCGGCGAACCGTCCCATTCTCCCCCGCCCCCGCGCCCCGGTCACGGCGGAACGGTCAGTCGCCCGGCCCCGCGAGCGCGACCAGCTCGACCTCGAACCCGTCCTCGTCCTCCAGGTAGCCGGCGTAGTGCCCGGGCCCGCCCGCGTACGGGTGCCGGTCCGCGAACAGCAGCCGCCAGCCGTGCCCGGGCGCCGCCGCCACCAGCGCGTCCACCGCGGCGGCGTCGCGTACGTGGAACGCCAGGTGGTTGAGCCCCGGCCGGCGGCGCTCGTGCTGATCGGCGGCCAGCGCGGACGACTGCTCCACCACCAGGTAGGTCGCCCCCAGCAGCCAGCTGCGCCCCGCGGACCACTCCTGGTGCACGGCGTACCCGAGCGACTCCAGCAGCCACCCGAAGGACCGCACCGCCCGGTCCAGGTCCGGCACCCACAGCTCGACGTGGTGCAGTGCCCCGTGGGCGGGCGGCAAGGGTTGTTCGATCATCGGATCACCCTAGTGCCGGTGGCCGAAAGCGTTTGACATGGCAGTCGCCGGGCGGGGCACGCGGGGCGCACCGGGCGCACGCGGAGGATCGGGTGTGCTTCCTGACGGTGCGTCAATTTTCCTGTTCCGTACGCCGGATGGCCGTATTCCGCTTACGATTCGGCCAAAAGAGGTGTGCGCAGGGCCATCCGGGTGGTTCCGTGGCCCCGGTCCGGCGTGCCTTCCCGACCACGAGAGCAGGGCATGATCCAGACAGCAGAACAGCCTCGATCACCCGTGCCGGGCACGGGCCGGCGGCGGGCCGGGCGGGCCGCCGCCGTGGCGGTGGCACTGGCCGCCGCGACGGCGGTGGCGGCGCCGTCCGCCGCGCCCGCCGGCGCGGAGGGCTCGGTCACGGTGCGGGTGGTCCGCGCCGTCGACGCGAGCGGGACGTGGAGCCCCGCGCTGGAACCCGGCCTGGCCGGCGTGACGGTCACCCTCACCGGCGACGACGGGGCGGTGCGCACCGCCGTCACCGCCGCCGACGGCACCGCCACCCTCACCCCCGCCAGGGCCACCGCCAGCGGAAAGTACCGGGTGGAGGTGGTCAATCCGAAACCGGGCGTGCTGTTCCCGGCGTTCGCCGCCCGCGAGGGCCTGGCCGGCGCCCCGAACCGGCTGAGCAGCAACGAGGAGTTCGTCGACCTCTCGGCGGGCAAGCAGGCCACCCTGACCACCGGCCTGTGGAACCCCTCCGACTACTGCCAGGCCAACGCCCCCCTCGCCACCGCCTGCCAACCCGCCGCCCTCGGCCCCGACACCCAGCGCACCCTGCTGACCTTCCCGTACCGCTCGCGCGGCGTGAACAAGGACGTCACGAACATCGGCGACACCGCCGACACCGGGAACGTCTTCGGCATCGCCTGGAACCGGGACGACAAGCGGCTGTTCAGCTCGGCCCAGGCCAAGCGCGACACCAAGTACGGCCCCGGCGGCCCGGGCGCGGTCTACGTCACCGACCCGGCCACCAAGGCCACCTCGCTGTTCACCACCGTCCCGAACGCCGGGGCGACCGCGCACGGCGGCGGCGACGACGCGGCCTTCTACCCGGCCGTCGGCAAGGAGAGCCTGGGCGGGCTGAAGCTCACCGAGGACGGCCGCGACCTGTACGTGGTCAACCTGAACGACCGCAAGCTCTACCGGTACGACGCCACCGCGGCGACGGCGTCCGCACCCAAGGCCGTCTACCCCATCCCGGCGGCCGACTGCCCGGCCGCCGGCGACTGGCGTCCCTACGGCCTCGGCATGCAGGACGGCGTCGGCTACCTCGGCGGCGTCTGCTCCGGCGAGTCCACCCAGAAGACCGCCGACCTGCGGGCCGTGGTCCTCCCGTTCGACCCGGCCACCGGCGTCTTCGGCGCCGCCGTGCTGGACCAGCCGCTCGACCACCGCGGCACGCCCCCGGTGTCCTGCACCGGCGGCTACTACTGGTACCCGTGGACGGACACCCCGGTCCGGTCGGCCAACGGCCAGACCTGCGGCCTCTATCCGGAGCCCGAACTGGGCGAGGTCGGCTTCGAGACCGACGGCTCGATGCTGCTCGCCTTCCGCGACCGGTACGCCGACCAGGCCGCCGCCGCACCCGCCGAGGGCCAGCCGTTCCCGCCCGGCTTCGTGTACGTGCTCGCCTCCGCGGACCTCAACAAGGCCTGCAAGGCCGGCGACGCCTACGTGCTCGACGTCAACCTGGGCTGCGGCGCCACCACCCGGAACAAGGGCTTCTTCGACCTGCACCGCCCCTACCCCGGCGGCCACCCGTACCCGGTGTTCGCGGGCCTGGCGCTGTCCAAGGTGGAGAACTCGATCGCCAGCTCCGGCTACGACGTGTCCAACAACATCGTCACCGCCGGCACCATGTTCACCCTGCGCACCGGCGGCCCCGACCCCGGCTTCGGCCAGGAGCTCTCCGACGGCCGCTCGCGCTTCGGCAAGGGCGCCGCCATGGCCGACCTCGAAGTCCTCTGCGACCGGGCGCCGCTGCAGATCGGCAACCGGGTCTGGTACGACCCGGAGCGCTCCGGCCTGCAACTGCCCCAGCAGCAGCCCGTCCCCGGCGCGACCGTCGACCTGTACGACGCCGACGGCAAGAAGGTCGGCAGCACGAAGACCACCGCGCGCGGCGAGTACTACTTCGACGACAGCAACGTCACCGGCGGCCTCAAGCCGAAGACCGCGTACACCATCCGGCTCGACAACCCTGCCGACTACGCCAAGGGCGGCCCGCTCCACCACTGGGTCCCCACCGGCGCGAACGTCGGCGACAACCGGCTGACCGACTCCGACGGCACCGTCCCCGAGGGCGGAACCTACGCCGAGCGGGCCCTGACCACCGGAGCGGCCGGACAGGACGACCACAGCTTCGACTTCGGCTTCCAGCCCCAGCGCGGCGCGCTGCGCCTGGCCAAGCAGGACCAGGACGGCAAGCCGCTGGCCGGGGCGGTGTTCCAGCTGTGGCGCGAGACCAACGGCACCGACGGCCTCCAGGCCCGTGGCGACAAGGCCGACACCAAGGTCGGCGGCCCCTGCACCACCGGCACCGACGGCACCTGCACCACCCGGGCCGACCAGGGCACCTACTACTGGGAGGAACTCGCCCCGCCCCCCGGCTACACCGCCCCGCGCGAGCCGGTCCTCGGACCGGTCGTCCTCGACGACGACCACCTGGATGCGGGCATCACCACCACCGCCGTCAACACCCCGATCCCGCCCACCCCCACACCCACCCCGACCCCGACGGTGGACACCCCCGCCCCGCCGCAGGCCCGCCCGGTCCCGTCCGGCCCGCTGGCCAGCACCGGAGCAGGCGGCAACCTGCCGTACCTGCTCGCCGGCGGCGGCCTGCTGGTCGCCCTCGGCGCCGGCCTGCTGATCGCCGTCCGCAGGCGCCGCACCGGCTGACGTACCGTCAGTGCAGCACCGGGGCCCCGGGGTCGGACGACCCCGGGGCCCCGTCCGAGCCCCGCACCCCGGAGGACCCGACCCGCATGGCGATCCGCACGAGCCCGAACCAGCCCACCGAGAAGGCCCGGCCTGCCGGGAATCCCCGGCCCACCGGGAAGAAGCGCCGCGCCGTCGTGGCCGCCGTCCTCGCCGCGGTGCTGCTCGCCGCGGGCGGCGCGACGGCCTGGTGGCTGACGGACGGTCAGGACGGGGCGCGGCCGCTCACCACCGAGGAGGCGTCCCGGCTCGCGCTGTCCCGGTTCACCCTCTACGGGGCCAGCCCCGTCCAGGTCGCGCTGACCGCGCAGGAGGGCGACGGCATGGTGGTCGAGGTGCGCGGCGTGGTCGACTACCGCACCCGGCACGCCGCGGGCAGCTACCTGGTCCGCGGACCCGCCGGGACGGTGGACCAGGGCCTGGTGGTCTGGGACGCCGGCGGCCTCGGCCTGGCCAAGGCCCCCGACGGGGCGGCCGGGCCCGCCTGGGAGCAGGCCGACCACGTGCCCCGCAGCGGCTGGTCCTCCCGCGCCTACGGCACCGACCCGCTCGACTCCGGCCTGAACCTGCTGGTCCAGCTCGGCGCGGACCGCCCCGACAACCCGCTGCTGCTCGCCCAGTCCGGCCCGCGCCGGCTCGGCCGGGACACCATCGACGGCCGCGCCTACGACCGGATCTCCGGCCCCCGCCCGCGCGAGGCCGCCGACCGCGACACCGCCGCCTCCCCGCTCACCTACTGGATCGACGCCGACGGCGGCCTGCGCCGCGTCACCATGCGGATCACCGGCCTCGGCACGCCCACCACCCTCGACCTGCGGGGGCAGCTGGCGGGCGCGAAACTCCCCGAGGCCCCCTGGGCCACGGCCGGCTGACCGGCCCGCGACCGTGGCCGACGGGGCGTCAGACGCCGCTGGGCAGCGGGTAGGCGTCCGGGTCGACCGGGCCGGGCAGGCCCACCGCCGGGACGGCCGGGGCGTTCGGGTCCGGCAGCCCGGGCTGCGCGGGCGGCGCCGGCACGGCGTTGAACGCGGTGCCGGGCGGCGCCTGCACGGCGGCGGCCCGCCCCGCCGGGACCTTCGCCCCGCCCGTCGCCCCGCACGGGGCCACCTGCTCCAGCCCGGGCGGACTCTGCACCGCCGGGGCGTTGTCGGCGAAGCAGTTGCTCGGATCGGCGGCCCCGCCCACCAGGTCCACCCCGTTGCCGGAGACCCGGTTCCCGGCCACCCGGTTGCCGCTCGCCGGGTGCCCCGGCGGGTCGGTCACCACCACGCCCGCCGCCCGGTTGCCGCGCACCAGGTTCCGCTCCACCCGGTTGCCGGTGCCGCCGCCGATCCCGATCCCGATGCCGAACCCGCCGTCGGCCTGCTCCGGGGAGTCCGCCGCGTTGTTGTCCGCCACCACGTTGCCCGCGATCACCGCGGCGTGCTGCGGGGCCAGCGACTCCAGGTCGTTGGAGTTCACCGTCACCCCGACCCGGTTGCCGACCGCCCGGTTCCCCACCACCGTCAGGTTCTCCGAGGCGTTGGTGATCTCGATGCCCACCGCGTTGCGCTCCACCGTGTTGCCGCGCACCAGGGTGTCGCAGGGCCGGCACTGCCCCACGTAGATCCCCGAGTCCGCCATCCCCGAGGCGTACGAGTCCTCGATCACCCCGCCCCGGGCGTCGAACGCGTAGATGCCGTACAGCGCGTTCCCGTACGAGGTCACCCGCGTCGCCCGGAAGCCCTCCACCGCCGGGAACCGGGTGGTGTCCAGCGGGTCGTACGCGGAGCCGCCCGCGCCGTGCCGCTGCAGCTTCTCGTCGGTGACGCCGGTGAACAGCACCCCGTTCGCCAGGTACCCGTGCACCGTCAGGTTCTCCACCACGGTGCCCGCGCCCGTCGCGGTGATCCCGTTGACCAGCTTCAAGCCGCCGTCGAAGACCACCGCGTTGCGGTCCGTGCCGCGCAGCACCACCCGGGGCTTCGTGATCCGCACGCTCTCCCGGTACGTGCCCGGCGAGACCAGCACCAGGTCGCCCGGCACCGCGACGTCCACCGCCCGCTGCACCGACGGGAAGTCCGCCGGGACCCGCAGCACCGTCCCCGGCGGATGCCGGTCCGCCGAGGCGCCGCCGGGGGCGGAGGAGCAGCCGGCCGCGGCCGCCGCCAGCAGCAGCGCGCCCAGCAGGGGCGGGACCGTACGGAGCTGACGGTCCATCAATGACAGGAGACCACGGAGGAATTGCATGAAACGTGTTCTATCGTCTGCAATGGCGGACATGCACATCGAACCCGGGAACCCGCAGGCCGCGCCCGACCCCGTCCGCCCCCGGCTCGACCGGCGGACGCTGTTCGCCGCCGGGGCCGCGCTCGCCGCCGGGGCGGGCGCCGCGACCGTGCTCGCCCGGGAGACCCACCGCGCACCCGCGCCCGCCGCACCGCCGCCGCCGGCCGCCGTCCCCTTCCACGGGGCCCGGCAGTCCGCGCTGACGCACCCCCAACTCCCGGTGACCCGGCTGCTCGCGCTCGACCTGCCCGCCGACGCCGACCGCCGGACCCTGCGGGGGCTGCTCGCCGGGCTCTCCGACGTCCTCGCCCGGACCGCCGACGGCACGCTCGGCGACGCCCGGCTGACCGGCACCCCGCCCGTCACCTCGCTGGTCGCCGTCGGCGCGACGCTCGCCGGACGGCTCGGGCTGCCCGCGCCCGCCACCCTCGCCGAACTGCCGGCCTTCGCCGGCGACCGGCTCGAACCGGCGCGCAGCGGCGGCGACGTCCTGGTCCAGGTCTGCGCCGAACAGCCGTGGACCACCGGCGTCCTGACGGAGCACCTGGTGACCGCCGCGACCACCGCCGGCGCCACCGTCCGCTGGCACCAGGACGGCTTCCTGCCGCCCGTCCCCGACGGGCAGACCCCGCGCAACCTGTTCGGCTTCAAGGACGGCACCGCCAACCCCGACCCCGCCGACCCCGGCCTCTGGCACCAGGACGGCACCCTGCTGGTCTACCGCCGGATCCGGATGGACACCGCCGCCTTCGCCGCCCTCCCCACCGACCGCCAGGAACTCGCCATGGGCCGCCGGGCCGCGAGCGGCGCGCCCCTCACCGGCACCGCCGAACACGACGACCCCGACATCTACGCCAAGCACCCCGACGGCTCCTACCTCATCCCCGCCACCGCCCACGTCCGCCTCACCAGCCCCCGCCTCGACGGCGGCACCCGGATGCTCCGCCGCGGCTACTCCTACGACGACGCCCCCACCGACCGCGGCCTCCTCTTCTGCGCCTTCCTCCGCGACCCCGCCCTCTTCACCCGCATCCAGACCCGCCTCACCGACCACGACGCCCTCACCCCCTTCCTCACCCACACCGCCTCCGCCATCGCCTGGGTCCTCCCGGGCGCAAAGCCGGGCGAGCCCCTGGGCGCAGCGCTGTAGGAGAAGAAATCCGCTCGCCGCGGGGCCGGGGCAGGGGGAAGAGAGCGGTCGCCCGGGGGTCCTCCCGGGCGTCTAGTCGGGCGAGCCCCTGGGCGCAGTGCTCTAGGAGAAGAAAACCGCTCGCCGCGGGGGGCTCGGAACGGAGGGGAGCCCTTCGGGCGGGGCCGTTCGGCGGGGCGTCAGGCCGCGTGCGGGGAGCGGTCGGTCGGGGTGGGGTCGTGGTGGATGGGGCCCGGGGTGGTGGTGAGGGGGAGGCAGGAGCCGCCGCGGGTGTGGGAGACGAGTTCGGCGGCGATGGAGACGGCGGTCTCCTCGGGGGTACGGGCGCCGAGGTCGAGGCCGATGGGGGAGTGCAGGCGGGCGAGTTCGGCGTCGGTGAGGCCGGCTTCGCGGAGGCGGGCGTGGCGGTCGCGGTGGGTGCGGCGGGAGCCCATCGCGCCGACGTAGCCGACGGGCAGGCGCAGGGCGCGCTCCAGCAGGGGGAGGTCGAACTTGGCGTCGTGGGTGAGGACGCACAGGACGGTGCGGCCGTCGATCCGGTCGAGCTGGGTGTCGAGGTAGCGGTGCGGCCAGTCGACCACGATCTCGTCGGCCTCGGGGAAGCGCCGCGCGGTGGCGAACACCGGCCGGGCGTCGCAGACGGTGACGTGGTAGCCGAGGAACTTGCCGATCCGGACGACGGAGGAGGCGAAGTCGATCGCCCCGAAGACGAGCATCCGCGGCGCGGGCACGTAGGACTCGACGAAGACGGTGACGGTGCCCGCCGAGGAGGGGTCGCAGGGGCGCCCGTCCAGGCCGAGGACCAGGCGACCGGTGCGCCCGGCGGTGAGCATCGCGCGGGCCTCGGCGACCACCGCCCGCTCCAGCGGGAAGGAGGCGAGCACGCCGTGCCGGTCCTCGGCGGTGACGGCGAGGGTCGCGCCGAGCAGGGCGGGCGGCCCGTCGACGATCCGGGCGACGGCGACGGGGGTGCCGGCGGCGATCAGCGGGACGGCGGCGTCCAGGCCGGGGGAGGAGCCGGGCCGCACCGGCTGGACGAAGACGTCGAGCAGGCCGCCGCAGGTCAGGCCGATGGCGAAGGCGTCCTCGTCGCTGTAGCCGAAGCGTTCGAGGACGGGTGCGCCGGTGCGCAGCGCCTCCCGGCACAGCTCGTAGACGGCGCCCTCGACGCAGCCGCCGGAGACCGAGCCGACCGCCTCGCCGTCGGCGTCCACGGCCAGCGCCGCGCCGGGCTCGCGCGGGGCGGAGCCGGAGACGCCGACCACGGTGGCCACGGCGAACGGGCGTCCGGCGGCGTGCCAGTCGCGGAGTTGTGCGGCGATGTCGTGCACGAGCTTGCTCCTTGCGGTACCGGTCCAGTGTGCGACGGAAGGCGCCGCCCCACCGGCGGAAGCGGAAGGCGCCGCCCCACCGGCGGAAGGGCAACCGGTGGGGCGGCCGGGGCGGGTGGGATTGGGGTGGATCAGTGCACGCCCAGCCAGGACTTGACCGGGACGAGCGCGAAGTAGACGACGAACACCGCCGTCAGCACCCACATCAGCGGGCCGGGTTCGCGCCACTTCCCGGTCCCGGCCTTGATGACGGTCCAGGAGACGACGCCGGCCGCGACGCCCGCGGTGATGCTGTAGGTGAACGGCATCAGCACGCAGGTCAGGAAGGCGGGGATCGCGGTCTCCCGGTCGGCCCAGTCGATGTGTCGGGCCTGGCTCATCATCATCGCGCCGATCACCACCAGCGCGGCCGAGGCGACCTGTACCGGCACCACGGCGGCCACCGGCGAGAAGAACAGCATCAGCGCGAACGCGCCGCCGGTGACGGTGGAGGCCAGGCCGGTGCGGGCGCCGTCGCCGACGCCGGTCGCCGACTCGACGAACACGGTCTGCCCGGACGCGCCGGACAGGCCGCCGATCGCGCCGCCCGCGCCGTCGATGAACAGCGCCTTCGACAGGCCGGGCATCCGGCCCTTGGCGTCGGCCAGCCCGGCCTCGGTGCCGACGCCGATGATGGTGGCCATCGCGTCGAAGAACCCGGCCAGGACGAGCGTGAAGACGGCGACCGAGGCGCTGATCGCGCCCAGCCCGTGCGCACCGAACGCGCCGAACAGGTCGACGTGCCCGAACAGCCCGAAGTCGGGGGCGGCGACCGGCGAGCCGGGCCACGCCGGCGCCGAGCCGCCCCAGTCCTTCGCCGTCAGTCCGGCCGCCTTGTCGACCACCAGCGCGACCACCGTCCCGGCCGCGATGCCGATCAGGATCGCGCCCCGGACGCCCCGGGCCAGCAGCACGAAGATCGTCAGCAGGGTGAGCGCGAAGACCAGCACCGGCCAGCCCTGGAGCTCGCCGTAGGGGCCGAGCGAGAGCGGGGTGGGGCCGCCGGTGTGCACGAACCCGGCCTTGTAGAAGCCGATGATCGCCACGAACAGGCCGATGCCGATGGTGATGGCGTGCTTGAGCGCCAGCGGGATGCCGTTCATGATCTTCTCGCGCAGGCCGGAGACCACCAGCAGCACGATCAGCAGGCCGTAGATCACGCACAGGCCCATCGCCTGCGCCCAGGTGGTGTGCGGCACCACCAGCGCGGAGATCGCGCCGGAGACCGAGAGCCCGGCGGCGACCGCCAGCGGCACGTTGCCGACCAGGCCCATCAGGATCGTGGTGACGGCGGCGGCCAGCGCGGTCGCGGTGGTCAGCTGGGCGTGGTCGAGCTTGGCTCCGCTGACGTCGGCGCCGCTCAGGATGATCGGGTTGAGCAGGACGATGTACGCCATCGCCATGAAGGTGGTCAGGCCGCCGCGGATCTCGTTGCCGAGGGTGGAGCCCCGGGCGGAGATCTTGAAGTAGGCGTCCAGGGCGCCTCGCGGTGCCGGTACTGGCGCGGTGGGGGCCGCTTCGGTGGGGCCGGGCTCCGTGGAGGTCCGGTTCATGTCCACTCCCAAGGTTCATAGGGGGTTGGGGTGGGCGAGCCGACCTGAGCGCCCGTCAGGGGGGTACGCAGGGGGACTGGTTCGACTCACGGGTGGTGCGCGGGCCGCCCGGCCCGGCGAGGCGCGGGCGGCCCGGGGTGGCGCACCGTCAGAGCGTGTCGGTCAGGTGCTCGGGCCGCACCGGGATGCGGGTGAGCGCCTTGCCGGTGGCCTGCCGGATCGCCGCGACGATCGAGGGCGTCGCGGAGACGGTGGGGGCCTCGCCGACGCCGCGCAGGCCGTAGGGGGCGTGCGGGTCGGGGAGTTCGAGGAGCTGCACCGGGATCGGCGGGGTGTCCAGGATGGTCGGGATCAGGTAGTCGGTGAAGGAGGCGTTGCGCACCTTCCCGTCCTTCACCACGATCTCCTCCATCACGGCCAGGCCGAGCGCCTGGGTGCAGCCGCCCTGGATCTGGCCGACCACCGAGAGCGGGTTCAGCGCCTTGCCGACGTCCTGGACGGCCGTCAGCTCGACCACCTTGACCAGGCCCAGTTCGACGTCCACGTCGACCACGGCCCGGTTGGCGCAGAAGGTGTACTGGACGTGGCCGAAGCCCTGCCCGGTCTCCTTGTCGAACGGGACGGTGGGGCGGTGGTGGTGCTCGCGGGTCTGCTCGATCACGTCGTCCCCGAGCAGGTCGACCATCGGGATCAGCACCCCGGCCGAGGCGGAGACCACCTTGCCGCCGGCCAGCGCCAGGTCGTCCTGGGTCCAGCCGTAGCGCTGCCGGCCGCGCTCCAGCAGCTCGTGCCGCACGGCCTCGGCGGCCAGCTTCACCGCGCCGCCGGTCATGTACGTCTGCCGGGAGGCGGAGGTCGAGCCGGCCGAGCCGACCTCGGTGTTGGCCGGGTGGATGGTGACCTGCTCGACGCCCAGCTCGGTGCGGGCGATCTGGGCGTGCACGGTGACGCCGCCCTGCCCGACCTCGGCCATCGCGGTGTGCACCATGGCGACCGGCTCGCCGCCGATCACCTCCAGCCGGACCTTCGCCGTCGAGTAGTCGTCGAAGCCCTCGGAGAAGCCGACGTTCTTGATGCCCACCGAGTAGCCGACGCCGCGCACGATGCCCTCGCCGTGCGAGGTGTTGGACAGCGCGCCCGGCAGGGTGCGCACGTCCGGGTGCTCCGGGTCGAGCGGCGGCGGCAGCGGCATGTCCTTGACCCGCTGGAGCAGTTCGGCGACCGGCGCGGGCGCGTCGATCTCCTGCCCGGTCGGCATCCGGTCGCCCTGGGTGACGGCGTTCAGCTGCCGCAGCTCCACCGGGTCCATGCCGAGCGCCTCGGCCAGCCTGTCCATCTGCGACTCGTAGCCGAACGCGGCCTGCACGGCGCCGAAGCCGCGCATCGCCCCGCAGGACGGGTTGTTGGAGTACAGCGCGATGGCGTGCATCCCGACGTTCGGGATCACGTACGGGCCGTGGCCGAGCGAGGCCGCGTTGCCGACCACCGCGGGGGAGGCGGAGGCGTAGGCGCCGCCGTCCAGCACGATCCGGCAGTCCGCGAAGACCAGCTTGCCGTCCCGGGTGGCGCCGTGCTCGTAGCGCATCCTGGCCGGGTGGCGGTGCACGTGCCCGAAGAAGGACTCGTCGCGGGCGTACACGATCTTGACGGGCTTGCCGGTGTGCAGCGCCAGCAGGCAGGCGTGGATCTGCATCGACAGGTCCTCGCGGCCGCCGAACGCCCCGCCCACCCCGGCCAGCGTGAGGCGGACCTTCTCCAGCGGCAGGTCCAGCACGGGCGCCATCTGCTGGCGGTCCACGTGCAGCCACTGGGTGGCGATGTACAGGTCGACGCCGCCGTCCTCGGCCGGCACCGCGAGGCCCGACTCGGGGCCCAGGAACGCCTGGTCCTGCATGCCGACCTCGTACTCGCCGGTCACGATCACGTCCGCCAGCGCCCGCACCTCGTCGGTGACGCCCAGGCCGGAGACCAGCTTCTGCTCGTGGCAGACGTTGCCGTACGCGTGCGACTTGTACTCGTGCGGCTCGTGCACGTAGCCGTGCACCTCGGGGTTCAGGCACTGCTCCTCGGTGGTGATCGGGGTCAGCACCTCGTACTCGACCTCGATCTTCCGCACCGCGCGCCGGGCCGTCTCCGGGTGGTCCGCGGCCACCAGGGCGATCGCCTCGCCGTGGTAGCGGACCTTGTCGATCGCCAGGGCCGGCTGGTCGGCGATCTCCAGGCCGTAGTACTTCTCGCCCGGGATGTCCTCGTGGGTGAGCACCGCGTACACGCCGGGCACCTTCAGCGCCTCGGAGATGTCGACGGACAGGATGTTCGCCCGCGGGTGCGGGGAGCGCAGCGCCGTGCCCCACAGCATGTCCTCGTGCCACAGGTCCGAGGAGTAGGCGAACTCGCCGCGCACCTTCAGGTGGCCGTCCGGGCGCAGCGGCGAGCCGCCGATGCCGTCCTTCGAGGACTGGTGGATGTTCTGCAGGTTCTTCTCGCCCTGCACCGTACGGGTCGTCATTTCTCGTTCCCCCCGGCGCACGTGCGGGCCGAGGCCAGCCGCACCGCGTCCATGATCTTCTCGTACCCGGTGCAGCGGCACAGGTTGCCCGACAGCGCCTCCCGGATGTCGGTGTCGGAGGGCTGCGGGTCCGCGGCCAGCAGGGCGTCGGTCTGCACCAGCAAGCCCGGGGTGCAGAAGCCGCACTGCACGGCGCCCGCGTCCACGAACGCCTGCTGGACCAGGCCCAGTTCGCCGTCCTCGCCGCCCAGGCCCTCCACGGTGCGCACCTCGCGGCCCTGCACCTGGCCCGCCGCCACCAGGCAGGAGCACACCGGCACCCCGTCCAGGTAGACCGTGCACGAGCCGCACTCGCCCTGCTCGCAGGCGTTCTTCGAACCGGGGAGGCCGACCCGCTCGCGCAGGACGTACAGCAGGGACTCGCCCTCCCACACGTCGTCGGCCTCCACCGGCTTGCCGTTCGCGGTGAACGTGACCCTCATGCCGCGCTCCTGATCTGCTTGCCGTAGTCGTTCCAACACCAGGTCAGGGTGCGCCGGGCCAGCACGGCCAGCGCGTGCCGCCGGTACGCGGCGGTCCCCCGGACGTCGTCGATCGGCGAGGCCGCCTCCTGCACCAGCTCGCCGAAGCGCCGCAGCACCTCCGGGCCCAGCAGGCCGCCGGACTCCCACAGGCCGCGCTCGGTCAGCACCCCGGCCAGGTACTCCTCGGCCGCCACCGCCCGGCGCGGCGTCGGCGCGGCCGAGCCGATGCCGGTGCCGACCGTGCCGTCCTTCGGGTGCAGCGCGAAGCCGAACGCGCAGACCGCGATCACCATCGCGTTCCGGGTGCCGATCTTCGAGAACTGCTGCGGCCCGTCGGCGACCGGGATCCGCACCGCCCGGATCAGCTCGTCCGGGGCCAGGCTGTTGCGCTTCACCCCGACGTAGAACTCGTCGATCGGGATCAGCCGGGTCCCGCGCACCGACGCCGCCTCCACGAACACGTCCCGGCCCGCGGCCAGCAGCGCCGGGTGCGAGTCGCCGGCCGGCGAGGCCGCGCCCAGGTTGCCGCCCACGCCGCCGCGGTTGCGGATCTGCGGCGACCCCACCGTGTGCGCCGCCAGCGCCAGGCCCGGCAGCGGCCCCGACAGCTCCTCGATGATCCGGGTGTACGGCACCGCCGCACCCAGCCGGACCACCGCGCCGTCGTCCGACCACTCGGCCAGCTCGGTGACGCGGTTCAGGTCGAGGATCGCGGATGGCCGGTGCACGTCGAAGTTCATCTCGACCATGACGTCCGTGCCGCCGGAGATCGGCAGCGCGGTGGGGTGCTCGGCCTTCGCCGCGAGTGCCTCGTCCCAGGTGGCGGGCCGAAGGAACTCCATGCGGGTAACTCCTCAAGTCGGCGCCGACCGGACGCGGGCACTGCGCCCTTGCCGGCGCCCGGGGCCGGGGCCGGTCGGGCGCCGCGGTGCAGCCCGGCGGCGTGTTGGCAAGTGAACCGCTGTGACGGGGGCCACTGGCAGTCACCGATGGCATGAGCCCCGGCGGTGGCCCGCAGCACCGTCCTGTACGTTCCTCCAAGGTGGACGATCCTCCAGCTCAGGTCGTGCACACTGGGCCGTCCCAGCCCTCGCTGCCACCCTCACAGACCACAGAAGGGCCCGCCCATGCGCGTCCGCGACCTGCTCGCCCCCGGTGCGCCCCGGCTCCGCCTGCTCGCCGGCGAGGACGAACTCGACCGGCAGGTCACCGGAGTGATGACCACCGACCTCCAGGACCCCGGCCGCTACCTGCACGGCGGCGAACTGGTCCTCACCGGCATGCTCTGGCGCACCGCCCCCGCCGACTCCGAACGCTTCGTCCGCACCCTGGTCACGGCCGGCGCCGCCGCCCTCGGCGCCGGCGAGGTCGAGGTCGGCCCCGTCCCCGACGACCTCGCCGCCGCCTGCCGCCGGCACCGGCTGCCGCTGCTCGCCGTCCCCGACGACGTCGCCTTCGGCGCCGTCACCGAGTACGTCGGACGCCAGGTCTCCGCCGACCGGGCCGCCGACCTGGCCGCCCTGGTCGACCGGCACCGCCTGCTGGTCTCCGCCGCCGGCGCCGGCGGCCTGGACGCCGTCCTCGACCTGCTCGGCGGCGACCTCGACCTCGACTGCTGGGTGCTCACCCCCACCGGCCGCGTCGTCGCCGGACCGGCCGACCACCTGCCGGCCGCCGACCGCGACCGGCTCGCCCGCGCCCACCTCGCCGCCCAGCGCGGCCGCCGCCGGCCCCCGCACCGGGTCCGCCTCGCCGCCGACACCTACTCGCTGCTGCCCGCCGCCGCCGAGGGCGCCGAGGAGTCCCCGCTCGCCGACTGGATCCTGGCCGTCGCCGGCGACGTCACCGAGTGGACGACCGAGCGCCAGCAGCTCGCCGACAACCTGGCCCGGCTGGTCGCCGCCGAACGCGCCCGCCGCGACGAGGGCCGCCGGCTGCGCCGCCGGATCGCCGACGAGGTGCTCGCCCTGCTCCAGCGCGACGCCGACCCCGCCGAGATCGGCCGCGCCCTGCACACCGCGACCACCATGGCCGTCCGCTACGAGGGCTCCACCGAGCGGCCCGGCACCGACCCGCAGTGGCTGGTGCTGTCCGCCGACGCCACCGGCCTGCCCGACGGCGCGCTCCGCCCGGTCCTGGAGGAGGCGCTGGCCGGCGCCACCGACCGGGCGCTGACCGCCGCCCTCGGCCCCACCGGCGCCGTCGCCGTCCTCCCCGCCCTGGACGCCGCCGTCCCCGCCGACGCCGTCCGCGAGCTGCTCGCCCCGCTGGAGGCCGGCCTCGGCTCCGAGGGTCGGATCACCGTCGGCGTCTGCGCCCCCGCCGCCGAGTCCGGCGGCCTGCGCGGCGCCCTCGAAGAAGCCCGGCACGCCCGCCGGATCGCCGCCGCCCGGGTCGGCCGGGTCTGCGTGGCCGGCCCCGAGGAACTCGCCTCGCACGTCCTGCTGCTCGCCGCCGTCCCCGACGAGGTCCGCCGCGCCTTCCGCTCCCGCCTGCTCGACACCGTGATCGCCTACGACCTGGAGCACCAGGCCGACCTGGTCCGCACCCTCGAAGCCTTCCTGCGCTCCGACGGCTCCTGGACCCGCTGCGCCGCCCGGCTGCACGTGCACGTCAACACGCTGCGCTACCGGATCGGCCGGATCGAGGAGCTGACCGGCCGCGACCTGTCCCGGCTGGAGGACCGGGTCGACTTCTACCTGGCCCTGGAACTGGCCCGCTGAACGCCGCGGGGCCCGGCCCGGGAGGGGCCGGGCCCCGCGGCGGGGCGGCGCCGGGTCAGGCCGTGCCGACCCGCCGCTTGCCGCGCTTGCGGCGCGGGTACGGGAACAGCCGCGGCGGGCGCTTCGCCGCCACGTCCTCGACCCAGCCGAAGACCAGCACCAGCAGGGCCAGCAGCGGGATGCCGACCAGCAGGGTGAACCACTGGCTGGTCAGCAGCCAGCGCAGGTGGGAGTAGAAGAAGTCGACGTCCCACAGGTGGTCGATCACCGGCACCGCCAGCACCAGCGCCGTCACGTGCCACAGGTAGACGCTGACCGCCCGCGAGTTCAGCAGGCTGACCAGCCCGTTCCAGCGCTCCAGCGGGGCCGGCCACTGCTCCCAGGACGGGCTGACGTGCAGCAGCAGCGCCACGAAACCGAACGACCAGACCGCCTGCGCGATCGGCCAGGCCTCGATGTCGGTGGACTGGGCCGGGTCGACCGGCCGGGTCTGCAGGTACCAGAAGCCCGCCACCATCACCAGCGGCGCGATCGACGGCAGCACGTACTGCGGGATCCGCTTCAGCAGCCCCTCCTGGTGCGCCATGCCGAGGACCCAGCAGGAGCCGAAGGTGGCGAAGTCGTTGGCGGTCTCCCAGACCCGCTGGTAGACGAACTCCTGGTCCGGGAAGCAGCCGTTCATGACGATCACCATCGCCAGCGGGAACAGCAGCGTCGGCACCGGGAAGCGGCGCAGCGCCTTCAGCAGCAGCGGCGACAGCAGCACGTACCAGAGGTAGGCCCGCAGGTACCACAGCGGCACCACCAGCTGGGTCGCCCAGCCCGACTCCACCAGGTGGCCGAAGCCGCCCAGGCCCGCGTCGGCGTACGGCGGGGTGCTCAGCGGCAGCACCCAGAACGCCAGCTTGGCCCACCACCAGGTGGGGTGGCCGTCGCTGTGCGGGCCGCCGCCGTCGGCGACCTGGAGGCCGACCACGAGGGCGCCGAACAGCCACATCGGCGGCAGCAGGCGGCGCAGCCGGCCCCGGACCACGCCGAGCGCGGGGCGGCTCAGCGAACGGGCCATCAGCGAGCCGGCCAGCGCGAACATCACGCCCATCGACGGGAAGAGCAGCGGCAGCCAGAACCAGCCGAAGTTGTGGTAGAGCACGACGCGGACCAGCGCCAGGGCGCGCAGCAGGTCCAGGTAGCGGTCGCGGCCGCCCTTGCGCACCGGCTCCACCGGCTCCGCGGGGTGCCCGCTGTCCTCGGCGTACTCGCGGCGCAGCTGCTCGGGGATGCGCAGCGCCAGGGTGTCCTGGTGACCGCCGAAGTTCGCCGGGACGCGCAGCGCGACGGTGTCCTGGTGGCCGCCGCGTCCGTCGTGGCCGTCGGGTCCGCCGGGCTCGGCAGGTGACGTCATGTCAGACCTCCACCGGCGCGGCGGAGACCTCGCCGGTGCGCCGCAGTTTCTGCCAGCGCAGCCGGCCACCGGTGAGCGCGGTGATCGTGGACTGCAGCAGGACGATGTACATCAGTTGCCGGTAGACCACCTGCTGGAGCGGCAGGCTGATCAGGTGCCAGGGCTTCTCGCGGTCCAGCCGGAAGGCGTACCAGGACAGCACCGACTGGAGCAGGATGAAGCCGCCCCAGCTGGTCAGGGTGATCGGGGCGTCCGCGAACAGCACCCCGTACAGCAGGAACAGGTCGACCAGCGGCGCCAGCAGCGGGGCGACCACGCCGAACAGCACCACCAGCGGCAGGCCGATCCGGCCGAACCGGCCGGCCGGGCCGGAGGCGAGCACGGCGCGCCGGTGCTTCCACATCGCCTGCATCGAGCCGTAGCTCCAGCGGTACCGCTGCGACCACAGCTGCTGGAGGCTGGCGGGGGCCTCGGTCCAGGCCCGGGCGCGCTCGGCGTAGACGACCCGCCAGCCCGCGCAGAGCACCGCCATGGTGATGTCGGTGTCCTCGGCGAGGGTGTCGTCGCTCATCCCGCCGGCCTGCCGCAGCGCCTCCTTGCGGAACGCGCCGACCGCGCCGGGGATGGTCGGGATGACGTTGAGCACGTCGTACATCCGGCGGTCCAGGTTGTGGCCGAGCACGTACTCGATGTGCTGCCAGGCGCCGATCAGGCTGTCCCGGTTGCCGACCTTGGCGTTGCCCGCCACCGCGCCGATCGCCGGGTCGGCGAACGGCTGGACCACCTCGCGGACGGTGGACGGCTCGAAGACGGTGTCGCCGTCCATCATCACCACGATGTCGTGCGAGGCGGCGGCGATGCCGGCGTTCAGCGCGCTGGGCTTGCCGCCGTTGACCTTGCGGATCAGCCGGACGAACGGCAGGTCCAGCTCCTCGACGGCGTCCGCGGTGCCGTCGGTCGACCCGTCGTCGATGACGATCACTTCGATCGGGTAGTCGCTCGCGGCCAGCGAGTTCAGCGTGTTGGCGATGCACTCGATCTCGTTGTACGCCGGGACCAGCACGGTGACCGGCTCGGTCACCGGCGGTCCCCACTGGTCGGTGCGCTTGGCGCGCCGGGCGTGCACCGGGGCCAGCACCAGCATCAGCGCGAACCGGCCGAAGTTCAGGAAGCCGACCAGGGCGAGCAGCCCGACCAGCAGCGGCAGGGTGACCACGGCGGCGTGGGTGGCCCAGATGAAGCCCTTGCCCGCCCACAGCTGGAAGCCGTGCACCGGCACCATCGCGCTGGACGCGCCGAGCGCGTCCGAGACGGTGGTGAAGCGGTAGCCCTCGCCCTGCAGCTTGACGATGATCTGCTCCAGCGCCTCGACGGTCTCCGCGCGGTCGCCGCCCGCGTCGTGCAGCAGGATCAGCTCGCCCGCGCCGGGCGTGGCCGGCAGCGCGGCCTTGACGATCTCCTCGACGCCGGGGCGCTTCCAGTCGTCGGTGTCCCGGTCGATGAACGCGGTCAGGTAGCCGTGCGCGCCCACGTACTTGATGACCGGGTAGTTCCAGTCGTCCATCGCGGAGGCGTCCGAGGAGTACGGCGGCCGGAACAGCGAGCTGTGCACGCCCGCGACGCCGGCCAGCGCCAGCTGGGTCTGGGCCAGCTCCCAGCTGATCCGGGCGTGCGACTGGTAGGCCAGGTCGGGGTGGGTGAAGGTGTGCAGGCCGATCTCGTGGCCGCCCGCGACGATCTTCCGGATCAGCTCCGGGTTGCGGGTGGTCATCGCGCCGGTGACGAAGAAGTCGGCGCGCACGTCGTGCTTGGCCAGCACGTCCAGGATCTTCGGCGTCCACTCCGGGGAGGGGCCGTCGTCGAAGCTCAGCACCACGGTCCTGTCGGGGATGCGGTAGCTCACCGGGTGGGCGTTCTTGCTGCCGCGGGCGTCGATCACCGGCCCGCCCTTGAGCAGCTCCGGCGGCACCGTGTCCTTGTCGACCGACACCGCGATCCGGGTGTCGTGGAACACCTCGTTGGTGGCCAGGCCGCGCAGCACGAGCAGCACCAGCAGGCAGGCCAGCAGCGACAGCGGCATGAAGAAGCGCAGCGGCGGCGCGGCCAGTCGGCGCGGCCTGAGCAGGGACTGCCGGCGGCGCTGGTGGCGGGACAATGGTGCTCCTGGGAGGGCGGTGCGGACGTTCGGGGGTGCTGCTCCGAGAAGCGGGTCAGGGGCGCTTGGACGCGGCGCCGGTGGGCGCCGCCCCGCGCAGCCCGGCCGTGGAGGCCGTGGAGGCCGTCGACTTGGCCGGGGCGCTGGGCGAGTTCTTCGGCTTGGCGGGGGAGGAGGAGGCGCCGCCGCCCGGCTTCGCCTCCGAGGAGGCGGTCGGCGCGGGCGTCGCGGGCGTCGTGGGCAGGGCCGAGGGGGAGGGCGCCGGGGCGGCCGGGGACCGGGCGGGCTGCGGCGGTATCCCCAGCGCGGGAGCGTCCGCCTGCATGCCGACCAGACTGCCGCCCATGGCGACCGCCAGCACCGCGCCGACCAGCGACACCGGCCAGCCCAGGCCGCGCAGCAGCCGGCCCCGCAGGCCCGATCCGTCGACGAACACCGGCTCGGGGAGCGCCTCTTCGGGGGCGGGGTTCGTACCGGGTGGAACGGGCTCCGCGGCGGGCACCGATCCGGCTTCGGGAGAAGTCATGACAGGGCACATGGTGCGGGCCTTTCGGAGCACGGCCCTCGGGCCGCAGGAGATTAGGGCGAACGCTAGTCCACGGACCTGAGGGGACCTTCGAAGAAATGGGAACTATGTCTGTTTTTGCGGCGATCTGACGCGGTGTTGTAATCGGATCGAGACGACTTCCGCCACGTATCGCCACGTACAGGTGCAGACCTGTGCACGGACCGTTGACCTTGGCTCATGCACGTCAGGAACCCGTCGGGGCAAGGGCGGTGCGCCTTGCGCGCCCCGTTAGGATGACCGCCTCACCGGAACGGCCGTCGACGCCCGCACAGCGGGCGGGCCCCACCGCACCGCCGCCGCGCCACCGCCGCGCCACCCAAGGAGCCCGAGTTGAGCCAGCCCCGCCGCACACCCCGTCGCCGCGCGTGGAGGCTCCTCGTGCTGCCGGCCCTGCTGGGCGCGCTCGCCGCCTGCTCCTCCGGCGCCCCCGCCACCGGCGGCGCGGCCACGGGGGCCAAGGGCGGCTCCGCGAAGGACGCCCCCAGCGCCTCGCCGACGCCCACCGGCCCGCCCGGGACACTGTTCGACACCTTCCACTACACCGGCGCCGACGACCCCGCGCTGGCCGCGCACGGCTGGGAGGTCCGGGCCGGCGCGGGCGGCCCCGGCATCAAGGACACCTGGTCCGCGGCCGGCGCCGGCTTCCCCGCCGACTCCACCGCCCAGGGCGGCCGGACCATGCAGCTGCGCTCCACCACCGACGGCACCAAGCAGGGCACCCAGCAGGTCGAGGTGCTGACCACCGGCGCCAACCTGCTCAACGGCACCTACGCGGCCCGGATCTACCTCAGCGACAAGCCGAGCACCGGCCGCACCGGCGACCACGTGGTGCAGACCTTCTTCCCGATCTCGCCCGCCGACTCCTCGGCGAACTACAGCGAGCTGGACTTCGAGTACCTGGCCAACGGCGGCTGGGGCGCGCCCGGCCCGCAGCTCGACACCACCAGCTGGTTCAAGGCCGACCCGCCGGACCGGGTCACCAAGGCCACCAAGCAGGCGTTCGGCGGCTGGCACCTGATGACGATCACCGTGATGGACGGCAAGGCCACCTACGCGATGGACGGCAAGGACCTGTACACCAGCTCCGGCAAGTACGTCCTGCGCGAGAAGGTGGACGTCCACTTCAGCAACTGGTTCATCGACCTGCTGCCCGCGATCGGCGGCAGCCGCAGCTGGGACATGAAGGTCAACTGGTTCTACTACAAGGCCGACCAGGCCGTCCCCGCGGCCGAGGTGCAGAAGACCGTGGACGGCTTCTACGCGGCCGGCACCGAGTACGTGAACACGGTGCCGAAGTCCTGAAAGCCGAAGTCCTGAACCCGGTGCCGGCCCCCGCGCGGGGGCCGGCACCGGGCCGGATCAGTGGTTGGCCGGGATCACCGAGGTCAGCCAGGTGAAGATGCCGGGGACCATCGGCTTCCACACGTCGCTGCTGTGCGCGCCGGTGGTCTCCTGCACGGTCACGGTGGTCGGCGCCTTCGCGGCGGCCTTCAGCGCCTCGCCGGCCTCCAGGCCGTCGCCCTTGTTGCCGCTGACGTAGAGCGCGGTCTTCGGCGGGGTCTTGGCGGACTTCAGGATGTTCAGCGGGTTGGAGACCTCCCGCAGGTGCGGGTCCTTCGCGGTCAGCGACTTCTCCTCGCCGGCCGGGTCGTTGTAGCCGGACAGGCTGACGCCCGCGCGGTAGCGGTCCGGGTGCTCCAGCGCCAGCTTGGCCGCGCAGTGCGCGCCCGCCGAGTAGCCGGCCACCGCCCAGCGGTCCGCCGACGGGTCCACCCGGAAGTTGTCCAGCACCATCTGCGGCACGTCCCGGGACAGCCAGGCGTCCGCGTTGACCTTGCCGGGCACGTCCGCGCAGCCGGTGTCGACGCTGTCGCCGAGCAGGTTGGTGCGCGGCGAGACCAGGATGAACGGGGCGACCTGCCCGCTCTGCATCATCGGCTTCAGCTGCTCGGAGACCCGCAGCGTGCCGAACCAGGTCTTCGAGGAGCCCGGCCAGCCCGGCAGCAGCTCGACCACCGGGAAGTTCTTGTCCTTGTACGCCGGGTCGTTGTACTGCGGCGGCAGCCAGACCAGCACCTCGCCGTCGACGCCGGAGACCGCGCCCTTCAGGTTGGTGGTCTGCACGTCGTTCGGGACCTTCGGGTCGCCGACCGGGTCGAACTTCTGGATCACCTTGCTGTGCTTGGCGTCGTTGCCGGGGGTGCCCGGCGCGCCGGACGCGCCGCCCGTCTCCGCCTGCACGTTCGGCACCGCGCGGACGTGGTTGCCGGTGCCCAGCAGGTCGTCCCAGCTGCCGTAGATCAGGTTGGCGTTGTTCACCATCACGAAGACCGTGGTGACCGCGGTGATCTGGCAGAACAGCAGCATCACGATCCGGGACAGCACCTGCACCGGGCGCGGGCCCCGGACCCGGCCCCAGAGCAGCAGCGCCACCACGATCGAGACCGGCACCAGGACGATCGTGAGGAGGAGGAACGGGGTGCCTGTCAGCTGCATCGGGGTCTCTCGCATCGGGTCGTCCGGCCGTCCGGGGCACGGTCCCCCGGTTCGCACATCACACTTGTCAGACTGCGTCAAACACACGATCAGTTGCTGCCGACACCCGGAGAAACCTGAGAGGAACATCACGTTTTCGTGAAAATCCGCTGTGCGTTCGTGGCTCAGTCTGCCAGTTCGCCGACGGCCGACCTCCACTCGGGCCGACCTTTTACCGAAACCAGGAGCATTCATCACGTGACCACAGCCAACGGCTCCGCCCGCCCCGTCCTGCCGAACCTGCTGGGCCTCGGCCCCCGCGCCGAACGCCGCCGCCGCACCCTGCCCGCCGGGCTGCTCCGCCTGCCGACGATCGGCGTGGACATCGGCGGCACCAAGGTGGTCGCCGGGGTCGTCGACGGCGAGGGCCGGGTGCTGGACCGGGTCCGCACCGAGACCCCCGACAAGAGCAAGAGCCCGAAGGTGGTCGAGGACGTCATCGTCGAGCTGGTGCTGCAGCTCGCCGACAAGCACGACGTGCACGCCGTCGGCGTCGGCGCGGCCGGCTGGGTCGACGCCGACCGCTCCACCGTGCTGTTCGCCCCGCACCTGAACTGGCGCGGCGAACCGCTCCAGCAGGCGCTCAGCTCCCGGCTGCGGTTCCCCGTCGTGGTCGAGAACGACGCCAACGCCGCCGCCTGGGCCGAGTGGCGGTTCGGCGCCGGCCGCGGCGAGGAGCAGATGGTGATGATCACCCTCGGCACCGGCATCGGCGGCGCGGTGGTCCGGGACGGCCGGGTCGACCGCGGCCGGTACGGCCTGGCCGGCGAATTCGGCCACATGCAGGTGGTGCCCGGCGGCCACCGCTGCCCGTGCGGCAACCGCGGCTGCTGGGAGCAGTACTCCTCCGGCAACGCCCTGGTCCGGGAGGCCCGCGAGCTCGCCGCCGAGGAGTCCCCGGTGGTCCAGCCGCTGCTGGCCCGGGCCGGCGGCAGCCCGCTCGGCATCACCGGCCCGCTGGTCACCGAGGCCGCCCGGGAGGGCGACGCCGTCGCGGTGGAGCTGCTCTACGAGGTCGGCCGCTGGCTCGGCGTCGGCATCGCCAACCTGGCCGCCGCGCTCGACCCCGGCCGCTTCGTGGTCGGCGGCGGCGTCAGCGAGGCCGGCGACCTGCTGCTCGGCCCCGCCCGGGACGCCTTCCGCCGCACCCTCACCGGCCGCGGCTTCCGCCCCGAGGCCGAGATCGTGCACGCCGCCCTCGGCAACGAGGCCGGCCTGGTCGGCGCCGCCGACCTGGCCCGCCAGGTCGCCCGCCGCTTCCGCACCGTCAAGCGCCGCCGCGCCCTGCCCGGCTGACCCCGCATTCGTTGACGCCGTGTCAACATCCGGTGAAACCGGCGCGGTTGGCCGAACGACCGGTTGTCCCGGGCCCGGCGGCTGTGGGAGAACGGGGGACCGACGCCGTCCCTGGGAGGCCGTATGCGCGCCCTCGCCCGTCTCGTCCCCGCCCTCGCCCTGGTCACCGGGCTGCTGGGCGCCGCCGCACCCGCCCGGGCGGCCCAGGCCCCACCGGGCAAGCAGCCGGAGGCCGTCGGGTGGGGCGGCGCGGTCGCCAGCGTCGACGCCGACGCCACCGCCGCCGGCCTGGAGGTGCTGCGGCGCGGCGGCAACGCGGTGGACGCCGCCGTGGCCACCGCCGCCGCGCTCGGCGTCACCGAGCCCTACTCGGCCGGCATCGGCGGCGGCGGGTACTTCGTCCACTACGACGCCCGCACCGGGAAGGTCGAGACCATCGACGGCCGGGAGACCGCCTCCCGCACCGCCGACAGCGCGCTGTTCCTGGAGAACGGCACCCCGCTGCCCTTCGCCGACGCCGTCACCAGCGGCCTGTCCGTCGGCGTCCCCGGCACCGCCGCCACCTGGCAGGAGGCGCTGCGCCGCTGGGGCAGCCGGAACCTGGACGAGGTGCTGAAGCCCGCCGAGCGGATCGCCGAGCGCGGCTTCACCGTCGACCAGACCTTCCGCGACCAGACCGCCGGCAACCAGGCCAGGTTCCAGGACTTCCCGGCCAGCCGGGCGCTGTTCCTGCCGGACGGGCAGCTCCCGGTGGTCGGCTCCACCTTCCGCAACCCCGACCTGGCCGCCACCTACCGGGAACTCGGCCGCACCGGCACCGCCGCGCTCTACCGCGGCCCGATCGGCGCCGACGTGGTCCGCACCCTGCAGCACCCGCCGGTCGACCCGGCCTCCGGCCGCAACGCCCGCCCCGGGAAGGTCGACACCGCCGACCTGGCCGCCTACCGGGTCCGGGTGCAGGAGCCCACCCACGTGACCTACCGGGGCCTGGACGTGTACGGCATCGCGCCGTCCTCCTCCGGCGGCACCACCGTCGGCGAGGCGCTGAACGTGCTGGCCGCCAACGGCGCCGCGAAGCTCACCGACCCGGCCGCCTACGACCACCAGTACCTGGAGGCCAGCCGGATCGCCTTCGCCGACCGCAACCGCTGGGTCGGCGACCCGAGCGCCGTCCAGGTGCCGACCCGGCAACTCCTCGACCCCCGCTACGCCGCCGCCCGGGCCTGCCTGATCGACCCGGACCGCGCCCTGACCAGCCCGCTCGCCCCCGGCGACCCCTACCACCCGGCGGCCTGCGCGAGCAGCGGGCAGCCGGCGGCCGAGCCGTACGAGGGGCAGAGCACCACCCACCTGACGGTCGCCGACCGCTGGGGCAACGTGGTGGCGTACACCCTGACCATCGAGCAGACCGGCGGCAGCGGCATCACCGTCCCCGGCCGGGGCTTCCTGCTCAACAACGAGCTGACCGACTTCGACTTCGCGCCGCTCACCCCGGGCGTGCCCGACCCCAACCTGCCCGGCCCCGGCAAGCGGCCGCGCTCCTCGATCTCGCCGACGATCGTGCTCAAGGACGGCCGGCCCTACCTGGCGCTCGGCTCGCCCGGCGGCGCGACCATCATCACCACCGTGCTGCAGGTGCTGACCGGCCGGGTCGACCGCGGCCTGACACTGGAGCAGGCCATCGCCGCGCCCCGGGCCAGCCAGCGCAACACCGCCGCCACCCAGGCCGAACCCGCCTTCCTGGCCTCGCCCGAGGCGGCGCGGCTGCAGGCGCTCGGCCACGTCTTCGCGGCCGTCCCGGAGATCGGCGCCGCCACCGGCGTCGAACGACACCCGGACGGCAGCTGGACCGCCGCCGCCGAACCGGTCCGGCGCGGCGGGGGAGCGGCGGCGGTGCTGCGGCCCGCCCGCTGACGGACCGTCGACTGCCGGGCGCTGTCGGCGCCTGGCGGTATGTTCGGACGGGGCGACCGGCCCGCGCGCCGGGGCCCCGTCCGTCCGTACCGCCGAGGGAAGGCCGCCGTGACCGTCCGCATCGCCACCTGGAACATCAACTCCGTCACCGCCCGGCTCCCCAAGCTGCTCGAATGGTTGGAGTCCGCCCGGCCGGACGTGCTCTGCCTGCAGGAACTCAAGTGCGCCACCGACGCCTTCCCCGCCGAGGCGGTCGCCGAGCTGGGCTACGAGTCCGCCGCGCACGGCGACGGCCGGTGGAACGGCGTCGCCCTGCTGTCGAAGATCGGCCTGGCCGACGTGGTCCGCGACCTGCCCGGCCAGCCCGGCTACCTCGCCGAGGACGCGCCGGCCGCGGTGGTCGAGCCGCGCGCCATCGCCGCCACCTGCGGCCCGGTCCGGGTCTGGTCGGTGTACGTGCCCAACGGCCGCGAGGTCGACCACGCGCACTACCGCTACAAGCTGGAGTGGATGGCCGCGCTGCGCGACGCCGTCCGGGAGGACGCGGCGGGCGGGCGCCCGTTCGCCGTCCTCGGCGACTTCAACGTCGCCCCCGCCGACGAGGACGTCTACGACGTCGCCGCCTTCGAGGGCCTCACCCACGTCACCGAGCCCGAGCGCGCCACCCTGACCGCCCTCCAGGAGATCGGCCTGCAGGACGTCGTCCCGCGCGCCCTCAAGTACGACCGCCCGTACACCTTCTGGGACTACCGGGCGCTGGCCTTCCCGAAGAACCGCGGCATGCGGATCGACCTCACCTACGCCAACAAGCCCTTCGCGGACGCCGTCACCGACACCTACGTCGACCGCGAGGCCCGCAAGGGCAAGGGCACCTCCGACCACGCCCCCGTGGTGGTCGACCTGGACCTGTGAGGTCCGTCAGGAGATCAGCGAGCCGAGGAGCGCCGGCAGCACGTCGCGCAGCACCGGGTTGGTGTTGACGCGGTCCAGGGCCGCCCAGGTGTACACCGCCAGGGCGAGCACCCGCAGCGGGTCGGTCTCCTCGTGCTCCCAGCCGCCGGAGCCGGTGCGGGCCACCGTCCGCCCGTCCTCCAGCAGTTCGGCGCGGGCCAGCCCCCGGCGGACGAAGCGGAGGGTGCGCCCGCCGCTGCGGAACTCCACCCCGCGGTGGGAGCGCCGGAGGCCGCCGCGCACTTCGATCCGCAGCTCGGCGCCCTCGACGCCGCCCACCGCACCCCGGCGCAGCCCGGCGCCCCGCGCCGCGTACAGCTCGAACCCGGGCAGTTCGGCGAGCTGCCGGCCGGCCAGACTCAGCGACCAGTCCTCGGGACCGTTGATCTTCGGCAGGCCGAAGGGGTCCTGCTTCAGCGGCCGCCGGAGCAGCAGCAGTTCGCCGAGCGGTGTGTCCGTCTTCGTCGTGAAGTGTTCCAGTGGCCCGAACCGCATCATGCCCCCCGTGGGTGAAAACCGCAGGGAGAGGCTAGCGGGCGAAGATCCGCACGTCGCTATTCTCTGAGTGTATAGACGCGGAGTGTACGCGCGGCGTAGCCTTCGATCATGAGCGTTCCCCTCACCCTGCTCGGGCTCCTCGAACGCGAGCCCAGCCACGGCTACGACCTCAAGCGCGACTACGACGCCTTCTTCGGGCGCGGCAAGCCGCTGCCCTTCGGCCAGGTCTACGCGACCCTCGGCCGCCTCGCCCGGGACGGCAAGGTGGTGGTCGGCGAACCCGAGGCCGGCGACGGCCCGGACCGCAAGCGGTACGTGATCACCGACACCGGGGCCACCGAGTTCGAGGAGTGGCTGCGCGAACCGGTCGCCGCCGAACCCCACCTGCAGACCGTGCTGTTCAGCAAGGTCGTGCTCGCCCTGATGCTCGGCCGCGACGCCGAGCAGTACCTCGACACCCAGCGCGCCGCCCACCTGCGGCGGATGCGCGAACTCACCGAGGTCAAGCGCACCGGCAGCCTGGTCGACGCCCTGCTCGCCGACCACGGCCTGTTCCACCTGGAGTCCGACCTGCGCTGGATCGACCTCACCACCGCCCGACTCGACGCCCTCGCCGCGGAGGTCACCCAGCGATGAGCCCCCTGATCGAAGCCCGTGCCCTCACCCTCGCCTTCGGCGAGACCCCCGCCCTGCGCGGCGCCGACCTCGAAGTGGAGGCCGGCGAGATCCTCGCCGTGATGGGCCCCTCCGGCTCCGGCAAGTCCACCCTGCTGCACTGCCTGGCCGGCATCCTCGCCCCCGACAGCGGCGAGATCCACTTCGACGGCCGCCGGATCGACCGCCTCGGCGAGCAGGAGCGCAGCACCCTGCGCCGCGACTCCTTCGGCTTCGTCTTTCAATTCGGCCAGCTCGTCCCGGAGTTGACGGCCGAGGAGAACGTCGCCCTGCCGCTGCTGCTCGGCGGCGCCAAGCGCGCCACCGCCCTCGCCCGGGCCCGCGCCTGGTTCCCCCGGCTCGGCCTGGACGGCCTGGAGGGCCGCCGCTCCGGCGAGCTCTCCGGCGGCCAGGCCCAACGGGTCGCCCTGGCCCGCGGCCTGGTCGCCGAGCCGCGCGTGCTGTTCGCCGACGAGCCCACCGGCGCACTCGACTCGCTGACCGGCGAACACGTGATGGACCTGCTGGTGGACGCCGCCCGCAGCCAGGGCACCACCGTCGTCCTGGTCACCCACGAGGCCCGGATCGCCGCCTACGCGGACCGCGAGACCATCGTCCGCGACGGCCGCGCCACCTCGCTCACCGGAAGGCTCACCCCGTGATCCGCCTCGGCCTGCGCCTCGCCGTCAGCGGCGGCCGGGACGCGCTGCTGCGCCTCCTGGTCACCGCCGCGGCCGTCGCCATCGGCGTCGGACTGCTGCTCACCACCCTCGCCGCCGTCAACGCCGTGCACACCCAGAACGACCGCTACGCCTGGTTCAACACCGGCCTCACGGCCGGCTCCCGGGTCGCTCCCGCCGATCGGGAGGCGGCGGGAACGACAGCCTCCGGCGGTGCGGCGGGGAATTCCGCCTCCGGCGGGGGTTCCGGCGTGGGAACGGGAGCCTCCGGCGGTGCGGCGGGAGGTTCTGCCTCCGGCGGGGAAGCCGGTGTGGGGAGTTCCGCCTCCGGCGGGGGTTCCGGCGTGGGAACGGGAGCCTCCGGCGGTGCGGCGGGAGGTTCTGCCTCCGGCGGGGAAGCCGGTGTCGGGGCGACGGCCTCCGGCGGTGCGGCGGCGAGTTCCGCCTCCGGCGGGGGTGCGGGCGCGGGGGCGACGGCTTCCGGCGGTGCGGCGGGAGGTTCTGCTTCCGGCGGGGAGTCCGGTGTGGGGAGTTCCGCCTCCGGCGGGGGTTCCGGCGTGGGGGCGACGGCCTCCGGCGGTGTGGCGGGAGGTGCTGTTGCCGGTGCGGGGGTAGGGAGTTCCGCCTCCGGGGGGAAGGCGCCGATGTGGTGGCTGACCCGGCGGGACGCCTTTCAGGGGCGGGAGATCGGGCGGGTCGACGTCGCGCTCACCGGGGCGTCCGCCGTGACCTCGCCAGGGGTGGACCGGATGCCCGCCGACGGCGAGTACTACCTGTCGCCCGCGCTGGCCCGGCTGGTCGACGCCACGCCCGCCGAGCAGCTCGCCGACCGCTTCGGCGGCCACCGGGTCGGCATCCTCGGCAAGGACGCGCTGCCCGCCCCGGACAGCCTCGTCGCCCTGGTCGGCCGGTCCCCGCAGGCGATGCGCGAACTGCCGGGCGCCGCCCTGGTGGACCGGATCGCCAGCACCTCGCCCGACCGGTGCGACGACTGCGTGGTCGGCATCAAGTCCAACGGCACCGCGCTGATCCTGACCGTCGCCACCGGCGCGCTGGTCTTCCCCGTGCTGATCCTGATCGGCACCGCCACCCGGCTGACCGCCACCCAGCGCGAACGCCGTTTTGCCGCGATGCGGCTGGTCGGCGCGACGCCCCGGCAGGTCTCGGTGGTCTCCGCCGTCGAGGCCGTCGCGGCCGCCGCCGCGGGCGTCGCGCTCGGCTTCCTGCCGCACCTCGCGCTGCGCGCCCCGGTCGCCGGGATGTCGCTGAGCGGCGACCGGTTCTTCACCTCCGACGTCACCCTGACGCCTCTCCAGGTCCTCGCCGTCGCGCTCGGCGTCCCGCTCGCGGCAGCCGTCGCGGCCCGGATCGCGCTGCACCGGGTCCGGATCTCCCCGCTCGGGGTGAGCCGCCGGGTCACCCCGAAGCCGCCCCGGGCCTGGCGGGTGGTCCCGCTGCTGGCCGGACTGGTCGAACTGGCGGCCTTCCTGGTCTGGCACCCGTCCTCGGTCGAGGGCCAGACCCGCGGCTACCTGTCCGCGTTCGGCCTGATCATGCTGGGTCTGGTGCTCTCCGGCCCCTGGCTGACCGGCCGGGCCGCCGCCCTGCTGGCTCGCCGCACCCAGCGCCCCGCCACCCTGATCGCGGTGCGCCGGCTCGCCGACAACCCGACCGCCGGGTTCCGCGCCGTCAGCGGCCTGGTGCTGGCCCTGCTGGTGATGACCGCGACCGTCGGCATCATCGGCACCATGACCGCCGAACGCGGCCTCCCCGAGGGCGGCCGGCAGTTCGACAACGTGCTGTCGGACGAACTCGGCAGCGGCTACACCCCGGACGGCCACTTCGAGACCGCGGGCCGGCCCGCGCCGCCCGAACTGCTCGCCCGCCTCCGCTCCGTCCCCGGCGTCACGGGCGTCCTGCTGGTGCACCCCATCGGCACGGTGGTGCCGATCGACGCCGGCGGGGAGGACCGGGCCTCCCAGACCGCGGACTGCCGGGAACTGGCGGACCTCCAGGTCTTCGGCCGCTGCGCGCCCGGCGCGGCGACCGCGTACGTGCCGTACATCTGGGCCGGGGCCCGCGACTACTCCGCCACCGTCTGGCCCACCGCCCCCTGGACCGCCGAACAGGTGGCCGCGCTCCAGGTGGAGAAGCTGGTGGTCGGCACCGACGGCTCGCAGGCCGCCGTCGAGCGGGCCCGCACCACGGTGGACGCCGCGTACCCGGCCGTCCGGCAGGCGATCACCCTGGCAGAGGGGAGGAACCTCTCCGGCGGCGAGCTGAAGGGCTACCAGCAGCTGGCGAACGTGGTGATCCTGGCGACCTTCCCGATCGCGGGCTGCAGCCTGGCCGTCGCGGCCGCCGCCGGACTCGGCGAGCGCAAGCGGCCGTTCAGCCTGCTGCGGCTGACCGGCGTGCCGCTGCGGATGCTGCGCCGGGTGGTGCTGCTGGAGTCCGCCGTCCCGCTGCTGGCGGTCTCCGCGGTCGCGGTCGGCGTCGGTCTGCTGGCCGCCGACCTGTTCCTGCGCTCGCAGCTGAAGTACACCCTGCACCCCCTCGACGCCGGCTACTGGCTCGCGGTCGCGGCGGGCCTGGCCGCCGCGCTGGCCGCGATCGGCGCGACCCTGCCGCTGCTGCGCCGGATCACCGGACCGGAGACGGCGCGCAACGAGTGACGGGCCGTCGGAAACCGTTCGGGCCCGGAGGAAACCCCGGCCCGAACGGCCCCGAACGGCCCCGAGGTGTCGCCGGGCCGGACAGCACTGCCTAGCGTGGTCGGCAACCGGGAGTAGCGGGATGCACACGGAGCCGCCCCCTCCCGCCCGACCCCCTGGAGGTACGGCATGCGCCCGACGCGCACCGCCGCCGCCGCTCTGCTCGGCACCACCGTCCTGCTCGGCCTGGCCACCGCCGCCCCCGCGTCCGCGAAGGGCAGCGAACCCGCCTGGGTCACCCCCGCGCAGGCGCAGCCCGGCCAGTCGGTCGCCGTCAGCGTGACCTGCGCGAGCAGCACCGAGAAGAGCGTCACCGCGACCTCGGCGGCCTTCGCCGGCGGCTCGACCACGCTGAGCGTGGGCCCCGACGGCAAGTACTCCGGCAACGCGACCGTCATCTCCGAGCAGGAGATGGCCGCCGCGATCGCCAAACGCAGCACCTCGGACTCCTCCTGGGGCATCGACGGCAAGTGCCCGAACGGCGACTCCTTCGTCGGCGCGGTCGCCGTCGCGGTCGCCTCCGCCGGGAGCGGCGGGTCGGCCGGCGCGGCCGGGGCGGGCGTCTGGGAGGGCGCCCGGGTCCCGCACGGCGGCGTGGAGACCGGCCTCGGCGGCTCGGTCGGCGTCGACGGTGGGCGGATCGCGACGGGCGGCGCGCTGGTCGCCGCGGGGATCGGCGGGTTCTGGCTGCTGCGCCGGCGGGGCGGCGCCCGCCGGACGCCCTGACCGCCGCCACCGCGACGCGCCCACCGCACGCGGCCGGCCGCCCGTCCCCGCGGCCGGCGACGGAACAGCACAGCGGGCGGCACCCACCGACGAGGTGGGTGCCGCCCGCTGTGCTGTCGTGCCGTCAGTCCTGCCGTCGGTCCTGCCGCGTGGTGCGCTCCAGGGTGCCGGTGGTCAGCAGGTACTGGCCGGCCAGGTAGGTCAGCATGATCAGGAAGCCGTGCGCGGGCAGGTGCTTCCAGCCCGCGATGTCGGTGGCGATCAGGGTGTCGGAGAACAGGAACAGTGCCCCGCCCAGCCCCGCCCACAGGTTGGTCCGGGCCGCCGTCACGGCGGTGGAGGCCAGCAGCAGGCTGTAGACCGCGACCGGGACGCGCATCCCGGCGTCCAGGTCGGGCCAGAGCAGCACGATCAGCACCGCCCAGGCCACCGCGTAGCCCGCCGCCACCGGCAGCAGGCGGCGCCGGTCGGCGAGCGCCCCGAGCTTGGCGAACATCGTCACGTAGCAGACGTGGCCGGCCGCGAAGGAGCCCATCCCGGCGAGGAAGGCGGCCGTGCCACCGATCTCCAGCAGGATGTCGCCGCCCGCGCCGAACAGCAGCGCCGGGATCAGCAGCCGCGGCGTGCCGGGCCGGGCGAGGGCCCACACCCAGGCCGCCAGCAGCGGCATCAGCAGCGGCTTGGTGGCGTACTGGACGGGCGTCAGGTGGACGGCGATCGCCAGCAGGTGCGCGGCCGAGACGGCGGCGAAGGCGAGCAGCAGGACCCGCGCGGTGCGCGGGTCGCGGGCGGGGGTCATGCGGGGGCACTCTCCGGTCCGGCGGCGGCGGGGGCGGGGGAAGCGGTACGCGGCGCGGGCTGCCAGCCCGGGCCCTTCACCAGGTGGCGCAGCCGGTCGCCCCAGGTCGTCGCGGAGCGGACGTCCCGGGCGATCGAGGCGTACTCGTGGGTGGCGACCCGCAACGGGTTGAAGGTCTCGATGTTCTTGGTCAGGCCGTACACCGGGCGCTCGGCCTCCGCCGCGAAGGAGCCGAACATCCGGTCGAAGACGATCAGGATGCCGCCGAAGTTGCGGTCCAGGTAGCCGCCCTGCGAGGCGTGGTGCACCCGGTGGTGCGAGGGCGTGTTGAAGACGTACTCGACCGGGCGGGGCAGCTTCCCGATCCGCTCGGTGTGGATCCAGAACTGGTACACCAGGTTCGCCGAGGAGCAGAACGCCAGCGCCGCCGGGTGCACGCCCGCCAGGATCATCGGCACGTAGAACACCCAGGTGGTGGCCGAGGTCCAGGGCTGCCGCAGCGCCGTCGACAGGTTGTAGTGCCGGCTGGAGTGGTGCACCACGTGGCAGGCCCACAGCACCCGGATCACGTGGTGGCCCCGGTGCGACCAGTAGTAGAAGAAGTCCTGCGCCAGCAGCATCAGCGGCACCGTCCACCACAGCACCGGGATCCGCAGCGGCGTCAGCTCGTACAGGAACGAGTAGATCGCCACGATCGGGATCTTCCACCCGGCGTCGAACAGCAGCGAGCCCAGCCCCATGCCCAGGCTGGTCGCGGTGTCCTTCGCGGCGTAGCCCTGCTCCTCCTCGTCCGGATGGAACCGGTAGGAGACGATCTCCAGCACGGTGAGCAGCACGAAGGCCGGTATCGACCAGAGCACGACATTGGGCAGGTTCGGCATGCCCGGAACCCTAGGGGACGGCGGCGGCCTGCGGAAGAGGTTGTTACCGGCGCGTAGCGACCGGTTCGGCGACTACTCTTGGGGACGACATGGAGCGGCACGAAACAGCCGCCGGCGCCCCGACGGCGACCGGCGGTACGGGGATGGGGCGCACCGCGGGGGCGGGGCTGTCCGCCGTTCCCGCGCGCCCGGACGCCGCCGCGGCCGACCGCTCGGCCGCGGTCGCCGCTGCCGCCACCGCGCTGGCCGACCGCTTCGCCGCCGCCGACCCGGCCGCCGCCGACCTGCTGGTCGCCACCGCCTTCGGCGCGTACGGCGCCCGCCACCTCGGCGGCGCGCCCCGGCAGGCCGAACCCGCGCCCGGCACCAGCTGGTGGCACGGCCCCACCGTGCACCACTCCACCTCGCCGCTGTTCCGGCCGCTCGGCTACCGCCGGATACGCCGGGAGGCCCCCGCCGCCGCGCCCGCCCGCCCCACCGGCGGCGGCCGCCACCGCAAACCCGAGCGCCCCGCCGCCGCCGGCGACCGTTCCGCCGGCACCGAACTGCGCACCGCCGCCCGGCTGCTGATGGCCCGTCCGCTGGTCACCGCCGACGGCCCGCACGGCGCCGCGCTCCCGCTGATCCGCCGGCACGCCGAGGACCTGGCCGAACGCTTCGCCACCCTGCTCGGCTACCGGCTCACCCTCGGCCCCGACCACGCCCGCCTGCACAAGGCCCCGCTGCCCGGCCGCGGCCTGCCCGGCCTCGACCCCGCCGGGTACGCCGCCCTGGCCCGGGCGCTGGCCGACCCGGCCGTCCCCGCCCCCGCCGCCGTGCGCGCCCTGCTGGACGACTGGCGCCCGCCCGCCGACCTCGCCGCCGACCTGCTCACCGCGCCCCCGCTGCCCGCCGTCGGCCCCGAGGTCGCGGTCCGCCGGCTGCTCGCCGAGACCCCCGTCGTGCTGCTCGACGACCTCGCCCCCGCCGAGCGCGCCCACCTGCTCGCCGCCGCCCCCGCCGAGACCGAGCGGTTCGCCGACTTCCTCGGCCTGACCGCCGAGATCCGGGCCGAGGGCGTCGCCCTGCTCGACCCCGCCGACGAACTCACCGACCTCGCACTGCCCGGCCCCGGCACCCTCGCCCAGGCCGCCCTGCTGCTCGCCGAACGCCTGGTCGAGGAGCTGCGCCCGGCCGACGCCGCCACCGCCCCGCCCGCCGTGCTGGTCCCCGACGCGCTGATCGACGGCACCCTCGGCGACATCACCGACGACTACGGCATGAGCGCGGGCTGGGACGCCGGCTACCTCGCCGACCTGGCCGCGTTCCGCCGCGACGCCCTCGACCTGCTGCACCGGATGGGCCTGGCCGCCCCCGCCGGGCGGAACTGGCTGCTGCGCGCGCCCGCCGCCCGCTACGCGCCGCGCGCCACCACCGAACCCGCGGCGGGCTCCGGCCGGCACTCCCGGCCGGCCGCCGTCCCCGCGCCCGCCGCCCCGGCCTCCGCCGTGGTGGGCGCCGTCAGCCGGTGAGCGGGCGGACCCGCTCGGCCACCGGGCGGTACTCCTGCACGGTCTCGTCGTAGCGGACCCGCTGGCCCTGGTGCAGGATGTGGCCGTCCTCGGTGTCGGCGAGCACCGAGTCGTAGTACACGGCGACCTCCGGGCCGCCGCCGTCCGGGGTGATGTAGCCGTAGGCGTGGTGGATGTTGAACCACTTCACGGTGCCGGTCTGCATGGCGGACTCCCTTCGGGCCGGTCCCCGTCCAGTCTCCGCCCGGGGCGGGCGGCCCACCACCCGTCCGGCCCAGCGGTCCGGCGGCGCGGTGGTACGGGGGCTCAGTGGCCGGGCTGCTGGACGGCGGCCTGGGCGGTCCGGGTCTCGTGGCGGACGGTCTCCACGGTGGCGCCCACGCCGAGCGAGCCCAGCGCGACGGAGGCCGCGACGGCGGCGCAGGCGAGCAGCCGCCGGTGGCGGCGGGGCAGCGGGAAGCGCGGGTCCTGGTGGGGCGGGACGGTACGGGCGTTCATGGCAGAGAGCTTTCCAGGGCGGTGTTACGCGGTCGCGAAACGCGGGTGAATGCTGGACGGGATCTCGGCATCGGAACCGGCACAACCGCATCCCCGCAGGTCGAACGCGTGATCGGCATTACCGCGGGCCGTTCGGGAACGGCTCGGGGCCGGCTCGTGCAGCGCTTGCGTGGTGATCGTGCGGAGCGGTCGCGGCGGGCTCGCGGTGCACTCGGGGGCGGCTCGCGGCGGGCTCGCGGCGGGCTCGCGGTGGGCTCGGGTTCGGGCTTCGGGGCGGGCCTCACTCCTGCGGGCGGGCGTACTCCGGGAAGTCGTCGCCGACGCTGGTGCCGACCGCGTCGCGCAGGCCGTGCGTCGGGCGCAGGCGGGACGGGCCCGCCGCCGGGTCGGTGCGCAGCTCGCGCACCAGTGATACGCACAGCCCCAGCATCACCAGCACGAACGGGAGCGCGACCAGGATGGTCGCGTTCTGCAGCGCCGTCAGCCCGCCCGCCAGCAGCAGGGCCGCCGCGACGCCCGCCATCAGCACGCCCCAGGCCACCACCAGCCAGGTCCGCGGGTGCAGCGCGCCCCCCGAGCAGAGCGAGCCCAGCACCAGGGAGGCCGAGTCCGCGGAGGTGATGAAGTACAGCATCACCAGGACCACCGCGACCACGCTGGTCACCGCGCCCAGCGGCAGCGCCTTCAGCATCTCGAACAGCCCCGCGTCCGCGCCCCGCGGGATGGTGGCGACCAGGTCGGCCGCGCCGGTGGCCTGCAGCCGGATCGCCGAGCTGCCCATCACCACGAACCAGACCGCCGTCGCGCCGCTCGGCACCAGCAGCACGCCCACCAGGAACTGGCGCACCGTCCGGCCCCGGGAGATCCGGGCGATGAAGGTGCCGACGAACGGCGCCCAGGACAGCCACCACGCCCAGTAGAAGATCGTCCAGGAGCCCAGCCAGTCCTCGTCCGTGAACGCCCCCGTCTGGGTCGCCAGCACCGCGAGGTCCGAGAGGTAGCCGCCGACCGTGGAGGGCAGCGCGTCCAGCACGAAGACGGTCGGGCCGACCACGAAGACGAACAGCATCAGCACGCAGGCCAGCAGCACGCTGGCCGTCGACAGCCACTTCACGCCCCGGTGCACGCCCGACATCGCCGACAGCACGAACGCCGAGCCGAGCGCCGCGATCACCACCAGCTCCACGCCCTCGGTGGCCCGGACGTCGGTGACGTAGCCCAGGCCGCCCGCCACCTGGATCGCGCCCAGGCCCAGGCTGGTCGCCGAACCGAACACGGTGGCGAACACCGACAGCAGGTCGATCACCCGGCCCTGCCAGCCCCGCGCCCCGCGCTCGCCGATCAGCGGCACGAACGCCGCCGACATCCGGTTGCCCCGGCCCTTGCGGAAGGTCGTGTAGGCCAGCGCCAGGCCGCCCACCGCGTAGATCGCCCACGGGTGCAGCGTCCAGTGGAACAGCGAGAACTCCAGCGCCCGCTGCGCCGCCGCCGGGGTCTGCGCCGTCAGTCCCGACCCCGGCTGCGGCTGCGCGTACAGCTGCAGCGGTTCGCCCACGCCGTAGAACAGCAGGCCGATGCCCATGCCGGCGGAGAACATCATCGCCACCCAGGCCAGCGTGGAGAACTCCGGCTGCTCGCCGTCCCGCCCCAGCGGCACCCGGCCGTACCGGCTGACCGCGATCACCACCGCGAGCAGCAGGAACACGTCCGCGGCGACCACGAACAGCCAGCCGAAGGAGTGCAGCACCCAGGCCAGCGCCGAGTCGGAGGCCCGGCCCAGCGAGTCCTCGGCGAACACGCCCCAGGCCACCACCGCCAGCACGACGGCCGCGCCGACCCCGAACACCACCCGGTCCACCGGGAAGGCGTCCGGGCCGGTGCCGGGGTCCGGCGCGGCGGGCTGACGGTCCGTCGAGGGGTCGGGAGAGGTGGCCATACCAGGCACTATGTCCACAATCCGGGCCCGGACGGACGCGGCGCGCCGGGAGTCGACGCACCGTCAGGCCGTGGACGGCACCGGGCGGGGCCGGGCCGTGGCAGGTACCGGGGCGGGATCGTGGACGGTGCCGGGTCAGGCGGTGGAGGGCACCGGGTCGGAGCGGTCCGGGCCGCCGGCCTCGTACGGCTCGTACGGGGCCAGCACCAGCCGGACCATCTCCTCCAGCCGGGTGCGGGCGTCGTCCAGCGTGCTGCGCCCCGTCACCCAGGCCGTCAGCTCGCCCTGCCAGGCGTGCGCCACCATGTGCCGCACCAGCTCTCCGGACGCGGGTGGCACCTCCGGCATCACCGCGCCCAGCGCCGCCCGGTCCGCCCGGGCCAGCCCCTGCAGCGCCTCGCTGGCGAACGGGTCGGTGGACGTCGCCACCGCCACCCGCAGCCGGGCCAGTTCGGGCTGCCGCTGGTACGCCCGCATCCCGCGCCGCACGAACCGCACCGCCCGCTCCGCCGGGGAGGTGCTGCGCCCCGCCCCGACCTCGCCGACCAGGTCGGCGAGCAGCAGTCGGTGCCAGTCCGCTATGGCCGCGGCCAGCAGGTGATCCTTCGAGGAGAAGTACCGGTAGGCGGTGCCGAGCGCCACTCCCGAACGCTCCGACACCTGTTTCATCTGGAGCCGCTCCACGCCGATCTCGGTCACCAGTGCCAGGGCGGCGGACAGGAGGGAGCCGCGGCGTTCGAGCTGACGGGGGGACATCGCCTCCACCGGACGAGGTGACAGGTCAACCTTGGTCACCCGAACCATGATACGGGGCGGTCCCGCGCCGCGGTATGACGCCGGGGGTCACCGGTGGGTGACGGGGTCTCAGTCGGCTTCCCGGGCGGTCGGGCCGGCTTCCTGCCCGGGCCCGCCGTCGGCTCTCTCGGGCCCGCGGTCGGTCTGCCCGGGTCCGCCGACGGCCTTCCGGCGCAGCTCGCGCAGCAGGGTCTCCTGCACCGCCGAGGCCACCAGCGCCCCGTCCCGGTCGTAGAACTCGCCCATCGCCAGCCCGCGCCCGTCCGAGGCCGACGGGCTGCGCTGGGCGAACAGCAGCCACTCGTCGGCCCGGAACGGCCGGTGGAACCACATCGCGTGGTCCAGCGAGGCCAGCGCGACCCGGGGCGCCGCCACCCGGTGCACCCGGTGCGGCTGCAGGTGCAGTGCCGTCGTCGAGGCCAGCGTCAGATCGGAGAGGTAGGTGAGCGCGCAGGTGTGCAGCAGCGGGTCGTCCCCCGGCAGCGGCCCGCCCGTCCGCAGCCAGACGAACTGCTGCGGCACGCCCGGCAGTTCCGGCGGCATCCCGGGCGCGTCGGCCGGCACGAAGCGCATCTCCAGCGCCCGGAAGATCGCCGAGCGGGCGTACTCCTCCGGCGCGTCCCGCCGCCAGGCCGGGTACGGGTCCGGCAGCTCCTCCGGCCCCGGCACCGGCGGCATCGCGCGCTGCCGGTCGCCCGAGTCCTCGGCCCGCTTGAACGAGGCGGACATCGTGAAGATCACCTCGCCGCGCTGGACCGCCGTCACCCGCCGGGTCGCGTACGAGGCCCCGTCCCGGGCCCGGTCCACCTGGTAGACGATCGGGCGGCGCGGGTCGCCCGGCCGCAGGAAGTACCCGTGCAGGCTGTGCACCCGCCGGGCCGGCTCCACCGTCCGCCCCGCCGAGGTCAGCGCCTGCGCCGCGACCTGCCCGCCGAACGCGCGCAGCGGCGCGCCCGCGTGGCAGCGGCCCCGGAACAGGTTCTCCTCCAGCTCCTCGATGCCGAGCAGCTCGGCGAAGGAGACCGGCTCCGGTACGGCGGCTGGCTTCTGGGGCGCGCGGTCGGTCACCCGGCACATGCTAGAACAGGTTCCAGTCCGGGGTGGGTGCGGGGCGGGTGCGGTGCGAGTGCGGGGCGGTCCGGGGGGCGTGGTGCGTGGTGCCCGGGACGGGGCGGGGGCCGTCGAGCGCTGTCGGGGGCGGAGGTTAGCGTTCCGGCCATGACCACGGCCGTCCACGCCTTCCGCTACCTCGGGCCCTCCGCGTTGCACCCGCGCCGCCTGGAGCTCGCCACCAGCGGCGGGGCCACCCCGCTCGGCGCCACCGAGCACCCCCGGTTCTTCGCCGGCGCGCTGCGCCACCCCGACGCCGCGGCCGCCGCCCTGCTCGCCGTCGCCGACGTGGCCGCCGCCCGCTACCACCGGCTCACCGCCGCCGCCTCCCTCGACCCCGTGGTCACCGCCGACGGCGACCGGCTCCGCTTCGAGTCCTTCTCCGGCTGCGGCGGCGTGCACGCCCGCCTCGACCTGCTCCCCGACGGGCTCGACGGCGCCGGCACCGGGCACGGCACCACCAACGTCGACGTCAACGCCCCGCTGCGCGAGGCGCTCCGGCTGCGCACCCCCGGCGAGCGGCTGCGGCTCGCCGTCGGTGCCGAGGAGCTGGAGGTCGGCGTCGGCGCGGACGTGCTGGTGGAGCGCAAGGTCCCGCTGCCGCTGCGCTGGCTCAAGGGCTTCGCCGAGACCCAGCTGCTCACCGCCCGCTTCGACCTGCGGGCCGAACTCCCCGCCGCCGAGGCCGTCCGCTTCCTGCGTACCCTGCCCACCGGCGGGCGGAGCACCGTCCGCTGGATGCTGGCCGCCGGCCCCGGGCTGCGCCCCACCTCGCGCCCCGGCCCCGGCGCGATCTGCCTGCCCGGCCCCGAACGCCTGGCCGCGCTGCGCCCGTTGCTGCGGCACGCCACCGTGCTGCGGGTCTACGCCCCGCCCGGCACCCCCACCGGACCGACCGCCTCCGCCTGGGAACTCGGGCTGCCCGGCGGCCGGCTCACCCTCACCCTGTCGCCCGACAGCTCCCGCGGCTTCTCCGGCGAGGGCGGCCTGCTCGACCTGCTCGCCGAGGGCTCCGGGGCGGAGGATGCCGATGTCCTCGCCGCGCTGCTCGCCTGGGAGCCGCGGATCGAACCCGCCGACCTGGCCGAGGACTCCGGCCTGACGCCCGAGCGGGTCCGGACCGCCTTGGCCCGGCTCGCCACCTCCGGCCAGCTCGGCTACGACCTCGCCGAGGCCGCCCACTTCCACCGCCGCCTGCCCTACGCGGACGGCCGGGTCGAACAGGCCAACCCCCGCCTTGGGGCGGCCCGTTCGCTGCTCGCCGCAGGCGCCGTCGGCCCCGCCGCCGGGGACGTCCGGGTCGTGACGGTCGGCGACCACGCGCACCACGTCCGGATCGCCCCCGACGGCGCCGCCCTCGGCTGCACCTGCCGCTGGTGGGCCCGCCACCGCGGCGGGCGCGGACCGTGCAGCCACGTGCTCGCCGTCCGGATCGGCAACGGGGAGCAGCAGGGATGAGCACGGACGAAGGGATGAGCACGAACGAGCGGAGGGGTGTTCCGATGGAGCAGCAGCAGGACAGGGTGGCCGACCCGGGGGCGGCGCTGGAGGAGGCGATCCGCCGGGCGGCGTTCCCACAGGTCGCCACGCTGGTACGGGAGTTGGCGCCGGACCGGCGGCGGGCCCAGCTGCCCCGGCTCAAAGCGCTGCGCCGCGAGCTGCGGGAGGGCGAGTTCTCCCGGGGCGGCGCCTGGACGGCGCTGCTGATCGCCGGCGCGGTCTGCCACAGCGCCCCGTCCGCCGCCGCCGACTGGATCGGCGGCCGCGGCTTCGACGTCCCGCACTGGTACCAGCGCCCGCTGGTCCTCCTGCTGGACGACCAACCCGCCGACTGGCAGCGGGGCGTGGGCCTGCGGCTGGCCGCCCGCCCCGCCGACAGCAGCGGCTGGGGCAACGACGTCCCCTACGAGATCGCCGAGCACCTGCTCCGGCGCAGCGCCACCCCGCCGCCCGCCGACCCCGAGTTCGCCGCCGAGTGGATGCGCGACCGGGGCGACCCGCAACCCCGGTTCGGCGACTCGGAGTTGCCGCCCGGCACCGACCTGTACGCCCGGCTGAAGGCCGACGACTGGACGCCCGTGCTGGCCGCGCTGGTCTTCGACGGCCCCACCCTCCGGCACCTGGCCGGCCCCTGGGCCGCCAAGGACGACAGTCAGCGCTGGCCCGCCGTGCTCGGCCGGCTCGCCGCCGACGGCACCCTCGACCGCGCCGCCCTGGTCCGCCGCGGCTTCGCCCGTCTGGTCCGCGGCGGCGGCGTCGGCGAGCAGCGCGGCTACCTGGAGCTGCTGCGCGCCCTCGCCCCCACCGAGGACGAACTCGCCGACAACCGGCGGGCGCTGCTCGCCCTGCTGGACGCCCACTCGACCGTGGCCGGCTACGCCCAGGAGGCGCTGGCCGCCCTCGACACCGCCGGACGACTCACCGGCGCGGAACTCGCCGAAGCCTCCGGGACGCTGCTCACCCGCACCGAGAAGAAGCTCGTCCGTGCCCAACTCGCCTGGCTGGGCAAGGCGGTGTCCCGGGGCGGTGCGACGGCCGGGGCGGCGCTGCGGGCGCTGCTGCTCGGCCTCGGCCACCCCGACCGGCAGCTCCAGGGCCAGGCCATGAAGCTGATCGGTCGACATGTCGCCCGCTACGAGGGGGAGTTGCTGACGGAGGCGCGCGCCGCCGCCCACTCGCTCGACCCCCTGCACGCGCCCACCGCCGCCCAACTGTTCGGCGCCGCACTCGCGTTCGAGCCGGTGGCCGAGGAGGGCGACCGGCTCCCCGAACCGCCCCGGCCCACCCCCGTGCCCGCCCCGCTCGGCACCCCCGCCCAGGTCGCCGAGGAACTGGCCGCCGCCCTCGCCGACTTCGTGGACAGCACCGCCTTCGAGCGGGTGATCGACGGCCTGGTCCGCCACACCTGGCAGGACCGGGACGCCCTCGCCGCCGCCCTCGCCCCCGTGCTGCGCCCCGACGAGCGGCGGCCGCTCGGCACGCTGGCCCGTGCCGTCACCGGTGCCTACTCCCGGCAGCGCGCCCGGCGGGCCCTGCTGGACCGGCACACCGGCGACTTCCGCAGCTGGGAGCTGCGCAGTGGCATGGGCGAGTTCCTCGGCCGCCGCCTCGACGAGATCGCCTGGCGGCTGGCCGGCGACCCCGTCCCGCTGCTGCTCGCCACCCCCACCCGGACCGGCGGCGCCGTCGACCCCGCCACCCTGGTCGAGCGGATCGCGCACTACGAGCAACTGTCCCTTGAACCCGGCCCGTTGGACCTCGCCCAGGCCCTGCTGCGGACCGCCCCCGACGGCGACGCCGCCACCCTGGCCGCCGCCGACCGCCTCGGCTCCGCCGCCGGACGGCGGCTCGCGGCCTGGCTGCGCCGCGCCGAGCCGCCCCGGCAGCACTCCGTGCCCGTCCCCGCCGGGACCGGGCGGCCCGGCGTCTGGGCCGCCGAGTACCGCCGCTACTCCGAACAACCCGGCCTGACCGAGCAGGAGTTGGCGCTGCTGACACTCCCCGGGCCGGCCCTCGACGGGGCCGGCGCGCCCGATCCCGGCCTGGCCGCCGTCCTGGACCTGCTCGGCCGCTCCGAGCACTTCCACCGCAGCGCCGCGGTGCTGCACGGCGCCCCCAACGCCCGCTGGATCGCCGTCCTGCCGCACCACCGCGAGGAGTTGGCGCTGCGGATCACCGGGCAGCTCGCCGAGGCCGCCGACACCGAGCCCGTCCGGGGCGCCCCGCAGCTGCTCCCGCTGCTCGCCGAGGCCGGCGGCCCCTGCGGCTTCGCCGTCCACCAGGCCCTCGCCTACGGGATCGGCGCGGCCGCCGCCGAGGACCGCTCCGCCACCGTGGACGCGCTGCTCTCGCTCGCCGCCCAACGGCAGCTCGACGCCCGGGCGTTGGGCCAGGAGACCGCCGAACTGGTCCGGACCGGCGCGGTCAAGCCCAACCGGGCCGCCGCCGCCCTCGCCGAACTCGCCGACCCCGCGCCCCGGCTGGCCTGGGCGGTCCTCGCCGCGCTCCTGCCCGGCCTGCCAGGTCTGCCCGGCCTGCCCGGTTCACCCGGTTCGCCCGACGACGGGCCGGGCGGTGCGGCGACGCTGCCGCGCGGCTCCGCCGACCTGTTCGCCGTCGCGGTGGACTGCGCGCGGCGGGCCGGGGCGCGCGGGTCGATCGACGCGGTGACCCGGGTCGCCGCGCGCGGCGGGCGGACCAAGCTCGTCACGGAGGCCCGCACCCTGGCCGCGCTGCTGGCCGGGTGAGGGCAGGTCAGAACAGCTGCACCTCGTCGTCCTGGCCGGAGGCCGGTTCCCGGTCGGCCGGGGACGCCAGGGAGGCGGGGGAGGCCGGGGACGTCTGGGACGCTTGGGGGGCCGTGGGCGGGCGGGCATCCGCCAGGGCGGCGTCCGGGCGGGGCGTGCGGGACAGGGCGGCCGGGCTGTCCGGGACGGTGCTGCCGGGCGGGGCGAAGCCGTCCGGGACGAGCAGGTCGGCCCCGGCCGGGGTGGCCGCGACGGCGCGCCACCAGAGCTTGACGGCGGGCGGGTCGGCCGGCTCGAAGGGGCGGCCCGGGCGCGGCACGGCGAGGGTGACCCCGGCGGCCTGGGCGGCAGCCACCGTGCGTTCGGCGGGCTCCTCCCACGGGTGCGGGGCCAGGTCGAAGGTGGCCCAGTGCACCGGCAGCAGCACCCCGCCGCCGAGGTCGCGGTGCGCCTGCACCGCCTCCTCGGGCGTCAGGTGCACCTCGGGCCAGTGCTCCGAGTACGCGCCGACCTGCATCATCGTCGCGTCGAACGGCCCGAACCGGCTGCCGATCTCGGCGTAGCCCGGGAAGTAGCCGCTGTCGCCGCTGTGGAACAGCCGGTGGCGCTTGCCCTGGACCACCCAGGACGCCCACAGGTGGCGGCGGCTCGGCCGGGGCCCGCGCGAGCAGTAGTGCCGGGCCGGGGTGGCCGTCAGCCGCAGCCCGTCGAGCTCCGCGGACTCCCACCAGTCCAGGTCGACGATCCGGCGCGGCGAGACGCCCCAGTGCTCCAGGTGGGCACCGATGCCGAGCGGCACCGCGAACACCGCGTCGCCCGCCGCCAGCGTCCGCACTGTCGACATGTCGAGATGGTCGTAGTGGTCGTGCGAGATCACCACCACGTCCACCGGCCCGAGTTCGGCCAGCGGCAGCGGCACCGGGTGCAGGCGCTTCGGCCCGATCCAGTCGAACGGCGAGCAGCGCTCGCTCCACACCGGGTCGAACAGCACCCGCACCCCGTCGATCTCGGCGAGCACGGTGGCGTGGCCCAGCCAGGTCAGCCGCAGGCCCGAGGCCGGCGGCGCGGCCAGCTCGACCGGCAGCAGCCGGTGCACCGGCACCGCCGCGGCGGGGGAGCGGCGGTTCGGGTCCGCCGTCACCTTGGTGCGCAGCAGCGTCAGCGGGGTGTGCCCGTACGAGAGCGTGGTCATCGGGTTCCGGAACGCCCCGTCCACGAAGTGCGGCGAGTTGCGGACCCGGTCCCAGCGGGCGCCCTTCGGGTCGGCCCCGAAGGCGTCCGTCCGCACCCGGTGCCAAGTCTCGCGGGGCGCCGTCCGGTACGAGCGCTTCGCGTCGCGCAGGGCGAGCCCGGCCTCGGCGGCCAGCTCGCCGGCGCGCAACAACCAGGAGACGGGGCGGGACACGGCACCTCCACGGTCGGACACCCGAACGACGGCCCGTCCCGCGGCGGCAGGACGGCACGGCCTGCGACATTACCGTCTGAACCAGGTCAATCCGGGCAGGTGGCGGGCGGCGCGCCGGGCCGGTCACCCGGTCGGCCGTGCGGGCGGCTGTGCGGGTGGCTGTGCGGGCGGTGGGGTGGCCGGTCGTGTGGCCGGTCGTGTGGCCGGTCGTGTGGGTGAACGAGAACGGACCGCCCCGGGTGACGGGGCGGTCCGTGGAGAACGTGTGCGGGGGAGGTCAGGCCGCCGGGTAGAAACGGGTGATGGCCTCCGCGACGCAGTGCGGCTTGGGGCTCGCCTCGCTGGAGATGGTGAAGCGGACCGTCGCCTGTACCCCGCCCGGGACCTCCTCCGCCGACAGCAGCACCGCGGTCGCACGCACCGCGCTGCCGACCGGCAGCGGCGCCGGGAAGCGCACCTTGTCGGAGCCGTAGTTCAGGGCCATCGAGATCCCCTCGACCCCGTAGCACTCCTTGGCCAGCACCGGCAGCAGCGACAGGGTCAGGTACCCGTGCACGATCGTCCCGCCGAACGGCGTCCGCTTCGCCCGCTCCGGGTCCACGTGGATCCACTGGTGGTCGCCGGTGGCCTCCGCGAACAGGTTCACCCGGTCCTGGTCGACGGTGTGCCACTCGCTGGTGCCGAGTTCGGTGCCGACCGCGGCGGTCAGGTCGGCGAGCGAGGCGAAGGTCGTCACGGTGCGCTCCACAGGTGCGTGCGTCGGGGCAGGGCGACCCCCGCGGGGCCGCCCCGCAGAGTATGCCTACTCGCCGGTCACATGTCAGCGGGGTGCCCGGGGCCGGGGTGCCCGGGGCTGCTGTGCGCGTGCTGCATTCGAGCGTGGGGGGCAAGTGCGGGGTCAGGCGGTGCGGCGGCGCGGCAGGGCTGGGGCGGCCGTCCCCTCCGGGTCGGGCAGCATGCGGCGGCCGGAGACCAGCTCGGGGGCGATCGCCACGTACTCCGGGCCCGGCTCGGGGAGCCACGGGCGCAGGCCGCCCGTCTCGTACCCGGCGCGCTCGCCCGCGCCCCGCACCACCTCCGCGCGCCCGTGCACCAGGACGCTCCAGCCGCAGCGGCCCGCCCGGTCGAAGTCGTCCACCTGGAAGGCCGCCACCGTCCCGTCCAACGCCCGGGCCACCCGGCTGCCGGCCCGCAGCGCCAGGACCAGCCGCCCGTCCGCGGACACCCGGAACGCCACCGGCAGCACCGCCGGCAGGGCGTGCTCGGTGTACACCACCCGCCCCAGCGGTACGGTGCCCAGCAGGCGCAGGCACTCCGCCTCGCTCAGCGTCTCCATCCGGTCGTCACGGTCCATACCGACGATGCTGCCCGCCCCGGGCCGCCCCGAACAGGGCCCATGGTCCCTGAGCTGGGGCGCATCGGGCCGATTCGGCCCCGCACCGACACCCCGCGGCGATACCTTGGCCTCCGACCGCACGCAGCGCCCGCCCGCACCGACCGGCGGACGGGTCCGGTGCGGCCCGGGGCGGGCGACGGGGCCGACAGCCGCCGGGCGCGGCCCGGACGCGTACGGGTGCACACGGGTGCACGGGCGGGCGAAGGAGAAGGAGCGGTACAGGTGAGCGGTGGCATCGAACTGGTGGTGATCGGCGCGGACGGCGGCCCCGAACGCGGCCACGGCGGCTCCGCCCGCGCCGCCGACGGCGCCCGCACCCTGGCCGCCGCCCTCCCCGGCCGCACCTTCGACGCCGGCACCCGCGGCAGCACCGTCAGCCACCCGCCCGCCGACGCCGACGCCAACACCCTGCTCACCGCGCTCCGCCAGGCCGCCCAGCGCCCGGCCCGCTGGCTCGTGGTCTGCCTGCTCGGCCAGCTCGTCGCCGACCCGCGCGGCCGCCGGGTCGCCCTGGTCACCGCCGGCTCCACCCCCGACAACGCCTACCGGCGCGGCCTCGCCTGGGACTGGGTCACCAGCGCCATGGTGCACGGCGCCCAGGAGGAGACCCTGCTGGTCGTCGACGCCGTCGCCGACCGCGACACCTGGGCCGCCCTGCAACGCGAGGACGGCGCGGGCGAGTTGCTCGGCCACTCGCGCGTCCCGCTGTGGGGCCGGATCGGCCGCTGGAGCGCCGGGCGGCGCGGCCGCGACGGCGTCCTGCCCGGCGCCGAGGGCTCCTTCAGCTGGGCCCTCGGCCGGGTCCTCGACCACGGCGTCCCCGGCGCCCCCGCCGCCGTCGGCCCGCTCGACCTCCAGCCCGCCGTGGAGAGCCAGTTGGGCTGGGGCGAACCGGCCGCCGCCGGCGAGGCCCGGCTGCTCGTCCCCCGTGACGGAGGACGACTCCTGATGCGCAATCGGGCCGCCGTGAGAGGAGCGCTCGCCGGACTGCCGCTTTCCGATGAACTTTTGGCGGTTCTGTGGCGAGAAAGTGCCCCAACGGATCCGCCTTCCGCGTAAGGTCAGGAGGTCCCCGGCTGTTGCCGTGCCGGGGCGGGGTGGCGCGGAATCGACCTTCGGGCGGCCGCGCGCAGCACAAGGGGACGGCAGACGAGAACCGCGGCCCGACCCGCCACAGGTCCGGCCGCAACAAGGTGGGGCTATGCGGAAACGCGGAATTCTGGTGCGCCCTGGGGCGGTTGGGCTCGGCGGGCTGCTCCTGCCATTCCTCCTCACCGCCTGCTCCGCCACCCCCACCGGCTCCACCGACCGCCTCGGCACCCCCACCACCGACCACCCCCGCCCCACCACGACCACCACCACCGCCCCCACCACCCCGGGCGCCCCGATCCCCGACCAGGGGGCCGAAGGACTGCAGGGCAACGACGCGGTGACGGCCTATCGCTCCTGGTGGGACACCCAGGTCCAGCTCTTCGGGCGATCGGATTCGGACGGAATGGCGCTGCGGCAGTACGGCACCGCCGCCGCGCTCAGCGACACGCTCGCCTCGCTCACCCGACTGCACGATGCGAAACTGGTCATGATCGGCAACCCGCACATCTCGCCGGTCATCAAATCCCTTGACCTGAACGGGAATCCGGCGACCGCGACGATCTCCGACTGCCTCGACGTCACCGACTGGCACCAGGCCGACGCCGCCACCAAGCAGATCAAGGACCCGAAACAGCGACTGTCCCGCTATCCGGCGACCGCGCTGCTGAAGAAATACGGAAACCGCTGGCTGATCGCCGACTTCACCCGTGAGGTGACCAAGACATGCTGAACTCCGCCTGGCGAACCGCTATTTGTGTACTGACCGGCATCGGATTGACACTCGCGGCCGTTCCGGCGGCGAGCGCCGACGGTCCGGACGTGGACGTCCGCCCCTGCGCGGAGAACAGCATCTGCACCGGCGTCGACCAGCCGGGCACCCCGCCGACGACGGGAACCGGCGGCACGGGCGGGGGCGGTGGGGGAAGCCAGACCTGCGAGTGGAACGGGAAGCCGGTGCCGTGCTGGCGGGACGACTACGGCTGGTTCTCGGCCGGGTGCTACTACCGCGAATCGCAGCCACAGCCAGGTGCTGGTGAAGCCGTCTGGCAGGGACGCAGCGACAAGGACGGCACGATCTACGACCAGACCTGCGACCCCGAGGGCAGCGCGCGGTTCCAGCAGGTCTTCCTCGCCACCCCTCCCGGCAACCCCCCGCCCGAGGCCCCGGGCGTGGTGGCCTGGCGGGCGCTCAACACGATCACCCCCGCCAAGCCCGTCCTGCACGCGGCTCCGGCGTCGGACGCCGTGGTGGGTTCGCCGGTGTGGCTGTGGTTCGACGCCACCCCCGACGTGGCGGGGCCGCTGAGCGGGAAGGCGACGGGGCGCGGCGGGACTCCGACGGTCACGACCACGATCACGCTGAAGAGCGTCAAGTGGACGGTGGACGACGGGCCGGCCGGTGACCGGTTCCGAACGTTCGACTGCAACGGCCCCGGTACGCCGTTCAAAGCGGGCGGGACGCCGACCTGCAGCCACGTGTTCACCGCGAGCTCGGCGAAGATGAAGGACCACGCCTACTCGCTGACCGTCGAACTGCACTGGACGGTGACCGCCAAGACCTCGGACAACGTCAAGGTCGACATGGACGGCGTCGACTGGCCCACGACGTACAAAGAGGTCCTGCGCGTTCCGGTCAACGAGGTGCAGGTGCTGAACTGACCGGGGCGGCGGCCGGGGGGAGGGGTGGCCGGGCGCCGGGGAGTTGACGTTCCATCACGGGTGAGACGAGTGAGAGGCCGCAGAGCGGTGGAGAACCGAAGCATGCCTACCCCGCCGCGGCGCCTCGGTGCGCGGCGGCGGCGGCCCGCCGTGCTGGCGATGGCGACGGCGCTGATCGCGGCCGGCGGTCTCGGCGGGGCGGCGCTGTACAACAGCAGCGGGCAGCGGATCGCGGTGCTGGCACTGGCCCGGGACGTGCCGATGGGGCAGGTGCTGAGCGGGGACGACCTGACGGTGGCGCACATCGCGGGCGACCCGGCGCTGCACCCGCTGGACGCCCGGGACCTGGAGCGGACGGTCGGGCTGCGGGCCACCACGGACCTGCGGCGGGGCGCGCTGCTGGTGAAGGCGGACCTGACCGGCGACCCGGCGACCCAGCCGGGCCAGCAGATCGTCGGCATCGCGGCCCGGCACTCCCAGCTGCCCGCGACCCGGCTGCAGCCGGGCCTGCAGATCCTGGTGGTGAACACCGGCGACGGCAAGGCCGACGGCAGCACCCGCACCCCGGAGACGATGACGGCGGTGGTGGCGACGGTCGGGCGGCCCGACACGGACGGCAGCACCGTGATCGACGTGGCGGTCGGGCCGGCCGACGGGCCCCGGCTGGCGCTGTGGGTGGCGAGCGGCAAGTTCCAGGTGATCCTGGCGCCGCGGACGGCCGGGGGGAACTGATGACGGTGGTGGCCGTGCTCGGCGGGCCGGGGGCGCCCGGGGCCACCAGCAGCGCCCTCGCGCTGCTGCTGTCCTGGCCGCTGCGGCCGGGCCGCCGGGTGCTGCTGGCCGAGTGCGACCCGGACGGCGGCGCGGTGCTGGCCGGGGCGCTGGAGGGGCGGGTCGAGGCGGTGTACGGGCTGCGCAACCTCGCCGTCGCGGACCGCCGCGGCCTGCTCGCCGAGACGCTCTGGGAGCAGTTGCTGGACGTCTCGCCGCAGGGCACGGGCGAGCGGCTGCTGCTGCCCGGCCTGACCGACCCGTCCCAGGCGCCCGGACTCGCCTACACCTGGCAGCCGCTGGTCGAGGCGCTGCACGCGCTCGAACCGCAGGGCTACGACGTGATCCTCGACCTCGGCCGGTCCGGGGCGAACGGGCCGATGGCGGTGCTGGCCCGGCGGGCCGACGTGGTGGCCGTGACGGTCCGCACCACCCTGCGCGGGCTGTCGGCCGCCCGGCCGCGGCTGGCGGCGCTGCGCGAGGACCTCGACACCCACGGCACCGGCGCCGACGGCCTCGCCCTGCTGCTGGTCACCGAGGGGCCGTACCCGGAGAACGAGGTGGCCCGGCAGTTCGGCCTGCCCGTGGTCGGGGCGCTGGCGCACGCGCCGCGCACCGCCCGGGTGCTGTCGGACGGCGGCGACACCGCCGACCGGCGCTTCATCCGCTCCGAGCTGATGCGCACCGCCCGCACCGCCGTCGACCGCATCCAGCAGCTCGCCGACAACCGCCGCCACCGCGCCGCCCCGCACGCCGCCGCCCCGCACGCCGCCGTCCGGCCCGCGCCCGCGCCCCTGCCCGGGCCGGTGCCGCCGCAGGCAGCGCCGATGCAGCCGCAGCCGCAGTACGTTCAACCCCAGCCACCGCAACAGCCCTACCACCCCCAACATCCCTACCAGTCGCACCAGTTCAACCCGCCGCAGCAGTTCGTCCAAGCCCAGCCGCAGCAACTGCAGTCGCAGTCGCCGCAGTTCGGGACCGGACCGGTGTCGGCGTCCCAACCGGCCTACCCCGCGCAGCAGTACGTGCCGCAGCCGGTGCAGCCGCAGGGCGGGCAGTTCACGGGGGAGTGGCCGATCCGGGCGGAGCAGCCGCCGCAGATCTCGTACACGGCGCCGTACATCGCGCCGCCGACCGTCCCGCAGCCGCCCGCGCCCGCGCCGTTCCCGCCGGCGGACGCGCCGGGGGCAGCCGGGCCGGACGAGGCCGGGGGGCCGGGGGAGGTGCACCGTGCGCGCTAGCCCGTACCAGGGGCCGCCGCAGCAGCCCGGCGCCGGACAGGGCGTCAACGGCCAGGTGGTGCAGGGAGGTTCGGCCGACGCCGCCGGACTGCCCTGGGCCAAGCCGGCGGTCCCGCAGACCGGCTCGGCGGTCCCGCGGACCGGGCCGGTCCGGGTGCCGCCGGGGGACGCGGCCGGGGTGCCGGCGCTGCCCGCCGCAGGGGCACGTCCGGCCGTGGACCCGCAGGTGGCAAGGGAGTTGAAGCGCCAGGTGGCGGCGGAGCTGCACCAGCAGCTGTCGCGGCTGAACCAGGTCTCCGGGAGCGAGGCCGACCGGGCGACCCGGCGGCAGCGCGGCCGGGCGCTGATCGAGGAAGCGGTGGCCCGCTGGTCGGACGCGTACGCGCAGGCGCACGGCATCCCGCCGACCCGCGAGCAGGACCGGGCGCTCTCCGAGGCGGTCTACGACCTGCTGTTCCGGGCCGGCCGGCTGCAGCCCTACCTGGACGACCCGGAGATCGAGAACATCCTGATCAACGGGTGCGACGACGTCTGGGTCTCCCGGGTGCACCAACCGCTGCGCCAGGTACCGCCGGTGGCCGACACCGACGAGGAACTGGTCGAGCTGCTCCAGGACCTGGCGCGCCAGCACGGCGGCGGCGAGCGCAGCCTGTCCACCGCCAGCCCGATGCTGGCGCTGCGCCTGGAGGGCGGCATGCGCCTGCAGGCGATGACCGAGGTCACGCCGCGCCCGTACGTGGCGATCCGCCGCCACCGGGTGGCCAGCGCCACCCTCCGCGACCTGATCCAACTCGGCACCGTGGACAGCACCTTGGCCGCGTTCCTGGCGGCCGCGATCCGGGCCCGGAAGAACGTGATGATCACCGGGACCCAGGGCGTCGGCAAGACCAGCCTGCTGCGCGCGATGGCCGCCGAGATCCCGCCGGACGAGCGGATTGGCACCCTGGAGTCGGAGTTCGAGCTGTGGCTGCACACCCTGGGCCACCTGCGGCAGGTCGTCCCGATGGAGGCCCGGGAGGGCAACGGCGAACGCGTGGACGGGCGGCTGGCCGGCGAGTTGTCGATCGGCGAGCTGATTCCGGCGGCGCTCCGGATGACGCTGTCCCGGATCATCGTCGGCGAGGTCCGCTCCGCCGAGGTGGTGCCGATGCTGCGGGTGATGACCAACGGCGAGGGCGGTTCGATGTGCACCCTGCACGCCCGCGGCCCGCACATGGTGGTCGACCGGATCGCCGAACTCTGCCTCGAGTACGGCTCGCACATGACCGACACCCTGGCGTACCGGCTCACCGCCAACGCCGTCGACTTCATCGTGCACGTCACCATGCTCGACGAGACCGCCGTCGGCGGCCGCCGGCACCGCTTCGTCTCGCACGTCCTGGAGGTGGCCGGCCTCGGCGAGTCCGGCCGCCCCGCGATGAACACCGTCTTCGGCCCGCGCCCCGAACTCGGCGAGGTCCGGGCGGTGCCCGTCACCCCGCCGCACTGCCTGGACGACCTGCGCCGGGCCGGCTTCGACGCGGGCCTGCTGTCCTCGCCCTACGGGACGTGGGGCGCGCCGCTGGCGCTGCGGATCGGCGGCCTGCGATGAGGCGGCCTGCAGTGAGGCGGGCCGGCGACGGGGACGGGGACGGGGCAATGGGCGGGCGAACGGTGAGCGGGGAGATGCGCTGATGCTGCTGTACGTGCTGTGCGGACTGCTGCTGGCCGGTGGGCTGGTGGCGTTCGGCGCCGGGCTGGTGGGGCGCTCCGCCGCCGAGGAGGAGGACCGCAACCCGCTGGAGGGGCGGTTGCACACCCTCTGGTACGGCGCGCCCGGCACCGCCTCGCCCGGGATGGCCCGGCTGCGCCGGACCCAGCTGGCGCTGGCCCTGCTCGGCGCCCCGGTGGGCTGGCTGTTCACCGGCATCCCGCTGATGGCGCTGCTGGTCCCCGGCGCGGTGTTCGGCCTGCCCTGGCTGTTCGACGCGACGCGCTCCGACACCCGGCGGATCGAACGGCTGGAGGCGCTGGCCGAGTGGACGCAGCGCCTGTCCGACGTGCTGCTGCTCGGCGTCGGCCTCAACCAGGCGATCCTGACCAGCCGGCGCACCGCGCCCGCCGCGCTGGAGGCCGAGATCGCCGACCTGGCGGCCCGGCTGCAGGCCCGCTGGCGGCCCGAGGACGCGCTGCGGGCGTTCGCCGACCAACTGGCCGACTCCACCGCCGACAAGGTGCTGGCCGCGCTGCTGCTGCGGGCCGGCGACAGCGGCCCCGGCCTGGCCCGGGCACTCGGCGACATGGCCGAGTCGGTGCGCGAGGAGGTCCGGCAGCGCCGGGCGATCGAGGCGGACCGGGCCAAGCACCGCACCACCATCCGCTGGATGGTCGGCATCATCCTGCTGGTGCTGATCGTCGGCTCGTTCAACACCGCCTACACCGAGCCCTACTCCAGCGGCATCGGCCAACTGGTCCTCGCCCTGGTCGCGTTGGCGTTCATGGCGGTGATCGCCTGGATGCGCTCGCTGGCCGCGCACACCCCGCTGCCCCGGCTGCTGGAACCCGACCGGCGCTCCAAGGCCGGCCGACTGCCCGGCCAGCGCGCCGCCGAGGACGGCGGGGACGGCGGGGACGCGGCGGGCGGCAAGGGAAGCAAGGCAAGCAAGGACGGGGCCGACGAGGGCGGACCGCTGCTGAAGGAGGCCCGATGATCTCCCCCTGGGCAGTGCTCGCGGGTGGTGCCGCGGCCGGCGGCCTGGCCCTGCTGCTGGCCGAACTCCGGCCCGCACCACCGGACCTGGGCCAGGCCCTGGACCGGCTGCACCGCACCCCCGAACCGCGCCGGGAGAGCGACCCGGTGGCCGAGGCGTCCTGGTTCGACCGGGTCGGCGAGCAGTCGCTGAAGCTGCGCGGCGTCCGGGTCCCGCAGCAGGAACTCGCCCTGATCGGCCGCAGCCCGGCCCGGTTCATGGCGCACAAGGTGCTGTTCGCGGTGCTCGGCCTCGCCCTGCCCGGCTACCTCGCCGCGATGGCCGCGCTGTTCGGCAGCGGACTGCCGATCGCCGTGCCGCTGCTGGTCGGCCCGCTGCTCGGCGGCCTGCTCTGGTTCGTCCCCGACGGCATCGTCACCGGCGAGGCCAAGGAGGCCCGCACCGAGTACCTGCACGGCATCGCCGCCTACCTGGAACTCGTCGCGCTGGAACGGGCCGCGGACTGCGGACCGGCCGAGGCGCTGCGCCGGGCCGCGCTGGTCGGCCGCGGCACGGTGTTCCGGCGCATCCACGACGCGCTGGAGCGCGCCGCCACCGACCGGCTCCCGCCCTGGGACGGACTCGACGCGCTGGCCCAGGAGTTGGGCCTCACCCCGCTCCAGGATGTCGCCGACATCATGCGGATCTCCGGCGTCGACGGCGCCTCCGTCTACGACACCCTGCGGGCCCGCGCCAAGAGCCTGCGGGCCGAACTGCTCTCCGAGGAACTCGCCAAGGCCAACACCGACAGCGAACGGATGGTGGCCCCCGGCTCCGCCCTGACCCTGCTGATGACCGTCCTCATCGTCTTCCCCGCGCTGTACAAGATGCTGTCCGTCCAATGAGCGCACCACACCACCGCTCCGGACGGGCGGCGCCCCCCACCGCACCCCCTCCCATGAGAACCCCGCACCAGGTCCTGGAGGCCACACCGTGACCCGAACCCGCAACCTGGCGGCCGCCGTTCTGCTGCCGCTCCTGCTGCCCGCCCTGCTGCCGTTCCAACTCCTGCGCCCCGTCCTGCAGTTCCGGATGGCGAAGCTGCGCACCGCGCGCGCCGCCGGCGACCGCGGCGCGATCAGCATCGAACTCGCGCTCGCCGTCATCGTGCTGGTGGCGATCGCCGGCACCGTCGTGTTCGCCGTCACCCAGCTCGGCACCTCGGTGCGCAGCCGCATCCCCGGCAGCGTCCCGGACGGCGGCAACAACCCGACGGCCGGCACGCATTGACCGCCGGCCCGCTCCGACCCGCCGTCCGGACCGCCCCCCGGGCGCGCCGGCTCCGCGGACGGACGCCCGACCGGGGCGCGATGGCGATCAGCCTCGCCATCGTGTTCCCCGCCGTGTTGTTCGTCATCCTCCTGGTGGTGCAGGCCGGGCTCTGGTGGTACGCCGAGCAGGCCGCGCTGTCCGCCGCCAGGGAGGGCGTGGAAGCCGGGCGCGCCCGCGGGGCGGCGCCGAACGCCGGGCCGGAGCGGGCCACGCAATTCATCGACCGCTTCGGCGACCTGGCGACCCGGACCAGGGTCGAGCAGGGCGGCGCGAACGAACCCCGCTACCGGGTGACGGTCGAGGTCCGGCCGGCCTTCGTCGTCCCGTTCTTCGACGCCCCCACCATCAGCCGGACCGCCTCCGGCCCGTGGGAGAAGTTCGTCCCCGAGGGGCAGCCGTGACGGCCCGCCGGAGCAGCACGGCGACGGCGGCCGCCCCCGACCGGGGCTCGTTCGCCGTCGAGGCGGCCCTGCTGATACCGCTGATCCTGACCTTCGCGCTGATGGCGGTCGCCGCCGGCCGGCTCCAGACCACCGGCGCGATCGTCGACGCCGCCGCCCGCTCCGGCGCCCGGGCCGCCTCGCTGGCCCGCACCCCCGAGGGCGCCCGGCGGGCCGCCGAGGACGCCGTCGCCCAGTCCCTGGCCGAACGGGGCGTCAGCTGTGCCGCCGAACCCGTCGGCGACCCCGAGTACGGCACCGTCGGCGCGGACGGCGGCCAACTCACCACCGTCACCGTGCGGGTGTCCTGCACGGTGGCCTTCGCCGACCTGATGGAACTCGACGGCATACCGGGCCACCGGACCGTCACCGGCTCGTTCACCTCCGTGGTGGACCGCTATCGGGGAAACTGAGAGGGAGTCACCACATGCCGGTGGGAGGGACCGTGGACGAACGAGGCGTGAACGGGCGGGACCGGGGCAGCATCTCGGTCATGGTCGCCATCACCGCCGTCAGCCTGGTCGCCGTGGTCGGCCTGGTCCTCGACTTCGGCGGCCAACTGCGCACCATGGAACGGGCCGACGCGCTCGCCCAGGAAGCCGCCCGGATCGGCGGCCAGCAGCTGGACATCGACCGGCTGCGGGCCGGCCAGGGCTACCACTTCGACCGGGCCGCCGCCGAGGACGCCGCGCGCGGCTACCTGCGCGCCCACGGCATCACCGGCGACATCACCTTCCCCGACAGCCAGAACACCACCACGTTCAGCGTCGACTGCACCACCCGCTACCGGACCGCGCTGCTCGGCGTGGTCGCCATCGACACGCTCACCGTGCAGGGCCACGGCAAGGCCACCCTGGTGCACGGGATCACGGAAGGGACGACCGGCTGATGGCCGCGCGCGGAGCCGAAGACCAGCACCGCAGGGCCCGCCGCGGGCGGCGCCCCGACGCCGCCCCCACCGGGCGGCCCGGCCGGACCGCCCCGGCGGCCGGCCGCCCCGTGCCGCCCGCCGGCCGTCCACCGCGCGGGCGCGGCGCCGGCGGCTCCGTGCTCGCCGCGCTCGGCGCCCTGCTGGCGCTGGCCGTGCTGCTGGCCGGCGTGCCCGCCCTGCTCGGCTACGGCACGCTCGCCGTCGCCGCGATGGGCGACCCGATCCACGGCGACCTGCTCGGCGCGCTCACCAGCCCCGACGACGGCAGCCTGTTCCTGTGGCTGCTGGTCGGCATCGGCTGGATCGGCTGGCTGTGCTTCCTGCTCTCCGTCCTGGTCGAGATCCGCGCCCAGCTGCGCGGCCGGGTGGCCCGCCGGATTCCCGCCTTCGGCTGGAGCCAGCGGGTCGCGGCCGGCCTGGTCGGCTCCGTCCTGGCCCTGCTCCCGGTGGCCGGCTCGGCCTTCGCCGCCACCCCCGAACTCCCGCAACGCCCGGCTGCCGTTGCCCAGTTGACCTCCTCCCCGGCGCTCGCCGCACTGCCCGCCGCCGCCCCCGCCGGGGCGCTCACCGCCGACCCGCAGCAGCAGCCCTCCTACACCGTCCGGGACTCCCGCCCCGCCGACAGCCTCTGGTCGATCGCCGAACGCCAACTCGGCGCCGGCGAACGCTGGACGGAGATCGCCAAGCTCAACGCGGGCCGCCCGATGGACGATTCGGGCACCCGCTTCGACGCCGACCGCCCGATCCAGCCCGGCTGGCGGCTGCTGATGCCCGCCGACGCCAAGCCCGACACCGGCCCCGGCGCCGCGCAGACCTCCGCCCAGGACCGCCCCGCCCCGCCCGCGCTGCCCGCCGCTCCCGCCCACGGCAGCGTGACCGTGCACTCCGGCGACTCGCTCTCCTCGATCGCCCAGCGCGAACTGGGCGACGGCGACCGCTGGCCCGAACTCTTCCAGGCCAACAAGGGCGTCACCGCCCCCGACGGCGAGAAGCTCACCGACCCGGACGTGCTCGCCCCCGGCATGGTGCTCACCGTGCCCGGCGCCGACCGGGCCCCGGCCCCGCAGCCCCCCGCCGAGACCCCGGCCCCGCCCGCGCCCGCCCCGCAGACCGAGCCGCCCGCCACCGAACCCCCCACCGGCCAGGCCCCGGCGCCTGCCCCGCAGACGCCCGCGCCGCAGACGCCCGCCCCCGGTGCGGACGCCACTGCCGCGCCCGACGCCACCGCCGCGCCGCAGCCCGCCGCGTCCGCGAACCTGCCCGCCGTCCGCGACCAGCACCGGGCCGACCGGCCCAGCGACGACTACACCGTCCCGCTGGCCGCCTCCACCCTCGGCGTGCTGATGGCCGCCGCCCTGATCGGCCTGGTCTCCCGCCGCCGCACCGACCAGCAGCGGGCCCGCCGCCCCCGGCACCGGATCGCCCTGCCGTCCGCCGCCGCCGGCCACTTCGAGGCCGAGCTGAAGGCCCGGCAGAACGAGGGCGGCCTCGAACTGCTCAACCGCGCGCTGCGCACCCTCGGCCGCAACGCCGTCCGCGGCGAGAAGCGCCTGCCCGCGCTGGTCGCCGCCCGGATCACCACCGCCGGCACCGTCGAACTGCACCTCGCCGCCCCGGCCGTCCCGATCGCCCCGTTCCGGGCCGCGCACGCCCCCAACGTGTGGTGGTGCCCCGAGGACTCCACCGAACTCCTCTCGGCCGGCCAGGCCGCCAAGTACACCGCCCCCTACCCGGCGCTGGTCACCCTCGGCAACAGCCCGGACGGCTCCACCGTCCTCGCCGACCTGGAGACGGTCCGGCTGGTCCACCTCTCCGGCCACCCCGAGGACGCCGAGGACGTGCTGCGCACCCTCGCCGTCGAACTCGCCCACAGCCCGCTCGCCGACCGCCTGCACCTGCACCTGGTCGGCGTCGCCGCCGACCTCCCCGCGGCCGGCCCCGCCACCGACCGGGTGCACCACCACCCCACCCTGGAGGCCGCGCTGGCCGCGCTCGGCCCGCGCACCGCCAAGGCCCGCGCCATCCTGGTCGCCGCCGAGGCCGCCAACCCGCGCGAGGCCCGCAGCCGGGGCAGCGCCGACGAGGCCTGGGTGCCGGAGATCGTGCTGTCCGCGCAGCCGCCCGCCGGGAACCTGCCCGCCGAGCTCGGCCGCCTGCTCGACGGCCGCCCCCGCACCTGCCTGGCCGTCCTCACCCGCGCCCCCGAGCGCGGCGCCGGCCCGGTCGCCCGTTGGACGCTCCCCGCGACCGGCCCCGCCACCCTGCCCGGCCTGCACCTCACCGTCGAACTCCAGCGCCTGAGCCGCGAACAGTACGACCAGCTCGGCGAACTCGTCCGCAGCTCCGGCGACTTCACCCAGCACCCGGCCCCCGACTGGACCCTCGACGGCCCGCACAACGGCCCCGAGGACGAGGCCGAACTCCCGCTGCCCGTCCCCGCGCTGGCCACCGTCGGCGCCGCGATCGGTGCCGCCCCCGGCGGCCTCCCCGACCCGTTCGGCGACATCCCCGCCCCCACCGACGGAACTCTCGACGCCCGGCTGATGGCCCTGCTCGGCGGCCCCACCGGCCCCGGCGCCATCGCGGACGGCGCGGACGGCGCGGACGGTGCGCCGACCGTGGTGCTGGACAAGCCCGTCGGCCCGGCGAACGGCGCAGCCGCCGATCCGCCCGGCGGGGACGGTGCGGGCCCGCGCCTGCTGGCCCGGGTCGTCCCCACCGGCAGCAGCCCGTTCGCGGGCCTCGCCCCCACCGCGCCCACCAACCCGTACGCGGTCGCCCCGGTCACCCCCGTCCTGCCGCCCGCCGTGGCCCTGCCGCCGGCCGCTCCGCTGCCGCCCGCCGTCCTGCCGTCACCCGCCGAGCCCCGGCACGCGGCGAACGGCCAGGCCCGGAAGGTCACCACCCCGCCGCACGGCACCCCGCTGGACCCCCGGCTGACCGCCCCGGCCGACGGCGCCCGCTCCTTCGAACTCCCTTCACCCGCAGCCGGATCCACCCAGACTCCGGTGGGCGACGGCACGCAGGCCTTTGAACTGCTGCCCCCCGTCGCCGGGTTCACCCCGGAGGCGACCCCGGCCCCCGTCCCGGCTCCGGCTCCGGCTCCGGTGGGCGACGGTACGCAGGCGTTCGAACTGCTGCCCCCCGCAACCGAATCCGCCCCGGCCCCGGCTCCCGTGGGGGACGGCACCCAAGCCTTTGAGCTGCTGCCCCCTGCGGCCGGGTTCGTTCCCGAGCAGGTCCCGGCTCCGGCTCCGGCTCCGGCGGGGGACGGCACGCAGGCGTTCGAACTGCTGCCCCCCGCAACCGAATCCGCCCCGTTGGAGGCGCCGCCGGCCCCACTGCCGCCGCCTTCAACGGAACCGCTGCCCACCCACGACCAGGCGGTCGCGCCCGACCCGCGGGCGACGGCGGCCACCGCCCGCCCGTCCGCCCGGCCCGGCAGCGGACCGTCCCGGACCGACAGCGACGACCTGTTGGCGATCCTGCGCTCCCCGGAGGCCCACCACCTGCGGTCGGCGCCGCGGATCAGGGTCCTCGGGCCGGTCGACATCCTGGGCGCGGCCGGGAGCGCCGACCCGGCCGGGCGGCCCCGGCTGACCGAGCTGGCCGCGTACCTGGCGCTGCGGCCCGGCTCCGAGCACACCTCGGTCGACCGGGACATCCACCCGGGCGCGGCCCACCTCGACCCGCGGGCCACCGCTGAACGGCTGGCCGAGCCGCTGCCCGCCAAACTCGCCGCGCTCGCGGGCTGGTTGGGGGCCTCCCCGGAGGGCCGCGACTACTTGGCCGCCGAGCCCGCCGAGACGTACACGCTCGCTCCGACGGTGAGCTGCGACTGGGACGAGTTCCGCAGCCTGTACCGGCGCGGCATGCGCTCCACCTCCACCACCGCCGACGCGGCCCTGGCGCACGCCCTCGCCCTGGTCCGGGGCGCGCCGTTCGCGGAGTGCGCGCCGGGTGCCTTCGCCTGGGCCGAGGCCGAACGCCAGGACATGCTGGCGGCGATCGTCGACACCGCGCACGAACTCGCCGCCCGCCGCCTCCAGTACGGCGACCACCGCACCGCCGAGGCCGCGATCTTCCGCGCCCTCGCGGTCGCCCCCGAGGTCGAACTCCTGCACCGCGACCTCTTCTACGCCTACGCCTCCGCCGGCGCCCGCGACCAACTCGTCCGGGCCGTCAACCGCCTCGACGCCCTCAGCCGCCGCACCGGCCGCGACCTCGACCCCGACACCGTCGCCCTCCTCCGCGACCTCCTCACCGGAGCCTGACCCCGCACCGCCGATGCAGGGCCCGCGAGTTGAGCCACCTGCCGGACTTCCTCCTGGTCATGAGACCGGGCACGGTCCGGGTGGTCAACGTCGAACCTGCGGAGCGTCTTACGGCCCCGGAGATCGCGGAGGCCCTGGCTCGGCCGGGCGAGTTGGTCGAAGGGCATGGCGGGAGGTCGCAGACGGTGATCGGCCGGCGATCGCCGAGCGGCGTCCGGCTGGTGGGCGGCCCCTGCACGAGGCCCGTCCGGCGGTGACGGCGTTGCTGCGGTCCGGACGGCCGACGACTGATCTGTCCTGTCCGCTGTCGGGGGAGCCGGTGCTGCGGAGGTTCGCGTGAGTGCCTGGACGACGACCCTTCGGCCTGGGCCGAGGCTGAGCTTCGATGGCGAGCAGGTCACCGTCGCCGAGATCGGAGGCCGCCGTATTGTGTTCGGGCGTGCTCAGTACGCGCCTCGCATACGCACGTGGGACCCTCTCCCTCATGAAGCAGACGCCCTACGACGACCACCGCGCCACGTGCTCCCGGCAGTCGTTGGCCCGTCTCGTGCTCTCCGATCACGCAACCGACGTCGCGGACAGCGCGGCCGGCCTCGTTGGCACCCGAAACGATGCCGACACCGGTCTCGGCGGCCGGGTCGGCCAAGCTCAACAGCTCATGGAGCTGGCCGAACGAGCTCTGGCCTCGGCGGTCATCTACGAAGTCGAACGTGGTAGCTCGTGGGCGCAGATCGGGGACCACCTGGGACTCGGCGCCGACGAGGCGCGGGAGCGGTACAAGCTTGCCCTCCAGGCGTGGAACACCGCCTTCGAGGAGCCCTACAGGCTCGACGAGACCGGTCGCAAACGCATCCCGCAGTTGCCCACCGCAGCCTATGACCCGGCCTGGGCATGCACCCGGCTCGACCAGTGGGCCTTCTTGCGCCGCATCGGCATCAACGACCACCAAGCCGTCAGCGCCGGGCTCATCATGTCCAGCGCCGCGGAAGAGGCGGACCCGGTTGCTGAGCACTGACTGTCGCTCCGCAGCAGTCCGCAGCCTGTAGTCGGAGGGCCCACCGACCATCTTGAGGACAGCCGGTGGCACGGTGGCGGTCCCTTCGGGAACCAGCAGGGAGGCGACTGCCGGAGCGTCAGGAGGTGGCGTCGGCGGCGGCGTCGAGGGCGGCGATGTCGAGTCGGCCCATGGTGAGCATGGCGGCGGTGGCGCGGGCGGCGCGGGACGGGTCGGGGTCGGTGAGGAGTTCCTGCAGGCGGCGGGGGACGATCTGCCAGGAGAGGCCGTAGCGGTCCTTCAGCCAGCCGCACGGGCCGGGTTCGCCGCCGTCGGCGGTGAGCAGTTCCCAGTAGCGGTCGACCTCGGCCTGGTCGGCGCAGTCCACCTCCAGCGAGACGGCCTCGTTGAAGCGGAAGACCGGACCGCCGTTCAGCGCCCGGAAGGTCTGGCCGAACAGTTCGAAGGACACCAGCATCACGCTGCCCGGCTCGCCCGGCCCGGCCTCCGAGTAGCGCTGGACGTCGAGGAGCCGGCCGTCCCGGAACACCGACACGTAGAACTCGGCGGCCTGCTCGGCCTGGTGGTCGAACCACAGGAACGTGGTGATCTTCTGGCCCATGGCGGTGCTCCCCGTGTTCGAGGCGGTCGCGTACCCCTCCGACGCTAACCCCGGCCCCCGCCGGCCGGCCGCAGCCACGCGGGCGCAGCCGTGCGGACGCACCCGGACGAACAGGGCACACGAACAGGGCATGCGAACAAGGCGTGCGAACGGGACGTGCCGACCGGGCGCGCGGAGGGGCGCCGAACCCGCCCCGGACGGGGCCGGGTTGTGCCAGGGTGGCGGTATGCCGCACCAGGACCCTCCGTCGGCGCTGCTGCCGACCGCCGCCGAGCAGGACGAGCAGGACGCCCGGCAGACCGTGCTCGCCGCGCCGCTGCTCGCCGCGTTCAGCTCCCGCCTGCGGGCCGCCGTGCCCGTCCTCGCGCTCTGGGCGCACGGCTCGCTCGCCCACGGCGACTACCGGCACGGCCGCAGCGACCTCGACCTGATCGCCGTCCTCCCGGACGCCCCCGACGGCCCGCTGCGCGACGGACTCGCCGCCCTGCACGAGCAGTTGATCGCCGAGAACCCGGACGCCGAGAAACTGCACTGCAGCTACCCGGCCCGCACCGCGCTCGCCGACCCGGCCGCCGCGCACTTCACCTTCGCCCAGGGCGAGCCGATGGACCGCCCGGTCACCCTGGTCTCCCGGCGCGAACTCCTCGACGGCGGGCTGCTGTTGGCGGGAGAGGCGCCCGAGGCGCTGCTGCCGCCGGTCGCGGACGCGGCGCTGCGCGCCCACCTGCGGGCCGACCTGCGCGACTACTGGTACCCGGTGACGGCCCGCCCCGAGCCGTGGCTGCGCGACATCTGGGTCGACCACGGCCCGGTCACCGCCGCCCGGGCCGGGATCGCGCTGCGCACGGGGCGGCTGGTCACCAAGCGCGAGGCGATCGCCGAACTCCCTTCGCTGGGCGCCCCGTCGGCCCTGTTCGTGGACATCGCCGCCCGCCGCTACGGCGTCCCGCCGATCCTCAGTGACGCGGAGCGGGCCGAACGCGCCGAGCAGGCGAGGCTGTTCACCCGCGCCGCGATCGAAAAGGCGCTGGCCCAGGAGAGTTGAGCCTCAGCCGGTGGTGGCGGCGCCGAACAGCGCGGTGAGGCGGGGCAGCCGGGCAGCGGTCTGCTCGGCCGTCCAGCGCGGGCCCATCGCGTCGGCGTTCACGGGGGAGTCGTGGCCCAGCTCCTCCAGGGCCGCCTCCAACCCGTCCTCCTCGCCGGTCAGTTGCTCGTACGCCGACTGGGCGCAGTAGTCCAACTCCTCCCAGTCCGGGAAGTACCGCTCCTCCCACCGCTCGTACGGTGCCGCGGCGAGGCGGCGCAGCGCCGGGTGCCCGGCCAGCGCGTCCGGGTCGTGCACGGCGAGGCGGTGCCCCTCCCGGCCCAGGCCGACCAGCCAGGCGTGGAAGTACCACAGCCCGTCGTCGCTGACCCGCCCGCCCAGCACCAGCTTCGCCAGCGCCAGCGTGGCCGAGGTGTCCAGCGGCGCGCGCACCTCGTCCAGCCGCAGCTGGAACTCCAGCGCCTCGCCCGGCCCGAGCTCCACCAGCCGCGCCACGACCGCCGCCGCCCGCTCCCCGTGCGCACCGCCGTCGCCGCCGTCGCCGCTCGACTCGACCAGCTTCCAGAATCCGTCCAGGTCCATGTCCGGAATCCTCGCACCCGCCGCCGACGGACGGCCTTGACTTCAAGCGCGCTTGAGGTTCCAGGATGGTGTCCGCGGCCGGAGGGACCGGTCGCGGACGGGGTGGAGGCATGATGCGCGCGGTGTGGTTGCGGGAGTTCGGCGGGCCCGAGGTACTCACCCCCGGGGTCGCCCCCGACCCGGAGCCCGGGCCCGGGCAGGTGCTGATCGCGGTGGCGCACGCCAATCTGACCTTCGTCGAGACCCAGTTCCGGGCCACCGGCCTCGGCCCGTTCACCACCGCCCTGCCGATGATCCCCGGCAACGGCGTCGGCGGCACCGTCACCGCCGTCGGCCCCGGTACCGACCCCGCCTGGACCGGGCGGCGGGTGATCTCCTCCACCGGCGGCAGCGGCGGCTACGCCGAACTCGCCACCGCCCCCGCCGACGGCCTGTACGAAGTCCCCGACGGCCTCGCCCTGGACGCCGCCACCGCACTGCTCGCCGACGGCCGCACCGCCCGCCTGCTGCTGGAGACCGCCGCTCCCGCACCCGGCGAACGCGTCCTGGTGCTGGCCGCGGCCGGTGGCGTCGGCACCCTGCTGGTCCAACTCGCCACCGCCGCAGGGGCGCACGTCCTCGCCGCGGCCGGCGGCCCCCGCAAGACCGCCCTCGCCGCCGAACTCGGCGCCGCCACCACCGCCGACTACCGGCAGCCCGACTGGACGGCACCGCTCGCCCCCGTCGACCTCGTCCTCGACGGCGTCGGCGGCCCGCTCGGCCGGGCCGCCGCCGACCTGCTCCGCCCCGGTGGGCGCCTCCTCAGCTACGGCCTGGCCGGCGGAAGTTGGACCGACCTGCCGCCCGCCGAGGCCGCCGCCCGCGACCTCACCGTGCTCACCCTGCGCCCCACCCCCGAACGGATGCGCGCCGCCACCGCGCACGTCCTCGCCGAGGCAGCCGCCCACCGGCTGCGTCCCGTCGTCGGCCGCCGCTTCCCGCTGGAGCGCGCTGCCGACGCGCACCGCGCCATCGAGGCCCGCGACACCCTCGGCAAGACCCTGCTGGACGTGCAGATCTGACGCACCATCAGGAAAGGCGGCGGAAACCCGGTCGTGCACGGTGCGACCGGGCCGCTAACATCCCGGCATGTCAGAGCAACCCTCGCCGCAGCAGCCCGTGACCGACCGCCCCGACGGCGCCGACCGCCTCGACCGGCCCCGTCCGGTGCACCCGCCGCGTCCGAAGCCGGGCGACCGGATCGCCGTCGTCTCGCCCGGCTTCGCCGGCCCCGGCGCGTTCCCGCTCCCGCACGAGCTCGGACTGCGCCGCCTGCGCGAGGAGTTCGGCCTCGAACCCGTCGAGTACCCCGCCACCCGCAAGCTCGGCGCCACCCCCGAGGAGCGGGCCGCCGACCTGCACGCCGCGTTCACCGACCCGACCGTGAGCGTCGTGATGGCCACCCTCGGCGGCGACGACCAGCTCACCGTGGTCCCGCACCTCGACGGCGAGTTGCTCCGCGCCCACGCCAAGCCGTTCTTCGGCTACAGCGACAACACGAACCTGCTGGACTTCCTCTGGCGGCACGGCATCGTCGCCTACCACAAGCCTCGGGAATTGCATCAGATGGGCGCGTTCGCGCTGGTCGCCTGATCGGCGAGCCTTTCGATCTTACCTGCAGAGGTTCCGCAATACGCTGCTCTGCCTGCCTACTTGGCGAGCCGATCCCTTCTGATGCATGATTTATGCGTCAGAAGGGATCGGCTCATGGTGCGACAGCCGAGGGTGGAGTTGGCCGGATCGGCCAACTTGGAACTCGTCTCGGGCGTGGTTCATCTCCGGCCCGAGGACGCGGTGTGGGAGGCGATGCTGAGCGGGTGGAGGTCGCAGCAGCAGGCCCGCAATCTGAGGAGGGGAACGTACGGGCCTCGCGAGATGCAGGTCCGCTCCTTCCACGTCTACACGAACGAGTACCCGTGGCTCTGGACCCCGGCGCACATGGACGAGTGGTCGGCGAGCTTGACCACGGAGAAGGGGCTCGCTCCTTCGACGGTCCGCGGCTACCAGGGCACGTTGAGGCTGTTCTCCGAGTACATCATCGACCCGCGGTACAGCTGGGCTCCGGTCTGCGAGGAGAGGTTCGGGACGCACCCCGTGGCGATCTGCCACGAGTGGAACACCATCCCTCACCTTCAGGGCTACGAGGGCGATCCCGAGGCCCGGCCGTTCACCCGGGCCGAGCTCCAGCGGTTCCTGAACTTCGCGGACGACCAGGTCGAGCGGGTGCTGCGCAGCGGACGCAAGGGCGCGTTGGCGGCCTACCGGGATGCCACGCTGTTCAAGGTCATCTACGGGTGGGGGTTGCGCCGGACCGAGGCGTCGAAGCTGGACCTGGTGGACTTCGGCAGGAATCCGAAGGCCCCGCAGTTCGGCCGGTACGGGACGCTCAACGTCCGCTACGGGAAGGCCAAGAAGGGCCAGCCTCCGCGGCGGCGGAACGTCTTGACGGTGATGGCCTGGGCCGCCGAGGCGGTCCAGGACTACGCCGAGAACGTGCGGCCGTTGTTCGGCTTCCCCGACCATCCGGCTCTGTGGATCACCGAGCGCGGGGGCCGGCTGCGGCCCGGCTCGATCAACGACCGGTTCGAGGAGTACCGCGATGCGCTGAAGCTCCCGAAGGAGCTCACTCCCCACTCCCTGCGGCACTCGTACGTCACGCACCTGACGGAGGACGGGGTCGATCGGCGCTTCATTCAGGAGCAGGTGGGCCACGAGTGCGACAGTTCCCTGGCGATCTACACCCACGTCAGCGACGACTTCATGAACACTTCCCTGCAGAAGGCACTGGCTCCGGCGTTCGCCGGGGTGTGACGAGGAGAGGGAAACGACGTGGTGACTGCCAAGCTCGACTACCAGTGGCACCTGCGCAAGGTCATGGCCGACCGCGGGATGTTCTCGACCACCGACCTCATGGAGCCGTTGGAGTCACGCGGGATCAAACTCTCCTCCAGCCAGGTCTACCGCCTGGTCGTGGAGCGGCCCGAGCGGCTGAGCCTGAAGATCCTCATGGCCCTGCTCGACCTTTTGGACTGCCGTATGGAGGACCTGATCGAGCCCGTCAGCGTCGCGGGCGCCAAGAGCCGGCCGAAGAAGGCTGCGGCCAGCGGCGGTTCGACCGAGTCCCTGTCGTCCGGGCTGGGCGGCCTGCGGCCCAAGCGGGCCAGGATCTCCGGAGGGGACACGTGAGCACCGCCGCCGCGCACGATCAGGACGCGGAGGCACCGCCCGAAGCGCTCGACGAACTCGTCGACGTCCTGTGCCGGGTGGAGACCTCGCTCGATCGCGCCGTTGTCCGCGCGGTGACGGCCGCAGTCGTCCAGCAACGTGCCCGGCAGCGACGGCTCGCCGCCGAGCTGGCTGCGGCTCCTGATGTGCTGAGCACCGGGAAGTCGCCTGCCCCGATCATCGTCGGCAAACTGCTGCTCGCTCTGAAACAGGCCGGGGCCCAGCAACTCGCCGCACCGGTGTGCCGGCGGTGCGGGCGCCCATGCCGTGCTCTCGCCTTCGCCAGGCGCGAGTGGGGGTGCCACCCGTGCGTGGGTACCCAGACCGCGCACGCGGTGTGCACCGGATGCGGCCAGGAGCGCCAGGTCCGCGGCCGTGACCTCCTGGCCCGCCCGTACTGCGGCCGCTGCCACGCCCCGGACGATGTGACGACGCCGCTGGTGGAGGCTGTCGCAGGGATCGACCCGTCGGTGGATCCCGAGACGGTCGCCGCCGCGCTGGAGCGGGCCGACAAGCGCACTTCCGGACGCCGCCAGATCGCCGCCGCCGTCATCGCACGCTCCGAACTGCTCACCGGCGAAGGCGCTTCGGCACCGGTACCGGGAGTCCTGCGCTTCATCGAGGAACTGCACGCGGCGGGCGCCCGGGCCGTGGTGGTGCCCCCGTGCCCCGCCTGCGGCCGGCACAATCCGCTGAGGAGGCCCCTCGGCGCCGTACGGGTGTGCGGCCACTGCGCGGCGAAGGCCCGTAGTTCCCTCTGCTCGCGCTGCGGGAGGACGAAGCCGATCTGCCATCGCGACGAGCACGGTGCGGCGCTGTGCGAGCCGTGCTGGTCGAGCGACCCGCGCAACCGGGAGGTCTGCGCCGGGTGCGGCAACCTTCGCCGCGTGTACGGGCGTACCGAGGCCGGCCCCGTCTGCCTGCAGTGCCGCCCCCGGCTTGAGCGCACCTGCTCCATCTGCGGGCGCACCGGTCGGGGGACCGTCTCCCGGGCCACCGGAAAACACCTGTGCGACCTGTGCAAAGGCCACTGGATCGTCTGCTCGGGATGCGGCGGCAGCGGCATCGTCCGCGGAGGGACGCTCAAGAATCCGCTGTGCGCCCACTGCGTCAACCCCGACCCTGCCTTCTGGAAACGCTGCCGGGTCTGCGACACCACGTGGCAGCTCACCACCGCGCCCTGCACCCGGTGCAGCCTCGACGCCCGCCTGCGCGAGGTCTTCACGGCCGCCGATGGCAGCACGGCCCCCGAGCTGGACCGCCTTCGCGAACGGTTCGTCCAGGTCGACCACCCGAACTACGCGATCACCTGGCTGCGCAAGGCGAACGTCCAGTCCACCATCACCGCGCTGGTGCGCGGGCACCCGAAGATCACCCACGCCGCGCTCGACGTCATGGCGCCGAGCAAGACACTCGACCACTTCCGCTCCATGCTGATCTCCACCGGGGCCCTGGAGTTCCGCGACGAAGGCTTGGCGCGACTCGAACGGAAAGTGGACGAGACGATCACCCGATACTCCCCGGGCGAGCACCAGCGCGCCCTGCGCGGCTTCATCGACTGGTACCTGCTGCGGCGGCTGCGCGGACGGCTGGAGGACAAGCCCGCCAGCCCCCAGCAACTGCGCAACGTCAAGAGCCACCTGGTGGCAGCCGATGCCTTCCTGCGCTGGCTGGAAGGCCACGGCACGACGCTGAGCCGATGCACGCAGGCCGACGTCGAGAAGTACCTGAACACCAAGCCCGCGTACGCAAAGCAGTGCTCCGCGTTCGTCCGGTGGGCCGTGCGGCACCGGTACGCCAGGAGCGGCATCAAAGCGCCGGCAACCCGGTGGACGGGCCCGGCCGGACCGCACGACGAGGACGGACGCTGGGCCCTTGCCCGCCGCCTCCTGCATGATGAGGCGCTCCCCACCGCCGACCGGATCGCCGGGCTCCTCGTGCTGCTGTACGCCCAGAGCACCAGCAGCATCCACCGGCTGACCACCGATCACGTCACCCAGGACGGCGACCGCGTCCTGCTGCACCTCGGCCCCCGGCCCCTCCAACTGCCCGCGCCCCTGGACGCCCTCGTGCGCGACCTCGTCGCCTCCCGCAGCACCGGCACCCTGATCCGGACCGAGAGCCACTGGCTCTTCCCCGGCCGCAGCGCGGGCCGGCCCCTCCACGAGAGCCGGCTGCAGCGGCGGTTGAACGCGATCGGCGTCAAGACCCGGCAGGGCCGGAGCACCGCGCTGTTCACCCTCACCCAGCAGGTGCCCGCCGGCCTCCTGTCCAAGATGCTCGGGGTGCACATCAGCGTGGCCGTGGCCTGGCAGCGCGCCAGCGGCGGCGACTGGATGGGGTACGCCGCCGAGGTCGCCGCCCGAACCGCGATCCGCGCCGGCTCCCGGATCGCGGACACTCCGGACGTTCAGCCGAGCCGGACCTCGTCGACGACGTCCCAGGTGTAGTAGCCCAGGTCAGGGTGCTGGTACTGGTTGATGAGGTGCACCCGGTCGATCGTGACGTCCACGCGCGGCGGCCGCAGCGCACGGTTCAGGTCCCGGTCGGGGAAGTCCGCACGGGCGTACGCCAGGGAAGCGTGCGCCCAGTACTTGGCTTCCTTCCTCCTCAGGGAGATGCCCGGCACCTTCTCGGCCGCGGCCCGGATCCGGTCGTTGAGCGCGGCCATCCCGTCTTCCGGGTAGACCGCGACCGTCACCGCGGTGACACCGGGCCACACCGGCCCGAGCTGGACCCGGAAGGGCTGCATGTCGAGGAGCTCGTCGCGCAGAGCGCCTCGGAACTGAGTCAACTGCCCGGCGTCGAGGGCGTGGTGGATGCCCTGGACGGTGGAGTGCAGCCACTGCTCCGGGATCACCCCGAGTTGCTCGCCGTACTGGGAGAGCAGTTCGGCGTGCGTAGGCCCGGAACTCCTCGTACTCGCTCAGCAGGACGAGAACGTGAGGGAAAGGACCGTCGTTCCAGACCTTGGTAGAGGTGAAGAAGTTCTCCAATACGGTGTTCTTAACTCGATGCCATTGGGCAGGGCCCAGTGAGCAATTAGCAGTTGCCGGAGGTAGTACCTTGTACCTCCAGCCCTGTCACGGAGGGTGACGGGGCGGTGGAGAGGAGCAACTGTGCAGGTTTCCGCGCTCAGTCTCTGGGGCGCCGGGATGTTCGGCGCGGTCATCGGCTGGATCGCCTACCGGACACTGCGGCGGAACACGAAGGCGACGACGCTCACCGACCTGGTGACGGTGATCGCGGCCCTGGGCGGCGGGGTGGTGATCAACACGAAGTTCGCGGAGCCGGATCTCTTCGCCTCCTACGGCATCGGGCTGTTCGCCGGGTTCTTCGGCTACTTCGTCGTCGCCCTGCTGGTGGACCGTGCGGAGGAGCGGAGCCGGACGGAGCCCCTGCCCGTCCAGCCCCTGGCCGCGCAGGAACCAACCGCACCGAGCGGCGCCGCGATCCCGGCGCCGTCCCCGGAGCCCGTCGGCGTGCCGCGGGACAGGCCCGGCCGGTGGATGAACCGGAGGAAGTGAGGGCCGGGGTGGCCGCTCCGCGTGGGGCGGTCACCCGGCGGTGCGCAGGTGCAGGGCGGCGGAGCAGTAGGCCGTGTAGGCCAGCCCCAAGACGTTGCCCTTGCCCAGGAGTTCCATCCGCGTGCGGTGCAGGGCGGAGCCGACGTCCTGGCCGGAGAGCATGAGCGCCCAGAACCGTTCGGCGAACTCCTCGGCCAGGCCCTGGTCCACGGTGATCTCCGTGCCGATGACGCCGGCGGCGTGGAGGCCGGCCAGGACGTCGACGAAGGGCAGCCAGGTCCGGGCGTCGTGGTCGACGGTGTGGCAGCCGTTCAGGAAGACCAGGGGACCGCCGTGCCGCGCCCACTGCTCCCACTCCGGGGCCTCGCCCCAGGCGGCCAGGTCCTCGGGCAGGATGCGGTCCTCGCCGCCGATCCCCAGGACGGTGGGAGTGCTGCCCTCTCCCGGATCGGGGTCGAGCCCGTGGCCGAAGAAGTAGACGCCGGTGGGAGGGGCGCCGGTCAGTGCCAGGCGGAACGCGTCCTTGCGGTCGCAGACCCGCAGGTCGGGGAAGAGGGCACCGAGGGCCGCCAAGTGGCGCTCCACCGTGGTGGGGTCGAAGTCGGTGCCGCGCGCCACGGTCAGGGAGGGCGAGGCGCTGGCGGGGCCCGCCTCCAGGTGGACGCGGCCGCCGCTCGGTACGGACGCGGGTTGTTCGATGATGTGCTTGAACCCCCAGAAGCCGTACGGGCAGAGCGTGTTGAGCGGGTGCCGGGTCGGGTCCGGGCAGGCGCGGGCGGTCGGGTCCCGGCGCAGTTGCTCCCAGCCGGGCCCGCACTGCTCCAGGGGCGCGTCGGCCTCCACCGGGATCTCGTACAGGAGGGCCCAGGGGAAGGCGAGGTCGTTCAGTTCGGTCCGGCAGATCTGGATCGTCGAGGGCCGGTCGAGCACCCGCTTGAGGGCTTCCCGTTCCGGTCGGCTGCGGACGACCATCTGGTAGAGCGACCAGCCGCGCCGGGCCAGCCGGGTCATGTCCCGTCGCAGCGCGCCGGAGTCCTTGCTGTTGGTCTCGTTCAGTAGGTTCATCCACACCTCGTCCCCGTTCTCCACCCGCTGTTCGGCGTGGCAGGCGAAGAGGTCGGCCCGGACCTGCTCCAGCACCGCGACCACCTGGTGCTCGCTGAGCCAGAAGGCGGCGGCCGGGCTGTCCTCGGCGGTGACGTCGATGGTCATCGCGCCGTCGCGGCGGCCCACCCGTACCGCGGCGCCGCGGCGGGGCAGCGCGTCCAGGCCGATGAAGCCCGAGGTCAGCGTGTAGTCGACGACGGCCCCGGTGGCGCCGCCGGGGCGCTCGGCGGCGGCGACGGAGGCGGTCAGGGTCGCCGACTGCAACTGGTTGCCCCGGTAGGAGACGATCAGCAGCAGCCGGGCCGGGCCGGGTTCCTCCGGCGTAACGAAGGGGATGTGCAGGTCCTGCCCCCGGTGGGCCGGTTCGCAGTCGTGCCGTCCGCCTGGCGGGCAGTGGCAGACCCAGGCGTCCCCGCGCAGCGGCAGGAAGATCCAGTACCGCTCGGTGGGGAGGTGGAGGTCCGTGCTGACAGCGGTCACCTGGAGCCAGTCGCCCCGGCCGTCGTCGTCCGTGTGGTCGAGGGAGCCTTCGGGGAGCGCCGGGGAGGAGGACGGGAGGAGGTTGTCGTCGGCCGGTTTTCCGATGCCCAGGCGGAGTTCGTAGGTGCGTCCGGAGGCGAGGAAGAGGCTGGCGGGGACGCTCCGGCGGGAGTGCGGCCAGACGACCGCGAGGTTGAGGAAGCGTGCCGCGGCGTCCTGGCCGGTGTCTTCGTCGAAGTCCTCGTCCGTGGCCAGTTCTTCTTCGGGCAGTTCCGGCGCCGCTTGGGCAGGGATGCCCCGCGACCCGTCAAGCTCCTGGCGCCGCTCCAGGAAGTCGTCCCAGCAGTCGGCAGCGGAGCTGTGCTCGTCATAGATCACTTTGAACTTCTCGTCGAAGCTTGCCTCGGTGAGGTCTGGATCCTCCAACAAGGCGAGCCAGGCGTTGCGTGGTTCGTCGTCCAGTTCGGAGTACCACTGCTCGGTGGTGCGGAGGATCCGCAGCAGGTACTCCTTCTCGGACCGGTACTTCCAGGCGTACCCCGCCGGTTGCTCCACCGCCACGCCAGTTCCCCTCTCGGCTCCGCCAGGTACTGGCATTCTGGGACAGACGAGTGAGTGGGGGCGAACCGTGCAGCTGAACCCGGACATCACCATCTGCCTGGAGTTCCAGGGGGAGTCGGTCACGGCGGTCGTGCGGGAGGGCGGCGTGGCGCTGCACGACGCCCCGCCGGCCCGGCCGGTGGCGGGCAACCTGTTCGTCCCCCCGGGGCGGTCGGTGTCCCCGCGGGTGACGAAGAGCATGGCAGAGATCCTGCTGCCCCCGCCCGTCAGGTTCCACCTATCCCGGTGGATGGAGGAGTTGACGCTTGGTCACATGCGGCTGCGGATCCTGACGCCCGGGGACGGTCCGCGGGACCTGGCGGCCCTGCGCTGGGAGGCGGTGCGGGTGCCCGGCGCGAGGGCGCCCCGCGAGGAGTGGCGCGCCTGGGCGCAGGAGCCGTCGGTCATGCCGGCGGACGGCGGCCAACCGCTCGGGGAGCACCCCCGGATCCTGCTCGTGCGCAGCGTCAGCTCCAAGGTCCGGCAGACCGTCCGCACCCCGGTCACTATCGGGCGGGTGGTGATCGCCGACGCGACCGCGGTGTACGGCGAGATCGCCGTCCCCGGCGCGGACAAGCCCGTCACATTCGCCCCGCCTCCGCCGGAGGCGTCGGCGGATGCCGACCGGCGGCTGGTGGAGCGGGTGGCCTCCGAGTCCCGGCTGTCGGCCCGCACTGCGGACGTCCCGGCGACACCGCGGGCGCTGCGCCGCGCGCTCGAGGGCGGTGCCGAGGTCTTCTACTACGGGGGGCACCAGTTGAAGGGCGGCCTCGCGCTGGCGGCGGACGGCCCGGACGGCCGGGAAGGTGGTGAGGGCGGCACCTGGTTCTCCGCGGACCGCCTCGGCGAAATGCTGGCGGAGGCCGGTGTCGGTCTCGCGGTGCTGATGGCCTGCCACTCCGGCGGGGGCACCGACGAGCAGGGAAAGAATTTTTCGGTCGCGCGGCGGCTCGTCCGGGCGGGGGTGACGCAGGTGGTGGCAGTGATGGGGGAAGTGACTCACCGTCAGGCAGCGAATTTTGCAAGGGTGTTCTTTGCGGCGCTCGTCTTGGGCGAGCCGTCCGACCTGGCGCTGCGAGAGGCCCGCAAGGTGCTCGAGGGCGTGTCGGCGCTGCCGGTGCTGTTCGTTCGGGAGGGCGTCGGCGACCTCGTGGTGGGGATGCTCCCCGAGGTGCGCGACGAACGCCGGGCGCCGGTGGCCCACCGGCTGCCGGTCGAGGGCGATGGGGAGCCGGACGAGCGGTACCGGGTGCACCTGGACGCCTGGTGGTGTCTAACCGGCCGGACTGTCGTCGACGTCCTGGCCGATCCGACCGGCGACGACCTGACGGGGCTGATGACCGACGCCGAACGGCTGCTCGCCCTCGCCCGCCGCCGCGACGAGGCGTCCCGGCGCTGGTACCTGTGGGACACGCCCGGGGGGCGGGTGCCCCGGAACGCGGTCGAGCTGCGCAACAGCGTTATTCCGGCCTACCGGCCCGCACCGCCCGGGGAGCACCGCGGGACGGGACTCGTCCTGAAAATGGACACCTCCCCCCTCCCCCCGGGAATCTGCCGGGACATCGAGCGGATCTTCCGGTTCGACCCCGACCTGCGGGCCCTCGTCCTCCAGGTGACCGGGCCGCATTCGGAGCAGGTGCGGAGCAGCGCGAAGGAACTGGCCCGGTTGCTCGGCCACCAGGAGTACCTGCTGCGCCTTCCCGCGCCGACCGCCACCGTGCCCGCGCGGCCCCGGCGGTGGCCAGGCGTGACGGGCGGGGCAGGCAGCCGGGGAGCCCGGGGCCTCCTCGAACGGCTGGCCCTGGCCCGCAGGGTGGACGGGGCGGTGCCCGTGCCCGAGGTCGACGTCCGGGAGGTCGTCGACGACCTCAACGCGGACGGGACGTGGGGGACGTTCGACGAGGAGCGAGAGGTCCTCAACGAGGTGCGGCACCGCTGGCCCGGGTTGTACCGCTCGCTGCTGGAGGCCCACGCCCGCGACCGCGTCCCGCCCCGGCGGAGTGCGTCGCTGTGCATGGCGGCCGCCCGCGACGAGGACCTGGACCGGTGGATCGGGGCGGCCGGTACGGACCTACCCCTCCCCGGCGACGTCCGCCGCCAGGACCTGACCCGCCCGTTGGCGGAGGCGGTTGCCTTGGCACTGCTGCGGGCCAACCACGCCGACACCGACGCCCTGGACGCCTGGGCGGAGGCCGCTCCGGTGGCGGCCGCCGCCATCCGGGTGGCGGGCCGGGGAGCTACGGGGCCCCTCCCGCAGGACCTCGACCTGGTGGAGGCGGCTGTCGTCCTCGACCGGGCCGGGCTGCTCGACCCGGTCGACTTCACGGAGCTCGACCCGACCGGCAGCCGACCGGGCAGCTGGGCGCTGCTGACCCGCCGCCCGCTGACCGAGGAGTCCGCCCGCTGGGTCTACAGCCTGGGCGAAGAACAGCGCCGGGTGCTCGGACTCGAACCGGCCGACGGGGCGGGGGAACGCCCCGCCGACGCGGAGCTGGAAGCCAACCTCGCCCCGTACCGGGACGCCCTCCGGCCGCCGCTATCCTTTGCCGAGGAAGATTGGTGACGGTCTATCAGCACCGTTTCGATTCGGCCGGAAACTGTCTCTCCGCGGCCCGGAACCCGTAGGGTGGGTCACTCGTTTCTCGTCCCGCCGATGCCACTTCTCGGCCGGTGACCGCACGTAAGGGACCTGGATGCTCGAACACTGGTACTTCTGTGCCTCGTTGGGCCTGCCGCCGCAGACGGCCGCGCTCCATCTGGATGTCCTGGCCGCGCTCCGGGAACCGGTGGGGACGCCCCGGGCCGGAGAGATCGTCGGTGCGGCGCTGGAGGGCCTGGGTCGGACCGGCACCGCCACCGCGCTCCATGCGCTGCCCCTGGTCCTGGCGGCGCACCACCGGTTCGCCGGCACAGATGAGGTGATCGCGCGGGCGGCGGACGTCTACCGGGACATCGCGGCGGTGGCCCCCGAACACCTGCGGACCCGCCTGGGGGCTGCGCTCCGGTCGGCCGCCGGCCCCGTCCGCCCCGCACTGGCGGCCCTGGGTGAATTGCTGGACGGCCTGGACGACGGTACCGCCGAGACGGACGCCGCCGACGTCCCGTACCAGGACCTGGTGGAGCAACTCGCCCCGACCGCGGCCCTGGTGGCGGCCCGCTTCCTGGTCGGGCGCGACGCGCGCGCGGCGGGCGAGGTGCTCGACGAGCACCAGTTGCTGACCGGGGAGGCGCTGGCCGGCCGGTACGGGCGGATGGCCCTGCTACAGGCCGCCGAGGCCGTCGCGGCGCTCCGGCCCGAACACGCCGACCGGGTCCGGGCCGCTCTCGCGACGGCCTCCCGGGGCGCCTTCGACCTGGAACCGGACCTGCTGGCCGCCGCGGCCCGCCTCACCTACCGGGTGCCCGCGGACCCCGGCCCCGGTCCGGACCCGCTGGACGCGGTCGAGGCCGAGGCGTTCGCCGGAGAGCGCCTGACCGGCTGGCTCCGGGCCTGGACCGCCGACGGGCTGATCCCGAATGCCGCCGGCTGCGAGGCCCGGGAGGCCGCCTACCGGCGCCTCGGCGGGACGGGGGCCGCGTCGAGGTCGGCGATGCCAGCGGTGCTGTGGCAGACGGCGCTGTGGTCCGCCGCTGCGGAGGGCGCCCCGGAGCGGGTCGCCCGGCGGCTCGCCCGGTGGTGGCGCCCGCCCGCCTCCCAGGGACCGGTCGGCGGGCCGGGCGAGGGCGGGCCCCTGGCCCGGTTCCCGCTCACCCTGCCCTACGACTCCTACGAAGTCGTTCAGCAGTACACCCACCGGCTGCTCTCGCTGCGCCACCCTGTGGGCCAAATCCCCAACCCGCGGTTCACCGCCGGCCCGGCTGGCGACACCGACCCGGAGACGGCCGCGTGGCTGTGGTCGCCCTGGCTGGTTCAGGACCAGCCCAAGGCCGCGGGCGCCACCGGTGCGGTGGCGGCGGTCCGGCTCCAGGACGGCCAGCCCGAGCAGCTGGTGCGCCTCTTGGGGGCGGGCCTGCTGGCCGTTCGGCTGCTGACCTGCCACGGACCCGGCGGGGAAGCCGAACCGGACAGCGAGCCGGATGGGCCGGAGGGCGGGGACGACCACCTGCTGCTGCTCCTCATCCACCTGCGCGACACCCTGTACCGGACGTTCGACGCGCTCATGGAGACCGTGCACGGCTCCGTCCATCAGGCCCAACTGCAGGTCGGCCACCTGTGCGCGCTGCTGCTGCACGGAGCGGCATCCGCCGACTGGGTCGGCAAGGGCCTGCGGGCCGCGGTCCACCCAGTCGAGATCGTCCGGGTGGTAGCAGCGCTGCCGACCGCGCCAACCGCGCCCCAGGTGCTGCCCGACGGGGCCGCCCGCAAGGTGGTCCTGCACTGGGCCCAGGAGGCGTCGGCGGGCGGCACCGGGGATCACCGGACGGAGGCCGGGGCCCGGTGGTTTGGCGGGTGGCCGTCCCCCGCGGACACCCTGCTCGACCTGATCCGCGAACGGGACCAGCCTGTACCCGCCGGGACGGCCTCGCGTGCCGCCCGGCTGTACCGCGACCTCCACCCGCACTCGCGGCACGACGTGTTCCGCTGGGACTGGACGCCCCAGGGGCTGCGCCGCCCCGGCGGAAGGCCGCTGCGGCTGCTGCGGCCGGGTGACCTGGTGCTCAGCGGCCCGACCGACCCGGACCGGGACTCCTTCTCGGTCGAGGAGTGGCAGCGGATGGCGGAGGAGGTGAGCGGCTTCCTCGCTGCGACCGACAAGCACGGGATCACCCCGGTCACGGTCCGCACGCTGCGGCTCGCCGCCTTGATCGGCCGCCCCGACCTCGGTGACGGCAACCTCTACGAGGAGTGGGTCTCCTCCTGGAGCGGCCTGGTCTCCTCCCTCGGCATGCCGGCCCACCTGCCGCGCTACGTGCGGGCCCGGATGTTCGACATGTTCCGCGCGCCGACCGAGGGGACGGGCTCGCAGGAACGGCTGCTGAACGTCCTGGAGCACGTGGTGGACGCGATCGTCGGCCTCAGCGGCGGCGCGCAGTTCTACTACGACCGGCTCTTCGAGGAGCTGACCCACAGTGGGCTGCCCCCGGAGGCGGCCAACCGGCTGCGGTTGCGGGCCCTGCGGGTGCTCTACCACAAGTGGGGCGGCCGACCGCCTGTGGCTGCGAATGGTAACCCGTGGTGGGACCACCTGGGCCGGATTTCCGGCCGCGGCACCGAGGCGGCGCTGGTCGGGTTCCTGCGGGCGACGGCGGCGCGGGAACTCGGCGGCCGGGGAATCACGCTGGCCGAGGCGATGGCCTCGTTGTGGGACAGCACCCAGCGGCCGGCCCGGTACCCGGCGATCCGCCGGGCCGCCGACCTGCCGGGCGAGGACCGGCGGTTCCTCGCAGCGACGGTCCAAGACCGCCGTACCGGCGAGGTCATCGAGTACCGGCGCGACGAAAACGCCTCGATCGGGGCCGTGCGGGACAGCCGACGGCAGGTGTTCGACCTGTTCCGGGGCGGTGCCCTCCCCGAGCCGGACAACTGCGTGCTCGGCGTGGTGGTCCGTCCGCCCCTGCGCGACGCGTCCACTCTGCAGGTCAACTGCGGGCTCGACACCCTCCAGCTCTGCCAGCCCGAACCGCAGGAGAGCCGGCGCTGGGAGATCGGCGACACCGTGGCCGTGCGGCTCGCACCCCCCGGCGGGCAGCCGCTGCCCACCGTCGTCCCGCTGGTGCCGCTGCCCCAGCGGGACGGGGATGTGCGTACGGCGGAACTCGTCCGCACCGCCGCCCACCCGGGGCTCGGGCTCCGGGTGGAGGGATGCCCCGGCGAGCTGTACCCCGGCGGGACGGGTGAGGCGGACACCGCCGCCCGCCGCCGCTGGGACCCCGACCTCTCCCGGGCCTTCGACCCGGACGGCACCGCGATCCGGCCGTCCGTGCCGGTCAGGTGGCACGCGGAGCTCAACCGCTGGGTACCGCTGGACGCGGGACTGCCCGAGCTGGCCGTCGCGGCCGGCACCGGGGAGGGGCCGGTTCCGGTACGGCTGGTCCTGGTCGGAGACGCCACCGAGCGGACCGGCTACGGCACGGCCTGGCGCTTCGTCACCACGCCGGGGCACTCCTACGTGCTGGGGCCTGCGGCGTGGCGGCCTGCCGACTGGCGGCGGCTGGAGGAGGAGTACCCCGACGCGCCGACCGGGCTGATCGTGCACGCCGAGTTCACGCCGGGGGAGGCCGTCCTCCGGTTGTCCGCCCGGGCACCCTTCGACCGGCGCAACCTGGAGTGGCTCGCGGTGTTCGACCCGTCGGCCGGGGCCCGCGACCTGCCCGGGGACGGCGACCCATCAGAGGACGGCGCGCGGTCTGCCGAGCGCTACGCCCAGGAGGATGCCTTCCTGCGGCCGGGCGCCGACGGCCGGCCGCAGTGGCAGATCGACGTGCGCGCCGTCGAGGGTTTCCCCCGGTTGGTAAGGGCCGAATTTGCCGGCCCGACGCCCAGGGGCAAGTACGCCGTGTGCAGCGTCGAAGCCTGGGACGACAGCGCCGCCCGGCGGGCCGTGGTGAAGGTCCAGCCGCTGGACGAGGAGGGCATCCTCGAACAGAAGCCCACCCCCGAGCAGTACGCCTGGTACGCGAGGGTGCCGGATCGGACGGTCGTCGACCTGGTGTGGGCCGCCCGCAAGGGGGACAGCGCCGCGAACTTGGCCGCCACCGCCGACGGGCTGCGCGGACGGGTGGCCACCGAGTCCCTGACGCTCAGCGGCGACTTCCCAGTACTGTCCCGCACCGCCCCGCGCCGCGCCCAGGTCAGCTCCGACTACCTGCTCCGGCCCCTCCAGGACCGGCTGCGCGCCCCCCTGACGGCCCTGCAGCCCGAGCAGCTGGCCGAGCAGTGCCTGCCACCGCGCGATCCGGCCGAGCTGGACCGCCCCGGCCTGTGCGGCCTGGTGGTCGCCCGCTACAAGGACGGCCACCAGGTCAGCCACGTGCGCGCCTGGTTCGACCTCGGCGGGCAGATCGCCGTGGCCAGGCTGCCGGTGGGATGCCTCGATGTCGACGCACCCGCAGTGGGCGACCACCTCCGCGGCGTGCTGACGGCATCCGGCTGGACCTTCGAGACGTCCAGTCGGATGCTGCACTTCGAAGCGCTCTGGGAACGGGTGGCCGAGCCCGGAGCCGGCTGGAAGGCGGTCGGCACCACCACCGGCCTGGACGGCACGCCGCTGACGGTTCGCCAGGATGATTCGGGCCGGCCGCGGCTGGCCACCGAGCCGGGCACCGGCACCCCGCCCGTCGGCGCCGGCCGGGCCACCGCCCGGCGTGGCGGCAGGGCGCGCAAAGACGGGACCTTCCCTGTCGTGGTCCAGCACGGGGGTGTCCACCGGGTCGGCCACACCACAGGCATCGACCTCGGGAACGACTTTCGGGCCGTCCATGTGGAACGGGAGCAGGTCGACCTGCGCGACGTGGCACCGGCGCCCGCCGACGCCGCCGGCACCCGCTACGTCCGGGTCCGACGGGAGTACGACCTCTCCCCGGTCGGGCCCGCCCGGCGGCCGCCCGGCCCGGCGCCGCGCCCCGCGTATGACCGGGCCGCCGCTTGGCAGCGGATCGTCGACCTGCCCGACCCGGTTCTGACCGGGCGGATCGACGGCGACGGTCGGATGGCGCTGTCGGCCTGCGAGGCCCCTGACGCCGAGGGGGTCTACCGGCCGTGGCTGGAGATCCTCGACGAACCGCGGGCCTGGGTCGGCGGCCGCAGCCACCCCACCGACCTGGTCCGGGCCCGGCCGGTGCCCCACCCCGACGGCACCGGCTACGCCGCCTCCTTCCTGTCGGCCGCCCCGCTGTCCGTCCCCGACTTCATGGCGGTGATCGCCCCCTACGCGGCGGCCGACGGAAGCCGCTGCGACTTCCGGGACCCGCGGCACACCCGGGGTAAGCCGTACTACGTGGGCATTGAGGAGACCCACACCGGCCCGGCCGCCCGGTTCGAGTTCGGCTACGGCTGGTTCGTCGACATCCCAACCGAAACGCTGCTGGTCGGCGGCGAACCCCTCGACCCGGACGGCTTGGCCCTCTTCCACGGCGACCGCGTCGAGGCCATGGCCTTCCGCGCGGCCGAGGACGCCCCCGGCATCATCACCGTGCTGATCGAACTGGCCGACATCGCCACCGGCGTGGAACGGCAGATCCACTATGAGGCGACGAACGCCAACGTCGTGCACCTGCTCGACGCCACCGTGGACCGCGACCGCGGCCGGGTCACCGTGCACCAGGCGCTCACCCGCACCCGAGGGCTGGGTCGCGACACCGACCCGGACACCCACGCCGTCGAACAGCCGGTCAGTGCCCGGATCGACGAGCGGGATCTACCGGCTCTACTCGCCGCGCAGGGGGAGGGCACCGGCCGCAGGCTCCTGCTGGGCCGGCTCGTCCCGGAACAGCTGGGCCGGCACCGCCGGGCGCTGCGCTTCGCCACCGTCGCTCCGCACGCCACCACCGACGGCAGCCGGGGGCTCGGGCGGGACGACCGGCTCTACCTGGAGGCGGGGTCGATCCAGGAGACCCGCAACGACTACCTGCTGCGTTTTGTCCTGCCTGAAGGGGTAGTCCAGGACGGGGAGCCGCTCTCTGCAGTGGTGCCCCGGCGGGAGTTCTCGCACAGGGAGAGCTGCCTGCGCCGGGCCGCGAAGACCGAGGGCCTCGACGCCTACCGGGGACGGGCTCGGATGCTGGTGCGGCTCGGGGCCCCGGGCCAGTACCCCAATCAGTGGCACGGCTCCACCAAGTCGCCGCCGGCCCGCAGCACCGAGACCCTCCGCGGCCACCTGAGGCGCAAGCCAGGCGGCAGCTTCGGCGTGGTCGACGCGGACGGACGGCGGATCGAACTCCGGCCCGGCGTGCTCTTCGAGCTCGCTGGACTGCACGCGAGCGCCGAGATCACCGCCGGATCCGTGGTGCGGCTGGTGCTCGACGCCGACGGGAGGGTCCACGTCCGGCAGGCCATACCGGCCGACCTGACCTACCTGGACGAGCGGCCGAGGCCCGCCGTGGTCTTCCCGAAGGACAGCCTCCGGACGGCCGAGGACGTCCGGGAGGCGGACGCCCCCGGACGGTTCACGGTGGCCGGCCTGCCCGGCCTCAACGCCACCGCCCGGCGGGAGACCGGGGCTGCCCTGCTGCACCGGGAGCACCCCAAGATCGCGGGCGTGGTGCGCCGGACCGCGGGCCGCAGCGCCCAACTGGTCCCGTTGGAGGAACCCCGGGCCGGTGTCCTGGAGTTCGACGCCAAGGACCCGGCCGAAGGGGTGTCGGCCCGCCCCGTCGGCACTGCAGACCCGGGCCCCGCCGCCCGGACGGTCCCCTGGGCCCAGATCTCCTTCCTGGACGCGTCGGCCCGGGAGATCGCTCGGGCGTGCGAACAGGAAGGGTGGCGCTACCACGACACCCGCACCCGTACCTGGTCGCTCACCGGGGAACAGCCCCGGTTCAGAGACCTGCCCGCACTCGCCCGGATCGTCGAGGAGCCGGTGTTCTTCTCCAAGAAGGGCACCGACTGGACACTGCGGCACGAGTCGGCGGCCCTGCGCCAGTACGGCTTCCCCGCCACCGAACTCCTGGAGGAGACCTTCCAGAGCCGCCCGGAGGGTCTGCGGACGTACTGGGCCGTGGCCCGCGCCGAATACGGCGGCGTCTGGCTGGAGATGTCACCGGGCCGGATCGCCGAGATCCGCGGCGAACTCGTCCGGTTCTCCGACGGGCACTCACTGGCCGACCTCGACTGGTCCCGGTTCGCACCCGGAGACCTGCTGTATGGGCGGATCGAGGGCGGGATCAACGAGTGCGGCCACCTGGTCCTCACCGACTGGCGGCCGGGCCTGCGCGGCGCGCTCCGGGCCGGATACCAGCACCGGGTCCTGCTCCCGGTCGGCCACGCGGACGAGGCGGCCGGCGCGCTCTACCTCGGCGCGGGCGAGGCCGCCTTCCCTTACCCGGCGGAACGCGCATTGATCGAGCGCTGCCCCCTGGGCAGCACCGTGTGGCTCGACGAGACCAACGCGCTGGCGCCCGCCGCCCCCGACTCGGTCCGGGCCGGGGACACGGTGCTCCTCACCGCGGACCCGGCGGGCGGGGCGCTGCGAGTGGCGGGGCTGCCGAACGCGGCGGTCGAACTGGCACCCACATCCAAAGAGCACTGGTTCATGGCCCGGTGGCTGCGGGACGACCTGGCGGCGGGCACAACCGGGACGGGCAGCGTGCTGCTCCGCCAGCTGGGCGCGCTACCGGTGACGGTCGACGCCGTGACCGACGGCCCCGAACCGGTCGTCACGGTCTCCCGGCGCCGACAGCCCGGCGGGGTCTGGCCGGACGGTACCGTGCTCGCTCGGCCCGTCGCCCACCTGGGCAACGGCTGGATCGTGATGCGCAGCGGCGCGGCGCTGATCAGGACAGACATCGATGAACTGCTGCCCGGCCTCCCGCAGGAGGCCCGCGAACCGGCCGCGGCCGCACTCGCCACGGACCGGCGCCTACTGCGGCTGCACTGGGACCGGACCACCCGAACGCTGCGCAGCGGCCTACCGACCGGCGACACCGCACTGGGCGAGACGACCGTGCAGGCGCTGTTCGCCGTGAACGGCCCGGACGGCGCCTGCCTCGGCGTGCTCTGCAAAGAAGAGCGCACCCAGGCCCTGTGCTGGCTGCCCGCCCGGGACGCGGCATGGGCGCAGGACGTGCCGTGCGACTTGCTGGTTGAGCAGCTGCGGGCCGTCCGGAAGCTGACCGTGCTGCGCCGCGAGCGCCACCTGGTCAGCCTGGTCGACCACCCGCTGGCCGTCCACGAGTTCGGGAACCTGACGGTCGGGCAGCTGCTGCGGGTGTCCGTGGTCGACGAGGCGGTGGCGGACGGGGCCGGCGGCGGCACGCGGCTGGTCGCGGTGGCCCCGCTCGGCCTGCTGGCACGGCTCTCGCCCGGCCGGACAGCGTGCGGGACCGGGGAGGAACTGATGACCGAGGTCGCCCGGTTCGGCCAGGTCAGCGGGCAGCGGACGGTCCATCTGGTGGCGCCCGGGGCCCGGCGGACGGTCCTTGACCTGCCGGAGTGGATGTGTGGCAGGCTCGGTAGATTGGCACTGCACTCGTTCGCCGACACGGCGAAGCGCGTCGACGGTCTGATCCCGAAGCAGTTCGTGATGTACCGGAAGGCATACCGAATGGGGCTGGACGGCGGTCCGGCTCCGACGCACAAATCGGTGGAGCAGCAGGCGCTCTGGTTGCTCGGCAGACTGGAGCCTGCCTTCGACCAGGAGGAACCGTCGGAGGAGGAGCGCGAGCGGGCCAGGCATACTGCCGCAACCGCGGTGGCCGAGTGGATTGACTCTGACACCGGCCGGGCTCTCGTCCTGCAGACGGACGAGGGCATCGACCTCGGCCCGGCGCTGGCCGTCTGCCGACTGGGCGACCTCCTGCCGTCCGCGCTGGTCGGACTTCCGGACGGCTGGCTGTCGTTCCTGCTGGCCCGGATCGGCGACCGAGCGGTCGCCTCAATGCACACCGAGGCGCTCGTCACCCAGTGGCTGACCCGACCGGACCGGCACACCAGGGACGGGGACTGGCGCCGACTGCGCTCGCTCCGGATCGCGCAGCATATGACGGACGGCCAGGTAACGTTCGTCGAGGAGTTCGGCCGGGCGGTCACGGAACGCCCGGAAGGGCTCCCGCAGAGCGAAGCCGCAGGAGTGGCACGATCGTTGCTCGCGGCCGTAGGCCGACTGCCCGCAGCGGAGCACCTTGCCGGAGACGCCCCGCTGCTGCACCGGTTGGCCCGGCTCGGGGCAAGTTTGACCCCGCCGCACGGGCAGGCCGTTCCCCGATGGCAGCCGCTTGACGAGCAGCACCGGGTGGTCAAGTCGGTCTTCGATCAGCTCATGCAGCAGGGCCTTCCGCTCCCCCTGCTGCCGGCCTCCGTCCTACTGCCTGATGCAGGCACGCACTATGGAGAAGCGCTTCTAAGAGAGGCGAAGGCACGGACGGCATGACGGTGCCGCTATTCGGAGAGTTCCGATACCCGACTCCACCATTAGGCGCCGCCGTGATGACCCAGCTCGGCCGTCCGCAGCGGGTCCACCCGCTCACCGCCGACTCGCTGCGCGCCGCCCTGTTCGACGGCGGTCCGTACGAGTTCACCGAGGCCGCCGACGTCAGCACCGAGCACGGCAGTTGGGAGGACCCGGAGACCTTCGGGCGCGAACCCGCCACCGAACCCGCCACCGGCTGGCACTGGCACCGCCCCGACCGGGTCGTCGAAGGCCCCGCCTGGGGCGGCAACCTGGAGATCCTGCACTGGATGGCCGCCGCCGACCGCCTGCTCCCCAACGACGCCTACACCGGCCACGTGCTGTTCCTGGAGACCTCCGAGGAACTGCCCAGCGGCACCGAGGTGTTCCGGATGCTGCGCAACCTCGGCGAACGCGGACTGCTCCGGCAGTTCCCCGCCCTGCTGATGGGCCGCGCGATGGCCTGGTCCTTCGAGCACCTCAACGACGCCGGGCAGCGCGCCCGGTACCGGGCCGAGCAGCGCGCCGCCGTCCTGCGCGCCCTCGACGCCTACGCCCCCGACACCGTGGCGGTGTTCGACGTCGACCTCGGCCACACCGAACCCCAACTGGTCGTCCCGTACGGCGGCACCGTCCGCGTCGACGGCCCGGCCCGCCGGATCACCGCCACCTACTGAGCCGCCACCGCCCGCCGGGCCATGACCTGCCCGGCCGTTGCTCGTCGGGCCGCACTTCGTTGGGCCGTCACCCACCGGGCTGTTGCCCACGGGGCGACGCCTGCCGTTGCCGTTGCCGCCGCCGGGCCCTCGCCGCCGCAGCGGCCCCGGCGGCCGTTCCCGGTGGCCGCAGGCCGAGTCGTTCGGCGAGCAGCGCCGACCACGGGGCGAGGTTGCCGCGCGGCGAGGCCAGCAGCTCCGCCAATCGCTCCGGCCAGCCCGGACGGTGCAGCAACTCCAGCAGCCGCGCGGCGAGTTCGGCCCGTACCCCGGGTGGCCAGCCGGCCCGCGCGGTGTCGCCGTCCGGGTCGGCGAGGTCCGCGGCCAGGGTGAGGACGGAGGTGCAGCGGTCCACGGTCGGGGCGAGCCGGACGACGTGGTCGGCGTAGTGGGCCAGCAGCGGCAGCCCCTGCTCCAGCGCGGACAGCGTCGCCCCCATGCCCGCGCAGCCCGTCAGCGTGCGCAGCAGCCGGCCGGCCTGGTCGACCACCTCGCTGTCGGCCGCCGGGTCGGCCACGGCCCGGTCCACGGCCGCCGCGACCACCACCCGGGCCGCGTAGTAGCCGCCGAAGTCGCCGTCGTCCACGGCCCGGCGGCGCAGCCAGGTGACGGCCGCCGGATCGGCCGGGCGGTCCGGGTCGGCGAGCGGGTCGCGCCCGTCCGGGTACCAGGGCAGCCGGGCCCGCGGGTCGGCGAGGCGGCCCAGCGCCTCCACGAACGGGACGCGATCGGTGCCGGTGGTCCGCTCCGCCACCTCGATCAGCGCCGGGACCGGCACGGGCATCCGCTCCAGCGTCCGGGCGACGAAGGAGCGGAGCGGCCACCCCGACAGGGGTACGGCCGGGCGGTCGGGGGCGGTCACCGGAGGACGCCGGACTCGTTTCTCTTCACCCGGCCGATCCTCGCACCGGGCGCGATCCTCCGACAAGACCCGATCCTCCGACGAGGCCCCGGCCCCGCCGCGCTCCCGGGCCGCCCGCCGACCCGCTCCCCGCCCCGGCGGACGGTCCGACCTGCGGGAGCCGGTCCCGACCTGCGGGGGCCGGTGGCCCGGGCCGCTGTCGACCACGTATCGTGGCCGAGATCGAAGTGTGGTGCCCGGCACCACGGCGGACAGGCACGACGTCGCAGCGCGGCGGCGACACGGGGGCGGTGACCGAACGGTGGCTGACGTGGCATCGACGGCCGGCGACGGGCGGCCGGGGGCCGACACGGAGGAGACGGTCAAGCTCCCCGGTCCGCCGCCGTTGGAGAAGACCGTCGAACTCCCGCCCGGCAGCGACCCGTTCGCCACCTCGATCAACCTGGTGCTGCCGCCGCTCCCGGACGCGCCGCTCACCGGCACGCTCACCATCCCGCTGCCCACGCCCACCCCGGCCGGCGGCACGCCCGTCCCGCCGCTGCCCGCCGCGCCGCCCCTCGCCCAGGCGCCGACCGCCCCGGCCCCGGTCGCGCCCCTGGCCCCCATGGCCGCTCCGGCCCCGGCGGTCGCCCCGGCGGCCGCCGCGCCCGGCATCGGCAACGGCCTGCGCGGGCGCATCCTGGTGATCGAGGGCGGCTACGGCGGCGGCCGCCGCTGGGGCCGGGGCGGCAGCGCGCACGCCCCCGTGCTCTCCACCGCGCTCGCGGGCGTCGCCCCGCAGATCCTGCTCTCCGCCGACCAGGTCGACGCCGTCCACCTGCCCGGCGCCAACGACCCGCAGACCGTCCTCGCCCACCTGCGGGCCGCCGCCCGCCACCCCGGTCCGCTGCTGGTCCACCTCGGCGGCCACCTGATCACCGACCGCCGCGGCGAGCAGCTGTTCCTGTCGCTGCGCGAGAACAAGACCTCCGAGAGCCTGCCCTGGTCGGCCGTCGCCAACGAACTGCGCCACCGCGGCACCGAACTGGACACCCTGGTGATCGGCGACCTCAGCGCCGACCCGGTGCTCTGGCCGCAACTCGCGGCCACCGCGGGCAAGCAGCTCGCCGACGGCGTCCCGCTCTGGGCCACCGTCAACCACGACCCCGACCAACTCGGCACCTTCACCCGGGCGTTGATCGAGACCCTGCACCGGGGCCGCCCCGGCGCCGAGCCGACGCTCACCCCCGAGCTGATCCGCCAGCAGGTCCACTCGGTGCTGCGCGCCGACACCGTGGTGATCACCGCGCATCCCGCCGACCGGCCGTACTTCCGCAACACCGCCCGCCAGATCGGCCCTGGCGACCCGAACGCCGCCCCGCCGCCCGGCGCCCCGGCCGGACGGTCCGTCCTCCCGCCGCCCGGCGGGACCTTCGGCGCCGGCCTCAACCTCGGCCTCGGCGGCCCCGAGCCCGCCGCCCGGCCCCGGCTCGCCCCCCGCTGGACGCCGCGCGGCCTGGTCTCGCTGCGCAAGCCCGGCGTGCCCGCCACCCCGCCGCGCCCCCGCATGATCGTCTCGCTGGTCAAGGGCGAGCCGATGGTCCCCGCCGAGCTGCCCCTGGTCGACCTCGGCAAGCCGGCCCCGGACGCCACGTCCGAACCGGCCGTCCGCCTCGGCAAGGACGCGCCCGACGCTGCCGCCGCGCCGCAGCCCCTGGTCGAACTGGCCAAGGGCACGGACGCGCCCGCCACGTCCCCCGGAGCCGGGGCCGACCCGCTGGCGGCGACCGTCCCGCTGCCCGGCCCGGCCGCCGAACCCGCCGCACCTGCCGCGCCCGCCGCACCTTCCGGGCCCGAACCGGCCGTCCGCCTCGGCAAGGACGCGCCCGCCGCCACCCCGCTCGTCCCGCTCGCCAAGCGGTCCGACCCGGCGCCCGCCGCCGACGCCGCGGACCGCACGCCGCCCACCGACTACCTGGAGGCGATCGGCGAGATCGTCCGCAGCGCCGAGGCCGGGCAGCACGAGCACGCCGCCTCGCTGGCCCTCGCCCTGGAGCAGAAGGCCGTCGGCGTGTACGGCGCCCTCGCACCCGTGGTGCTGCAGGTCCGGCAGGTCCGCGCGCACGTCTCGCGGGTCGCCGGACTGCCGTCGCTGGCCGCCGAGTTGTACCGGCAGGTCGCCGTCGCCCTGCTGCAGACCGACGGCCCCGAGGACCTGGAGACCCAGCGCGCCGCGACCAACGCCGAAGCCTGCTGGCGCGCCGTCAAGGACCCGGCCGAGGCGATCCGGATCGCCCCCGACATCATCGAACTCCGCGCCCACCTGCCCGGACCGGACAACCGCAAGCTCCGCGCCGCCGAACGCCACCTGCGCCAACTCGCCGAAGCCAAGGCCAAGTCGGAGCAGCCGGGCTGAGCCCGGGGCTCCCCTCGGGCCAGTGCTGTCCGAACGTCCTTCCCGTCGAACGGAGTTCGGGCCCGGCGGCGCTCAGCGGTCGATCGACCAGGGGGCGTCCGGGGGAGGGGCGCCGGTGGTCAGCAGGTGGGCGACCAGGTGCAGGGCCCGCTCCAGCGGGACGGTGTCCGCGTCCGGGTACGTGTCGGCCTGGCCGTTGGCGAGCACGAAGCCGTCGCTGCAGCCGTCCGCGCCGGGGGTCACGGCGTGCTCGCCCGGGTCGCCGGGACCGGAGAGCAGCAGCACCATCGCCCGCTCGCCGTTCGACACCACCGCCAACTGCCGCCCCAGTGAGCTGTGCAGCCAGTTCTCCAGCCGCCCGCCGCCGATCCGCCCGCGCAGCCCCGCCACCAGGCCGGCTACCGAACCGTCCGCCCCACTTCCCGGCCCGTCCGCGAACTCCCAGCGTTCGCCCGTCGCTTCACTCACTCCGCGCTCCCGTCCGGGTGCGGCGGCGCCCGCCGCACCCGGTGTGGAACGCTACCCGCCCTAGCGGGCGCCGCCGTTGACGTACAGCGTCTGCCCGCTGACGTACGAGGCGTCCTCGCTGACCAGGAATGCCACCACGGAGGCGATCTCCTCGGGGCGGCCGACCCGGCGCAGCGGGGTGCGGCCGGCCACCTCGGCCTGGTGCTCCTCGGGGGTGGCGCCGACCCGCTCGGCCGTCGCCGCGGTCATCGAGGTGGCGATGTAGCCGGGGGCGACGGCGTTCACGTTGACGTTGAACGGGCCGAGCTCGATCGCCAGGGTGGCGGTCAGGCCCTGGATGCCGGCCTTCGCCGCCGCGTAGTTGGCCTGTCCGCGGTTGCCGAGCGCCGAGCGCGAGCTCAGCGAGACGATCTTGCCGTACTTCTGCGCGACGAAGTACTTCTGCGCCACGTGCGCGCAGTTGTAGGCGCTGGTCAGGTTGACCGTCAGCACCGCGTCCCAGTCCTGCTTGGGCATCTTGAAGAACAGGTTGTCGCGGGTGATCCCGGCGTTGTTCACCAGGATGTGCACCCCGCCCAACTCCTCGACCACGGCGGCGAACACGGCCTCCACCGCGTCGTAGTCGGCGACGTCGCAGCCGAATGCCCGCGCGGCGCCGCCCGCCGCCAGGATCTCCTTCACCGTGCCCTCGGCGCGCTCCGTCGAGAGGTCGACCACGGCCACCGCCGCGCCCTCCTCGGCCAGCCTGCGCGCGGTGGCCGCGCCGATGCCCTGCGCGCCGCCCGTCACCACGGCCACCTTGCCGTCGAACCTGCCCACTGCCGTCTCCCGCCGCTGTTCCATGGTTTCCTGATGATCCGTCATGTCATTGCCCTGCTAGGGAAGTTCATTCCCGCTCGACCAGCACGGCCGAGCCCTGCCCGACGCCGACGCACATGGTGGCCAGGCCCCGGCGGGCGCCGGTGCGGTGCATCCGGTGCAGCAGGGTGGTCAGGATGCGGGCCCCGGAGCAGCCCAGCGGGTGGCCGAGCGCGATCGCCCCGCCGGACGGGTTCACCAGCTCCGGGTCGATGCCCAACTCCCGTACCGAGGCCAGTGCCTGGGCCGCGAACGCCTCGTTGAACTCGGCGGTGGCGATATCCTGGAGCTTCCAGCCGGAGCGCTCCAGCACCCGCCGGGTCGCCGGGACGGGGCCGATGCCCATCACGTCCGGGTGCACGCCCGCCGAGGCGCCCGCCACGTACCGGCCCAGCGGCTCCAACTCCAGCTCGGCCAGCGCCCGTTCGCTGACCAGCAGCAGCGCGGCCGCGCCGTCGTTCATCGGCGAGGCGTTGCCCGCGGTGACGGTGCCGCCGCTCCGGAACACCGGCTTCAGGGCGGCCAGCTTCTCGGCGGTGGTGTCGGGGCGGATCGACTCGTCGCGCTCGACCACCGTCCCGTCCGGCCGCACCACCGGCAGCAGTTCGGCGTCGAAGTGCCCCGACTCCCGTGCCGCGGCGGCCAGTCGGTGACTGCGTAGCGCGAACGCGTCCTGGTCCTCGCGCCCGATGCCGTACCGGGCGGCGACCTCCTCGGCGGTCTCGCCCATCGACAGCACCCCGTGCAGGTCCTTCATCCGGGGGTTGGTGAGCCGCCAGCCCAGCCGGGTGTCGAAGGTCTCCATCCGGTGCGGCAGCGCCTCGTCGGGCCGGGGCAGCACGAACGGGGCGCGGCTCATCGACTCGCAGCCGCCGGCCACCACCACGTCCGCCTCGCCGGAGCCGATCGCCCGGGCGGCCGAGGTGACGGCCTCCATGCCGGACGCGCAGAGCCGGTTGACGGTGGCGCCGGGCACCGTGTCGGGCAGCCCGGCGAGCAGCGCCGCCATCCGGGCCACGTTGCGGTTGTCCTCGCCGGCCTGGTTGGCGGCGCCCCAGTACACGTCGTCGATCCGGGCCGGGTCGAGCGCCGGGACCTGGTCGAGCAGGCCGCGCAGCGCGGCCGCCGACAGGTCGTCGGGGCGGACGGCGGACAGCGCGCCGCGCAGCCGCCCGATCGGGGTGCGGCGGGCGGCGGCGATGAAGACCGGAAGCACTTCTGCGGGCTCCTGTTCTCGATGGTTCCGCACGGGTTCGCGCGGGTCGCACGGGTCCGCGCCGGTGTGCGCGGGCCGACGCCCCGCCGGGTGTGCGACGGGACGCCGGGGCGAACGGCTCAGAAGGCGTTGATCCCGGTCAGGGAGCGCCCGATGAGCAGCTTGTGGATCTGGCTGGTGCCCTCGTACAGGGTCATCACCCGGGCGTCGCGCAGGTACTTGCCGACCGGGTACTCGTCGATGAAGCCGTACCCGCCGAACACCTGGAGCGCGTTGTTGGCGGAGCGCACCGCCGCCTCGGAGGCGAACAGCTTGGCGACCGAGGACTCGGTGGCGAACGGCAGGCGGCGGTCGATCAGGTCGGCGACCCGCCAGGTCAGCAGGCGGGCCGCGTCGACGTCCACCGCGATGTCGGCGAGCAGCTCCTGCACCAGCTGGTGGTGGGCGATCGGTTTGCCGAACTGCTCGCGCTCCCCGGCGTAGCGCACCGCCGCGTCCAGACTGGCCTGCGCGATGCCGACGCAGCCCGCCGCGACCGACATCCGGCCCTTGGCGAGCGCCGCCATCGCCACCGTGAAGCCCTTGCCGACCTCGCCGAGCCGCGCCGAGTCCGGCACCCGGACCCGGTCGAGGGAGAGTTCGGCGGTGGCCTGCCCGCGCAGGCCCAGCTTGCCGTGGATCAGGGTGCGGCCGAAACCGGGCGCGTCGGTGGGCACCAGGAAAGCGCTTACCCCCCGGTGTCCGGGCTCGCCGGTGCGCGCGAACACCAGCGCCACCTCGGCCCACGTCCCGTTGGTGATGAACATCTTCGCGCCGGAGATCAGCCAGTCGCCGCCGTCCCGCTCGGCCCGGGTGGTCAGGTTCGCCGCGTCCGACCCCGTCCCGGGCTCGGTCAGCGCGAAACAGGCCAGCGCCTCGCCCGAGCACAGCCGCGGCAGCCAGTGCCGCTTCTGCTCCTCCGTCCCGAACGCGTTGATCGACTTGGCGACCAGGCCCAGTGACACCGACACCACGCCGCGCACCGAGGAGTCGCCGCGCCCCAGCTCCTCCAGCACCAGGCAGTACGCCAGGTGGTCGCCGCCGCTGCCGCCGTACTCCTCCGGCACCGTCAGCCCGAGGAAGCCCAGGTCGCCGAGCTTCTTCACGACGCCCAGGTCGATCGACTCGGCCCGGTCCCAGGCGGCGGCGAACGGCGCGATCTCCCGATCGGTGAACTCCGCCGCCAGCGCCCGCACCGCGGCCTGCTCCTCGGTCAGCTCCAGGTCCATCCGGCCACACCCCGACCACTCGATCCGGCCGCAGCGCCCGATAAACTAGCGCTGCAAGTTTTACGGTGACTGTAGCCCGCCCCGGCCCGCCGCGAAAGGGGCACCCGCGACGGACGGGCCTCTGCGGCGGACGGGCCCGTGCGGCAGCAGGGCACCTGCGACAATGGCCCGACACCCAGTCGGCCCCGGCACCCGAGGAGGCGGAGATCGCCCGACCGCGCACACCCCTGCTCAGCCGGGACCGCATCGTCGCCGCCGCCCTCGCCCTGGTCGACGCCGAAGGGCTGCCCGCGCTCTCCACCCGCCGCCTGGCCGCCGAACTCTCCGTCAGCGGACCCTCGCTCTACAACCACTTCGCCACCAAGGACGAACTCCTCGACGCCGTCGTCGACAGTGTGATGGGCGAGGTCGACCTCACCATGTTCGACGCGCCGCAGGACTGGCGGACCGCCCTGCGCGACTGGGCCCGCTCCTACCGCGCCGCGCTCGCCGCCCACCCGCACGTCGTCCCCGTCCTCGCCCAGGGCCCCGGCCGCCGCCCCAACGCCCTGCGCCTCGCCGACGCCGTCTTCGGCTGCCTGGTCGACGCCGGCTGGCCGCGCGGCCAGGCCACCCGGATCGGCGCCCTGATGCGCTACTTCGTCACCGGCTCCGCCCTCGGCTCGTTCGCCGCCGGCTTCCCCGAGGACGCCGCCCTCTACGCCGCCGACTACCCCCACCTCGGCGAGGCCCACCGCCTCGCCGAACACCGCCGCACCATCGACGAAGGCGCCTTCGAGACCGGCCTCGAAGCCCTCCTCGACGGCCTCGACCTCCGCCACCGCCGCCTCCGCCCCGCCGACCCGGCCTGACCCCGTTCCCGTCCCCGCCCCCGTTCCCGGCGCCGTCCGCGGGCCCCGGCGCGGCACTGTCCGCGCGCTCTGCTTGGATCGGCGGCATGACAGACTGGTCCCGGCTCCACCACGCCTACGGCACCGCCGAGGACGTTCCCGCCCTGCTCGCCGCCATGACGCCCGACCCGGCGGACGACACCTGGGGCGAACTGTGGTCCAGGCTCTACCACCAGGGAAGCGTCTACACCGCCAGCTACGCCGCGCTCCCCGCCCTCACCGCCGCCGCCCGCCGCTGGCCGCCCACCGAGCGCCGGATGCCGCTGTTCCTGGCCGGCTCCGTTATCGGCAGCACCGACCGCCCCGACGACACCGCGGACCCGCACCGCTCCCACGCCGCCGAGATCGCCGAACTGCACGCCCTCACCGAGGAGTCCCTGCACGACCCCGGCCTCGCCGCCGACCCCGGCAACTACGCCTCCCTCCTCGGCACCCTGCTCCACCTGGAGGGCGTCGAGGTCTGGGGCGAACAGCTCGACGCCCTCCAGGAGGAGGAGTACGAAGTGGCCTGCCCCGCCTGCGAGACCGACAACTACGTGGTCTTCGGCGAGCACGGCCACTTCACCACCACCGACGGCTTCTACATGAACCGCGACACCGCCCCGCGGCACCCGCTCCGCCCCCGCGACCCCGCCGAACTCACCGGCCTGGCACGGCGCCTGCACACCCGCACCACCGCCGACGGCCACCCCGACCTGGCCCGCAAGCTCACCTACGTCTTCGGCGCCGCCGACTGCGCCGACTGCGGCACCGGCTTCGAGGTCGCCGAGGCCGTCGTCGACCGCTGGCGCGACTGCTGACCCGCCGTCCGCCCGGTCCGGCCCGGCCGCCGGAGAATTCGGTTCGCGGCCGCCACCGCCCGTGCTGTACTGGGCGGATGGGGGAGAGCGACGGGCAACGGATGCGACTGCGACTGACCAGTCACCGGGTCGGCGACACCGGGCACCGGCTCGACCGGGTGCTCAGCAGCGGCCCCCTGCTCCGCAACACCCACCTCCACCCGCCCGACCAGTGGGTCGGGTTCCTCCGCGCACCCCGCGCCGACCTGCTGCGCCTCGGCGCACTGTTCCGGATCGCCGCGACCGGCCCGCACAGCGCCGTCCACGTCCCCGCCCCGCCGGACGCCCCGCCACTGGTCCACGGCCACGTCGAGACCCCGGCCGTGCCGCTGCTGATCGCCCGCACCGACACCGGCCTGCGCCCCTCCGACTGGCCCGCCCTGCGTCGCCGGATGCGCCGCACCGGCACCCCGCTCACCGTGACCGCCCCGGCACCCCGCCCCGACCACTGCTCCGACGCCGTGCACCGCCTCTCCCTGCGGCACCCCGCCCGGTTCACCGAACACGCCGGGACGGCCGTCCTGACCGCCCGCCCCGAACTCCTCTTCCAACTGGGCGACCTGCTCACCCGGGCCGGCGACACCGTGGCCACCGACCGCGAGATCCACCGCCGCGGCGAGTCCTGCCTCGACGACCTGGTCGGCTTCTTCGACCCCCGGCGCACCGACGACCCCATGCACGCCCTCTGCGTCGTCGCCGTCGACCCGATCTTCCACCAGGCCCGCTGGCGCCGCCCCTCCTCCGAAGGGGCGGCCGCCCGCAGCGCCTGACCGTGGGTCAGGCCATGTGCCACACGGTCTCTCCGTGCCCCCGACAGTCGGGCCGGCACTCCGCGGGCTCCGGCAGCGACCAGTTGAACGGGAACAGGTCCGCCGCGTGCTGCGAGTCCGCCACCAGCGCGGGCCGCCCGACCGGGCGGCGCAGCAGGCAGCGGTGCCGCAGGAACTCCTCGGCCTCCGCCGGGGTCAGCCCGTCCTGCTCGACGCAGTGGTCCGACAGCCGGTCGGGGTGGCGCAGGACGTTCAGCAGGTCGCCGTCGGCGGTCCGGAAGTCCATCCGGTGGTTGTTGCCCCACTGCGAGTTGGAGCCCCAGCCGTCCGACCCGTCCACGGGCCGCCGAGCGCGTCGGCGGTGCGCCCAGTACATCGGAGAGCCGTCCGCCCAGCCCGGCTCCGCGACCCGCGCCCCGGCCCGGACCCGCACGCCCGCGCGGACGAACAGCAGCTCGCCGTACAGCAGGCCCGGCCACAGCACGTCCAGCAGCTCGATCGGCGCGTCCGCGTCCTCGGCGGGCACCAGCTCGGCGATCTCGTGCAGGAACGGGTCGAACCCGCCCGCCGCACCGACCTCCGTCATCCCCAGCCGGGCGAAGAATGCCGTGAACTGCTCCCGCTCCAGCCGCACGCCGTCCCGTACCGGACCGTCACCGTACGGCGGCTGGAAGTCCAAGGTCAGTACACCTGCGACCCGGCCGAGCGCGTACAGTTCGCCCTCCAACCAGCTCTGCTCGTCCGCGGGCAGTTCGGTGAACGAGCGGAACCCGGACGCTGCGGCCAGCCGGGCCGGATACCCGGGCAGGGCCTGTTCCGCCCAGACGTCCAACAGCGGTGCCACGCTCTCGTCCCCCGTCCGCATCAGCGCCTGGTACAGCTCACGGGCCGCGCCCAGCGGCTCCGACCCGCTCCGGGGGAACAGCGCCGTCCCCAGGGCCCGCAACGCCCGCCGCACCTCCGCCGCCGGGTCGCCCGCGTGGTACGGCTGCTCGGACGGCTCGATGCCGTCCAGGAACTCCTGGTAGCGCAGCGCGAAGTGGACGTGCATCAGCGGGGCGGCCAGCTCCAGGGACCGCTCCGGGTCGCTGCCCGGGGCCAGCTCCCGCCAGCCGGCGCACCAGCGGGCCCGGACCTGCGCCCAGCGCTCCGGCGACAGGTACGGCGCGGGCCGCAGGCCGTCGACGGCGGGGTGGCCCCACATCGCGTCGGAGAAGTCCAGGACGGTGCCGCGGCCGTCGCCGAAGCGCCAGTTGCCGGGGTGGAAGTCGCCGTGTACCAGCGTCAACGGCAGCCCGCAGTCGGCGAGTTCGGCCGCCAGTGCGGGCAGCCGCCCGGCCAGGTCGAGGGCCGCCGCGTACTCCTCCTCGGCCAACTCCGGCCGCAGCCGCTCCAGCAGGGCCGGGAAGCGCTCCGCCAGGACGGCCGGCGAACGGTCCGCCAACTCGCCGGGGCCGTCCGCGGCCAGCGCCGCCTGCACGGCCGACCAGCGGTCCAGGATCTCCAGCATGCCGTCCTCCGGCACGCCCCAGCAGTCCACGCCCGGCACCTCGGCCAGCAGCATCCGCCGCCCGTCCGCCGCGAGCACCGGCGGCACCAGCCCCGGGTCGGCCTTCGCCACCCGGGCGATCACCGCCGCCTCCGCCACCGCGAACGGCGGCGTGCTCTTCAGCCAGGCCGCACCCGACCCGGTCGGGAACCGCGACAGCGCCGACAGGTTCCAGCTCCGGACCTGCTCCACCGGGCCGCTGCGCTCCCGCCCGAGCGACGCCAGCACGCCGTCCGCCCAGGCCCACTCCGCGCGCAGGCCCGCCGCCGACGCCCACGGCAGCCGCAGCGGATGCCCGGCCCGCGGGTCCGCCCCGACCGGCTCCAGCTCGCCCGTCGGCCGCTCCAGCGCCACCGCCAGGTACGTCACCGCGCCGTTCGCGCCGCCCTCCCCGCCGTCCACCGACAGCAGCCGCAGCACTGCCAGCGGCACCCCCGCCGCCGCCGAGGCCGCCCGGCCGATCTCCCCGACCTGCGCCCAGTACGGGGAGGAGGCCGCGAACGGCCCCACCGCGCCGAGGAGTTCTCCCTGCCATTCGACCAGGACGGTCGCCGTCCGCTGCTCAGTGTTCTGCACCCGGGCATTCTCCGGACCGCCCGGGGCGCACGCCAGCGAATTACGCCTGCGTGCGCCCCGGGCCACGACCGGGCTCAGGCCGTCCGGTCCACGACGTCCTCGGCCGGCCGCGACAGCGACAGCCCGAACCGGCCCGCCGCGTCCGTCCACCAGTCCGTCAGCCGCAGGCCCGCCGCGAACAGCTCCCGCTCCACCCGCTCGCGCCGGAACTTCGCCGACACCTCGGTGTACAGCTCCTCCCCGGCCTCGAAGTGCACCGGCAGGCCCAGCTCAGCGACCTTCACCGTCTGGTCCCGCCGCGAGCGCAGCCGCATCTCGATCCACTCCCGCTCGGCGTCCCAGAGCGCCACGTGCTCGAACTGCTCCGGGTCGAAGTCGGCGTCCAGCTCCCGGTTCAGCACCGCCAGCAGGTTCCGGTTGAAGGCCGCCGTCACCCCGGCCGCGTCGTCGTACGCCGCGACCAGCACCGCCGGGTCCTTCACCAGGTCGGTGCCCAGCAACAGGGCGTCGCCCGGCAGCAGTTGGGCCCGCAGCCCGGACAGGAAGAGGGCCCGCTCGGCCGGCAGCAGGTTCCCCAGCGTGCCGCCCAGGAACACCACCAGCCTGGGCCCGCCGCCCTCCGGTAGGCCCAGGCTGGTGGTGAAGTCGGACAGCACCGCGGACACCTCCAGCCCCGGGTACTCCGCGATCAGCGCCTTCGCCGCCGACTCCAGCGCGCTCTCGCTGACGTCCACCGGCACGTACCGCTCCAGGGTGCCCGCGGCCCGCAGCGCGTCCAGCAGCAGCCGGGTCTTCTCCGAGGAGCCCGACCCCAGCTCCACCAGCGTCCGGGCCCCCGTCGCCGCCGCGATCTCCGCCGCCCGGTCGGTCAGGATCTCCCGCTCAGCCCGGGTCGGGTAGTACTCGGGCAGCCGGGTGATCTCCTCGAACAGCTCCGAACCGCGGGCGTCGTAGAACCACTTCGGGGGCAGCCGCTTCGGCCGCGCGGTCAGGCCCGCGCGCACGTCCGCGCGCAGCGCCCGCGCCAGGTGGCCCTCGGGCAGCAGGCGGGTCAGCCGGTATCCGGTCATCGCGGAACGTCCTCTCGGGTGCGCGGGCCGGTCGCGGCCCGCGGGCTCTGCGGGGTCAACGGGCTCTGCGGGGTCAACGGGCTCTGCGGGGTCAACGGGCTCTGCGGGGTCAACGGGCTCTGCGGGGTCAACGGGGTCAGGGAGCTGCCGGCCGCGTCGGCCACCAGCAGGGTGCGGTCGGGGACTTCGGACCAGCCGGGCCCGTCGTCGAAGGGTTCGGACGCCACCAGCACCGAGCCGTCCGCGTCCCGGCGCTGGAACAGGGTGTCGCCCCAGGCCGTCGCGGCGACCGAAGTGCCATCGGTGAGCAGCAGGTTGAGCCGGGCGTCACCCAACTCGGCGGCGGCCAGGCAGACTTCCGCCAGCGCCTCGCCGGGTTTCGCCCCGGCCCGCAGCCGGTTCAGCACCACCGCCCACAGGAGCGCCGAATCGGTCCGCGCCTCCAACTCCAGCAACTCGTCCGGCGGTAGCAGCCCGGCCAGCGGCGCGAACGCCCGCGGCCAGCCCGGCAGCGCCCCGTTGTGGCTGAACAGCCAGCGCCCGGCGGCGAACGGCGCCGCCGCCTGCGCGCCCGCCGCACAGCCCGCCGTCGCCGAACGGACCGCCCCCAGCACCGCCGAGGAGCGCACTACCCGGGCCAGGTCGGCGAGATCGCCGTCCGCCCAGATCGGCCCTTCGCGCCGGTACCGGGCCGGCCGCTCGTCGCCCTCCGCGTACCAACCCACCCCGTAGCCGTCCGCGTTGACCGTCCCGTGGCGCTGCAGCCGGGGCGCCCAGGACTGCCGCAGCAGCCCGAACGGCGGATCGAGCAGCACCGACCGGATCGCCACCGGCCGCCCCAGATAAGCGAAGTGACGGCACATCAGGCCCGCACCTCGGCATCCCGGGCGGTACGGAAACCGGAGAAGATCTGCCGCCGCACCGGATAGTCCCAGTTCCGGAACGTCCCCCGGCAGGCCACCGGCGCGACCGCGAACGACCCGCCGCGCAGCACCTTGTACTCCGGGCCGAAGAACACCTCCGAGTACTCCTTGTACGGCCAGGCCGAGAACCCCGGGTACGGCGCGAAGTCGCTCGCCGTCCACTCCCACACGTCACCGATCAACTGCCGCGCACCGCAAGGAGCTTCGCCCTCCGGATAGGCTCCTACCGGAGCCGGGCGCAGGTGCCGCTGGCCCAGGTTGGCGTGCTCCGGGCCCGGGGCCCCGTCACCCCACGGGAACCGCCGGGAGCGCTCCGCCGCCGGATCGTGCCGGGCCGCCTTCTCCCACTCCGCCTCGGTCGGCAGCCGCCGCCCCGCCCACCGGGCGTACGCGTCCGCCTCGTACCAACTCACGTGCACCACCGGCTCGTTCGCCGGCACCGGCTCCACGTGCCCGAAGCGCCGGCGCAGCCACTGCCCGCCCTCCCGGAACCAGAACAGCGGCGCCGACAGGTCCGCGTCCATCCGGTGCGCCCAGCCCTCCGGCGTCCACCAGCGCCGGTCCCCGTAGCCGCCGTCCGCGATGAACTGCTGGTAGGCGCCGTTAGAGACCGGCACCGTGTCCAGCCAGAACGCCGGCAGCTCGACCCGGTGCGCGGGCCGCTCGTTGTCCAGTGCCCACGGCTCGGTGTCCGTCCCCATCGTGAACGGCCCCGCCGGGACCAGCACTTCGGCCGGCAGCGGGCCCCCGGCGGCCGCGGGCGGCGGCGGCGCGTCCAGCACCGCCGGGCCCTGCCGCAGCTGATGGGTGATCAGCATCGTCTCGTCGTGCTGCTGCTCGTGCTGCGCCACCATCCCGAACGCGAACCCCGCCTCCAGCAGCGGCGCGCCCTCCAGCGGGGAGGTCGACAGCAGGTCCAGCACCCGCCCCCGCACCTCGTGCGCGTAGGCCCTGGCCTCGGCGGGCGGCAGCAGCGGCAGCCGGGGCCGCTCCGCCCGCGGGTGCTCGAAGGCGTCGTACAGCGGGTCGATCTCCGGGCGCATCGGATCGCGGCCGCCGACGTTGCGCAGCAGCCACAGCTCCTCCTGGTTGCCGATGTGCGCCAGGTCCCACACCAGCGGCGACATCAACGGCGAATGCTGGGCGACGAGTTCGGCGTCGTCCACGGCCTCGGTGAGACCGGCGGTGCGCTCCCGGGCGGCGATCAGCTCGGCCGCGATCAGGTCGCGCAGCAGCGCGGGGTCGGTCCGGTCGGCGTTCAGCACGGTACGTCCTCCTGCAGGGCGGGGCCGGTGCCGGTGCGCAAGGCGGCCAGCTGGTCGTCGGCGGGGCAGCGGCCCCGTGCCGGGTAACGGGCGGCGAACTCGGTCAGGGCCGCACGGAGCGGGCTGCCGGTGCGCGACAGCACGCCCTCGGCGGCGGCGAAACAGTCCAGGGCGGCGCGGCGCAGGTCCGGGTCGGCCATGCCGAGGGCCGCGGCGCGCCGCCACAGCCCCGACCGCGGGGCCCGGCTGCCCGCGTGGCCCAGCCGCTCCACCGCCTCCGCGGCCCGCCCGGCCGCCACCGGGTCGTCCAGCAGCGCCGTCACCAGGGCCAGCGGCACCCGCCAGCCCTCACCGGGCTGCGCGTCGATCATCCGCAGCTCCAGGTAGCCGTGCGGCCGCACCGGCGGGAACAGCGTGGTGCGGTGGTAGTCCAGGTCGGCGAGGGTCGCGGGCCGCTCGCCCCCGCCGCGCAGCCACTCCCGGAAGGTCAGCCCCGCCGGGGCGTCCCACGGCAGCCCCTCCGGGCGGCGCACGCACAGCACCTCGGCGTCCAGCACGTACCGGGCCCAGGACTCGCGCGGATCGCCCGACAGCGCCGGGGCGAGCGTGCGGGACGGGTCCATCCGGGACCACACCAGCTGCCGGGTCGACTTCCAGCCGGTCGGACGCCCCTCCAGCAGCGGGGAGTTGGCGAACGCGGCGACCAGCACCGGCCCCAGCCGGTGCACCAGCGCCCAGCGCCGGGCGAAGGAGTCCTCGGTCCCGGCGTCCACGCAGACCTGCACCGAGGCGGTGCCCGTCATCATGATCCGGCCCCACGGGCCGCCCCGACCGAAGTAACGTTCCATCGCCCGGTAGCGCGGATGGTTCGCCTGCATCAGGCGCTCGCGGTCCAGCGGATCGGTGCCGCTGCCGGTCAACCGCAGCCCCTCGGCGGCCAGCGCCGCCCGCAGCACCGCCTGGTCGGCGCTCAGCCCCGCCGCGCACGCGGCGGGATCGGCGGCGGGCGGGGAGCTGAGCTCGACCTGCCCGCCCGGTTCACGCGTCAGCCGCGAACCGGCCGGCAGCACCGGTCCGTCGGCCGCCTCGGGCAGCACCGCCAACGCGGCCGCCACCCGGGCGGGGTCCACCGGTGCGCCCGGACATCGGGTGTCGTGGACGAACCACTCCGCCTCCACACCCACCAGGGCGGGCGGACCGATCTTGAAGCAGATGGCGCCCAGCTGACGCTCGGCCGAAGCCTCGGTCAACTCCGCCGTACGGCTCACGCTCCGTGCCGACTCCGCCTCTTCGGCGGCCTGCTGCGGACGTACAGATGTCACCGGGTTTCACCATCCCTCGGTACGCGACTCGGGCCCGGTTGTTCCTGCTCAGTCTGCTCCGGGGCAAACCTCGATGCCGCTCAAGTGTTCTTCTCGCAGGTCAAGCGGGTGAGAGCGGTGCGCAGCCGGTCCAGCGGCAGGGCGAAATTCAGCCGAAGGCACCCGGAACCGGCCCGTCCGAAATCCGAACCGTCCGCCAGTTCGACCTGACGCTCCGTGATCAGCTCCGCGCGGGTCCCGAGCCCCGAACCGTCCAGCCACAACAGGTACGAAGCCTCCGGCCGCGCCAGCACCGCCGACCCCAGCGCCGCCACCGCCAACTCCCGCGCCGCCACCAGGTGCCCCAACAACCCCTCCAGCCACGGCCCGCCCTCCGCCAGCGCCGCCCGCTGCGCCACCGCCCCCAGCAGACCGCCCTCCCACAGCCCGAACCCCGCCATCACCGCCGCCAGCCGCTCCCGCAACGCCGGATCCGGCACCAGCGCGAAACAGCTCGGCAACCCCGACACGTTGAAGGTCTTGCCCACCGAGTTCAGCGTCACCACGTTCGCCGCCCCGTCCGCCACCGTCACCGCCACCGGGTGCGGCGCCCCCGCGTCCGGATGCCGCAGGTCCCCGTGCACCTCGTCCGACACCAGCAGCCCCGGCGCCACCGCCCGGGCCAGCGCCCGGATCTCCCCGGCCGAACGCAGCAGCCCCGTCGGATTGTGCGGACTGCTCAGCAGCACCAGGCCCGGACGGCAGGCCGCGATCTCCTCCAAGGGCAACCGGAAACCGCTTTCCGCACCGTTCTCCGCACCGTTCTCCGGGCTGCTCTGTGTGCTGCTCTGCGTGCTGCTCCTCGGGGTGCCCCCGGCGGGGTTCGGGGCGTCGTCTGCCGGTGCGCCGGCCGGCAGCAGCGGCAGTTCCCGGAACTCCACCCCCGCCGCCCGGCACACCCGGGCGAACCCGCCCCACTCCGGAGTGGTGAACACCGCCGGGCCCGACAGCGGGCGCACCGCCTCCAGCAGCAGCCGCACCGCCGTCCCCGGCGCCACCGGCAGCAGCATCACCCAGGCCGGATCCACCTCCACCCCGTGCCGCCACCGGTACCACCGCGCCACCAGCGCCCGGTCGGCGGCCTCCGCCACCGGATACCCGAACGCCGGATGCCCCGCCCGCACCCGCAGCGCCGCCCCCACCGCCGGCGGCCCCGGCAGATCCATGTCCGCGACCCCCATGGCGATGCTCCCCGCCCCCGCCCGCGCCCACTTGGCACTCCCCGTCGCCGCCCGCGAGAACCCGTCCACCACCGCGCACTCCCTCCTCCGCCGACGCCGCCGACGCCACCCACGCTAGATCGAGACCCCCGCCGAAGGGAGGGCGCCGGCCCCGACGGGCGCGGAGCGTGAGGGGCGGCGATACGGCGATGCGGCGACCGGGGTGTTCCGGCCACCGGTCCGGCGCGGCGCGGACTGAACCCACCGCACCCGCCGCCCGCAGCGACGGCACCGTGCCGATCCCCGGCGCCCGCGTCCTCGCCCTCGCCCCGGACACCGCCCGCACCGTCGCCGACCGCAGCCGCACCGCCGGGGCCCACCTGATCGGGAGAGCCTCACCCCGCCCCCGAGGAACGGGCGCCGCCGACTGCCCGGCGGTGCGCGCGGCGTGCTCGTCCCTCGCCTCCGGCACCCGCGGCCCGATGAACGCGGCCAGGGCCTGGGCGGTCCACGCGCCGGTGGACCGGCGCGGCGTCGTCCCGGCAGGCTCTTCCGCGACCCGGTGGCGGACCCGGTGGTGCCGTGGGCCGCTGCCGCCGGTCGGTTTTAATCGAGTGCGGGGGTTCCGGGCCGGGTGGTAGAAGGTCTGCGTGACTGAGCACCTTCACTTCCCCGTCCTGCTGCGGATGCTCGACGAGCGTTCCGCCGCGTTCCGCGCCGCCGTCGCCGAAGCCCCCAGCCTCGACGCCGACGTCCCGTCCTGCCCGGGCTGGACGCTGTACGACCTGGCGAACCACCTCAGCGAGGGGGACCGCTTCTGGGCCCACATCGTGCTGAACACCGCGCCGGGCGACGAGCGGCCGAGCAAGGACGGGCGGGCGGCACCCAGGGAGCGCGAGGCGCTCGTGGCCTGGCTGGCCGACTCGACGGAGCAGCTGCTCGCCGCCCTGCGCGAGGCCGGCCCGGACCGGGGCTGCTGGGCCTGGTGGGAGCCGCTGGCCTCGTCGCACACGGTGGCCACCGTGGCCCGCCGCCGCGTCCCGGAGACGCTGATCCACACCTACGACGCCCAGTTGGCCTCCGGCGCCCCGCAGGACCTGCCGCCGGCCGAGGCGCTCGACGCCGTCGACGAGTTCCTCGCCACCGTCTGCACCGGCACGTCCCCGTGGCCGGGCGAACCCGCCACCATCGACTACCACGTCACCGGGGCCGGCATCTGGCGCCAGACGGTGGACGCCGCAGGTTCCCGCTACGTCCGCCTCACCGCGGCGGAGGCCGCCGAGAACAAGCCCACCACCGCCGTCCACGGCACGGCGAGCGAGATGGCCCTGCTCATGTACATGCGCATCCCGGCCGACTCGCTGCGGATCGAGGGCGACGCGGGCCTGATCCAGCAACTGCAGGACTGGGGCTGACCGACCGTCTCGGAACGAGGCCCGGAGCTTGCGCAGGTATGAAGCTGCCCCGGGCGAGGCGGCTTCGGACCGTTGCCCTGACCGGTCGTCGATTCCGGTGGAATGAGGAACGGCGAGGCTGCGGGCGGCTCGGTCGGGCATCGGCGCAAGTGCTACGGGCCGATGAGGGGCGGAGCCGGCGGGGCGGAGCGCACGAGATGTCGGTCGGACCGCCTCATTAGGCTCTCCCGCATGTTGATCACGCCGCACCCGCAGCCACCCACCGAACCACCCGCGCGGATACCCGAGTTCGACCTGCTCAAGGCCTTCCCCGACCTGGCGGCGCTGCGGGACTCCGCCGAGCAGCGGCGCTGGGAGGAGACGGCGGCCTTCTTCGCCGCGCTGACGGACCCGGCCGACCGCAGCACCGCCATGGCCGTCCTGCCCCGGACCCCGGAGACCGGGGCGTTCCTCCAGCAGGTCGCGGCCGACCGTCCCGGCGAAACGCTGCCACTGGTCCTGCAGGCCCACCGCTACGTCCGCCTCGCCTGGGAGGCCCGGGGCAACGGTCGGGCCAAGTACGTCTCCGCCGAACAGGCCGTCGTCTTCCGCCGCCGCCTCACCGTGGCCGACAAACTCATCTCCGAGGTGCTCACCCGGGTACCGGACAACACCGACGCCCGCCGACTGTCGCTGATCACCTCCCGGGGACTCGGCCTCGGCCTCACCCGGACCAGGGCCCGCTACGACTGCCTCGCCGAGCAGGACCCCCACGACTACGAGGCCCAGTCGCAACTGCTCCAGCAACTCCTGCCCAAGTGGGGCGGCTCGTGGAACGCCGCCTTCGCCTTCGCCCGGCAGTGCCGCGCCGCCGCACCGGCAGGCGCCCTCGACCCGGCCCTCCTGGCCCAGGCGCACATCGAGCGGTGGCTCAACGTCGGAGGCAAGAAGGACCCCGCACACCTGCACCGCCCCGAGACCGTCGACGAACTCGTCGACGCCGCACGGGCATCCGTCCTGCACCCCGACTTCCGAGGGGGATACCGGTTCCTCGAAGCCCACGGCCTCTTCGCGGCAACCTTCGGCCTCGCCGGCCGGCACGACCTGGCCGCCCCGCACTTCCACGCCCTCAACGGCTATGCCGACGAAGCCCCTTGGGACTACCTGCGCTCCCTGACCAGCATCCGCCGAAGCACGGCCTACCGGCGGCTGCGCCGACACGCACTGCGCGCCGAACGGGGAGCATCGCCCACTGCCTGACACCCGAGGGCGGGCAGCGGGAGTGGGGACACGCGGGCAGCTGAAACGTTTACTGGCCCGGCCCCGGCCCCGGCCCCGGCTGTGGCTGTGGCCCGGGGCATGCGCGGTTCGGCTGCCCCGTTCGGGCCGGAGGTTCGCAGGTCGGTGGACGCCGGAAACTCCTGTCACGGTTGTCGTGCCGGTCGGATACAGTTCGCCACGCCGTGTGCGAAGCGACCCGGGGCGGAAAGCGTTCCCGGGCGGTGGCCATCGGCACGGACAGGGGCCCTCGGTCGTGCGGCGGGCGGTGACGGACATCGCGGTCGGGCCGGGGCAGGCGAGCAGGGGGAGAACGAAGACATGATGATCAGGACCGGGCGGGCGTTCCTCGCCGCCACCGCCGTCGTGCTCGCGCTGACCGTGACGGGCTGCGGCACCAAGCACGTCGACGGCGACGCCGCCCCGACGGCCTCCGGCACGGCGAAGGGCGGCACGTCCCCCGTCGAGCTGGCGCCGGCCGCGCTGCTCGCCCAGGTGGGGGAGAAGACCGGAGCGGCCAAGTCCGCGAAGGTGCAGACCTGGATGATGCTCGGGAAGACGAACATCAGCATGAAGGGCGCGCTCTCCTGGGAGCACGGCATGCAGGGCGAGCTGACCGGTGACATGGGCGGCGCGTTCTCCCAGCAGCTCATCGCGGCCGGCGGCGACGGCACCCTGACCATCCGTTACCTGCACGACGCGATGTACATCGACATGGGCAAGGCGCTGACCGCCCAACTCGGCGGCGCCCACTGGGTCAAGTACGACTACGCGAACCTGACGAAGACGATGGGCGCGTCCGGTGACAGCGTGAAGAAGCAGATCCAGGGCGCCGATCCGGTCGCCTCGGTGCGGGCCCTGATCGCCTCCGGCAAGGCCGCCAAGGCCGGAACCGAGGACATCGACGGGAAGCCGACCACGATGTACACCGCGAACCTCACGCTCGACGACCTCGCCAAGGCGACGAGTCGCGGGTTGACCCCGGAGCAGGCCGACGAGCTCCGACAGCAGTACAGCGCCGGCGGAGTCACCACCGACCACATCGAGGTCTGGGTCGGCGAAGACGGCCTGCTGGCGAAGAAGATCGAGCAGTTCGAGACCAAGGCCGGCGTGGTCTCCTCGACGGCGGTCTACTCCGACTACGGCACCCCGGTCAACACGACCGCCCCGAGCGCGACCGAAACGATCGACTTCGTCGACCTCCTCAAGACGGCGAAGAACAGCGCCACCCCCAAGTCCTGACGCCCCCGCAACCCTGACATCCCCGCCGACCTGCAGCTCCGGAAGAAGTACGCGCAGGGGCGGACCTCCTCAACAGCCGTGCACTGCAAGCGGATCGCGGCCGGGCAGGCTGCGAGAGCCGGAGGAGCGGGGCGGGGCGGCGGGTCAGGAGGTGAGGCGGCGCTCCAGCGGAGTGCGGAAGCGCGGGGTGACCCGGGTGTCGGCGAGGAGGTCGCGGAGGGCGTCGGCCTCGGCGGTGACGGCCTTCCGGGCCGCTGCGCCGGGGTCGGTGAGAAGTTCGAACACGACGTCGCCGTCCGGGCGTTGGGCCCAGCCGCCGATCACCCGGCCGTCCCACCAGACCGTCGGGCCGAGGTTGCCGGTCCGGTCGACCAGGGCGGCGTGGTGCTCGGGGGAGAGGTACCAGTCCCGCTGCTTCCAGCCCATGGCGGTGGGGTCGAGGGCCGGGAGCAGCGCCGCCCACGGGGCCGGGGCGGCGACCGGTTCGAGATCGTCCGGGAGGACGAACCCGGCACTCCCGTCGGCGAGTTCGACCTCGACGGCGGCGCACGCGGCGAGGGCAGCCCGGACCTCGCGCACGCCCCAGCCGGTCCACCAGACCAGGTCCGCCTCGGTGGCCGGGCCGTACGCCGCCAGCCACTTCCGGGTCAACTCGGCCTGGGCGCCGTTCCGTTCGGCGGCCGAGGGCGCGGCGGCCACGGGCGGACCGGGAACCCAGCGGTGCCGGCTGCTGGTCCAACTCCCCACCGGACGGCGGCGAACCATGCTCCCCTCGATGCCGAGCACGCGCAGCAGCCGCATCCCGACCGGCTGAGTGGCCTGGTAGGACGTACCGACGCCGTAGTCGATCCCCTCGCGCAACTCCGGGACCAGCTCGCTCAGTTGGCTGCCGGTCAGGCCGGCCTCGGGGTCCGGGGCGGCGGCTGTCGCGTCCGGGGCGAGGGCGTCGGGAGCGGCGTCGGCCAGGGCGGAGCGCACGGCGGCCTCGATCCGGGCGGTCCAGGCGGCGTCCCGGCCGCTCGCGGCGAAGTCCTTGAGCATGCGGGCGCGTTCGCGGGCGGCGAGCTTCGCGGTGGTGGAGGCGTGAACGACCGGCGCCAGCTCGGCGGGCACCACGAACAGCGTGTTGCGCATGCCGTGGCGGCGCAGCACGGTGCCGTCCCGGTAGAGCGCGCGCTCGGTGTCGGCGACACCCGGGACGGCCAGCCGGGCCGAGACCGCCAGGAACACCGTCGCGGGATCGGTGGCGTGCACCGCCACCAGGGCGTCCACCGCCCGCTCCGCCCGGTCGGCCCTCGCGCCAGGCGCCAGGCAGTGCCGCACCGCGAGCCTGGCACGGCGCTGATCGTCGTCGAACCTCGCACGGGCAACCATCTGTTCCTCCTCGGTCCGGGGGACAGCCTGCCACGCCGCGACCCCCCGCCGCCGGATCGGCACGCATCCGCCCGCCCCGCCCTCGCGCCCCACCGAACGTGAAAGTTTCGGCCGCCTGGGTGGTCACTCGGAGGGTCGCGGGTGCGGGTGCGGCGACGGTCGGCAGTGGGGTTCCCCGGCAGGTGGTGGGATGCCCCCCAGAAACATCAACTTGGCGGCAAGAGAAGAGAGTTGATGGCCCATAGGGGGAGGGTGGGGGCTGGGCAGTGAAGGGCACGCCGTGGAGCGGAGCCGCCGCCGACCCGCCCCGGGCAGTGCTCCCGCGCCGCCTTGAGGCCACCGGACGGCCGGGCCGGGAGCATGCCGAGGTGGCACCGGGGCCGAGCCAGGACCCCGTCTGAGCTGCGGCGGAAGCTACCCCCCCGGGGCCGGCCGGATCTGCTGGAGGCTGCCGAGGGTCGCCCCAGGGCCGCATCGGGCTCCACCCGAGCCCGCCACGGCCCTGCCAGAGCGTCGCCGGAGCTGTTCGGCGGCCCGCCTGAGTTGTGCCGAAAGCCACCTGGGCTGTGCCCGGGCCTTGTCGGAGTCGCATAGGGCCCCACCCGAGCCCGCCGCAGCCCCGCCGAGGCCCTGCCGGGCTGCCCCGGCTGCCCGGCTGCCCGCCCGAGCTGTGCCGAAGACCGTGCTTGAGCTGCGCCGAAGGCCCTGCTTGAACTGGGCAGGGCCCCGTCCGGGCCTGCTGTGGCTGGGCCGGAGCCGCACGGCCGGTCCGCACGGTGTCGGCGGTGGTACCCGGGCCCTGTCGGAGCTGCCCCGGAGCCGCCCCTGAGCTGTGCCGAAGAGCCGCTACAGAGCCCGGTCGGAGCCCCGGCGAAGGCTCCCGGCCCCGCCTCGGCGCCCGGCCGAACTCGCCTTCGCCCGCGCGGAGTTCGGCCGAACCCCCGGTGTCGCGTCGCAGGCCCCCTGCTCGGGCCCGCCCCCGCGCGGGTTGCGTCCAGGGGCTTGAGCGGGAGCGCTCCCACGGGTTCTGTCGAACTTCTTGACGGGAGTTCGAGGTCATGGCTTCATATCGGTTGTCCCCGAGCAGAGTTCAGCTCAGTCCGGGCCAAATATGGGAGCGCTCCCATCAGTTGGGAGCGTCTTCCGTGAGTCCGTCCCCCACCCGAAAGGACTCCCGTCACTGTGTCGGCCAACCTGACGCGCCGTCTTCGGACGGCTGCTGCGGCCGCGGTGCTCAGCGCCGCGACCGTGATCCCCCTTGCCATGACGACAACCGCTGCCCACGCCGCGACCCGGGTCGACAACCCCTTCGTCGGCGCCGGTGTCTACGTGAACCCCGAGTGGTCGGCGCACGCCGCCGCCGAGCCCGGCGGCTCGGCCGTCTCCAACCAGCCCACTTTCGTCTGGCTGGACCGGATCGCCGCGATCAACGGCGCCAACGGCGGCATGGGCCTGCGGGCCCACCTGGACGCCGCGGTGCAGCAGGCCGCGGGCAAGCCGTACGTGTTCCAGGTCGTCATCTACGACCTGCCGGGCCGGGACTGCGCCGCCCTGGCCTCGAACGGCGAGCTCGGCCCCACCGACCTGCCGCGCTACAAGAGCGAGTTCATCGACCCGATCGCCGCGATCCTGGCCGACCCGGCCTACGCGAACCTGCGGATCGTCACCACCGTCGAACTGGACTCGCTGCCGAACCTGGTCACCAACGCGGGCGGCACGAATACCTCGACGCCGAACTGCGAAACCATGAAGGCCAACGGCAACTACATCAACGGCGTGGGGTACGCGCTGTCCAAGCTCGGCGCGATCCCCAACGTCTACAACTACGTGGACGCCGGCCACCACGGCTGGCTCGGCTGGGACTCCAACCTGCAGCCGGCCATCGACGTCATCAAGCAGGCCGCCACGGCGTCCGGTTCGACGCTCAACAACGTGCAGGGCTTCGTCGTCAACACCGCCAACTACGGTGCGCTGCACGAGCCGAACTTCAGCGTCACCGACACGGTGAACGGCACCACCGTCCGCCAGAGCAAGTGGGTCGACTGGAACAACTACGTCGACGAGGCGTCCTTCGCCAAGGCGTGGCGGACCAAGGCGGTCGCGTCCGGGTTCAACTCGAACATCGGCATGATCATCGACACCTCGCGCAACGGCTGGGGCGGCGCGAACCGTCCGGCCGGTCCGGGCCCGAAGACCACCGTGGACGCGTACGTCGACGGCGGCCGGATCGACCGCCGCTTCCAGACCGGCAACTGGTGCAACCAGTCCGGCGCAGGCCTCGGCGAGCGTCCGAAGGCGGCCCCCGAGGACGGCATCGCCGCGTACGTGTGGGTGAAGCCCCCGGGTGAGTCGGACGGCGCCAGCTCGGCCGTCCCGAACGACGAGGGCAAGGGCTTCGACGGGATGTGCGACCCGACGTACACGGGCAACGCGCGCAACAACAACAACATGTCGGGCGCCCTGCCGAACGCCCCGCTCGCGGGCCACTGGTTCTCGGCCCAGTTCCAGGAGTTGGTGAAGAACGCCTACCCGGCGCTCGGCACCGGCACCGCGGACACCACCCCGCCGACCGCCCCGACCGGCCTGGCGGCGACCGCCACCTCCAGCAGCGTCGCGCTGACCTGGACCGCGTCCACCGACAACGTCGGGGTGTCCGGCTACGACGTGTACCGCGGCGGCACCCTGATCGGGTCCACCAACAACACCTCGTTCACCGACACCGGCCTGAGCGCCGCGACCGCGTACTCCTACACGGTCAAGGCGAAGGACGCGGCGGGCAACGTCTCGGCGGCCTCGGTGGCGCTGAGCGTCACCACCTCCTCCGGTTCCACCCCGGACACCACCCCGCCGACCGCCCCGACCGGCCTGGCGGCGACCACCACCTCCAGCAGCGTCGCGCTGACCTGGAACGCCTCCACCGACAACGTCGGCGTCACCGGCTACGACGTGTACCGCGGCAGCACCCTGATCGGGTCGACGTCGAGCCGTACCTTCACCGACACCGGCCTGAGCGCCGCGACCGCGTACTCCTACACGGTGAAGGCGCGGGACGCGGCGGGCAACGTCTCGGCTGCCTCGGCGGCGCTGGTCGCCACCACCCAGGCGGGCACCGGCACCGGCGGCGCGGGCTGCACCGCCACCTACAAGGTCAGCAGCGACTGGGGCGCCGGCTTCAACGCCGACGTCACCGTGACCGCCGGCAACACGGCGATCAAGTCCTGGAAGGTCACCTGGACCTTCGCGGGCAACCAGCAGGTCACCAACCTGTGGAACGGCACCGTGAGCCAGTCCGGCCAGGCCGTGACCGTCAACAACGCCGGCTACAACGGCGCGGTGGCCGCCAACGGCTCCACCGGCTTCGGCTTCGGCGGCAGCTACTCCGGCAGCAACGCGGTCCCGACCCTGACCTGCACCGCCACCAGCTGACCGCACCCGAGGAAACGGGTCCGGCCGGACCCGGACCCGCCCGGCCGCCGGCTGACGACGGCGGCCGGGCACCGGAGGCGCCGCCCACGTGCAGAGTCTGCACGTGGGCGGCTGCCCGTTTTCCGGCCGGTAAAGGGCTGGGGGAGACCGGTAAAGGGCCAGGGGAGAGGGGAGGGACGAGGGGAGGGGGAGCGGAAAAGGACGACGGATCGGAACCCGGGCGGAAGCGGTCGGAACACGCCACCGATCGGCTCTCCCGGCTTGCGATGCGGTTCCGGAGTATAGGAAGATCTTTATGTCCTGTTGTCATTTTTCGACTGCCACGTCGGAAGGGGTGCCGTCATGGCGCGTCCGAATTGGGTGCCCGCAGGGACCGACCTCGACAAGCCGAACGCGGCCCGGGTGTACGACTACTACCTCGGCGGTTCGCACAACTTCGAGGTGGACCGCCAGATGGCCCGCAAGGCGATCGAACTCTGGCCCGACCTGCCGAAGATCATGCGGGCCAACCGGGCGTTCCTCCGCCGCGCCACCCAGTTCGTCGCCCAGGAGGGCATCAGCCGCTTCCTGGACATCGGCTCCGGCATCCCGACCTTCGGCGCCGTCCACGAGGTCGCCCGCGAGTACCAGCCGGACGCGCGCGTGGTCTACATCGACATGGACCCGGTCGCCGTCGCGCACAGCCGCCTGATCCTGGCCGACGACCCGCTCAGCCGGATCGTCGACGCGGACCTGCGCAACACCGCCGACCTGCTGGCCCGCCCCGAGGTCGAGGAACTGCTCGCCCCCGGCGAGCCCGTCGCGGTGATCCTGAACGCCGTCATGCACTTCGTCACCGACGAGGACGACCCCGCCAAGATCCTCGCCACCCTCCGCGAGGCGCTGCCCAGCGGCAGCATCCTGGTCCTCTCGCACGCCTCCCTGGAGGGCCGCCCCGACCAGGCCGCGGGCCACCAGAAGCTCTACCGGTCGACGCCGACGCCGCTGACCATGCGCAACCGCGAGCAGATCACCGCCATGTTCGAGGGCTACGAACTGCTGGAACCCGGCGTGGTGTACCTCCCCGAGTGGCACCCGGACGACGCCGAGTCGGTCGGCCCGCACCCCGAGCGGATGACCGGCATGGCCGGCGTCGGACGCCTGTCGTGAACGAGTCGCCGCTCGCGGGCAACGGGTTCCACGCCGCGTGGGCGGCGATGCTGCGGACCGGGCACGGCGCCGCGGTGCGGCCCGGCGTGCTCAACCCGCTGATCGCCCGGACCTCCGAACTGCTGCACCGGGCAGCCGAGGAGCGGCCGTTCCGCCCCGAACTGGCCTCCCAGGTCGGCGCGCTGCTGATCGACAACCACTTCACCGACCCGCAACTGCTGTCCGAGGCCGTGCAGTTGATCCAGCGTCGGCCGCTGCCGGACGAGCGCGGCCCCGCGCTCAGCGGTGCCTTCGCGGCCGGCTGGGCGGCCGCCCTGCGCGAGCGCACGCTGCGCGAGCAGGAGGCGATCCGGCTGGCCGCCGACACCGCGCGCCAGGAGGTGGAGAAGGCGCTGCGGGTCTCCGAGGCCCGCTTCCGCGCCCTGTTCGAGTCCGCGGCGATCGGCATCGGCCTCGGCGACACCGACGGCAACATCCTGGCCGTCAACCGCGCCCTCGGGGAGATCTTCGGCGGCGGCCCCGAGGACATGCAGGGCGTGCGGGTCAACGACCTGGTCCACCCCGAGGACACCCCGGGCGTGTGGGAGGCCTACGAGGACCTGATCAGCGGGAAGCGCGAGTACTTCCAGTTCGACAAGCCGTACTACCGCAGCGACGGCGAGGTGGTGTGGACCCACCTGACGGTGTCGCTGATCCGCGACGACGACGGCACGCCGCTCTACCAGGTCGCCATGCTGGAGGACATCACCGACCGCTACCGCCTCCAGGAGCGGCTGCGCCACCAGGCCACCCACGACCCGCTGACCGGCCTGCCCAACCGGGCCGCGTTCTTCGAACGGCTGGAGAAGCTGTTCGAGGACCCGGAGCCGGACGCCCGGTTCGGCCTCTGCTACGTCGACCTGGACGGCTTCAAGGTCGTCAACGACAGCCTCGGCCACGACATGGGCGACCAGCTGCTGACCGCGGTGGCCGACCGCCTGGAGTCCGCGCTCACCCCGCTCGGCCACCTGGTGGCCCGGCTCGGTGGCGACGAGTTCGTGGTGCTGCTGGAGAACTGCCGCGGCGAGCAGGAGGCCGTCGCCGCCGCCAAGACCGTGCTGGCCGCGCTCACCAAGCCCGTCGTGATCGGCGACCACCGGCTCGCCGTCGGCGCCAGCATCGGCGTGCTGGAGCGCCGGATCGCCACCACCACGCCGGGCGCCGCCGTCCGGGCCGCCGATCTGACGCTGTACCGCGCCAAGGAGGCCGGGCGCGGCCGCTGGACGCTGTTCGACCCGAAGGAGAACGCGCGCGCCGTCAGCCGGTACGCGGTCTCGGTGCGGATGCCCGCCGCCCTGGACCACGGCGAGTTCTTCATCGACTACCAGCCGATGGTCGACCTCGGCACCGGCGCGATGACCGGCGTCGAGGCGCTGGTGCGCTGGCGCCACCCGCAGCTGGGCGTGCTCGGCCCCGAGGAGTTCGTCGGCGTCGCCGAGGAGACCGGGCTGATCATGCCGCTCGGCCGCTGGGTGCTGGAGCAGGCCTGCGAGCAGGCCGCCGACTGGGTGGCCAGGTTCGGTGACCGCGCGCCCAAGCTCAGCGTCAACCTGGCGGTCCGGCAGGCCCGCAACGCCGGACTGGTCGCCGACATCGACCGCATCCTGCGCCACACCGGGCTCGACCCGTCCATGCTGCAGCTGGAGATCACCGAGTCCACCGTGGTCGGCCCCGAGGACGAGGCGCTCAAGGCGCTGCACGCCCTGGTCGACATGGGCGTGTCGCTGGCCGTCGACGACTTCGGCACCGGCTGGTCCAACCTCGCCTACCTGCGCGACCTGCCGGTCTCCAACCTGAAGATCGCCGGCTCCTTCGTCGGCGACCTGCACGACCCCGCCAAGGACACCCACCTCGGCTGGCGGATCGTCAGCGGCCTGGTCTCGCTCGCCCACACCCTCGGCCTGTCCGTCACCGCCGAGGGCGTGGAGAGCCCCGCCGACGCCGAGCGGCTGCGCCTGATGGGCTGCGACCTCGCCCAGGGCTGGCACTTCGGGCGCCCCGTCCGGCCCGCCGAGATCGCCCGCCGGATCGCCGAGGCCGATCTGGAGGCCGACCTCTCCGCCGCCGACGCAGACGGCCGGGACGACTGCAACGACCGGAACAGCCGCGTCGACCAGGAGAGTTGAGGAACCGGTCGGCGGGGTCGAGGCTCCGGCCGGCGGATGGGCGGTTTCGGACAGCGCGGGGGCCGGACCGGGAGGGACGCCCCCTCCGGAGGGAAGAATCGGACATAGGGGGGCAAAGGTGATTGACAGTCCGCCGGTCCGGGGCGGACGATGAGACCCTGACTCCGCCGGACGGGCACCGTCCCGGGCCCGGCCGAGCAGGCCCACCCGCGGCGCGCCACGCGCCCCGGACGGCGGTCGCCCTTCTTCCGGCGCCGCCCGTCCACGCGGGACCGGGCGGGGGACGGGCAGGGGAGCCCGGCCGGGGGGAACGCCGGGGGAACCACGCACCGCGGCCGCCACGGCCACCGCACCTGACGTCGGACGCCGGGCGCCGCACTCCATCCTCCGCACGGGCACCGCCGTGCCCGCTGCCGCCTCAGCGAGAGGCACACCGCGATGACCGCCACCCTGCCCACCGGGCAACCCGCCGGCACCGGACCCGCCGGTCCGCCCGCCACTCCCTCCAACCCCGCCGACCCCGCCGCCGACCCGGCCGAGGGCGACCGCCCCCGGCGCCGGGCCGGCGACTACACCAGCCGACACACCGTCAGCCTGGTGGTGCCCGCCCGCGACGAGGCCCGCAACATCCCCTGGGTGTTCGAACAGATCCCGGTCTGCGTCGACGAGGTCATCCTGGTCGACGGCTCCTCCCGGGACGCCACCGTGGCGATGGCCCGGGCCTGCCTGCCCGCCGTCCGCAGCGTCCACCAGGACGCCCCCGGCAAGGGCAACGCGCTGCGCGCCGGGTTCGCCGCCGCCACCGGCGAGTACATCGTGATGATCGACGCCGACGGCTCGATGTCCCCCGGCGAGATCCCGCACTACCTGCACTTCCTCGACCACGGCTACGACTTCGTCAAGGGCTCCCGGCGGATCGCCGGCGGCGGCTCGCTCGACCTCACCCTGCTGCGCGCCCTCGGCAACAAGGCGCTGCTGCTGGTCGCCAACCGCCTCTACGGGGCCCTGCTGACCGACCTGTGCTACGGCTACTGCGCGTTCCGCCGCAGCTTCCTCGCCGAACTCGACCTGCACGCCGCCGGGTTCGAGATCGAGGCGGAGATGATCGTGCACGCGCTGCGCTCGGGACTGCGGATCGCCGAAGTCCCCAGCCTCGAACTCCCGCGCCGCAGCGGACGCTCCCACCTGCACGCCGTCGCCGACGGCCGCCGGGTCCTGCGCACCCTGCTCGCGGAACGCCCCGGCGCGGCGGGAGCGGCTCGATGAACGGCTGCGGTACGACCAACGGGAGCGGCCCGACGGACAGCTGCGGTGCGACGAACGCCGGTGGCCCGACGAACGGCGGTGACCGGCGCGGCCGTGCGCCCGGACGGCCGCACGCCCCCGTCACCGTGGTCGAACTGGACCTGGACGACCCGGGCGAGGTGCGCTCGCCCGGCGGCCGCGGCCCCGCCGACCCCGACGGGCGGGTGTCGGCCCTGGTACGGCTGCACGGGCACCCGCTCGGCATGGTGCACGCCACCGGGACGAGCGGCCGGCCCGGCGCGCTCGCCCGGGCGCTGGTCGCCGCCGCCCACCGCGAACTGCCCGTCCCCGCCCGGTCCACCGCCGTCCCCGCGGCCGGCCACAGCCGGACCGAGCGGGACCGGGCCCGGGCCGAGCGCCCCACCGTCAGCGTGGTCGTCCCCACCCACAACCGCCCCGGGACGCTGCGGCGCTGCCTGGACACCCTGCTGCGCTCCCCCTACCCGCACTACGAGGTGCTGGTGGTCGACAACGCCCCCGCCGACGACCGGGCCCGCCGCCTGATCGACGACCACTACCGCGACCGGGTCCGCTACCTGTGCGAGCCCGTCACCGGCCTGGCCCGCGCCCGCAACCGCGGACTGGCCGCCGCCCGGGGCGAGTTGACCGCCTTCGCGGACGACGACCTGCTGGTCGACGCGGCCTGGATCGACGCCCTCGCCGACGCCTTCGCCGAGGACCCGGCGATCGGCTGCGTCACCGGTCTGGTGCTGCCCGCCGAACTCGACACCCCTGCCCAGCGCGCCCTCGAACAGTACGGCGGCTACGCCCGCGGCTACCGGGCCCGCACCTGGTCGCTGGCCGCCGACGACGACCCGCTGCTGCGCTTCTCCGTCGGCCGCTGCGGTTCCGGCGCCAACATGGCCTTCCGTACCCGACTGCTGCGCAGCCTCGGCGGGTTCGACCCGGCCACCGGCGCGGGCACCCCCGCCCGCGGCGGCGAGGAGCTGCTGGCCTTCCACCGGGTGCTCGCCGCCGGTGCCGCCATCGCCTACCAGCCGGACGCCATCGTCTGGCACCCGCACCCCCGCACCGACGACGAACTCGCCCACCAGGTCTACAACTTCGGCGTCGGCTTCGGCGCCTACCTGACCGCCGCCGTCACCCACCGCCCCGCCACCCTGGTCCCGCTGGTGCGCCGCCTGCCGCGCGGCCTGTGGCAGTGGGAGGCGGCCCGCCGCGCCCGCGCCGGGACCCGCTCCGACGGGCCGGCCCCCGTCGCCGGGCCGCAGCACCTCGGGCGGCGCGAACTGTGCGGCCTGCTGTACGGCCCGCTCGGCTACCTGATCAGCGTCCGCCGGCAGCGCGCCGTCGACCGGCACGCCCAGGCGGTCGGGGCCACGGCCGCAGGGGGTGGGCAGCGATGAACACGCCTGTTGCCCAACAGGGTTGGGCCGCGGTGACCGGGGTCCGCGGGCTGATCCCGGACGCGCCGGCCGCCGTGGTCGACTTCGACCCCGACCGGCCCGGCGGACCGCGCCGCCCCGACGGGCGGCCCGCCGACCCGGACGGGCGGGTGCTCGCGCTGATCCGTCGGCAGGGCCGCCCGCTCGGGCTGCTCGCGACCACCGCCGACCGTGGCCGACCAGGGAAGCTGGAAAGGGAGTTGGTGGCGGAGGCGGAGCGAATCGAGGACCCCCGGCAGAGCCGACCGGCGCCGGTCGGCGGCCCGCTGGTGAGCGTCGTCGTCTGCACCCGGGACCGGGAGGGGATGCTGCGGCAGTGCCTCGACTCCCTGCTGCGCAACCGCCACCCGCGGATCGAGTACCTGCTCGTCGACAACACACCCGGCCGACCGGCCGGCGCGGAGCCGCCGGACGGCCCGGTCCGCCGGCTCCGCGAACCCGTCCCCGGCCTGGCCCGCGCCCGCAACCGCGGACTGGCCGCCGCCCGGGGCGAGTTGATCGCCTTCACTGACGACGACACGCTCACCGACCCCGGCTGGGCCGCCGCCCTCGCCGACGCCTTCGCCGCCGACCCGGCGATCGGCTGCGTCACCGGCCTGGTACTGCCCGCCGAACTCGACACCCCCGCCCAGGTCGCCTTCGAACGCTACTGCGGCTACGCCCGGGGCTTCGCCCCCGCCGCCTGGCGGCTCGACCGGCCGCCCGCCGACGACCCGCTGTTCCCGTTCACCGTCAGCCGCTGCGGCACCGGCGCCAACATGGCCTTCCGCACCGAACTGCTGCGCCGCATCGGCGGGTTCGAACCCGCGATCGGCGCGGGCAGCCCCGGGCGCGGCGGCGAGGACCTGCTGGCGTTCCTGCGGGTGCTGCGGGCCGGCGCCACCCTCGCCTACCGGCCCGACGCCCTGGTCTGGCACCGTCACCGCCGCACCGGGCCCGAACTCGCCGACCAGGTCCACAACTTCGGCATCGGCTTCGGCGCCTACCTGACCGCCGCCGCCGTGCACCACCCCGACCTGCTGCCCGCCCTCGCCGCCCGCCTCCCGCGCGGCGCCCGGCAGGCGCTGCGCCGCCGCGACCGGACCGCCCGGCAACGCGACCCCGCCCTCGCCGCCCTCGGCCACCGCGAACTGCTCGGCCTGCTGCACGGCCCGGCCGGCTACCTGCGCGGCGCCCGCGAACGCCGCCGCGCCGGCGAAGGAGCCGAGCCATGACCACGACCACCGAACGGGTCGAGGCCCGGCCCCGCCCCTTCACCGCCCTGCTGCGCGCCGAACTCGCCAAGGCGCTGCGGGAGCGGACCGCGCCGGTGCGCGGGCCGCGGGCCCGCCGCGGCCCGGCCGAACCACTGCTGCGCAACGGGCACATGCTGGCCGGCAGCGCCCTGCTCTCGGCCGCGCTCGGCGCGGTGTTCTGGGTCCTCGCCACCCGCTGGTACCCCCCCGAGACGGTCGGCCGGTGCACGGCCGCACTGTCGGTGGCGGGCCTGCTCTCCGGCCTCGGCCGGTTCAACCTCGGCGACGTGCTCACCCGGTTCGTGCCCACCGCGGGCCGGCACACCCGCTGGCTGGTGCTGCGCTGCTACGCCGTCAGCATCGGCGCGAGCGGCCTCGCCGCCGTCGGCTTCCTGTTCCTCGTCCCCTGGATCACACCCGAACTCGCCTTCCTGCGCGACCCGGTGCCCGCCGCCGCGTTCCTGGTGGCGACGGCCGGCTACTCCGTCTTCGTGCTGCAGGACGGCGCGCTCACCGGGCTGCGCCGCACCGGCTGGGTACTCGGCGAGAACGCCCTGTTCAACGTCGTCAAAGCGGTACTGCTCGGCCTCGGCGCCGCCCTCGCCGTCTCCGCCGGCATCCTGGTCGCCTGGTCGCTGGCCCTGCTGGCGGCGATCGCCGTCACCAGCACCGTGCTGTTCCGGCACGCCATCCCCGCCCACCAGCGCGCCGACCGCGCGGGCGCGCCCCGGCCCCGCCGGGTCCTCGGGTACGCCACCGCCGACTACTTCGGCAAGACCGCGGCCGTCGCCTGCGGCACCGCCGTCCCGCTGCTGGTGCTCGGCCGGCTCGGCGCCGACCGGGCCGCCTACTACGCGCTGGCGTTCATCATCGCCGACACCTTCTACGTGGCCGTCACCTCGATGGGCGGCTCGCTGGTCGTCGAGGGGGTCCGCGACCCGGCCCGGCTCGCCGAGTACGGCCGCCGGATGCTGCGCCACGCGGCCGCGCTGGTTGCCCTCGCCGGCGCCGCCGTCACCGCCGCCGCGCCGCTGCTGCTGCTCCCGTTCGGCGCCGGCTACGCCGAGCACGGCAGCACCGTCCTGCGGCTGATGGCGCTGTCCGCGCTGCCCAACGTCGTCCTCGGCGTGGCCGTCGAGGTCGCCCGGGTCCGCCGCGCGCTGCGCACCCTGCTGCTGCTGGAGTTCGGCTCCGCCGGACTCGTCCTCGCCCTGGTCGCCGTGCTGCTGCCGCCGCTCGGCCTGACCGGCGTCGGCCTGGCCTGGCTGATCGCTGCCTGCGCGCTGGCCGTCCCACTGCTCGCCACCCTCCCGCGGTGGCTGCCCGCACCGCCCAGGAGGCCGGCATGAGCACCCCACCCGCCACCGTCACCGTGGTCATCTGCGCCTACACCCTCGACCGGTGGGACGACCTGAGCGCCGCCGTCGCCTCCGTCCGGGCCCAGCGCCGGCCCGCCGACGAACTGCTGCTGATCGCCGACCACAACCCCGAACTCGCCGCCAGGGCAGCCGGGTTGGCCGGAGTCACGGTGCTCGCCAACAGCGGCCCGCGCGGCCTGTCCGGGGCCCGCAACACCGGCGTCGCCGCCGCCCGCGGCGAGATCGTCTGCTTCCTCGACGACGACGCCACCGCCGCCCCCGACTGGACCCGCCACCTGCTCGACGGCTACCGCGACCCCGCCGTGCTCGGCGTCGGCGGACTGGTCACCCCCCGCTGGGACGGCGGCCGGCCCCGCTGGTTCCCGCCCGAGTTCGACTGGGTGGTCGGCTGCACCCACCGCGGCGCCCCCCGCCGCGCCGCCGCCGTCCGCAACCTGACCGGCGCCAACATGTCCTTCCGCCGCGCCGCGCTGCGCGAGGCCGGCGGCTTCCGCACCGAACTCGGCCGGATCGGCACCCGCCCGCTCGGCTGCGAGGAGACCGAGCTCTGCCTGCGCCTGACCCGCCGCCACCCCGGCACCCGGCTGCGCTACGACCCCGCCGCCGTGGTCCGCCACCACGTCCCCGAGACCCGGGCCGCCTGGGCCTACTTCCGGGCCCGCTGCTGGGCCGAGGGCCGCTCCAAGGCCCGGGTCGCCCGCCTCGCCGGACCGCGCCGCGCCCTCGCCGAGGAACGCCGCCACCTGCGCCGCGCCCTGCCCGCCGCCCTCGCCCGCGACCTGCGGCACGCCCGCCTGGCCCGGGCCGCCGCGCTCTGCGCCGGCACCGTGCTCACCGTCCTCGGCTACGCGGTCGGCACCGCCGCGGCCCCGCGCCCCGGGAGGCGGCCGTGACCACGATCCCGGTCTTCCTCTACCACTCGGTCTCCGACCACCCGCCCCAGTGGCTGGCCCCCTACACCGTCAGCCCGCGCGCCTTCAAGCTCCAGCTCGACCGCATCCAGGACGCCGGCCGCCGGATCGTCCCGCTGCGCCGCCTGGTCGCCGCCCTGCACGGCGGCCCCGCGCTGCCGCCCGACGCCGCCGTCCTCACCTTCGACGACGGCTACGCCGACTTCTACTGGACCGTCGCCCCCGAACTCGCCGACCGCGGCCTCGCCGCCACCCTCTACCTCACCGTCGGCGCGATCCACCCGCCCGGCCGCCGGGCCGGCGGCAGCCTGCTGCCCGCCACCCCCATGCTGAACTGGCGCCAGGTCACCACCCTCGACACCCTCGGCATCGAGATCGGCGGCCACTCCGTCACCCACGTCCCGCTCGACACCGTGTACGGCCGCCGCCTCGACGAGGAGATCACCGGCTGCAAGCACCGTCTGGAGGACGCCCTCGGCCACCCCGCCACCGCCTACGCCTACCCGCACGGCTACTCCAGCCGCGCCGTCCGCGCCAAGGTCCGGACCGCCGGCTGGACCTCCGCCGCCGCCGTCGAGAACCGGCTCAGCACCGAGAACGACGACCCGCTGCGGATCTCCCGCCTGATGGTCCACCAGGACACCCCCGCCCGGGTCTTCGACCGGTGGGCGCTCGGCCGCGGCGCCCGCCTCGCCCCCGCCCCCGAGAGTCTCTACACCCGGGCCTGGCGCAGCTACCGCCGGGTCCGCACCGCCCTCGGCAGCCCCGTCGGCGGACCGCCGCAGACCTGAGGCGCCGCCACCATGACCGGAGCCCGCACCGCCCGCCCCGACCAGGCCACCGGCCCGGCCGACCCGCCCGCCGCGCAGCGCGCCCCCCGCACCCGGTGGGCCGCGTACGGCGCGCTGCCGCTCGCCGTCGCGCTCTGGCTGCTCGCGCTGCGCGGCGTCCGCCTCGACCGGATGGGTGACCTCGGCCTGCTCCAGGTGCTGCCCCCCGCGTACTGGGCCGCACTCGCGCTGCTCGCCGCCGGCTTCGTCCTGCTGCTGCGCCTGCCCCGCCCGCCCGCCGCGCTCGCCGCCGGCTACGTGCTCGCCCTGATCGCCGCCGTGCACGCCACCCCCAGCCTGCTCTACCCCGGGCCGCGCTACGCCTGGTCGTGGAAGCACCTCGCCGTGGTCGACGCGATGCTGCGCCACGACGGCACCGTCCCGCACGCCGACGGCCTCGACATCTACAACCAGTGGCCCGGGTTCTTCCAGCTCAACGTGCTCCTGCTGCGCGCCACCGGCCTGCACTCCGCGCTCGGCCTGGCCGACTGGTACGAGCCGCTGGCCAACCTGCTGCTGCTCGGCCCGCTGCTGCTGCTGTTCGCCGCCCTCACCCGCGACCCCCGGCTGATCTGGGGCGGCGCCTTCCTCTACTACGCCACCAGCTGGGTCGGCCAGGACTACTACTCCCCGCAGGCCTTCGCCTACCTGCTGTACCTGCTGGTGATCGCCCTGGTGGTGCGCCGCCTGGCCGCGAGCACGCCTTCCCCGGACGGGCCTTCCCCGAACGGGCCTTCCCCGGGCGGCCGTTGGCGGGTCGGACCGTTCCTGCTGGTGCTGGTCCTGACCGCCGCCGTGGCCACCTCCCACCAGCTCACCCCCCTGATGCTGATCAGCACCCTGCTGCTGCTGGCGCTGCCCCGGCGCAACCGGCGGACGGTGCTGCCGGTGCTCGCCGCGGCCGTCGCCACCACCGTCCTGTGGGACGCCACCGTCGCCCGCCGCTACGTCGCCGCCAACCTGGGCGACCTCACCGCCGCCCTGCTCTCGCCCGACCGCAACGTGCTCTCCGGCGTCGCCGGACTCGGCGCCGCCGCCCCCGGCCAGGTCCTGGTCGCCTGGACCGACCGCGCCACCGCCGCCGCCGTCCTGCTGCTCGCCCTCACCGCCCTGCTGGTCGACCGGCGACTGCGCCGCACCGGCCTGCCGATGCTGCTCGCCGCCCCGCTGCCGCTGCTGCTCGCCAACCCCTACGGCGGCGAAATGATCTTCCGCGCCTACCTGTTCGCGCTGCCCGCCGCCGCCTTCCTCGGCGCCACCCTGCTGTTCGGCGGCCGCACCCCCCGGCCCCCCTGGCGCACCCCCGCGGCCTGCGCCGCCGTCCTGGTCCTGCTCACCGGCCTGCTGCTCGGCAACTACAGCAAGGAGGCGATGAACTGGTTCAGCACCCAGGAGATCGCCGCCGTCGACTACGTCGCCGCCACCGCGCCGCCCGGCTCCCGGCTGGTCTCCGTCACCGCCGATCTGCCCGGCGGCGAACGCCGCTACGACCAGCTCGAACGCACCGTGCTCGGCCAGCTGACCGCCGATGACCAGCGCCGCCTGGTCACCGACCCGCTGCCCGTCGTCCAGCAGCTGATGGACGACCCCCGCACCACCGGCCCCTCCTACCTGATCCTCACCCGCGCCCAGGCCGCCGAATGCCGGCTCACCGGCCGCCTGCCCGCCGACACCGTCGACCTGGTGCACGCCGCCGTCGCCGGCTCGCCCCGCTTCCAGGCCGTCTTCACCACCCCCGACGCCGTCGTCTACCGCTACCTGCCGCCCGTCGCCGCACCCGGCGGCCGAGGAGGTGCGCGATGACCAGCCACCCGCTCCTTCCGCACACCGGCCCCACCCCCGCCCGGCTGCTGCTCGCCGCCTCCGGCTGGGCCGCCGTGCTGGCCACCGCGCTGCAACCCGGCAACCCCGTCCGCGCCGCTCTCGCCGCCGCCTTCCTGCTGGTCGGCCCCGGCACCGCCGCCGTCCGGCTGGCCCGCCCCCTCCTGCGGCCCACCGCGCTGCCCGAACTGATCGGCCTCGCCGGGCTGACCGTCGGCGCCGGACTCGCCCTCGCCACCCTCACCGCCGAGGCCCTGCTGCTCACCGGCACCTTCACCACCGTCCGCGCGCTCGGCCTGCTCGCCGCCTTCACCACTCTCGGCGCCCTCGCCCCCCGCCGCCCCCGGCGCCCGAGCACCCGCCACCTCGCCCCGCTGGTCGCCGTCCTCGCCCTGCTGCTGCTCGCCGGCTGCTCCGGCCTCGGCAAGGGCGACCCCGCCGCCGACCGGGACGGCCACCTCGCCGAAGCCGCCGCCGCGGCCCCCGCCGCCGCCGACGGCGGCGCCCCCGCCACCGGCGGCCCCTGGCACAGCGTCCTGCGCGAGGACTTCGCCGGTACCGGCACCGGAACCGGCCTCGACCGCGGCACCTGGGCGACCTGCTACGACTGGAACGTCGACGGCTGCACCAACGGCGGCAACGGCGAAACCGAGTGGTACCTGCCCAGCCGGGTCGCCGTCCAGGGCGGCGCCCTGCACCTCACCGCGCAGCGCGGCGCCACCACCGGCAGCGACGGCAAGCAGTACCCCTGGACCTCCGGCATGGTCACCACCGGCCGCGACAGCTGGAACGCCGAACCCCGACGGACCTTCACCTACGGGTACTTCGCCGCCGCCGTCCGCTTCCCCTCGCCCGCCGAAGGCTTCTTCCCCGCCGTCTGGCTGATCCCCGCCGGCACCCGCACCGCCCCGCCGGAACTCGACATCGCCGAGTTCCCCGGCACCAACAGCGCCGTCAACATGAACCTGCACTGGCAGACCGCCGACGGCGCCGACGCCCACACCGGCACCACCTGGGGCCCGGTGCAACTCGCCGACTGCTACCACCTGGTCGCCGTCGACTGGGAACCCGACTCCGTCACCTGGTACGTCGACGGCGTGCAGCGCTTCCGGATCACCGACCCGGCGCGGGTCCCGCACGTCCCGATGGAACTCGTCCTGAACCTGGCCGTCGGCTACCCCTCCGCACCGCCCGCCGACGCCACCACCGCCCGGTTCGACGTCGACTGGGTGCAGGTCTGGCAGCACTGAACTCCCTTACCGGGCATACGAGTCGGGCCCCTTGCCGAACCGTCTCCTTGTCGAACCACCCCCTTGTCGAACCGCCCCACCGGAGAACGAAAGAGGTGAACCACCGTGTCGCACCACGCCCCGCCGCGCACCGCCCGGCCCGAACTGGACCGCGAGGTGCCCGTCCTGATGGTCCGGATCGGCCGCTACCCCTACTCGCACAGCCCGATCGGCGCGGTGCGCTCCTTCGGCCGCCTCGGCGTGCCCGTGCACGCCATGGTCGAGAGCAGGTGGACGGCCACCGCCGCCTCGCGCTACCTGGCCGGCGTGCACGTGCGGCCCACCACCGGATCCGAACCGGACGCCCAACTCCTCGACACCGTGAGATCGGTGGCCCGCTCCATCGGCCGGCCCGCGGTCGCCGTCTGCACCGATGACGAGTCCGCCTGCCTGCTCGCCGAGCACGCCGCCGAACTCGCCCCCGACCTGCTGCTGCCGCCCGTCCCCGCCGACCTGCCGCGCCGGCTCGCCGACAAGGGCGGCCTGTACCGGATCTGCCGCGAGCACGACGTGCCCGCCCCGCGCTCCGCCACCCCCGCCGACACGGCCGAACTCGTCGACGCCGCCCGCGACCTGGGCTACCCGCTGGTGCTGAAGAACCTCGCCCCGTTCAGCCGCCTCGCCCACCCCGTGGTCAGCCACACCACCGTGGTCCGGCAGGAGTCCGAGCTGCCCGACCTCGACCGCGGCGAACGCCAACCCGTGCTCCTCGCCCAGGAGTTCCTACCGCCCGAACACTGCGAGGACTGGTTCACCCACCTGACCTGCGGCCCCGACGGCGTGCCACTACTGGTGTTCACCGGCCGCAAGGAACGCGACTGGCCGCCCGGCGGCGGCTTCACCACCCTCGCCCAGTCGCTGCCCAACCCCGAACTCGCCGAACTGGCAGTCGAGTTGTGCTGCCGGATCGGTTACAGCGGGATCGCCGACCTGGACTGGCGCTACGACCGCCGCGACGGCCGGTACAAGCTGGTCGACTTCAACCCCCGCCAGGGCGCCCAGTTCCGGCTCTTCGAGACCACCACCGGCATCGACGTGGTCCGCGCCCTGCACCTGTGGCTGACCGGACGCCCCGTCCCCGCCGGCCCCCAACTGGTGCGCCGCTTCCGGGTCGGACGCCTCGACCTGCTCTCCGCCGCCGCGCACGCCTGGCAGGACCGCCGCCCCCCGCGCCACCTGCTGCCCGTCCGCGGCACCGTCCGCGCCTGGGCCTGCCGCGACGACCCCGTCCCGCTGCTCCTCGAAATCGCCCGCAGCGCGGGCACCGGCGCGACCCGCGCGGCGGGAAAGGCCAAGAGCCTTATTGCCGGAAGCAGTTGACGCTACGTCAGTTCCTTCGTGTCAAGGTGCGGGAGAGGCGGCGGGCCGCGAAACCGGTGCCGCAGACGAAGCGCATCACCGGGCCGAAGGTGTCCGCCGCCGCCAGGCCCGCGAAGTACAGGCCCGGCACCGAGGACTCGAAACCCGCCGACAGGCGCGGCGCGCCCCCGTGGGTGCGCAGCGCCCGCCGGAGCGCCGGGTCGAGGAGCTCCAGGCGGGCCACGTCCACCCGGTAGCCGGTCGCCGCCAGCACGTGCTCGGCCTCGACCGGCTCCGCCGCGCCCGCGAGGCGCAGCCGCACACCGCCGTCGACGGCCTCCGCGCCCGTCAGCTCCCGGCCGGCCAGCACCGGCACCCGGCCCTCGAAGCGCCCGCGCAGCCACCACGCCCCGGCCGGGCCCAGCACGGTGCGGACCAGGTGCGCGCGGGTGCGGTCGGGCAGCAGGCGGAACGCGGCGGGGCCGCGGCTGATCGCCAGCAGCGGCCAGCCCGGGCCGAGCGCCGACACGGGGGAGCGCAGCCGGGCGGGGGCCGGGCGCGCCGCGCCGTCCGGCGGCGGCGTCCCGAACGGCACCTGCGGGCGCCGCACGATCACCACCGGGTCGGCGCCCGCCTCGCGCAGCAGCGCCGCCCCCTCCAGCGCGGACTGCCCGGCGCCGACCACCGCGACCCGCCGCCCGGCGAACGCGGCCGGGTCGCCGAACGCGCTGGAGTGCGAGACCAGCCCCCGGGCGTGCAACTCGCGCAGCACCGGCGGCACCCACGCGTACGGCGGGAAACCGCTGGCCAGCACCACCGCGCCCGCCCCGAACGCCGTGCCGTCGGCGAGCCGCACCCGCAGCCCTCCGGCGTCCCGCCCGACCTCGGCCACCTGCGCGCGCTCCACTTCGGGTACGCACCGCCGCTGGAACCACTCGCCGTACCGGACGAACTCCTCGACGGGGATCGCGTACCGGTCGTCGACCGCGGCCTCGCCGCGGTCGCGGCGGAAGTCGGCGAAGGTGTGGCCGGGGCGGGGCGCCGCGATGGTCGACGCCGCGGGCGTCGACTTCAGGAACATGCCGGGCGGCATCCGCTCCCGCCAACTCTCCATCGGCACGCCCAGCACCCGGACCGGCACCCCGCGCGCCCGCAGGTGCGCCGCCACCGCGAGCCCGTACGGCCCCGCCCCCACCACCGCCACCACCGGCACACCCATCGGAAGCCTCCTCCGTTCGGCTGCCTCCAGCATGCGACGCCCACCGCCCCGTGGCACCCGGGCCCGGCCGCCCCGCCGCGGGCTGCGAACCGCAGCGGAGCCATGCCCTTCGGGTGGCGCGCTGCGGGGCCTGCCTCCGGATCGCGGGCGACATATCCGGCGGGGGCGATGATCACGCTGCTGAGTACCTGTCAGGCATGGTCAATGAGCAGGCGCGGGCCCGTGGGGGAGGCTTCGGAGACGGGCGTGAGTCGGCGCGGCAGAGTGGTGGAGCAGGTCGGGAATCCGGCTTCCGCGCCGGTCGGAGCGAAGCCGGCCTTGATGAGGACGCGGCCGGACGCCGGGTCGTCCGGGTGGTGCCGGGCGTACACCCGGGACACGCCGAAGCGTTGGGCCGGGCCGAGCAGGTGGCGGACGGCGAGGGTGGCACAGCCCCGGTTCCAGGTGTCCGGTCGCAGTCCGGTCGCAGGAGGTAGCGCACGGCCTCGGGGTGTGGATGCCGGGCATGGCCCGGGCGTCGTCGAGCACCGGTTCCCGTAGTTCGATCATCGGCGGCCGGCCTCGTGGAGAGCGGTGAGCCGGTCGGCGAGTTCGGTGGCCGGCGGGCGGTCCTTGGCATCGGTCAGCAGCACGTCCTTGAGTACCTGTTGAAGCTCGGGCCATGCCTCGGTGGGGGTGAGCGGTACGGTCCGTTCTCCGATCGCTTCGAGCAGCACGACCGGTCCGGCGGCCTTCCGGTCGATCCCCGCGGCTTCGTAGTCCAGGGGCCAGTCTCCCGTCGCGGCGGTCCACAGGGAGGCGGCGAGGGCGTACACGTCGGACAGGAAGGTGGTCAGCACGGGCTGACCGCCGGCCGTGATGTCGGTGGCCAGCTCGGGCGCGGTGAGGTGCACCATCGTTCCCCGGAACGCCGTCCAGGGCGTTTCTCCGAGCCGGCGGGACCAGGCGAAGCCGATCAGCCGCACCCCGTCCGCGGTGTGGAGCGCGTGGGCGGGCTGGAGGTCGCCGTGAATCCAACCGGGGCCGTGCAGGTCCGCGACGGCCCGGGCGACCTGGACGGCGCTCGCCAGCGCCTCGGGCCGCGCGTCGGCGCGCCCGGCGCGAACGGACCTGAACCGCTGCCAGGTGCTCGGCCCCTCCTCCCAGCGCGTGACGTACCAGACCCCGCCGCCGTCGATCCGGCCGACCAGCACGTCGTACCCGGGAAGCCGCTCCAGCACGGACGCCTCGCGCGCGGTGACCTCGGCGGCCTCCCCGGTGCCGAGCTTGACGGCCACCGCCCCCTCCGAACCGCCGGCCTTCCAGACCGCCGAGCCGCGCCGGTCACTGATCGCCGTCAGCGTGACGGGCCCGCACAGGGACTCCGCGGCCTTCAGGGCCGCTGCGGCACCGGCAGGGAACTCGCCCATTCTCGAACTGCCTTCCACTCGCAAGGGGGGGCAGGCCATGGGCAGCGTGCCGGAGTTCCAGTGGTGGGAACCATCCCCGCAGGCGCGGGGAGCGGGCGGCGGCCGGCGCCGAACAGGCCGTGATGCTGGGGCCATCCCCGCGTGGGCGGGGAGCAGCAGGCCACCGCGCGCTCGCGCTCCTGGGCGATGGAGCCATCCCCGCGCTGGCGGAGAAGACGCAGCCCCCACCGGCCCTCGCCCACCGCCTGACTGACCTCCGCGCTAGCGGAGAAGCCCCTCGCGACCTGCGATGTTGTGCGGGGTTTGCAGTTTCTTTGCCTGGGTTGATTGTTTGGGTGTGTTGTGGCGCCAGGGAGCGATGCAGATTCATCGTGGCACGCGGGTGCGACGCCAGAGTTTCGGCGTCTACGGTTCCAGGCGGGGGTCGTCGATGTCGACGGTGGCGATCCCGGGCGGATACAGCTCTGTGCGGGCCGTCAGGATCAGGTGCTGCTGCGGGCGCACCGGGGTGGGCAGGCTCGTGGCGATGGCGTGGGCCACGTCCTGGCCTCCGTATCCGTCCCGGACTATGGTCGCCACCACCACCGCGGACGTCGCGTCCAGGGACTCGAACTCGAGCGCCGGCAGCGCCAGGACCGCCTGCGCCACGCCCTCGTCCCCGAGCTCCGCCTCCACCAGACACAGCACAGGGATCAGCAGGTGCTGGAACGGGCTGTGCAGTGCGGAGTCCACGATCCGGTGCAGGCGCGGATGACCGGCGGCCAGGGCGGCCAGGGCACTTGAATCCAGGACGATCACGCGCTGCGCCGGGGAGCGACCTTGGCGCGCGCGTCGGCCGCAGCGATGTCGTAGACCCGCTGCAGCAGATCCGGACCCCGGTCCAACTCCGCGTCCGGCAGCGTCATGCCGAAGCGCTCCCGCAGCAGGCGACGGCCTTCTGCGACACGTTCGGCGATCTGCTCCACAGTGGGCTGCTGCTCCACCAGCAGGGCCACCTGAGCGCCGATCGTGGTGCCGCGGGCCGCCGCGAGAGCGGCCAGCCGGTCGCGCGTATCAGGGGAGACCTTGATCGTCGCATCAGCCATACCACGATCGTACCCTGCTGGTATACCGATGGTGTACCAGCAGGGGAGGGCACTCTTATCAAACCCACGCCCGGAAAGAGAACCCGACCAACATGGCGACACCGGAGTCATAGTGCGGCTGACCTCCGCGGGGCCACTCCCGTGTGCATGGGGAACAGCTGCCGGTGGTCTGGACGAGCCGCATGCCCTGAGGGTCATCCCCGCGCAGGCGGGGAGCAGGGCAGGTTCGGAACGGCCCCGGTGATCGGCGGGGAGAGGGCATCCCCGCGCAGGCCGGGAGCAGTTGGACACGGCCATGTCGCACCAGGGATTGTAGGGGGCATCCCCGCGCGGGCGGGGAACAGCTTGTTGACCTGCGGTGTTATGCGGTGGCCGCGCGGGGATTCGCCGTCTTCCGGGATTCGGTCATAAGTGACATACCGTCACCTTCTCTGCGCTGAGGCAGGTCTTGTGCTTCGCAGGGGAGGGAGCGGTTGTCGGGCGTGGTGTCGCCCGAGTGATGATGTGCCGGGTGGTGCTGTGGAGGTGTCAAGGAGCGCGGTGGTGCGGGCGCATGCTCCCACGGCCCTCCGACACCACACCGTGGCCACCTCCGCGGAGGCGCGGAACAGGCGGGGTTGCTCTGGCCGGCAACAGCGGCCAAGGGATCAGGTCATCCCCCGCGCAGGCGGGGAGCAGCTCCTGGACGCGGCGTTCCAAGCGAGCGGGCCGGGGTCATCTCCGCGCAGGCGGGGAGCAGGAAGTGCAGAAGCGCGCGAACTGCCCAGGCCAGGGGCCATCCCCGCGGGAGCGGCGAGCAGGTCAGCGCCGAGATCCGAACCTTAAACGAACCGGGGCCATCCCCGCGGACGCTGGGAGCAGGTGCTGAACCTGATCCTGATGTTCTCGGGTCAGGGGTCATCCCCGCAGGCGCGGGGAGCAGCCCACGGGGCGGAACAAGGCCACGCCGTTGACGAGGCCATCCCCGTGCGGACAGGGAGCAGCGAGCGAACATCGGCAGCGACGCGCACGACGTGGGACCATCCCCGCAGGCGCGGGGAGCAGCTCGGCCTCGACCCGGCACCGGGGACCGTGTCGGGACCATCCCCGCAGGCGCAGGGAGCAGCCGGTGATCGACTGGTATGACGCCAGCGGCACGGGACCATCCCCGCAGGCGCGGGGAGCAGGTGACCAGTCCGGCACCGACCTTGGCGCCGGTGGGACCATCCCCGCAGGCGCGGGGAGCAGTGCATTCCGCACGGGATTTCCGCGCATTCCTATGGACCATCCCCGCAGGCGCGGGGAGCAGAATGGGCCCTTGTGGGCAGGACTGACCAGGCTGGGACCATCCCCGCAGGCGCGGGGAGCAGGCGCTTCGCTCGGTGGTGCGGAAGGCGATGTTGGGACCATCCCCGCAGGCGCGGGGAGCAGAACCGTCGGTTCATCAGACCGATGCTCTCACCGGGACCATCCCCGCAGGCGCGGGGAGCAGTGCTGCTGGCGCCTGGCGGCGTGGAGGCGCTGGGGACCATCCCCGCAGGCGCGGGGAGCAGGAGTAGATCTTGTTCGGGCCGTAGTTGCGGAGGGGACCATCCCCGCAGGCGCGGGGAGCAGGCTCGATCAGGGGGTGGCGCTGCTGCGGCAGCTGGACCATCCCCGCAGGCGCGGGGAGCGGCGGCCACACAGAAGGCGGTGGACCGGGCGGAGGGACCATCCCCGCAGGCGCGGGGAGCAGACGAGTTGCTGGCCAAGCAGCAGCACGGAATCGGGACCATCCCCGCAGGCGCGGGGAGCAGGTGACGATCGCCGGCCCCTGCCACTCCGTGCAGGGACCATCCCCGCAGGCGCGGGGAGCAGCCGTACCCGGCCGGGTCCGGCAGCTCCTTCTGGGGACCATCCCCGCAGGCGCGGGGAGCAGACGGACACCGCCGCCGCCACGCACTTCGCCCTGGGACCATCCCCGCAGGCGCGGGGAGCAATCCGACGCGCCGCCGGCCCTCAACACCGTGCAGGGACCATCCCCGCAGGCGCGGGGAGCAGCCGCTGGTCCAGCAGTCCGGCGGCTGCCCGCTGGGACCATCCCCGCAGGCGCGGGGAGCAGTGGGGCCGCCGGCCTTGCCGCGCCTCTTGCCCGGGACCATCCCCGCAGGCGCGGGGAGCAGCCGGAGGGCTGGACCGGCTGGCTTCGCGCGAAGGGACCATCCCCGCAGGCGCGGGGAGCAGCCGCCAAGCTCGGCGAGACCGTGAAGGCGCTCGGGACCATCCCCGCAGGCGCGGGGAGCAGATGCTCCCAGCCAGCGCGGCCACTTCCCCCGAGGGACCATCCCCGCAGGCGCGGGGAGCAGGGATTGCGCGTTCTCCAGGCGTGTCATTTTGGAGGACCATCCCCGCAGGCGCGGGGAGCAGGACCTCGGCAGCGGCCGGCACTTGCTGCACTGGGGACCATCCCCGCAGGCGCGGGGAGCAGTTGATCCAGAACCCCGACCGGCCGAGCGAGCGGACCATCCCCGCAGGCGCGGGGAGCAGGCCGCGACGGAGTTCGTCGGGCTGCCGGCCCGGGGACCATCCCCGCAGGCGCGGGGAGCAGTTGATCCGGCTCCAGTCGTCCCCGTCCATCCCGGGACCATCCCCGCAGGCGCGGGGAGCAGCTCACACCGATTGCGCGCCCCAAGGCGGCGAAGGGACCATCCCCGCAGGCGCGGGGAGCAGGCCTTGGGTGCGGCGTCCTGGTCGCGGTTCTCCGGACCATCCCCGCAGGCGCGGGGAGCAGCTGTTGGCGCGCGGAGTTCCTGGATGGCTGACGGGACCATCCCCGCAGGCGCGGGGAGCAGAGGATGCTGACCGCGCGGCGCTGCCACTGCTCGGGACCATCCCCGCAGGCGCGGGGAGCAGAAGTCCCTGCTGATCGGCGGCGCGCTCGGCATGGGACCATCCCCGCAGGCGCGGGGAGCAGGGGGGTTCGGCGGAGATGGGTTCGTAGACGGTGGGACCATCCCCGCAGGCGCGGGGAGCAGTCTTGTTGACCTGCGGTGTTATGCGGTGGCAGTGCGGGAATTCGCCATCTTCCGAGATTCGGTCATACGTGACATACCGTCACTTTCTCTGTGTCGAGACGGGTTCTGTACTTCGCTGGGGAGGGAGGTTGCCGGTCGGGTGGTGCTGTGGAGGTGTCAAGGAGCCTGGAGTACGGCGCGATGCTCCCACGGCCGTACGACACGGCGCCGCGATCCGCCGAACCCGCCCCAACGGCACAGGTCGTCGGCCCACCACAGCCGGGGAAGCAGATCACCACCGGCCGATACGACGACCAGACGTGGGGACCATCCCCGCGCAGGCGGGGAGCAGGGCAGCCCCGACCTGTACCTGGACGACGGCCTGGGGTCATCCCCGCACAGGCAGGGAGCAGTCAGCCCAGAGCGGCTCGTCGGCCGCCCGGCTGGGAAATTTTCCGTAGGTGTAGGACGCAGATGTGGACCGCGTCGGCCTTGTTATGTGTTGCCGACGTCGGCTGCTCGGGGTACCAGCCGGGGTGGGACGGGTTGGGAAGGTACGGCGTAAGCGGCGTAGGCGCGTTGGCGTTCTCTGTGCCAGATTTTCAGCAGGACCTCGTCCGAGACCGGCACGGCGAATCCGAGGTTCTTAAGGATTCCACGGAAGTATGCGGGCGGTCCTCCGTCGGCAGTTGTCACGAGTGCGGACATCAATGGGCCATCGGCCCAGCTGGCTTCGCGTTCAACGGCTGTCAGCAGTCGGCGGCGTTCTGCGTCGCTTGCGGTCGCGGTGGTTTTCGGCAGTTGGGGCCAGGTTGTCGTTCCGCCTTGTCGTGCGACGGCGATCAGGTGGTCGCGCAGGTGTTGGGGGCGTTGCTCGGCGGCGATGGTCTCGTCGAGGCGCGGTACTGCGGGGGTATCGGGCTGTGAACGGCGCTCTTTCCTGCTCTTCTTGTCCGCTTTCGCGCGTGTTGCCGCGATGGCGGCTTCCAGTTCGATGGTGATGCTCCGCAGGAGTTGACTGCCGCGTTTGTTGTCCGCGGTCTGGAGGGTTCCTTGGAGGTAGCGCCGGGCGAGCCTCAGTTCGTCGGTGAGCCGCTTCTTTGTCGCCGCGTCGGTTACCGTCTTGGCGAGCGTTCTGCCTTCGGCGACAAGCTTCTCCAGTGCGTCTCGTTCTGCGGCTTGGCGTTGGGCTGTGCGATCCGGTGCTTGTCGGGGAGGGCGACTGCTCACGGGCGACCGGCGCTGCCGGGTTTGGAGCGGCTGTCCGACGAGTATCTCCGGGACGGCTGCGTCGAGGGGCAGCGGGGACGGCATCGTACGCGGTGGGACACCGTACTTGGCGAAAGCCCGATCGGACTCCCTCTGGCACCACCTTCTGAGCTGCGCGCTCGATGACGCTCGCCCGATCCCGAGATCCTCCAGGACGTCGGGCAGGAAGGGCAGCGGGTCGCCGGATTCTGTCCGTATGAGCGCCGAGAGCACTGGGTCGTTCCGGTGGAAGACCTGATCCACGGCGGCGAGGATGTCCTGCAGTTCTTCGTCGCTTCGACTGGAGAGATCTGTGTCAACCGTCTGCATCAGACGGGTCCAGGTCGGGCGATTGCCCCAACGGGCGTCCAGTTCCAGGGCCTCGCGCAGAGCGGTAACCAGGACGTCACCGTCCATATCGCGGGGTCCGGAGTCCGTGTCTGTCGATGATCTCGGCACGGTGGCAGGGTCGCCGACCGGTGTCTTCCTACGGGTGGCACGAATCTTTCGTGTGGCCGGCGTGGTCAGTCCGTCGCCGGTCAGCACTGCTTGGGTGAAGGGGGCCCACTCGATGCCGCCAGTTGCCTGCTGCACGCCCAGGTAGGGGCAGCGCTCTGCCCCACGTGTCTCGAAACGGATGCGGAAGACGAACCCCTGCTCGTCGAAGAACTCGCGTGGCACCGGCATGCCTGTGCCGAAGACCCAGTCGCCACGGCCGGGTCGGACCACTTCCGCAGAGGCCCCCCAAAGGTGCTCGGCCCCGCGGCCCAGCCGGATCCGGAGGGTCCGCCCGTCATACAGGTCCACATCGATGCCCGAGTTCGGCACCTCTGTCTTCCTTGCCCACCGCACATCGCCGGCGAAGCCCTGCTCGGGCAGCCACTGAACCAGCGTCTGGCGCATGAAGAGATGGTCTGCGCTGTCCTCCCCCGTAGCTGTCCGCGTGCAGGCATGATGCGGATGGTGGGCGAAATGGCAGACTTTATCAGTATAGAGACGGTCGGTCAGCGGCTCGCCGCAACCGCCGAGCAACGTGCCGCACCAGTAGGTGTACGTGGGATGCTTCCGTCTCCACACAGCCAGCTCGTCCGCCTGCATGGGAAGAATGATCGCCAGATCCGAACTTCCACTGCCGATCACGGCAGTCTGTATGCGGCGGTGATCGTCATACGGCGACGGCATTCACGCTCCAGCAGCAAAGACAATGCGACGCAGAAGAGACGATGCTGCCACGGAAAGTAGCGTCGCGAGCCCAAATCCCGAACTACGCCATCGCGCAGTCGGGACCATCCCCGCGGGCCCGAGAGCAGACGTTCGTCGCTACGGCCTGCACCGGCCGCCAAGGGGTCATCCCCGCGGGCGCGGGGAGCAGAAGCACCCCTTGTGGGTGTGGACAAAGGCCCCCGGACCATCCCCGCGTTCGCGGAGAAGACGCGGCCCCCGGCTTCGGCGCCCGATGCGGTCGCGGCTGACCTCCGCGTTCGCGGAGAAGACGCAGCGGCTGTACATCTACGCCATCGGGGGCACGGCTGACCTCCGCGGCTGCGGAGAGGACCCGCTCGCGGAAGAGACCCTCGAACTCGACTACGGCTGACCTCCGTGCTGGCGGAAAGGACCTTCGTGACCTGGGGCGTTGTGACGGCTTTGCAGGTTCTTTGCCCGTCTTGGTTGTTGGGCGTGTTGTGGTGTCAAGGAGCGGTGCGGGTTCATGGTGGCATGCAGGTAGGACGCCGGGGAGCGGGGAGTTGCCGGTCCGGTGATGTCTTCCCCGGGTCGGACCCGGTCCTCGAGTGGGGGTCTCGCCGCGGGTGCTGGCAGGCGGACCTCCCCGCCCGGGGCCGTCCGACCCGGACCCGTGAAAACCGCGCGGCCCGGGAACCGGCGCGGCTCCCCGCCACGTCCGAACAGCGAGCGCAGGACCACAACGGCGCGAGGGACAGGGGCGGGGACGATGACAGGGACCGGCGCAAGCACACCGCGCAACTGGCGCCACTACAGCGCGGCCGCACTGGCCTCGGCCGTCGTACCGGCGGTCTTCCTGCAGGCGACCCGGCTAGCGAACTGGCAGGTCGAACACCCGGTGCCCGTCCCCGGCGACGACTCGCCCGGCGGCGGGAACCTGGGCAGCGTGCTCGCCGTCCCGCTGTTCGGCTTCGCCCTGCTGCTCTCCCTGGTCCTCCCCGCGCTGTGGGGCACTGCTGCGGTCCGGTCCGCGACGGGGCGGACACCGGGCGTGCTCCCGGAGATCACGGCCACCCTGCAGGGCGTCGCACTCCTGGTCGCCCTGGGGGCCGCCGCCTTCCTGCCCCGCACCTGGCTCTGGGCCCCGGCCCTCGTCGCCGCCGAACTGCTCGCCGTTGCCATTGCCCGGAACCCGCGCCGGATCGCCCGGTCCGGCTGCTGAACTTGATCGGTGATGTCGATGCCGTTCGCCTGACGGTGGCGGGTCCCTCCCGGTGGCCCTGGATCGTGAGATACGCGCAGGGCGGCGGGCGGGGAGGGCTGCGAGGGAGCGGGGCCGGCTGGAGGCCGTGGAACGCTTCGAGGACGGCCCCTCGCACGCCCGCACCCGGCACTCGGGCGGCTGACCTCCGCGGACGCGGAGAAGACAGGAGAGCCCGTCATGGTGCTCCACCGAACGACGGCTGACCTCCGCGTTCGCGGAGAAGACGGCCTACGCGACGGCGGCATGGACTGGAACGCCGGCTGACCTCCGCGACCGGGGAGAGGACTTCATACCAGAGCCGGGCCACGAGCCGGCGGCCGGCTGACCTCCGCAGCTGCGGAGAGGACTCCCCGGCCAGCGCCCAGGCGGTCGAGAGCGACGGCTGACCTCCGCGCAGGAGGGGAGCAGCCGGAACGGTGCCATGTCGGCCACGACCTCGGGGGCCATCCCCGCGGGCGCGGGGAGCAGAGAGAGCTGACCTGGCGCAGGCGCAGGACCTCGGGGCCATCCCCGCGCGGGCGGGGAGCAGCCGGGCCGGAATCTTGTCCGTGTCCACCGCCTGGGACCATCCCTGCAGGCGTGGGGAGCAGGAACTGGCCGTCGGCGGTTTGCGTCGGCAGCGGGGACCATCCCCGCAGGCGCGGGGAGTAGGCGGTGGTCGCCTCCGTCGGCGTCGCCGTCCCGGGACCATTCCCGCGCGGGGGGCGCATCAGTTGGGACCACATCACCTGGGGGCCATCCCCGCGGGCGCGGGAGCAGTTCCGGGGACAGGGGATCATGGGCCACTGGCCGGGGCTATCCCCGCGGGCGCGGGGAGCAGTGCACTGGGGGTCACGTACGGGCCGGTTTGACGGGGTCATCCCCGCAGGTGTGGGGAGCAGATGGGGCTGACCTCGAACATCGGCAGCACACAGGGAGTATCCCGGCAGGCGCGGGGAGCAGCGGGAGGCCTTCGCTTCGACGGCGGACGTCTGGGGACCATCCCCGCGCAGGCGGGGAGCAGTGGCGCAGGACGAAGTTGCCGTGCCGGTCGGCGGGGCCATCCCCGCGCAGGCGGGGAGCAGAACATGCTCTGGTACCACCGCGGGGTGCCGGCGAGGCCATCCCCGCGGGCGCGGGGAGCAGGTAGCGCTCCACCAGGCCGCGGGTGCCGGCGAGGGGCCATCCCCGCGGGCGCAGGGAGCAGACTCTTGCACTCGAAAACTTGTGTGACGGGCCGGGGCCATCCCCGCGCAGGCGGGGAGCAGGTACCCTGCATCACGCCACCACCTCTCGTGTGGGGGCCATCCCCGCAGGCGCGGGGAGCAGTTCCAGCGGACCAGCGACACCGACTGCTGCAGGGGGCCATCCCCGCGCGGGCGGGGAGCAATTGCCCCTGGCCGCCATCGCGCCGCGGTCGGAGGGACCATCCCCGCAGACACGGGGAGCAGTTGGCTGTGCAGGGCGGGGGCGGGTCGGCCGGCGGGCCATCCCCGCAGGCACGGGGAGCGGGCCCGGTAGGGCGCGCTCTTCTCCAACAGGCGGGGGCCATCCCCGCGGGCGCGGGGAGCAGTTCGGCACGGTGGGGCAGTCCGGTGCCCGGGCGGGACCATCCCCGCGCGGGCGGGGAGCAGGCGGTACTCGGACGGACGCCGTCATTGCGGCCGGGACCATCCCCGCGCAGGCGGGGAGCAGACGACACCAAAGTGTCGCTGATCGGGACCGTCGGGGTCATCCCCGCGCAGGCGGGGAGCAGCTACCTGATGGCCCGTCGGGAGGACCGGTGACGGGGTCATCCCCGCGCAGGCGGGGAGCAGCATCGCCTCGGTGGCGTCTGCCTCCATCTGCCGGGGGCATCCCCGCGCAGGCGGGGAGCAGCTGCTGTGGGAGATCACCAGCTACACCCAGGCGGGGGCATCCCCGCGCAGGCGGGGAGCAGGGAGGTAGTCCCCGCACAGGTGCGCGAGGAGGAGGGGCATCCCCGCGCAGGCGGGGAGCAGCCCGGCTGGACCACGAGCCTCGCGGACAGCCCGGGGTCATCCCCGCGCAGGCGGGGAGCAGCGGTGGGGAGTCACCTGACCCCCACTCAGATCAGGGGCATCCCCGCGCAGGCGGTGAGCAGATGCCCAGCGTGAAGATCTTGTTCATGGTGTCGGGGGCATCCCCGCGCAGGCGGGGAGCAGGTGATCGCACACACCGCATCGGGCATCCAGCAGGGGGCATCCCCGCGCAGGCGGGGAGCAGAGCACCCATGGACATCATGCCCATCGACCCCGAGGGGCATCCCCGCGCAGGCGGGGAGCAGGCCGCGGGGAAAAATGCTCGACACGGACGCGAAGGGGCATCCCCGCGCAGGCGGGGAGCAGTCGATCACCTCGGCCCGGACGTTACCGGCGTGGGGGGCATCCCCGCGCAGGCGGGGAGCAGCTTCATCTGCCGTCGGGGTTCGGACGTTGATCGGGGGCATCCCCGCGCAGGCGGGGAGCAGTTGAGGATGATCCGGCTGCGGGTGAAGCCGCGGGGGGCATCCCCGCGCAGGCGGGGAGCAGGTGTCCATATCCACGCCTTCTGATCAGGATGCGGGGTCATCCCCGCGCAGGCGGGGAGCAGGTCCAGTGCCTGCTCGCCGTCGCGGGGGTGCGGGGGGCATCCCCGCGCAGGCGGGGAGCAGGGCGGAGTCCCCGGGCCCGTTCTGGGTGAGGGGGGGCATCCCCGCGCAGGCGGGGAGCAGGTCCCCACCCAGCGGGCCGACGGCTTCATCCCGGGGGCATCCCCGCGCAGGCGGGGAGCAGGTGTAGATACGGGACGCGATGTCGGTCTGACCGGGGGCATCCCCGCGCAGGCGGGGAGCAGTTCTTCTGCTGCTCGGCGCTCAGCGCGTAGTAGGGGGCATCCCCGCGCAGGCGGGGAGCAGGCCGTCCTGGTCGCCACCGGGACGGCCCACTTGGGGGCATCCCCGCGCAGGCGGGGAGCAGCCTGTCCGCCAGGTGTCGCCGAGTGTCGGCTAGGGGGCATCCCCGCGCAGGCGGGGAGCAGCTTCCGGCTCGCGTGCAGCCGGGAGTACATCGCGGGGGCATCCCCGCGCAGGCGGGGAGCAGTCTTGTTGACCTGCGGTGTTATGCGGTGGCAGTGCGGGAATTCGCCATCTTCCGAGGTTCGGTCATAAGTGACATACCGTCACCTTCTCTGTGTCGAGACGGGTCTTGTGCTTCGCCGGGGGAGGGGAAGGCGGTTGTCGGGTGTGGTGTCGCCCGAGTGGTGATGTGCCGGGTGGTGCTGTGGAGGTGTCAAGGAGCGTGGCGGCGCCGGGTGATGCTCCCACGGCCGTACGACACGGCGCCGCGATCCGCCGAACCCGCCCGCCCGCACAGGCCGCCGGCCCACCACAGCCGGGGAAGCAGACCACCACCCCCGACACCAGGACCGGACGTGGAGACCATCCCGCAGGGGCGGGGAGCAAGCCCCGTGGGTAAGCGCCTGGGACCGCGCGGCGGGGTCATCCCCGCGGGCGCAGGGAGCAGAACCACGCGTTGGCGACGTCTTCGGCGAGGCGGGGACCATCCCCGCAGGGGCGGGGAGCAGTCCGACCTCGACAAGGACAACCCGCCCTCCGGGGGGCCGTCCCCGCGCGGGCAGGTCACTCGTCCCGAGTCGCTCGTTTCAAGTCGACTGTACGGCAGAGTATTGAAGTGTACAGTTGCGTACATGAGTGACACCTTGCCGATCACGGAGGCGCGGGCCTGTCTCGGCTCGCTGGTGCGGCGTGCCTCCCACGCCCGTGAGCGCATCACCATCACCGACCACGGCCAGCCGGCCGCCGTCCTGATCAACCCGCAGGAACTGGCCGACCTCGAGGACGCCCTCGCCCTGGCCCAGTACCGCGCACGGCAGGCGGCCGGCGAGAGCACCGGCCTGCCCCACGAGAAGGTCCGCGCCCAGCTCGGCCTGGGACCGACCGCTTGAAATACACGATCCTCTGGGACGAGCCGGCCATCAACGCCGCCGCCCGGTTCCTCAAGGACGACCCCGAAGGCCTGCGGCAGCTCATGGACGCCGTCGACCTGCTCGCCGCATCCCCGCGCCCGCCGGGCAGCACCGAGTACGGCTCCGCCGACCTGCGCCGCATACACGTCGGCCGCTACCGCGTGATGTACGAGATCACCGAGACCACCGTCACCGTCATCGTGATCCACCTCGGTCGAATCGGCTGAACACCCACCCCCGGAAAATCCCAGCCACCAAGAACCATCACCGCAGGGCCATCCCCGCAGGCACGGGGAGCAACTGGGCGGCGTCTCGCACGAGACTCAGGTGCTGGACCATCCCTGCGCAGGCGGGGAGCAGCGGTCGCCCTCCAGGAAGTCCTGGGCGGTCTTGGGGCCATCCCCACGCGGGCGGGGAGCAGGACGGCACGCCGGTGTACGACATCGGCCCCTGGGGGTCATCCCCATGCGGGCGGGGAGCAGGCCTTGTCCTGCGGGGTCAGGTCCGGGCGGCCGGGACCATCCCCGCGCGGGCGGGGAGCAGACCATCCCCGCAGGCGCGGGGAGCAGGGGACTGGATCGACCGCCTCGATCCCCGCAACGGGGTCATCCCCACGCAGGCGGGGAGCACCTCCAGGAGGTGCTGCGGCTGTCGATCCGTCAGGGGTCATCCCCGCGGGCGCGGGGAGCAGGACGAGGATCGCCGCCACTGTGTTCGGGCTGAGGGGCCATCCCCGCGGGCGCGGGGAGCAGACCAGCAGCGCGAGCTGGCCCTGCGTGGTCGCGGGGTCATCCCCGCGCGGGCGGGGAGCGGGTGGTCGTCTGCGCGCCGCTGAGTCCGAAGTTGGGGTCATCCCCGCGCGGGCGGGGAGCGGTGTTGACCTGCGGTGTTATGCGGTGGCAGTGCGGGAATTCGCCGTCTTCCGGGATTCGGCCATAAGTGACATACCGTCACTTTCTCAGTGTCGAGACGAGGCCTGTGCTCCGCCGGGGAAGGAGGGGGTTGTCGGTCGGGTGGTGTTGTGGAGGTGTCAAGGAGCCCGGAGTACGGCGCGATGCTCCCACGGCCGTACGACACGACGCCGTGATCCGGCGAACCCACTCACCCGCACCCGGTCCACCCCCGCGCAGGCGGGGAGCAACTGCTGGTGTTCGGCTTGTCGGGCAAGTTCACGGGGGCATCCCCGCGCAGGCGGGGAGCAGGGTCGGTCGGTGCGCACCTCGTAGAGGAGGTCGGGGCCATCCCCGCGCGGGCGGGGAGCAGCGAGCGGAGCCCGCCCGGCGCGCCACCGAGCAGGGGCCATCCCCGCAGGCGCGGGGAGCAGGACTCCGTGTTCCTCGTCGTCTTCGACAAGCAGGGGTCATCCCCGCGGGCGTGGGGAGCAGGACGGCACGCGCAACAAGGTGGTGGCGGGCCCGGGGCCATCCCCGCGGGCGCGGGGAGCAGCCGTGGCCGAGTGAGGCAGCTTTGGCGGAGCGGGGGTCATCCCCGCAGGCGCGGGGAGCAGGGGAGGCTCTGGTACTTCCCGTGCTTCTGGTGGGGGTCATCCCCGCGCAGGCGGGGAGCAGCTCGCCAAGCGGCAGACCAGCTTCCTGCGCCGGGGGCCATCCCCGCAGGCGCGGGGAGCAGTGGGTCACCGATGTCGTCAACGCGTACTCCGCGGGGTCATCCCCGCGGACCCGGGGAGCAGCAGAGCTTCACGATCCAGCTCGCCACCTCGTAGGGGCCATCCCCGCGCGGGCAGGGAGCAGGTGAAGCGGTTGAAGAGGTCGCCGGCCTCCTCGGGGCCATCCCCGCGCGGGCGGGGAGCAGCGTGTTGACCTGCGGTGTTATGCGGTGGCAGTGCGGGAATTCGCCATCTTGCGGGATTCGGCCATAAGTGACATACCGCCACCTTCTCTATCTCTGCGTCGAGGCGGGCCTTGTGCTTCGCAGGGGGACAGGGGGAGGGAAGGCGGTGGTCGGGTGTGGTGTCGCCCGAGTGATGGTGTGCCGGGTGGTGCTGTGGAGGTGTCAAGGAGCGTGGCGGCGCCGGGTGATGCTCCCACAGCCGTACGACACGGCACCACGATCCGCCGAACCCGCCCACCCGCACAGGCCGCCGACCCACCACAGCCGGGGAAGTGGCTTTGTACACGGGCTGCGGAGTCAGTTCGTCACGACTTCGGGAGGCACCTGCGGACCGGACGACTCGATGTTCACGAGAACGGGAGTCATCCGCTGGTGTCCGGCAACGGCGCGGTGCTCGCTCCCGCCTGAACCCCGTAGCCAGCGCTTTTGTCCTGCGCCCCAAGTGGGCTGCAACCGGTGTCCTGCTGGTCACTACCAAGGTGCTGACCGCTCTCGTGAACATTCGGCTCGGGCGCTGACTCCCAAACTGCCGTCGAAATGCTGCTCTGCGACGTGAACAGAGCCAGGGAAGCAGGTCACCATCGCCCAACACCACGACCGGACGTGGAGACCATCTCGCAGGGGCGGGGAGCATGGACTGTTCCGAACCCGCCCCTGCCGTAGGGTCATCCCCGCGGGCGCGGGGAGCAGGGGGAATGTTTGACCTGCGGTTTTGTCGGGGGAGGGCCATCCCTGCGGGCGCGGGGAGCAGTACGCCGACGCCGAGGACGAGATGGGCCGTCCGGGGCCATCCCCGCGGGCGCGGAGAGCAGAGGTGCACGAGTGTGTGCGGATGGTCCGTGGTGGGGCCATCCCCGCGCGGGCGGGGAACAGCGCCGCGACGGCTGGACGGTGTTCAGCGCCCCGGGACCATCCCCGCGCGGGCGGGGAGCAGATCACCTTCGGCCCGAGGTCGCGGCCGAGCCCGGGACCATCCCCGCGCGGGCGGGGAGCAGCGCTGCGACAGCATCGCGTCGGTCAGCCGGTTGGGACCATCCCCGCGCGGGCGGGGAGCAGCGCGCTTGGCCGAGGGGTGGGGGTCGAGGGGGGGACCATCCCCGCGCGGGCAGGGAGCAGCTGACCTGGATTTCCTCCACGACGTAAGCCCAGGGACCATCCCCGCGCGGGCGGGGAGCAGTCGAGAGCATCGCGGGCGAGATCAAGGCCGTCGGGACCATCCCCGCGCGGGCGGGGAGCAGCGCAGCACCGGGTAGGTCGGCGACCCACCCGTGGGACCATCCCCGCGCGGGCGGGGAGCAGCGCCCGATCCGTGTCCCGCCCCGCCCTGGCTCGGGACCATCCCCGCGCGGGCGGGGAGCAGCGGCTGATCCGTCCCGGGACCGGCCGCACCTGTGGACCATCCCCGCGCGGGCGGGGAGCAGCGGCTGATCCGTCCCGGGACCGGCCGCACCTGTGGACCATCCCCACGCAGGCGGGGAGCAGACCCTCGCGGTCGCCGCGTTCGACACCGACCCGGGGCCATCCCTGCAGGCGCGGGGAGCAGGCGTCGGAGCCGAAGATGGTCGCCATCGCCGCGGGGCCATCCCCGCGGGCGCGGGGAGCAGGGCAGCAGCGCGGCCGGTGGACGGAGTACCCGGGGGCCATCCCGCGGGCGCGGGGAGCAGAAAACGCGACAGCGCCTCACTGGACCGGTGGCGGAGGCCATCCCCGCGGGCGCGGGGAGCAGAAAGCGGTGAGAGCCTTCGGAAGCTCGGTGATGGGGCCATCCCCGCGGGCGCGGGGAGCAGGTCACGGTCTCCAGCGGCCCGTACGTGGAGCGGGGGCCATCCCCGCGGGCGCGGGGAGCAGGGGCGACCATCGGTTCTGCCAGAACCGATACAGGGGCCATCCCCGCGGGCGCGGGGAGCAGCGAACGCCGAAGACCTGGCACAGGACACCTGGGGGGCCATCCCCGCGGGCGCGGGGAGCAGAAAGCGGTGAGAGCCTTCGGAAGCTCGGTGATGGGGCCATCCCCGCGGGCGCGGGGAGCAGGGCCTCTACTCCTCCGATCTCCTGGCGACGTCGGGGCCATCCCCGCGGGCGCGGGGAGCAGTGACGCCAGGTACTGCTGCTACAAACGCTGTAGGGGCCATCCCCGCGGGCGCGGGGAGCAGGGGGTGTCCGACCAGCGGGCCAGCTCCTCCTCGGGGCCATCCCCGCAGGCGCGGTGAGCAGGACGCCAGCTGCTTCAGCCTCGACGGCATCGCGGGACCATCCCCGCGGATGTGGGGAGCAGGCCTCCCGCCAGCAGCAGGAGACTGACAGCTGAGGGTCATCCCCGCCTGCGTGGGGGCGTCTGCTCGCCGTCGTCGAGCAGGCGGAACTCTGGCCACCGGTGCGGTCAGACAGGCTGGCCGGGTTCGTCGAGCCAGGCATGCCAGCCGGCCGGGGTGACAGTGAGTCCGAGTCGTTCGACACGTGGTTCACCAGCGTCGTGCCACCAGGTGAGGACCTTTTCGAACTCGTCCCACAGGTGGCGGCCGCCGTATTGGCGGACCTGGTGGACGTCCTCGCCGTCGCGGAAGGCCACTGCTGCCCAGGCAGGGACGGTCAGTGAGTAGAGCCACAGGGTCCGGGCGCCGTCCGGGTGGGGCTGGATGGCGTGGACGACGTCGGGCAGGCGCAGTCCGGCGGCGAAGGGAAAGGGGTCGAACTTGCCGTGGTCGGGGAGTTGGGCGGTGGTGGTGGTTTCGGTGACGGTGCCGCCGGGGGCGGGGTTGGCAGGCCAGGCGAGGCGGTGGGAGTGCATCTTCATGAACTCGACGGGCTGGAGGAACGGCCCGGACGCGGTGCCGTCGCCGGTCGCGGTGAGGCGGAGCAGGGCGTCGGCGTTGGAGTAGTGGGTGCCGAACGGGGCGAGGATCAGTCCGCCGGGGCGGGTCTGTTCGATCCAGGCCGGGGGGATGTCGCGCAGGCCGTAGGTGGCGATGATTCGGTCGTAGGGGGCACCGGGCGGGTGGCCGTGTGCGCCGTCGCCGCACACCACGTGTGGGTGGAAGCCGGCGGTGTGGAGTGCGGTGTGGGCCTGGGCGCAGACGGCAGGGTCGATCTCGATGGTGGTCACGTGGCTGTCGCCGAGCCGGTGGCTCAGCAGGGCGGCGTTCCAGCCGGTCCCGGTGCCCTGTTCCAGGATCCGCATCCCGGGCTCGGCCTTCAGGTCGTCGAGCATGGAGGCGACCAGCGAGGGCTGCGAGGCGGAGCTGGTGGGGACTGTGCCGGGCTCGGTGCCCTGGTGGTCGCCGTCGTCCCACTGCGTGACGATCGGGACGTCCGCGGCGGCGGCCGCCCGCCAGCCGGCCTCGTCCGCGCTCCTCTCGACGGGCCGGCTGGTTCCGCTGGCCATGTCGTGTGCCCATACCAGGTCCGGGAGAAACAGCGCCCGGGGCACGGCGGCGAATGTCGGCGCCCACGCGTCGGAGACAGGGAGGGGCCGCCCCTCACCGGGGTGGCCCCTCTGGCCGGGTGCGAGGGTCACTTGCGGCGCCCGCCGTCACCGGGCGGGGTGGTCCCGTCCGGCGACGGCGGCGTGGGCGGAGGAGTCCACGGCGTGCCGGGATGACCGTCGCCCCCGCTACCGCCCCCGTCTCCGCCCGAGTTCTCCACGTCCATAGTGCTGTCCATGCGAGCCTCCTCTAAGAGGGCGTTCGATAGGGGATTCCCCCCAACTGTCCGGATTTGATCGCTGCGGCACGGACTCGATTCCAGGATCTCGTGGCGACCGGGTCCGTGTCCGCGATATTGATCA